>JASJAR010000023.1 GCA_030066905.1 Paracoccaceae bacterium | reverse complement strand
GGCTTTCTATGCCCATGCAGAGGGCGCATTCGCGGTCGTCGCCTGTTCTGAGAGCCGGCCCTACGGGTGCTTCATCCTGCGGATGGGGGTTGTGTTCTAGGGGCTGGGCGTCGCTGGGGTTGGACTGTTTTGGCTTGGAGCGGACGTTCGTTTGTCCGCTCCTCCGATCACATTGCCCCCCACGTCCCGGGCTTGACCCGGGACCTCGATAGGCTTGGCACTCCGGTGGATCGAGGCCCCGGATCAAGTCCGGGGCGTGTTTCGCCAAGGGCTACCGGAGCAAGACCCAAACGTCCACCCAAGGCCAAAAACCAACGCCCCGCGTTCCGCCGCACCTCACCGCCCTAACAACACTCCGGCGCCATCAGAAACGCCTTCACCAGCCGCAGGCTTTCCTTGCCGCGCGGCACAGCGAGGCTCACATCGAAGGTCTCGCCCAACTCGGCCACCGGCCGCCAGACCATCCCCGGCGCATCGCCCGTCGCGTCCTTCAGGAACAATCCCACCCCGACCCCGTGGAGGATCGCCTCCTTCATCAGCGGAAAGGTGGTCAGCCGGATGACCCGGCGCGGCGCGATGCCGGCCTCCGCCAGCGCCTGGCCGACGACCCGCTCCGTCAGAGAACCGGCCTCCGGCAAAAGCAGGGTCTCGTCGGCGAGATCGGAAAGCCGGACGACGTCGCGGCCCGACAGCCGGTGGCCGGTGGGAAAGAACGCCCCGTAGCGGGTCTCGCCGATCCGGATCGAGGTCCATTGCGGCGAGGGCGACAGGGCCGTCATCACTGCCACGTCCACCTTTCGGTCGCGCAGGAGTTCCACGCTCGTCGTCCAGTCATAAAGCGTGAAGCTCAGCTTCACCCGCGGCCGCCGTCGGGCGAAGGCGCCGATCAGGCGCAGGGCGGGCAAGGGTGCGTTGGCGATGATGTTGAGCTGGCCCTCGTCGGCATCGGAATAGCCCGAGATCTTCTCGCCGATGAGCTGGTTGAGCTCGGCCTGCCGGTCGGCCAGCGCATAGAGGTCCTGGCCGGTCGCCGTGAGTGTCACCCCGTCGCGGTCGCGCACATAGAGCTTCGAGCCCACCGCCGTTTCGAGCTTCTGCAGCCGCTGGGAGACCGCCGATTGGCTCACCCCGAGCCGGATTGCGGCCTCCGAGATACTGCCTTCGCGCACGACATGGGCAAAGGCGACGAGGTTTCCGACATGGGCATCCATTCTGGCAAAAACCTACCCCGCATTAGCGACGCTTATATGACGTCACCGAATCGTGGCCCCCCGCTTCTAGCCTGCTGGCACCGGGAAACGGCGAGGGTTGCCATGTCCGCGATTGCGCTGGAAGGGATCGAGAAAAGCTTCGGGGCGACGCGCGTGCTCGGCGGGGTCGACCTCGACATCCGGGCGGGCGAGTTTCTGACCCTTGTCGGGCCCTCGGGCTGCGGGAAATCGACGCTGCTGCGGATACTCGCGGGCCTCGAAGCCCCCGACCGCGGCCGGGTCCTCATCGGCGGTGCGGAGGTGACCGGGCTTCGGGCGGCCGCGCGCAACCTCGCGATGGTCTTTCAATCCTACGCGCTCTATCCGCATCTGACGGTCGCCGAAAACATGATGACGCCCCTGAAGCTGCGCGATCTCCCCCGCGCCGCCCGGCTCCCCGTGCTCGGCCCGCTTCTCGCCCGGGACCGCTACCGGGCGTTGCGCGCCGAGGTCGACAGGACCGCCCGCATCCTCAAAATCGAACCGCTCCTCGACCGCAAACCGGGTCAGCTTTCGGGCGGCCAGCGCCAGCGCGCCGCCCTCGGCCGGGCGATGGTGCGCAACCCCGTCGCGTTTCTGATGGACGAGCCTTTGTCGAACCTCGATGCCGCGCTCAGGGTCCATATGCGCGCCGAACTTTCCGAACTCCACCGCCGGCTCGGGACGACCTTCGTCTACGTCACCCACGACCAGGCCGAGGCACTCACCATGTCCGACCGGATGGCGGTAATGCAGGACGGCGCGATCCTCCAGACCGGCGCGCCTGAGGAGGTCTATGCCGACCCCGACAGTCTCGACGTCGCCCGGTTCGTGGGCTCGCCGGCGATCAACATTTTGCCGGGGCGGATCGACGGCACCGGCGGGCTCGGCGCCCTCGGCACCGCCCTCGGCCGGTTCCGCACCACCGATGCCCAGAAGGTCGCCATCGGGCTGCGTCCCGAACACCTCTCGCTGGCCCCGGCCGGCGCGAGTGGGTTCGAGGGGGCGGTGCGGCACCGCGAGAACCTCGGGGCGGATGTGTTTCTCCATGTCGATGTCGAGGGCATCGACCGGCCGGTGGTGCTCAGGACCACGCCCACCGAGACGCGCGATCTCGCGATCGGCGCGGCCGTCGGCATCGATGCCGACGCGCGTGCGGCACTCGTCTTCGACGAGACCGGGCGGCGGCTGCGCTTCGAGGCGGCCGAACTCGTGCGGATCGCCTGAGCGATGGCGAGCCGCGCCCATCTCTGGTTCGTCGCCCCGGCCCTCATCCTGATGGTGCTCATTCTCCTGTTGCCCATAGCACTTGCTGGCGCTCTGAGCTTCACCGACTATTCCCTTGGAAACAGTGGCGCATCCTTCGTCGGCACCGAGAATTACGAGCGCATCTTCACCCGCTCGACCTATGAAAAGATGTTCATCGCCACCTTCCGCTACGTCGGCGTGGTGGTCCCGCTCTCTGTGGGCCTCGGCCTCGGGGCGGCCCTTTTGATCCACTCCCTCACCCGGTTCGGCGCGCTCTACAAAACCATCTACTTTCTCCCCGTCATGGCCGCCCTCATCGCCATGGCCATCGTTTGGGAGTTCGCCCTCCACCCCACGATCGGCATCGTCAACGCCACACTCGAACGCGGCTGCGGCACCTTCCTCGAAGCCTGGCCCTGGTATGCCAAGGGCTGCGACCGAACCTTCCCCCTCTGGCTCACCGACCGCGACTACGCGATCTGGACGGTCGCCTTCATCGGCGTCTGGCAAGCCTTCGGCTTCAACATGGTGCTTTATCTCGCCGGTCTCACCTCGATCCCCCGCGCGCTCTACCACGCCGCCGAGATGGACGGGGCCACCTCCGGCTGGGACCGGTTTCGCCTCGTCACCTGGCCGATGCTGGGGCCAACGACCGTCTTTGTGGTGACGATCTCGATCATCCGCTCCTTCCAGGTCTTTGACACCGTCGAAGCCTTCTACCCCCAAGGCGGGGGCCCGTCGAAATCGGTCTATGTGATGATGTTTGCGATCTACGAAAAGGCGATCCAGCAGAACCTCATGGGGATCGGGGCGGCGATCACCATGATCTTTCTGGTCTTCGTGATGGTCCTCACCCTCATCCAGCGCTGGCTCGTCGAACGGAGGACGCATTATGGCTGATGTCGGGCAAGCGGCGTTTCGAAACGCCGCCCCACGCGCCGTCGACGGCGCGTCTTCGGGCGGTTTTCGGTTTTCCACCCGGGAGGCGATAAAACACGCGGTTTTGATCCTCGGCGCCCTCATCGTCCTCCTGCCGTTCTACGTGATGGTGAGCTACTCCTTCAAAGCCCCCCACGAGATCATGCAGAACACCGGCGGCTTTTTCGGCGCCCAAGAGCTTTTCCGCGACGATTTCTGCATCAAACTGGGCAACGCGGAAGAAGACTGCATGGTCCGCCCGCTCAACTACAACTACACCACCGCTTTTGAGAAAGCCCCTCTCATCCGGTACTTGGCCAACGGGGTGATCGTCACCGTCTCGATCTTCCTCATCCAGGTCCTCGTCGCCCTGCCTTGCGCCTATGCTCTGGCGAAACTGAGGTTCTGGGGCCGCGAGGCGGTCTTTGGTCTGGTGCTCTTCTGCCTCCTCATCCCCGTCCACGCCATCGCTCTGCCGCTTTATATCATGCTCGCCCAACTGGGGCTCACCAACTCCTATGCCGCCCTCATCATCCCCTGGACGATCTCGGTCTTCGGCATATTCCTCATGCGCCAGTTCTTCATGACCGTCCCCGACGACCTCATCGACGCGGCCCGCATGGACGGGATGAGCGAGTACTCCATCGTCTGGAACGTCATGCTGCCCACCGCCATCCCGGCACTTCTCGCTTTCGGGATCTTCTCGGTCGTCGCCCATTGGAACGACTATTTCTGGCCCCGCATCGTCATCACCGGCAACCGCGACCTCTTCACGCCGCCCTTGGGCCTGCGTGAGTTCAAAGGCGACGCGGACGGCGACAATTTCGGGCCGATGATGGCCACGGCCTGCATCATCGTCACCCCGCTCATCGTGGCGTTCCTGCTCGCCCAGCGCCGCTTCATCGAGGGGATCACGCTGTCTGGCATGAAATAGCCCCCATCCAAAAACGATTGGGGCGCCCGCAGGCGCCCCGGTCACCAAATCCCGCTTTATGGGGAAAACCGGCATCCGGGCCAATCGCCAAACCACCCCGGACGCCATCGGTAACTGGAGAGACCCTAATGCAAAAGACCCTGACCGCAATGGCACTCGTCTTCGCCGCTGCTCCGGCGCTGGCCCAAGAAAAGACGGTGATCGAATTCGCCTATCCCTATTCGCATCTTTTCGATGTGACCTATCAGACGATCCTGCCGAAGTTTCTCGAGGCGCACCCGGATATCGAGGTTAAGTTCCGCGCAACGTATGAATCCTACGAAGACGGCACCAATACGATCCTCCGCGAAGCCGTCGCCGGCACCCTGCCCGACGTCACCACCCAAGGGCTCAACCGCCAGGCGATCCTCGTCGAAAAGGGCATCGCGCGCTCGCTCGAACCCTTCATCGCCGCCGAGGAGGACTTCGCGAAGGACGGCTACCACAAAGCCATGCTCGACCTCGGCACGTTCGACGGCGAAGTCTATGGCCTGCCGTTCTCGATCTCGCTGCCGGTGGGCTATTACAACATGGAGACCATGGCCAAGGCCGGGTACGACGAGACCAACCTGCCCACCACCTGGGAAGAGGTCGTCGAGGCCTGCGTCGCGCTCCGCGAGGCCGGGGTCGACAACCCGATGTTCTGGGGCTGGAACATCACCGGGAACTGGTTCCTCCAGGCGCTGATGTGGTCCCAGGACAAGCCGACCGTAATGGGCACGGACTTCACCCTCGACGAACCCGAGGGGCTCGTCGCGCTCGAAACCATGGACGGGCTTTTCGACGGCTGCGAGATGCAGAACCTCGAATGGAAATCGGCCCTCGCCTCCTTCTCCGCCGGCGAGATCGGGATGATGTACTGGTCGACCTCGGCCGTCGGCGCGGTCGAGCGGGCGATGGGCGATTTCACCCTCGTCACCCACGAATTCCCCGGCCTGACCGAAGCCGGTCCGCTGGGGCTCCCGGCCGGGGGGAACTCGGCGATGCTCGTCTCCCAGAGCGAGGACCAGAAGGTGCTCGATGCGGCCTGGGCCTGGCTGAAGTTCATCACCTCCGGCGAGGGCGCGGCCGATGTCGCCCGCACCACCGGCTACATGCCCCCGAACCAGGCCGCCAACGAGATCATCCTCGCCGATTTCTACGACGCCAACCCCGCCAAGGCGACGGCCGTCCGCCAGCTTCCGCTCCTGCGCGAATGGCAGGCCTACCCGGGCGATAACGGGCTCGCCGCGACCCAGGTCATCTATGACGGGCTCGAAGGCATCGTCACCGGCGAGTTCGAGGACATGAAGGAGCTTCAGATCGAGCTTTCCGAAGAGGTGCAGGACCTTCTTCCCTCGGGGTCCTGACCCTCCGAACCGGCGGGCCGGTGCGTCCGGCCCGCCCCCTTCCCGCCGGGCCCAGGCCCGGCTGCCAGAACAAGACGCTGCCCATGAAACTTCTCCATTTCACCGACATTCATCTCACGACCCCCGGCCAGACCATCGCCGACCGCGACCCCAACGCGAATTTCGACCGGGCGCTTGCCCACGCGATGGAGGCCCAGTCGGATGCCGAGGCGCTTTTTATCACCGGCGATCTTTCCGATTGGGGCGAGGAGGACGATTACCGCCGCCTCAAGGTGCGCATCGGCAAGCTGCCGATGCCGGTCCATCTCGCCATCGGCAATCACGACGACCGGGCGACATTTCTCAGGGTCTTTCCCGAGCTTGCCGGCGAGGGTGGCTTTGTCCACTACACCGCGCCGCTCTCGCTCGGGCACGCGGTCGTCCTCGACACCTGGGGGCCGGAGACCCATGCGGGCCATTTCTGCGCGGCGCGCGCGGCCTGGCTCGACCGGACGCTTGCCGCGCTGCCGGGGCCGGTCTGGCTCTTTCTCCATCACAACCCGGTGCCGGTGGGGATCGGGCCCATCGACGAGATCATGCTCCTCGATGCCGAAAGGTTCGCCACCACCCTTGCCCCCCATGCCGGGCGCATCGCCCATATCTTCCACGGCCATTGCCACCTGCCGCTGGCGGGCTCGCTCCTCGGAATTCCGTTCTCCGCCCCGCGGGGGACGAACCACCAGGGCTGGCCCGATTTCGGCGCCGAGCGCCTCCTGTCGGGCTCCGACCTGCCGGAGGCCTACGGCGTGGTCCTCGCCTCCCCCCGGAGTACGATGGTTCACATGGTCGAATACGGCTATCAGGGCGAAATCCGCTCCGAGGGCAGCCCGGACTATGCCGCTTGGGACAAGCTGACGATGATCCGGTGAGGCGGAGGAAGGGGGGCCGGACTCTGTCTGGGCGCGGCCCGGGGGGTGGTGGTCCGAAGACCGACACCGCCCACGGCCAAAACAGCGTCCCGGGCGCGACCGGGGACCTCGACGGGCGGCGCGCTTCGGTGCGGCGGGGCCCCGGATCGGGTCCGGGGCATGGTATGCGTTTGCGTCGCGTTCTCCGTCGCCGGGGACGGCCCGACGCCAGACCCCGTCGCCTTCTAGCCGACCCGCTCGCCGCCGCGCCAGACCGCGCGCACCACCGGCGTATCGCCCAGCACCTTGACCCGCACGAGGTCGGCCAGCGCCCCGTCCTCGATCCGCCCCCGGTCGTCGAGCCCCACCGACCGGGCGGGGTTGGCGGTGACGGTGGCGATGGCGCGGGGCAGGTCGTTCCAAAGCGCGGCAAGCGCGAACGCCGCCCGCAGCAGGGCCGAGGGGACGTAGTCGGACGACAGGATGTCGAGAAGCCCCGCCCGGGCGAGATCGACCGCGGCCACATTGCCCGAATGGGACCCGCCCCGAAGCACGTTCGGCGCCCCCATGATGATCGCGATCCCTGCCGCCCGGCAGGCTGCGGCCGCCTCCTCGGTGGTGGGAAACTCCGCCAGCCGCGCCCCGTTTTCCACCGAGGCCGCGACATCGCTTCCGGTTGTGTCGTCGTGGCTTGCGAGCACCGCCCCGCAGCGGGCGGCAGCGGCGACCGTGGCGCGGTCATGGGCGTCGCCGATCCGTTCGCGCTGCTCGATGCGGGTGGCGACCATGTCGAGGAATTGCGCCTCCGGCGTGCCGTACTTCCCGGTGTGGTAGGCCCGGAGCTTGGAGATATCGCGGAACTGGCGCTGGCCGGGCGTGTGGTCCATCAGGCTGATGAGGCGGATGCGGTCGTCCGGGCCGAATTCGGCGAGTTCCTCGACGAGCGTCTCCGAGCAGACCTCGGCGCGCAGATGCACCAGATGCCGAATGCGCAAAGCCCCCGCGGCCCGAAGCTCGGCAAGCTCCGTTGCAACCTCGCGGGCATATTTGCCGTAGCCGCCTCCGCCCCTGTCGGAGCCCACGCGCAGCGCGTCGAAGACGGTGGTTATGCCGGCCGAGGCCAGTTCCCCGTCATGGGCGAGGATCGCCGAGAGATGGGGAAAGAACACGCCGGGGCGCGGCTGCATGTGCCGCTCGAGATTGTCGGTGTGAAGCTCCACGAGTCCGGGGAGGAGAAAGTCGCCATCGAGGTCGATGCCCCCCCGCGCCGCCGGTCCCTCGACGATCTCCGCGATCCGGCCGCCCTCGAGCACGAGGCCGCCGGTCACCGTCCGGTCCGGCAGGACGAGGGTTGCGTTGGCGAGGCGAACAGGCTCTGAGCCGGAGGCGAGTTCGGGCGGCAAAGGCGAAAGGACGGAAGACGCCATGTCAGAATTCCAACGCTATGCGGTCTATTATCTGCCCGAGGACGACGCGCTCGCCGGTTTCGGGGCGGCTTGGCTTGGATGGGATGTGGCCCTTGCCGCCCCCGTTGACCACCCCGAGACGGACCTGCCGCTCGCCGAATTCACCGCAACGCCCCGGAAATACGGGTTTCACGGCACGCTCAAGCCGCCGTTTCGCCTTGCCGAAGGGCGGACGGCGGACGGTCTCTTCGCCGCGGTCGCCGCCCTTGCCGCCGCCTCCCCAGCGGTGGAGCTGCGCGGTCTGGAACTTGCGGGTCTGGGGCATTTCCTTGCCCTGGTGCCCGAGGGCGGGGCGGCGGGGCTTGCCGATCTCGCCGCGCGTATCGTCACAGACCTCGACGGGTTTCGCGCCGCCCCGACGCCAGAGGACCTCGCCCGCCGCCGCGCCGGGGGGCTGACGCCGCGCCAGGACGAGATGCTTGCGGCCTGGGGCTACCCTTACGTGCTCGACGAATTCCGCTTCCATCTCACGCTCACCGGGCGGCTCGGGGACCGCGACCTGACCCTCGCCCGGACAGAGGCCGCGAGGCTCTTGCCGCCCCTGCCCCGGCCGTTTCGGATCCGCTCGATCTCCGTCGCGGGGCAACGGCCAGACGGGAGGTTCGTCGCGCTCCACCGCTACGCGCTCACCGGCTGAAGCGCCGCGAGCGCGGCCGCGACCGTCTCGTCGAGCGCGCCGTCGTTGCAGACTTCGTGGATGTCGAGCCCCGCCGGCAGCGGCGCCGCGGTTCGGGCCAGTCGCGCGGCGATGTCCCCGGCCGTTTCCCGGCCGCGTCCGGCGAGGCGCGCGGCGAGCACCTCCGGCGAGGCCGTCAGATGGATCACGAGGAGCGCGGGAAAAACCCGGTCGGCCTCGGCCAGAACGCCTCGGGAGAGGTTCACCAGCCGCTCCGCTCCGGCCTCGACCGCGCCAAGGGCGGCCGTCGGGATACCGTAAGCGAGCCCATGGGCCCGCCAGTGGAGGCAGAAGGCGCCGGCGGCACGGCGGGCGTCGAACTCCGCCTCGCCGATGCCCTCGAACGGCTCGCCGCCGAGGGCGGCGGGCCGGGTGATTGTCCGTCGCACCGGTTCTAGCCCGGGCCGCGCGGCGGCGAGCCCGGCGATCAGGCTGTCCTTGCCGACGCCCGACGGGCCGACGACGGCGACGAGCCGCCCGGTCACGCGACCCGCGCCGGGGCAAAGCCGGTGACGTCGATCTCGCGGTCGCAGACCCGCTCGCGTGCGCCGATATCGTGAAAGATGCCGACGATCGCCGCCCCCCGCGTCTTGGCTTCCTCGATCAGCGTGAGCACAACGTCGCGGTTGACCCCGTCGAGGCTGGCAGTGGGTTCGTCGAGCACCAGCGCAGGGTAAGGGTGCACAAAACCCCGCGCCACGTTCACCCGTTGCTGTTCGCCGCCCGAAAACGTCGTCGGCGAGAGCGACCAGAGCCGCTCGGGGAGGTTCAGCCGCGCCAGCAGCGCCCGGGCCTCGGCAAGCGCGGTCGCCCGGTCGACCCCGGCCGCAAGCCGCGGCTCGGCGACGACCTCCACGGCGGGGACACGCGGGATCACCCGCAGGAACTGGCTGACATAGCCCAGCGTCGTGCGGCGCAACTCCATGATTTCATGGGGCGCGGCCCGGGCCACGTCGAGACCGCCGATCAGGATGCGCCCCGAACGGGCGAGGTAATTGCCGTAGATCATCCGCATCAGCGTCGACTTGCCCGACCCCGACGCGCCCGTCAGCGCCACGCATTCGCCCGGCGCGACGGCAAGATGGGCGCCGTCGAGCACCGGGATCGTCGCCCCGCCCTGGTTGTGGAGGGTGAAGGATTTCGAAAGGTCGTCGATCTCGATCATCGGCTCACACCTGCAAGACGGAGGAGACAAGAAGCTGGGTGTAGGGGTGCTGGGGGTCGTCGAGTACCTGGTCGGTGAGCCCGGCTTCGACGACCCGGCCGCCCTTCATCACCATTAGCCGGTGGGCCAGAAGCCGGGTGACGGCGAGATCGTGGGTCACGACGATGGCCGAGAGCCCGAGGTCACGCACAAGGCCCCGCAAGAGGTCGAGAAGCCGCGCCTGGACCGACACGTCGAGCCCGCCGGTGGGCTCGTCCATGAAAACGAGCCTCGGCGCGGTGACGAGGTTGCGCGCGATCTGGAGGCGCTGCTGCATCCCGCCCGAAAAGGTCGAGGGCCGGTCGTCGACCCTTGTCTCGGCGATCTCGACACGGGCCAGCCAGTCCGTCGCGGCCTCGCGGATTTCGCCGTAATGCCGCGCCCCCACAGCCATCAGCCGCTCGCCCACATTGCCGCCGGCCGAGACGCCCATCCGGAGCCCGTCGCGGGGGTTCTGATGCACGAAGGCCCAATCGGTACGCCCGAGCATCCGCCGCTCGGGCTCGGACATCTTCAGCACGTCGCGGGGCCCCTCGGCGCGGGTGTCGAAGACGACCTCGCCGGCATCGGGGGTCAGATGCCCCGCCATGCAGGACAGAAGCGTCGATTTCCCCGACCCGCTCTCGCCGACGACGCCCAGGACCTCGCCGGGGTGGAGCTCCAAGGCCACGTCGGCGCAGCCGATCTGGGCGCCGTAGGTTTTCGTCAGCCCATGGACAGAAAGAAGGGGGGTCATAGGGCGGCCTCCAAAGCAGGACCGACATGGCCCGCCGCGCGCCGCCGCGCGCAAAAGTCGGTGTCCGAACAGGCAAAGAGCCGCCCGCCCCGATCGTCGGTGATGATCTCGTCGAGGTAGCTCGTCTCGGCGCCGCAAAGCCCGCAAGGATGGGGCGCTTTCGAGGGGTCGAACGGGTGGTCGTCGAAATCGAGCGAAACGGCCTTGGTATGGGGCGGCAGGGCATAGATGCGGTGCTCGCGCCCGGCTCCGAAGAGCTGAAGGGCGCGGCTTTCGAGCTTGGGGTTGTCGAACTTCGGGATCGGCGAAGGGTCCATCACATAACGCTCCTCGACCTTCACCGGGTAGGCATAGGCGGTGGCGATATGGCCGTGGCGCGAGATGTCTTCGTAGAGTTTGACATGCATCGCGCCGTATTCTTCGAGCGCATGCATCTTCCGGGTCTCGGTCTCGCGGGGTTCGAGGAACCGCAAAGGCTCCGGGATCGGCACCTGATAGACGAGGATCTGATCCTCGGTGAGGTCCTCTTCGGGGATCCGGTGGCGGGTCTGGATGACGCTGGCCTCTGCGGTGGCCGTGGTCGTCGCGACCCCGGCGGTGCGTTCGAAGAACTTCCGGATCGAGACCGCGTTGGTGGTGTCGTCCGCACCCTGGTCGATCACCTTCAGCGTATCGTCCGGCGTCAGCGTGGCCGCCGTCACCTGCACCCCGCCGGTGCCCCAACCGTAAGGCATTGGCATTTCCCGGGAGGCGAAAGGCACCTGGTAGCCGGGGAGCGCGACGGCTTTGAGAAGCGCGCGACGTATCATCCGCTTTGTCTGCTCGTCGAGATAGGCGAAGTTGTAATGCTGGTCGGTCATCGGGTCAGTTCCGCGGCGAGATGGGCGAGCACACCTTCGGTGTTGGTCAGAACGTCGAGGTTCCACAGGCGCAGGACGCGGTAGCCCTTGGCGTTGAGGAAGGCGGTGCGGGCGGCATCGGTGGCCGCGTCGTGATGGCCGCCGTCGACTTCGATGACGGTACGGCGCGACGGAATCAGGAAGTCGACGATATAGGGGCCGATGGGGGCCTGGCGGCGCACCGAGAGCCCGAAGAAACGGTGCGCGCGGAGGTGATACCAGAGCCGGCGTTCGGCGTCGGTCATCTCGCGGCGGAGACGTTTGGCGGTCTGTCTCTGGCGGTCGTTTTGGAACCCGGACATTTTACCCCCCTCCCTAACCCTCCCCCCGGTGGGGGGAGGGGACGATGGGCGGCAGCCTGTGCGCAGATTCTCTAAGGAGGCGTTAACCTCGACGCAGGCGTCCCCTCCCCCCACCGGGGGGAGGGCCAGGGAGGGGGCTGCAGCCACAGCCCTCATTCCGCCGCCTCCGGCACGGCCTCAACCGCCTCCCGCCTGAGCTTCCGGATGAGCTCCAGCTCGGACTGGAAATCCACGTAATGGGGCAGCTTGATATGTTCGAGAAACCCGGTCGCCTGGATGTTGTCGCCATGGTAGAGCACGAACTCGGCATCCTGCGCCGGCGCTCCGGTGTCGTCCTCGCCAAGCTCCTCCCAGCGGAGCGCCCGGTCCACAAGACTCATCGAGATCGCCTTCCGCTCGGACTGGCCGAAGACAAGCCCGTAGCCCCGGGTGAACTGCGGCGGCTCGGTCTTCGACCCCTTGAACTGGTTCACCGTCTCGCATTCGGTGAGCACCACCTCGCCGATCTCGATGGAGAACCCAAGCTCGGGGACCTCCATCTCGACGGCCACCGCCCCGATCCTCAATTCGCCCACGAAAGCATGGGTGCGCCCGTAGCCGCGCTGGGTGGAATAGGCCATGCCGAGGGTGAAGCCCTCGTCGGCCCGCGCCAGCGCCTGGAGCCGCAAGGCCCGGTCGGCGGGAAGTTCGAGGGGTTCCCGGGTCAGGTCGCCGGGCGCGTCGCCGTCGTCCCCGGCGGTTTCTATGAGACCTTCGGCGTTCAGAAACCCGGTCACATGGGGCACCGGCTCCGCGGCGCCCTCGCGCGCCGGGCGGACCTCGGGCGCCTGCCCGTCGGCGGCGAGTTTGAAGTCGATCAGCCGGTGGGTGTAATCGAAGGTCGGCCCCAGGACCTGGCCGCCGGGGAGGTCCTTGTAGGTGGCCGATATCCGCCGGTCGCAGCGCATCGCGCCGGTATCGACCGGTGCGGTATAGCCGAAGCGCGGCAGGGTCGTCCGGTAGGCCCGGATCAGAAACACCGCCTCGATGAGGTCGCCCCGCGCCTGTTTGATCGCCAGTGCGGCGAGGTCGGGGTCGTAAAGCGAGCCCTCGGCCATCACCCGGTTCACCGCCAGTGCGAGCTGCTCGCGGATCTGCGCAACCGTCAGTTCGGCGACATCGCGGTCGCCCCGGCGCTCCTCGGCGAGCCAGTCATGGGCGTTCTCGATGGCGCGTTCGCCGCCTTTCACCGCAACATACATTCCCTACTCCACCTTGGTCGTCCGCGGTAGGGCCGCCACATGGCACCCCTTGGTCAGGATGAAATCGAGGCCGCGCGGAAAGGCCCGCCGGTTGGTCTCGAATGCCGCGATCTCGGGCAGCGACAGGAACGCCTCCGTCTCGATCCCGGGCCCTGTCAGCCGCGCGCCGTGGGCGGCGAGGTCCGCCATCTCGACGATCAGCGTGGCGGAGCGGTCGGGGTATTCCGGCGTGCCCATCGCGAACCGGTCGAGCGGCTGAAGCGCCTCCCAGGGGCCGACGGCGAAGCGGCACTCGCTTGCGCTTGCCAGCGGCGCGCCGGTGTGAAACGCAACCCAGTCGCCGAGCTCGGCGGTGTCGAACGGCCCGGCCAGATGGAGCGGCGTGTCGGGGTCGCACAAAACCAGGAGCGCGCTGCCGGCGGCAATCGACATCGGTGCCGGCGGCACCGCCCCGCCGCAGGGTTCGATCCGGCCGGGCCGCGCCATCGCGCCGAGGAGGCCGCGAAACGCCGCCGCCGCTTCGCGTGCGGGGTCGGCGAAACCGCCTTCTAGGGCCGGGACGTCGCTCATGCATTCTCTCCCCGGGTCATCGTGAAGAACTCAACCTTCGTCGCCGCCGCCTTGCCGGCGCGCCGCGCCCGGCAGGCCGCCTCCTCGGCCCGAAGCCGGGCCAGCACCCCGGCCTCGACGCGCGGCGCCTCGGGCGTCTGCATCAGCGCATCGATGAGTGCCGCGGCCCGCGCCCCCTCCCGGTGCCGTCCCTGGACATAGCCGTGGCCCACCGCGCCTGAGGCGAGGCGGAGACTGCACCGCGTCACCGTCATTTCGCCCAAGTTGAAGGCCCCGCCCGTGGCCCCGACCCGGCCGCGCACCATGACGCTGCCGATCTCTGGGTGGCGCAGGAGCGTGTGGGGGGCATCGAGCCCGGCCTCGGCTGCGAGCTCTGCCGCGCGCGCCGGGGACCGGGCCAGAAGCCCCATCCAGCGGCGGCGGTTTTCGGAAGGTGCATCGGCCACCTAGACAGGTCCTTGCATTCCTATACAACTAGACACATTATGACCGAAACCCGCGCAGCCCGCCAGTCCCGCCTATGTGAAATTTGGATGACGCTTCGATGACGGCCCCAAAGCGAACACCGCTCTTTCAGTTCATCGCCCAGGCGCTGCGCGGCGATATCGCCGAGGGCGCCTATCCGCCCGGCGCCAAGCTTCCTGCCGAGAGCGCTCTGGCCGACCGGTTCGGCGTCAACCGGCATACCGTGCGCCATGCCTTGCAGGTGCTCGCCGGGGAAGGGCTCGTCAGATCGCGCCGCGGGTCGGGAACGGTCGTCGTCGGGCGTCCCATCGACTACCGTCTCGGCACCCGGGTCCGGTTCCACCAGAACCTCCTCGCCGCGGGGCTGACCCCCGACAAGAAGGTGCTCTCGGTGGACATCCGCGAGGCCACCGCCGACGACGCGCGCATTCTGAAGCTGCCCCAGGGGGCGCCGGTCTGCGTCTATGCGGCGGTCTCCTTCGCCGACGGCGCCCCGATGGCGATGGCCGAAAGCCGGTTCCCCGAGCACCGCCTGCCGGGGCTCGCGGCGGCACTGGGGCGCACCAGCAGCATCACCGCCGCGCTCGCCGAGGTGGGCGTTGCCGACTACACCCGCGCCTCGACCCGCCTCTCGGCCGAACGCGCCACACCCGACATCGCGCTCCATCTCGGTCTCTCCGAAGGCGACCCGCTCCTGCATACCTCCTCGGTCAACGTGGACGCCGACGGCCGCGTGGTGGAATTCGGCCGCACCTGGTTCGCCGGCAGCCGGGTGGTCCTGACCATCGACCGGGAGGCTTTCGCGGGGTGAGGCCCGGCAGGCATCGGTGTCGGCCGCAAGGGCCGGTCTTGGCCGGAAGGGGCCGTTCGGGTCTTGCTCCGGCAGCTCTTGGCAAAACCCGCCCCGGACGTGATCCGGGGCCCCGATCCGCCGGGGTGCCAAGTCGATCGAGGTCCCGGGTCAAGCCCGGGACGTGTGGGACCTTGGTTCAGGGAGCGCTGACCCCACACGTCCGCTCAGGGCCAAACACGGCGCCCCGAGAGGGAACCAGCCGACACCCCAACCTAGCGCCGCCCGGCAAGGGCGCGGAGCCCGGCCCGGACCTCCGCGCGGACCGGGCCATGGCGCGGCGCGTCGCGCAGCGTCGTCAGCCAGGCCGGCGGCGTCGGGCGGGGCCGCCCCGGACGGTGCCAAACCAGAGCCCGGAGGATCGCCTCGCCCGCCGGCGGCAGCCGGTCCGGGATCTCCGCACCCGAGAGCGTCGCCCAGACGCCGGTCCAGAGCCGGCCGACCGACCAGGGGTTGTACCCCCCGCCGCCGAGCACGAGGTAGCGGGGGCTGAGCGGCCGCAGGGCGGCGACAACCGCCCAATGGGCGTTGTTCGACAGCGACAGACGCGACAGCGGGTCCTCCTCCACCCCGTCCGCCCCGCATTGCAGCACGACGGCATCGGGCCGGAACGCAGCCACCCGCGGCAGGATCAACTCGTCCCGGATCGCCGCCATCTCGTCGTCGTTGAGCCCCCGCGGCACCGGCAGGTTGAAGACCTGGCCCGCGCCTTCGTCCTCCAGCGCCCCGGTGAACGGCCAGCGCCGCTCTTCATGGACCGAGATCACCAGCGTGTCGGGGTCGTCCTCGAACGCCGCCTCCACCCCGTCGCCGTGATGGGCGTCGATATCGACGTAAGCCAGCCGCCGCGCCCCGCTGCGCCTCAGCGACAGCATCGCCAGCACCGGGTCGTTGAGATAGCAGAACCCCGCCGCGCGGTCGGGAAAGGCATGGTGGGTGCCGCCGGCGGGGTGGTAGACGACCCCGCCGCGCGCGAGCAGCTCGCCGGCCAGAAGCGACCCCCCGGCGGAGGTCGCCGGCCGCCGCCAGACCTCCGGGAAGACCGGGTTCGCCGTCGTCCCGAGCCCGTGGCGGGCGCGCACGGCCTCGCTCACCGCGCCGTCGGTCTCGGCCGCTTCGAGGGCGGCGAGATAGTCGGGCGTATGGAATCCCGTCAGTGCTGCCGGCTTGGCCCGCGGGGAGGTCCGGAACCGCCCCGGCGGCAGCCAGCCCAGCGCCCGGGAAAGGTCCATCACCGTCGACACCCGCGGGATGCGCAAAGGATGCCCGGCGCCATAGCTCGACGCCCGGTAGATGTCGTGGCCCAGCATCAGGGGGCCGATCGGTTTGGCTTGGTCCACCGCGCGCTCCGAGTCCCAGGGCTCCAACATGTGGGCGCAGCACAATCCGTCAACGCTCGACGGTCTCCGGCAACCGGGTTCTTACCCGGCGCCGCCCATGCTAGGCTCGCCCGACGATGAGCCATCCCAGCTTCAAGAAACTGGCCCGCCGGATCGGCGGCGCACGCACCCAATACGGCGGGCTCTGCTGGCGCGAGCGCAACGGCAAGCTCCAGGTGCTGCTCGTGACCTCCCGGCGCACCGGCCGCTGGGTGATCCCGAAAGGCTGGCCCGAGGCGGGCGAAAGACCCCCGGCTGCCGCGCTCCGCGAGGCCCACGAAGAGGCCGGTGTCGAGGGCAAGGTCGCACCGGTCTGTATCGGCGTCTTCTCATACGTCAAGCACGCCGATCTCGACGCCGCCCTGCCCTGCATGGTCGCCGTCTATCCCGTGAAGGTGGGCCGCCTGCTCGGCACCTGGCCGGAACGCAGCGAACGGCGGCGCAAATGGTTCAGTCTCAAGAAGGCCGCGGCCGAGATCGGCGAGAAGGAACTTTCGCGGCTCATCAAGGGTTTCGACCCCGCCGCGCTGCGCCGCTGAGGCCGGACGGGCATTGATCGCGCCCGAAATGGGGATATTTCTGACGGTAACAGCGTCATGACGACCGACCCCGCGGAGGGGCTGCCCCGATGATCCGATACGCCCTCAGATGCGCCGAAGGCCACGACTTCGAAAGCTGGTTCGCCTCGGGCGAGGCGTTCGACACGCTGGCGGCCGCCGGGCAACTGGCCTGCCCCGAGTGCGGGGCGAGGCAGGTTGATAAGGCGCTGATGGCGCCGAAGGTGCGCCCGGCCGACAAGGCCGCCTCGCTCACGTCGGCCGAAACCGAGAAGGAAAAGGCACTGGCCAAACTCCGCACCGAGGTCGAGAAGAACTCCGACTATGTCGGGCTCGAATTCGCCGCCGAGGCGCGGGCGATGCATGAAGGCGAGCGCCCGCACCGGTCGATCTACGGGGAGGCCAAACCCGAGGACGCAAAAGCGCTCATCGAGGACGGCGTGCCGGTGGCACCGCTGCCCTTCACCCCCCGCGCCAAGACCAACTGACCGCCTTGCACCCGCCGGGGCCCTTGCGTAAGGACCGGCTCCGGAACAAGGGACGGCGGGCAGATGCCCATATTGGTGATGAAATTCGGCGGCACCTCTGTCGCCACACCCGACCGCATCCGCCGTGCGGCCAAGCGCGTGGGCCGCGAGGTCGCGGCGGGCTATGAGGTGATCGTCATCGTGTCGGCCATGGCCGGCGAAACCAACAAGCTCGTCGGGCTCGTCGACGACGTCGCCCCGCTCTACGATGCCCGCGAATACGACGCGGTCGTCTCCTCGGGCGAAAACGTCACCGCCGGGCTCATGGCGCTGACCTTGCAGGAAATGGAGGTCCCGGCGCGCTCCTGGCAGGGCTGGCAGGTGCCGCTCCGTACGACCTCCGCCCACGGCGCGGCACGCATCGAGGAGATCCCCACCGGGAACATCGCCGCGAAATTCGCCGAAGGCATGAAGGTCGCCGTGGTGGCGGGCTTTCAGGGTGTCTCGCCGGAGGGCCGCATAACGACGCTCGGCCGGGGCGGGTCCGACACCACCGCGGTGGCCTTCGCCGCCGCCTTCGGCGCCGAGCGCTGCGACATCTACACCGATGTCGATGGCGTCTACACCACCGATCCCA
The DNA here is from genome assembly GCA_030066905.1 of Paracoccaceae bacterium. GTDB lineage: Bacteria > Pseudomonadota > Alphaproteobacteria > Rhodobacterales > Rhodobacteraceae > JASJAR01. The sequence goes on along the minus strand of JASJAR010000023.1, from coordinate 63,592 downwards.
GGATCACAGACAAGGCCCGCAAGCTCGAAAAGATCGCGTTCGAGGAAATGCTCGAGCTTGCCTCGCTCGGGGCCAAGGTCCTGCAAACCCGGTCGGTCGAGCTTGCCATGCGCTACAAGGTGCGCCTGCGCGTGCTGTCGAGCTTCGAGGACAACGACGAAAACGCAGGCACGCTCGTCTGTGCCGAGGAGGACATCATGGAAAGCAATGTCGTCGCAGGTGTCGCCTATTCGCGCGACGAGGCGAAGATGACCCTCGTCTCCGTCGCCGACCGCCCCGGGATCGCGGCGGCGATCTTCACGCCGCTCTCGGAGGCCGGGGTGAATGTCGACATGATCGTCCAGAACATCTCCGAGGACGGGCGCACCGACATGACCTTCTCCTGCCCGGTCGATCAGGTGGCCCGGGCCGAAAAGGCGATGGTCGAGGCCAAGGCGAAGGGCGAGATCAATTTCCACGATCTCGTCGCCGACACGGACGTCTCGAAGGTCTCCGTCGTCGGCATCGGGATGCGCAGCCATGCCGGGGTCGCGGCGCAGATGTTCCGCGCGCTCCGCGACGAGGGCATCAACATCCGCGTCATCACCACCTCCGAAATCAAGATTTCGGTGCTGATCGACCGGAAATACATGGAGCTTGCGGTACAGGCCCTCCACGACAGTTTCGGTCTCGAACGGGCCGCCTGAAGCGCCAGCGCGCGATGGCGGCCGCGGGGGGCCGGTCCGCCCATCGGGCACCCCGCCCTGGGCTTGACCCGGGGCCCCGATCGGATGAAGCGCGCCGTTCGCCGAGGTCCCGGGGTCGAGCCCGGAACGGGCATATCTTCGGTTCGAGCCGGGCACGCCGACCTCCCCCGGCCCGCCTCCCCCCTAATAGCCGAACCGGGCCGCGAGGCTCGCGCGCGAATAGACCCGGCCCACGGTGCCGGCCTCGCGGGCATCGAACGCGGGGTCCTGGGTGACGCAGGCCACGCCGCAGACCTGGGTCGCGGTCCCGGTGCGCCAGTCGATCAGCCAGACCCGCCCGCCGGGGGTTGCGACATAGCCGAAGACGCCCTCGGCGACGTCGGTGTCGACATCCTCGGGGCTCGGCACTTCGGCATCGTATTCGACCCCGTAGGAGCCGTGGGTGTGGTAGGAGGCGACGACGTCGAGGTCGCGCGGAAGCGCGGCGTCGCAATAATCCTCGCCCCCCTCGAACGGGCCGCTCGCGGCAAAATCGCCGGCCGCGTCATACCCGAAGTAACCGCAATACTCCCGGTCTCCGGCAATGCTGGGGCCCTGGAGCCCGTCGAGATACCCCACCGCCCGCGCGGTGAAGGCCGCATCCGGCTCGGGCGCCTCGACCCGGTCGGGAGCGCAGGCGGCAAGGATCGAAAGAGCCAGAAGCAGCGACAAAGCCCGCATACCCAGAGCCTTCCCACGATCGAGGCCACCCCGCAAGGCTCTTCATCTTGGCCAGAAATACCGCGGGGGAGCCCGGCCCCGCCATGGGGCCGGGCGGGGGCAGCGCCCCCATCCGCCCCGGCAAAACCCGTTTCCCCTCCCCCGCCTCCTCGCGCTATGGTGGCGCGGACGCGGCAAAATGTTGCGCGAACGACAGGGCAGGATGGCACGCGACCCCGAATCCCAGAGCCGACGGCTACTCCGCCGACTGCGCGAAACCATGGCCGAAGACAGCGCCGGCCAGGCCCGTCTCGACCGGATCGTGGCGCTGATCGCAAGCTCGATGGGCTCGGAGGTCTGCTCGATCTACCTGTTCCGCGACGCCGAAACCCTGGAGCTCTGCGCCACCGAAGGGCTCAACCCCGAAGCGGTCCACCAGACGCGGATGCGCGTCGGCGAGGGGCTCGTCGGCCGGGTCGCCCGGCGCGCGCAGCCGGTCAACACCGCCGACGCCCCCGCGACGCGCGGTTTTCGCTACATGCCCGAGACCGGCGAGGAGGTCTATTCGTCCTTTCTCGGGGTGCCGGTCCAGCGCCTTGGCGAGACCCTTGGCGTCCTCGTGGTCCAGTCGAAGACGAAGCGCGAGTTCACCGCCGACGAGGTCTATGCGCTCGAAGTCGTCGCCATGGTTATCGCCGAAATGGCCGAACTCGGCGCCTTCGTCGGCGAAGGCGCAGCCCTCTCGGTGCGCCACAAGCAACCGGCGATGTTCCGCGGCGGCATCGGCCAGGAGGGCACCGCCGAGGGCCATGTCTGGCTCCACGAACCGCGGGTGATGGTCACCAACCCCATCGCCGAGGACCCCGATGTCGAACTCGACCGGCTGCGCGACGCCGTCGAGACCCTTCGCGGCTCGCTCGACGCCATGCTCGACGATGCCGGCGCGCTCGAAAAGGACCACCGGGAGGTGCTCGAAGCCTACCGGATGTTCGCCCAGTCCCGCTCCTGGCTGAAACGGATGGAGGCCGATGTCGCCTCGGGGCTCTCGGCCGAGGCCGCCGTCGAGAAAGAGCAATCGGCGGCCCGGGCGCGGATGGCCGCCGTCCCCGACCCTTATCTCCGCGAGCGGCTCCACGACCTCGACGACCTGTCGAACCGCCTTCTGCGCACCCTCACCGGGCAGGGTAAGGACACCGGTGCCGAGATGCCCAAGGACGCGATCCTCGTGGCCCGCAACATCGGCCCCGGCGAGCTTCTCGATTACGGGCGCACCGGGCTCAGAGGCATCGTTCTCGAACAGGGCTCGGTCGGCAGCCATGCCGCCATCGTCGCGCGCGCCTGGGCGATCCCGCTCATCATCAACGCCGAAGGCATTACCACAGAGGCCCTGAACGGCGATCACATCATGGTCGACGGCGATCAGGGGGTGGCGCATCTTAGACCCGACGACACCGTGGTGACGGCGTTCCGCGACAAGATCGCGATGCAGGCCAAGGCCCAGGAGCGCTATGCGGGTCTGCGCGACCAGCCCGCCGAGGCCCGCTGCGGCTCGGTCGTCGAGCTCCACATGAATGCCGGCCTCATCGCCGATCTGCCGTCGCTGGGGACCTCCGGCGCCGAGGGGGTCGGGCTTTTCCGGACCGAGCTTCAGTTTCTCGCCCGCAGCACCGTCCCCAAACGCGGCGAACTGGCCGCGATCTATGCCCGCGTGCTCGATGCCGCCGGCGGCAAGCGGGTGGTCTTTCGCACCCTCGATATCGGGTCGGACAAGGTCTTGCCTTACATGAAGCCCCAGGACGAGCCGAACCCCGCCCTCGGCTGGCGGGCGATCCGGGTCGGGCTCGACAAGCCCGGCGTGATGCGGATGCAGCTCCAGGCGCTCATTCGCGCCGCCGCCGGCCGCCGCCTGACCGTCATGTTCCCCTTTGTCGCGCAATTCGACGAGTACAAGGCCGCGCGCACCGCCGTCCTCGACGAACTCAACCGCGAAGAGCGCCTCGGCCATATCCTGCCCGAACATGTCGAAATCGGCGCGATGCTGGAAACGCCATCGCTGGCCTTTGCGCCCCGGCAATTCTACGAGATGGCCGATTTCATCTCCATCGGCGGCAACGATCTCAAACAGTTCTTCTTCGCCGCCGACCGCGAGAACGAACGGGTCCGGCGCCGCTACGACACTCTCAACGTCTCCTACCTGACCTTCATCGAACAGATCGTCGAACGCTGCCGGCAGACGGCCACGCCCTTGTCGTTCTGCGGCGAGGATGCCGGGCGCCCGGTCGAGGCGGTGTGCTTTGCGGCGATGGGGCTCCGGACCCTGTCGATGCGCCCCGCTTCCATCGGCCCGGTGAAATCGCTGATCCGCCGGGTGAACCTCGACGAGGCACGCCGGGTCATCGACAAGGCCCGGGGCTCGGGCGCCCAGTCGGTGCGCGGCGCGGTGATGGACTGGCTCCGGACGCTCTCCTGAGTAGCCCCTGGCACCCGGCCGCCGGACGGGGTCTTCTTTTGAGTATTTCTGGAACAAAGAAGGCCCCCCGGCGGCTCACAGACCCCGAAGCATCCGCCCCTGCCAGAAACGCCAGTTCAGAAGTCCTGCGGCGACCGCGAGGCCCAGCGACAGCCCCAGCCAGATGCCGGGCCCGTCGAGGCCGAGCAGAATGCCGAGAATGTAAGCCGCCGGGAACCCGATGCCCCAATAGCTCAACGCCGCCATCACCATCGGCACCCTGGTGTCCTGAATGCCGCGCAGGAGCCCAAGCGCCATGACCTGCCCCGCATCGAAGAGCTGAAACAAAGCCGCATAGGCCAAGAGCACCACCCCGGCGGCCAGAAGGGCCGGCCGCGCGGGGTCGGCGGGGTCGACGAAGAGGCCGACGAGAAGCCCGGGCATCGTCAGGAAAACCGCAACCGTCACCGCGACGAAGGCCATCGACATCCCCATGGCGACACCCGCTCCGCCGCGCAGCCCCTCCCGGTCACGCGCGCCCCAGGCCCGGCCCGCGCGCACCGTGGCGGCCTGGGAGAGGCCGAGATGCACCATGAAGGTGGCCGAAGCGACCTGAAGCGCGATCCCGTGGGCGGCAAGCTCCACCTTGCCGACCCAGCCCATCATCACCGACGCCCCGCCGAAGAGCCCGACCTCGGAGAGCCATGTGAGCCCGATGGGCCAGCCGAGCCGGAACACCCCGGTAAAGACCGGCCAGTCGGGGCGCCAGATGTTGCGCAAGAGCTCGTTCTCCGGCGTCGCCCGAAGCGCGTGGACAAGAAGGGCCGCCGCGCCGACGACATTGATCGTCGCCGACGCGAGGGCGGCGCCGACCAGTCCCAGTTCCGGGGCACCGAAATTGCCGAAGATCAGCGCGTAGTTGATGAGGGCATTCAGGACCGCCGTCCCGATCGTGACGATCAGGATCGCCCGGGTCCGTTCAAGCGCCGAGAAGTAGCTCGTCATCGTCATGACAACGAGCGCGGGCGGCAGACCCCAGGCGGCGACAGACAGATAGAGCCCGCCGAGCCGGGCAACCTCCGGGTCCTGCCCCAGCGCGAGAAGCAGCGGTTCGCCGACGAGCATCACCGGCACCGCCACAGCGGCATAGAGCGCCGAGAGCCAGAGCCCCATCCGGGTGATCCGCCGCACCCGCCGCGTGTCGCCTTCCGCCAGGGCGCTCGCCACCATCGGGCTCACTGCGGTCGCGAACCCCGAGCCGACGAGGAAGAGCACGAAGAAGAACGTCGTCGCGATGGTCAGCGCGGCGAGCGCGGTCACGTCGTAGCGGCCGATCATCACGGTATCGGTCATCCCGATGGCGAACTGCGCCAGCCGGCTGCCGATGAGCGGCAGCCCGAGGACCAGGAGACGGCGGGCGTGAAAGCCCGCACCCGGTGCGGAAACCGGCTGAGGCTCGATTGTCGACATGGCGCCTCCCCTACGCTTCGGTTCCCGCCCGGGCAAGGGGGGCGGGGCTGGCCCGGCGGGGGAACCGCGCTAGCCTCCCGTGCCATGACCCCCTCGCCGAAAACCGCAGTCCTGGCGCTGAGCCTCGCCCTTGCCGGGGCCGGCAGTGCCGCGGCGTTTCCGCTTGCCTCTACGACGGTGGCGATGCGGTCGGACACCGCCGGGCCCGAAAGCGCCTTCGTGCAGAACAACCTCGATAAGGTGTTTTCGATCAGCCGCGACGGCGCCCGGCTGACGGTGGCGTCCACCGCCCCGGCCTTCCGGGCGTCGCGCCAGCGCTACCGGGTGGCCGAGGAGAGCGGCGGCGGTCTCGTCGCCACCGCCCGGCGCGGCCTGCGCGACGTCACCCGATACCGGCTCGACATCGGGCCGCCCGGCGACCGCTGCGCGCGGGAGGCGCGGCTGACCATCCGCTCACAGCACCGTGCGCTGGACCCGACCGAAAACCTTTGGATGCTGCGCTGCCGGCCTGCGGGCTGAGGGGCCGATTGCAGCGCCAGGGAGAGACGAAGAACGGCGCACCGAACCTGTTCGTCCAAGCGCGCCGCGCGTATTTTCAAAGCCCGACTGGCGGGGACGTTCAGGCCTGCGCGCGCTTGCGCCGCCGCATCGCCGCGAGGGCGCCGAACCCGCCGATCAGAAGCCAAGCGCTTGCCGGAAGCGGCACCGCCGAAAGCGTCACGTCGTCGATCGAGAACCCGTCGTTGAGGACGGCGTTGCCGTTCCCATCGACATTCTCAAAGAGGATCGAAGCGGTCGAGACGGCGCTGTCGAACGCGATCTCGACGATCTGGACCGCGCCGTCTCCGAGACCGGAGATCGTCTCGGTCACGCCGTTCACCGTGATGTTCAGGAGCCCGCCGGAATCCGTGGCGTCGGTCAGCGTCAGAACGATCCGGTCGAACATCCCGCCGCCGAGCGAGGCTTCGTAGGCGATGCCGGACGTGTCGTTGCTGTCGAGGAACTTGTCGTCACCGCCGTCGCCCGAGAGGGCCGCGGTGGTGCTCGAGCGGCCATAGACCGAACCGTCGCGAATCGCGAGCTGAGACCCGTCGTTGCCGGCGAAGTTCCCCGAAGAGGTGCTGCCGCTCACCGTGCCGCCGCTGCCGGTCCCGCCAAGCGCGGAGAAAGTGCCCACGGCGGAATCCGACCAGCCGCTTGCCACATTGCCTTCCGAGAAGCTCTCGAAGTCCTCCACGACATTTTTGTCGCTCGGTCCGACCGCCGCCTGATAGGCGCCGGCGGAGAAATCTGTGACGGAGATCGTCGCTGCTGCGGCACCGGTTGCGCTCAGAGCTGCAATGGCAGCGGCGTAAAGAAAATGTCTCATCAGCCTCACTCGCTAAGGGAGGGCGACGGCCCTCTCACCTAAACCCAAGCGGGAACATATACGCGGTGCGGCCGGGTTCAAGAGTGAACTTCACTCCTTAACAGATCGTAAACAATTCGTTCGAATTTCGGCACCAATCGTGGCGCCGGAGCCGCGGTTCTCACCCAGCGCCATTGCCCCTCTGCCGGCCCGCGCGTATCCTCCGCCCAACCAAGAAAAGCACGCGAGCAGGGCCATGGCCGACGATCTTCTTTCCGGCAAGACCGCCGAGACCTACGACGCCACCTCGATCGAGGTGCTCGACGATATGGAGCACGTTCGGCTCCGGCCGGGGATGTATATCGGCGGCAAGGACGAGCGCGCGCTCCACCACATGGTCGCCGAAATCGTCGACAATTCGATGGACGAGGCCGTCGCCGGCCATGCCAGCCGAATCGAGATCGAAATGCACGAGGACCGCTCGGTCACCGTGCGCGACAACGGCCGGGGCATCCCGACCGAACCCCATCCGAAACTGCCCGAAAAATCCGCCCTCGAGGTGATCTTCTGCACGCTCAACGCCGGCGGCAAGTTCTCCGGCGACGCCTATGAGACCTCCGGCGGGCTTCACGGGGTCGGCTCTTCGGTGGTGAACGCGCTCTCGGACCGGCTCCGCGTCGAGGTCGCCCGCGACCGGGAGCTCTATGCGATGGAATTCTCCCGCGGGCTCCCCCAGGGGCCGCTTGAGAAGATCGGCGCGGCTCCGAACCGCCGCGGCACGTCGGTCACCTTCCACCCCGACGCCGAGATCTTCGGCTCGCTGAGGCTGAAACCCGCACGCCTGTTCAAGATGGCCCGCTCGAAGGCCTATCTCTTCTCCGGCGTGGAAATCCGCTGGAAGACGGCTGTCACCGAAGACGACACGCCGGCCGAGGCGACGTTCCACTTCCCCGGCGGGCTCTCGGACTACCTCTCCGAAAGCCTCGGCGAGGCGATCACCTATGCCGACCGGCCCTTCTCGGGTCTCGTCGAGTTCCGCGAGAAGTTCGGCGCGCCCGGCAAGGTCGAATGGGCGATCAACTGGAGCCCCTCCCGCGACGGCTTCCTGCAATCTTACTGCAACACCGTGCCGACCCCCGAGGGCGGCACCCACGAGGCGGGCTTCTGGGCGGCGATCCTCAAGGGCATCCGCGCCTACGGCGAACGCATCGGCAACAAAAAGGCCGGCCAGATCAATCGAGACGACCTCGCCACCGGCGCGGGCGCCCTCGTCTCGGTCTTCATCCGCGAGCCGCAATTCGTCGGCCAGACGAAGGACCGGCTGTCGACCGAAAGTGCCGCGAAGATGGTCGAGGCCTCGGTGCGCGACCATTTCGACCATTGGCTGGCGGCGGACACGAAATCCGCCGGCGCGATCCTCGACTTTCTGGTCCTGCGCGCCGAGGAGCGGCTCCGCCGCAAGCAGGAGAAGGAAACCGCCCGCAAATCGGCGACGAAGAAACTCCGCCTGCCCGGTAAGCTCGTCGATTGCTCCAACGCCACCCGCGACGGGACCGAGCTTTTCATCGTTGAGGGCGACAGCGCGGGCGGCTCGGCCAAGATGGCCCGCAACCGCGAGACCCAGGCGCTCCTTCCCCTGCGCGGCAAGCTCCTGAACGTTCTGGGTGCTGCGAGCGGAAAACTCGGCGACAACAAGGAAATCGCCGACATCTGCCAGGCCTTGGGCGTCTCCTTGGGCACCCGCTTCAACATCGAGGACCTGCGCTACGACAAGGTCATCATCATGACCGACGCCGATGTCGATGGCGCCCATATCGCCTCGCTCCTGATGACCTTCTTCTTCACCCAGATGCGCCCCCTCATCGACCAGGGCCACCTCTACCTCGCCTGCCCGCCGCTCTTCCGGCTGACCCAAGGGGCCAAGCGGGTCTATTGCGTGGATGAGGCCGAGCGGGATGCGTGGCTCGCCAAGGGCCTCGGCGGCAAAGGCAAGATCGACGTCTCCCGCTTCAAGGGGCTGGGGGAGATGGACGCGAAAGATCTCAAAGAAACCACCATGGACCCCGGCAGCCGGAAGCTCATCAGAGTGACCATCGACGAGGACGAGCCTGGCGAGACGGGCGATTTGGTGGAGCGGCTGATGGGGAAGAAGCCGGAACTCAGGTTTCAGTACATCCAGGAGAATGCGCGGTTTGTGGAGGAGTTGGATGTTTAGACTTCAGGCTCGAACTCGTTATGCATTCCCAGCAGGCGTAGGGTGGGCAATCCGCCCACCACTCCACTCCTCGATCCACGCCACGGTGGGCAAATTGCCCACCCTACTCTCCGAACGCGCCGTCTAACTGAGGCGCTCCGTCGGGGCGCTTGGCGGAGTGAAAGCGGTCCGGCGATGCCGGGCACCCGTGAAAGCCCTGCTTCGAAAGCGACGGAACGCGGCGCCCAGACCAACCGTAGGGTGGGCAATCTGCCCCCCGTCCCGCACCGGCGCACGCGCTGGTTCTTCTGCACAGCAAGCGTAGGGTGGGCAATCTGCCCACCATCCCAAATCGTCACCTGCGCACGGTGGGCAGATTGCCCACCCTACTCGCCGAAATTGCCATCAACATCTCCACCGACCCATTCGGGCGCCACCAATCCCCGCCGGATATCCCTATGGATCGACGAATACGGCCACTCCACCGCCCTCGCCACCACCCCATGCTTCACTGGGTTCCCCCAACAATACTCGACATGGGCCCGGTAATCTCGTTCGTCCCGGATCACATGCTCCCAATACCGCCGCTGCCACAACCCGACCTCTCGCTTGGCGATCTTGCTCGCGGTCCGTCGATACGCCCCGCCGACGCCATGGGAAAACCGCGCCTTGATCCGCCGCCATCGTTCGGGAAAGGCGGCATCGCCCTCCGGCAATGTCCAGACCGCATGAAGGTGGTCGGGCAAGATCACCATCGCATCGATGCGGAAGGGCAGTTCAGCGCCTGTCCTCGCCACCGCGTCGCGCAGCAATCCGATGTTCTCGACAAGCGCGGTGGTCGACCGGTCGGCGAGGGCGACCGTAAAGAAATAGGTGGCGCCATTGACCAGCGCGCGGCGATAGCTCGACATCCCCAATCCCTGCCGCGCCCATGGTTAACACCCCGTGTAGGGTGGGCAATCTGCCCACCATGCGTCAGTGGGAATGGGCGACCGGTGGGCAGATTGCCCACCCTACGACCGAACGCCCCCTTCACCCCTCCTCAACTCTCCCACACCATCCTCCCCCGCGAACGTTCCTGAGCGGCGGGCCACCAACCCGCCGCCTGACCGAAGACTGACCGCCCCCGAGACCGCCTCAACCCAAGGCGCAGGGGCAGCCATCTTGCAAATCCCCGGTCGAGCGGCCGGGGGAGGCGCACGGCAAGTCGCCCTGGCGGGCCCGTCGGTTTCAAGATCGAAACGCCAACGCCGACTGACATCACCGAGTTGAAAAACCCGCTGCCCGGCCCCGTCCGGGGGGCAGAGATCGCGCGCCGGTAGGGTGGGGTTTCACCCCACCATCCGCTGCCAAACGCCGCCGTGCCCCCGCGCCCTACCGAAGTCCCGGGAAATCCGCTATCCTCGCGCCACCGGGGCAGCCCAGAAAGAACCGCCCCGCACCCCGAGGCACGCGACAGGCAAGCCCCGACCCGGGCAGGCAAACGCCACGGGAGGAGCGCCATGCCCATCTTCATCGTCACCGCATCCTACAGCCAGGACACCGTCAAGGGCCTCATGACCCACGCCCAGGGCCGCCGCGCGGCGGTCGGCAAGCTCGTCGAGAAAGGGGGCGGCACGCTTCTCGATATGTACATGACCACCGGCCCCCACGACGTGATGGCCATCGTCGAGATGCCCGACGGCGGCGATGTCGTCGCCGTGAACATGGCCATCGCCGCCTCGGGGGCCGCGGTGCATCTCAACACCATCCGCGCCTGGTCGCCCGAGGAGTTCGAGGGGATCGCGAAGAAGGCCACGGAGATCTCGGGGGCCTATTCCCCGCCCGGGACGTGAACGCCGCAACACCGCGATAGGCCTGGGGCGGACAGCGCCCCGCCGCCGCGACGGGCCGAACCCTGGCCGTTCCCCGCGCCCATGCTATGTCTGGTCTATGCGCGCGCTCCTCCTCGCCCTTGTCCGGCGAACCGCCCGTTCGTTGCCGAACGCGATCTGCGGGACGGTCTGTCTCGCCTTGCTCACCCCGGCGGCCGCCCAGGACGTGGAGGTCGAGCTTGTGCTCCTCGCCGACGCCTCGGGGTCGATCACCGCCGACGAGATCGCCTTCCAGCGCCAGGGCTACGCCACAGCCATCACCGACCCCCGCGTCCTCGACGTGATCGCGGCCTCGGCCTATGGGCGGATCGCGGTCACTTACGTCGAATGGGCGGCCGGCACCGCCGTCGTCGCCGACTGGGCGGTGGTCGACGGCCCCGAGAGCGCGGCCCGCTTCGCCGAAAGCCTCCTTGCCGCCCCGCGCATGGCGTTCGGGCGCAACGCCATCGGCCAGGCGCTTCTCGACGGCAAGACGCTGATCGAAACCAACGTCCATGACGGTTGGCGCAAGGTGATCGACTTTTCCGGCGATTCGGCCTCGAACTTCTCGGGGCCCTCCATCGAGAGCGCCCGCGCGGAGGTGCTGGCGGCCGGGATCGTCATCAACGCGCTGGCAATCTCCACCGCCGAACGGCCGGGCACCCCGGACGCCTACCGCGACCGGGTGATCGGGGGCCCCGGCGCGTTTGTCGTCGAGGCCGAGGGGCGGGCGGATTTCGCCGATGCGGTACGCCGGAAGCTGATCCTGGAGATCGGCGGGCTGCCCCCGGAGCGCCGCCACGCGGCAACCCGCTGAGACCGGGCGCGTGCGGCCACCCCCGTCCGGGGGCGGGGCCCGGGACCCCGGGGCGGCCAGAGGCGCGGTGGACCGGTCCCGGCCCGCCGCCGTCCTGCCCTCAAGGTCGGATGCAACCCGGCCGACCGTCTATTCCTGTAGGGTCTCCAGATAGCGCGCCAGAGCGTAGAGCCGCTCCGGCGTGGGGGTGCTGACGCCGTCAGCGGTCTCGACCCGCACCAGCCGTCCGGCCTGGATCGCGGGGCCGAATTCCGGCATGATCATCTCCCCGCCGTCGACCCGCCTGGTATAGCCGTCGATATGGGACATCACCTCGACGAGGGGAAAGGCCCCGCCGTTCCGGGTCGACAGCGTCGTCAGGTCTGCCGGCGCCACCGAAAGCCCGCCCGCGACCGGCCCGTCGCCTGCACCGGCCCCCCCGTGGCAGCCGGCGCAGAACTGCGCGTAATCGGCCCGGCCCATGGAGACCGGCGCCTCTTCGACGCAGGCCGCCACCAGCGCCAGGGCAGTCAGGAGGATCGTCCAGCGTCCCATCGTCGGCTCCTTGTGGTCGTCGGACCCCGATCCTAGCCCGACGGGCCGCTGGCTGCCCTGCGCAAGGTCAATCGCCTTGGCCGCGGCCGCCCCTTGCACCCGTCCTGAAAATCCCGTCACGTCGCCCCATGCGCCTCGCTCTCGCCGCCCTCGTGCTTCTGACCGCCTGCGCCCAGCGCCCGCTCACCGAGGCCGAGCGCGGCTTCATCGAGACGATCCATGGGCCTACGGTGGATTATGCGGCGATCCGCGTCGCCCGCGGCTCGATCTCGGCAGCCTTCGACGCCGATATCCCCGAACGCCCGCGCGACACCTGCCGGGAGCGGATCTTCCCGCCGCGCACGGGGCAGCAGACAATCATCTTCCCCGGGCTCACGCTCGATTCGACGATGTATTTCACCGAAGCCTTCTGGGCGGAGGATTACACCGCCGGCTACCCCGACCGCCTGCCCTTGCGCGACGCGATGCGGCTCGCCCACGAGGTCACCCATGTCTGGCAGTGGCAGCAGCGGGCGGCGACCCGATACCATCCGCTCAAGGCCCTCGCCGAGCATATCGAGGAGGACGATCCCTATCTCGTCGCGTTCGACCCGGCCCGGCCGTTCCTGAGCTATGCCTGGGAGCAGCAGGGTACGCTGGTGGAGGAGTTCGTCTGCTGCCGCGCGCTCGACCCCGAGAGCCCGAAGACCGCCGCGCTCCACGCGATGCTGTCAGAGCCCTTCCCCGGTCTTGCCCGGCGCGACGCGGTCCCGCTTGCCGGGGTGGAACTGCCCTGGGACGGGGCGGAGACGCAAGGGATCTGTTCGGCCTGAAGCAGGATGCGCTTCGGCCCCGAGCGGACCTTCGTTCTTGCGGCCACGATCGGAAATGAACCCGTCCCGGGCCTGACCCGGGACCTCGAACGGCCGGGCACTCCGGTGGGTCGGGGCCCCGGATCGCGTCCGGGGCGTGGGTTGCCTTGGGTCGTTGGAGCGCGCGCCCAACCTCCGCCCCGGGCCAGCCAGACCGCTCCCGGCCCGGACGTCGCCCGGCTGGCCGCCGCCTACTCCACCTGGATCGCCTGAAGCCAGGCGGTGATGTCGACGATCTCCTCGGTGGTGAAAACCGGCGAGCCGTCGGGGGCGTCGATCACCCCCGAAGCGCCGCCGAGGATGTCGCCGAAGAGCGGCATCGGGCCGCCATGGGCCATCACCTCTTCGCGTCCGTCGATCCGGCGGACGACGCGGGCGGTGGGAAAAACGCCGTCGTTGCCGGCGGCGAGCGACGTCAGATCGGACGGCGCGACCGTCAGCACCGGCACCATCGGCCCGTCGCCCATGGCGGTCTCGCCGTGGCAGACCGCGCAGTGGTCCGCGAAGGCATCCGCGCCGCGGTCGGCGTCCTGTGCCCCGGCCGCCCCGGCGGCGATGGAAAGTAGAGCGGCTAAGAGCATGTAACGCATGGGGGTCTCCGTCCTTCCAGCCATCATTCGCCGCCTGCGGCCCCACCCGCCTTGATCTCGGTCAGGCGGGAACGAGGCGGCCGTTTTCGAGCCGCAGGGTCCGGTCCATCCGGGCGGCGAGTTCGGGGTTGTGGGTGGCAACGAGCGCGGCAAGGCCGGTGCCGCGCACGAGGTCCATCAGCGCCCCGAAGACCGTGTCCGAGGTCGCCGGATCGAGGTTGCCCGTGGGCTCGTCGGCCAGAAGAACGCGCGGCGCGTTCGCCAGCGCCCGGCAGAACGCGACCCGCTGCTGCTCGCCGCCCGAAAGCGCCGCCGGCCGGTGACCGGCCCGTGGGCCGAGCCCGACCCGGTCGAGAAGCCCCGCCGCCCGCTCGGCGGCCGCGCGCCGGCCGGTACCGTCGGCAAGCTGCGGCAGGATCACGTTCTCGGCGGCGGTGAATTCCGGCAGGAGGTGGTGGAACTGGTAGACGAAGCCGATCTGCCGGCGCCGCGCCTCGGTGCGCTTGCGGTCCGAGGCGCGCGTGAGGTCGGCCCCGGCGAGCCGGACGCTGCCGGCATCGGCGACATCGAGGAGCCCCGCGATGTGCAGAAGCGTGGACTTGCCCGCCCCCGAGGGCGCGACGAGGGCCACCGCCTCGCCGGGGGCGAGATGGAGCGACGCGCCCGACAGGACCTCGACCTCCCCCGGCGTCCCCCTCAGATAGGCCTTCTCGATGCCATCGAGCGCAAGCGCGGCCTCACTCATAGCGCAGCGCCTCGACCGGGTTGAGCCGGGCCGCGCGCCGGGCGGGGAAGATCGTCACGACGAAGGACAAAAACAGCGACAGCGCGACGGCGGACACGACGTCGCCGACCTCGAGCTTCGCCGGCAGCCGGTAGATGCCCCGCACGCTCGCATCCCACACCCCGCCCCCGGCGGCCCCGTTCACGAAGGCGAGGATCTGGTCGAAATAGATCGCAAAGAGACAGCCGAGGATCACCCCGGCAATCGTCCCGATCACGCCGGTGAACGCCCCGCAGAGGAAGAACACCCGCAAGACCGACCCCTCGGTGAGCCCCATCGTGCGCAATATCCCGATGTCGCGGCCCTTGTTCTTCACCAGCATCACCAGCCCCGAGATGATGTTCATCGACGCGATGAGCACCAGAACGCTCATCAGCACGAACATCACCGTGTCCTCCACTTCGAGCGCGCGCAGGAAGGCGCCGGAACTGTCGCGCCAGGTCCAGATGAGCGTCCTTGGCCCGCCCGCTTCAAGCAGCGCGGGCCCGAGCCGGTCGATCTCCTCGGGCTCGGCGACCATGATCTCCAGCTCATCGGCCACGCCCTCGCGGTCGAAATAGACCTGCGCCTCGGCCAGCGGCATGTAGATGCGCGTCCGGTCGATGTCGAACCGGCCCGACGAGAAGATATAAACGACCTCGTAGGCCGAGACCCTCGGCGAGGTGCCGAAGGCGGTGCGCACCCCGTTGGGGGAAATCAGCCGGATCGCGTCGCCCACCGCGAGCCCGAGTTCCCTGGCCACGCCCTCGCCCACCGCGACCCCGCGCTCGAAATCGGCGATCGACCCCGACGACCGCACCGGCTCGGCGATCCGCGGGATCGTGGCGAGGTTCTCGGCCGCGATCCCGTAGACCGCGACCCCGGTATTGCGCTGGCCGGCATTGGCCATGACCTGCCCGCGCACCAGCGGCGCGACCCGGGTGACGCCCTCGACCTCGGCCACGCGGGATGCCAAGGCGTCGTAATCGGGAAGCGTCCGCACGGTTTGGCCAGCTTCGTTGACGAAGGGCTGGGAATAGAGCGTGACATGGGCGTTGGCGCCGAGGATCGTGTCGACGAACTCCGCCCGGAAGCCCGACCGCACCGCCAGCGTGATGATGAGCGCGGCCACCGCGAGCGCGATGCCGATCAGGCTGATCCAGGTCATCACGCTCACCCCGCCCTCGGCGCGGCGGGCGCGGAGATAGCGCCAGGCGATCAGGAATTCGTAGCGCGAAAATCCGGCCATGGGGCGACCTGCTCGTTCTTGGTTGCCCCGTCTATGGGCCGAAGCGGCGCGCGCTGCAAGGCGGAGCGGGGGTGCCCGGCTTCTGGCGGCCGGGGGCTGCCTGCCCCCGGACCCCCGGCGGTATTTTCGCCAAGATGAAGAGGCCTAGCGGCCGCGCAGCCAATCCTCGACCATCGCGGCATTGGCGTCCGGCGGAAAGACCGGGTAGATCGCATCGACGATGCGGCCGGCTTCAATCGCCAGCGACATCCGCTTGATGAGCCTCTCGCCGCCGGCCCCGAAGGTCGGCAGGTTCAGCGCCCCGGCAAAGGCGAGGCTTTCGTCCGACAGCAGGTCGAACGGCAGATGCATCCGATCCCTCGCCTCGGTCTGGTAGGCGGTGGACTGGGTCGAGAGCCCGAAAAGCTGAGCGACGCCCAAGCTTCTGAGATCGGCATAATGGTCGCGGAACGCGCAGGATTGCGGCGTGCAGCCCCGCGCCCCGGGGATCATGTCCCAGCCATCGGGCATCTCGGTGCCGGGCTGGCCGGTCTTGGGGTAAATATAGAGGATCGTGAGCCCCGGCAGGGCGGCGAGATCGACCGGGTCCCCGCCCGTCGAAGCCAGCGCGATGGACGGCAGGGCGAGACCGGGCAGATGATCCGCCGCCCCGTCGTCTTCCGGTTCGGGAAGGGTCGACCAGTCGACCTCGTAGAACGTCTGTGCCATGTCAGTTCGCTCCTTGTTGCCGGAGCCGCTGGTCGTGAACGACTGCCGAAAGATGAGGTTCGGTCCGCGGAACCTCCTCGGCTTCGAGAAAGTCGTCCAGCAGCGTAACGAAGTCTTCGAACGCGCCCCTGCCTTGGCTCGGAGACACATAGGCGATCATCTTGAACGCGTTCTCTCCGGAGAAGCGGTTAGGCAGATCGAGCCGCGCCGCGACAAAGGCGTTGAAATCGCCTGTCCGAAGGGCCTCGCACAACGGATCGGTTCGCCCGGCCACCGCAAGCCCGATCTTGTAGCCATCAAGCCAGCCTTGGAACCTCTCGAGTGGCCGTTCCCCGAGATACATCCCCGGTCGCCGCACCATAAAGCGCAGCATCTCGTAAAGCGGGCTCTCGGCCTCCAGAACCTCAGGGGGCCAGGCCATAGATGCCCGCCACCCGGTCGATGGCCGCCTCGGCCGACATCTCCTCGCTCTCGCCGGTCCGGCGCGAAGTAAGCTCGACGACGTTTTTCTCCAGCCCCCGCGGGCCCACCGTGATCCGCCAGGGCAGGCCTATGAGGTCCATCGTGGCGAACTTCGCCCCGGCGCGCTCCTCGCGGTCGTCATAGAGAACCGAAAGCCCCCGCTTTTCGAGGGCAAGCTCGATCCCGTGGCAGGCCGCGTCGGTCGCGCTGTCGCCCTGGCGGAGGTTCACAAGCCCCACCTGGAACGGCGTCACCGCCTCGGGCCAGATGATGCCCCTGTCGTCATGGCTCGCCTCGATGATCGCGCCGGCAAGCCGGCTCACACCGATCCCGTGGGAGCCCATATGGAGCGGCACCCGCTCGCCGGCCTCGTTCTGCACAAAGGCGCCGAGGCTTTCGGAATAGGCCGTGCCGAAATAGAAGATCTGGCCCACTTCGATGCCCCGCGCGCTGCGGCGGCGGGCTTCGGGGACCTTGTCGAACACCGCCTCGTCATGGGTCTCGTCGGTGCGGGCATAGCGCGAGGTGAATTCCTCCAGAACGCCCTGGCACTGGTCCCAATCGTCATAATCGATGTCGCGGTCGCCGAAGGTGAGGTCGGTGACCTCGCTGTCGTAGAACACCTCCGACTCGCCGGTCTCGGCGAGCACGAGAAACTCATGGGTGTAATCGCCGCCGATGGGCCCTGAATCGGCCCGCATCGGGATCGCCTGAAGCCCCATCCGCTCGTAGGTCCGAAGGTAGCTCACCAAATGGCGGTTATAGGCGTGAAGGGCCGCCTCCTTCGACAGGTCGAAATTGTAGCCGTCCTTCATCAGGAATTCCCGGCCGCGCATCACCCCGAACCGGGGCCGCATCTCGTCGCGGAACTTCCACTGTATGTGGTAGAGCGTGAGCGGCAGGGACCGGTAGGAATTGACGTAAGCCGCGACGATCTCGGTGATCATCTCCTCGTTGGTGGGCCCGTAGAGCATGTCGCGGTCGTGCCGGTCGCGGATACGGAGCATCTCGGGTCCATAGGCGTCGTAGCGGCCCGATTGGCGCCAGAGGTCGGCCGATTGCAGCGTCGGCATCAGAACGGGAATGTGCCCCGCCCGCGCCTGCTCCTCGTGGACGATGCGTTCGATGTTCCTGAGCACCCGGTAGCCCAGCGGCAGCCAGGAATAGATGCCGGCCGATGCCTGGCGGATCATGCCTGCCCTCAGCATCAGCCGATGCGAGACGATCTGCGCCTCGGCGGGGGTTTCCTTCAGGACGGGCAGAAAGTAGCGGGAGAGGCGCATCTTTGGTCTCTGTGTCATCGGCAGTGCCGCCCGGTCTATCGCGCAGCCGCGGTCGGTTCAATCTCTCCGCGGGAAGGCTCTGCGGGCGTCGATGGGGCGATGCCGGGCGCTTCGGCGACGGGGGGCGGTTTCGGTCTATTGCCGACCTTCAGAGCTTCGCCTGGCGCGGAATCAAGGCCGACAGGCCGCCGCGCCGTCGCCGCCCCGCGGCCCGCCGATGGCGCGGCTCAGTGCTCTGCGGCCAACGCCCGCAGCAGGCCAACCACAACCCGCGCCCCGGACCCGATCCGGGGCCCCGATCCTCCGGAGGGCCAAGCCTATCGAGGTCCCGGGTCAAGCCCGGGACGTGGGGGGCTTTGGGAACTGGGCGGACAAACGAAGGCCCGCAGCGGGCCAACGGCAACCCACGCCCCGGACCCGATCCGGGGCCCCGACCCACCGGAGTACCAGACCCATCGAGGTCCCGGGTCAAGCCCGGGACGGGGCTTTCTGGCCGAAAGGCGGGCGACCATCGGCCCGACGCCAGGACCGCCCCACCGCCTCGGCCGGCGCGCCCTGCGCTCCGGCCCTTGCCCTGACCGGCCCCATGGGCAATCAAGGGCTCGGAGAAAGGCGACCCCATGGCCCTGCCCGTCAGAGATCAGCTCCGCTACTGGACCATCGCGACGATCGCCTTCGTCGCGGTCATGTGGTTTCTCGGCGATGTCCTGCTGCCCTTCGTCCTCGGCGGCGCCATCGCCTACTGCCTCGACCCGGTGGCGGACCGGCTGGAACGCATCGGTCTGTCGCGGACCATGGCCACGGTCGTCATCACGATTGCCGCGCTCATTCTCTTCGTCGTCGGCGGGCTTCTGGTGGTGCCGACGCTGGCCCAGCAGGCCGCCGACCTCTTCGCGCTGGCCCCCGAGCTTGCGCGCCAGCTCCAGGCCTGGGTCAACGAGCAGTTTCCCCAGATCATGGACGAAAGCTCCACGATCCGCCGCTCGCTCGATTCGCTCGGGGCGACGATTCAGGCCAAGGGCGGCGAGTTCCTCAACGGCGTGCTGACCTCGGCGCTGTCGCTTCTCAACATCGTGGTGCTGATCGTCCTCGTCCCGGTGGTGACATTCTATCTGCTGCTCGACTGGGACAACATGGTCGCCAAGATCGACGACCTTCTGCCCCGCGACCACGCCCCGGCGATCCGGCAGATCGCCAGCGACATCGACGCCACGCTCGCCGCCTTCATCCGCGGCCAGGGCACGGTCTGCGTCATCCTCGGGGTCTATTACGCCACGCTTTTGGCCATTGTCGGGCTCCAGTTCGGGCTCGTCGTGGGCGCGGTGGCCGGCCTCATCTCGTTCATCCCTTACGTCGGGGCGCTGGTGGGCGGCGTGCTCGCCATCGGGCTTGCGCTCTTTCAGTTCTGGGGCGACTGGATCTGGATCCTGGCGGTCTGGGCGATCTTCCAGTCGGGGCAGTTCCTCGAGGGCAACATCCTCACCCCGAAGCTCGTGGGCTCCAGCGTCGGGCTGCACCCGGTCTGGCTGATCTTCGCGCTGTCGGTCTTCGGTGCGCTCTTCGGCTTCGTGGGCCTTCTCGTCGCCGTCCCGGTCGCGGCCGCCATCGGGGTCGTCGCCCGGTTCTTCATCGAGCAATACCGCGAGGGGCTCCTCTACAAGGGCCTGTCGGGCCGCGAGCCACCTGCCGAGCTTGAGGTCGAGGACGAGGCCTGAGCCATGTCCCGGCAGCTCACCTTCGACCTGCCCGCACGGCCGTCCCATGCCCGCGGCGACTTCTTCGTCTCGCCGTCGAACGCAGATGCGGTGGCGGCCATCGACCGGCCCGAGGCCTGGCCGAACGGGCGGCTCGTTCTGGTCGGCCCGCAGGGGGCGGGGAAGACGCATCTGGCCCATGTCTGGGCCGGCGCCGAGGGCGCGCGGCTGACCGCCGCATCGGAGCTCGAAACAGCGGATATCGCCGCGCTCGGGGAGGCCGCGGCGCTGGTCGTGGAGGATTGGGACGCGCTGACGCCGGACGGCGCGGCACCGGCCTTCCATCTTGTGAACCTCCTTCAGGCCCGGGGCGGGCGGCTGTTATGCACGGGCCGCCTGCCGCCACCGCGCTGGCCCATCGACCTTCCCGACCTGGCAAGCCGGATGCAGGCGAGCGGGGTCGCCACGCTCGACCCGCCCGACGATGCTCTGCTGGCCAACCTCCTTGTGAAGCTCTTCGCCGACCGCCAGATCGCGCCCGAGCCCGCGCTCATCCCCTGGCTGGTGCAGCGCATCGAACGCTCCCACGACGCGGCCGAAGCGGTGGTCGCCGCGCTCGACCGGGCCGCGCTCGCCAGCCGCCGCGGCGTGACCCGCGCGCTCGCCCGCAGGGTTCTGGACAACGGCGGCGGCGTCACAACATAGTCTTGTAATTCCGTCAAAAAGAGCGAAGGGGGCAAAATCGCCCCGCAGAAGGACTATCTGTTGTAATGATGACCAGCGCCGATCTCCTCCATAGCCCCCAGCCGCCCGGCGCCGACATGCCGGACGTCGACCCGGACGGGCCGAGCCGGTTCTTCAACCGCGAACTGTCCTGGCTCGAATTCAACTGGCGTGTGCTGGAGGAGGCGCAGAACGCCGAGGTTCCGCTCCTTGAACGGCTGCGGTTTCTGTCGATCTCGTCGAGCAATCTCGACGAGTTCTACACCGTCCGCGTCGCCGGCCTGCGCGAGCTTGCCAAGGGGGGCATGACCGCCCCGGCCCAGGATGGGCTTACGCCGGCCGAGCAGCTCTCGCTTATCAACACCGAAGCCCGGCGGCTGATGGAGCACCAGCAACGGATCTGGACCGGTCTCGCGGCGGACATGGCCGGCCACGACATCCACATTCTCGCCCGCGACGACCTCTCGAAATCGGACCGCAAACATCTCGAAAAGGTCTTCCTCGCCGAGATCTTCCCGATCCTGACCCCGCTGGCCATCGACCCGGCCCATCCGTTCCCGTTCATTCCGAATACCGGCTACGCGCTCGCGCTGGAGTTCGAAAGTGCGGAGGACGGGCGGATGCTCCAGGCGCTCCTGCCGATCCCGCATCAGACGCGGCGGTTCGTGCGCCTGCCCGCAACGGGCCGTGAACACCGGTTCATTCTCCTTGAGGACGTGCTCCTTTTGAACCTCGACCGGCTCTTTCCGGGCTATGCGCTGAAGGGCAGTTGCGCCTTCCGCGTCCTGCGCGACAGCGACCTCGAGGTGGAGGACGAGGCCGAAGACCTCGTGCGCGAGTTCGAGGTGGCCCTCAAGCGCCGGCGCCGGGGCGAGGTCGTCCGGATGAAGATCTCCACAGGCGCTCCGAAGCGGCTGAGAAAACTCATCATGGAGGAACTCAAGGTCGGCGACGACGAGGTCGTCGATGTCGACGGGCTGATCGGGTCGGGGGACCTCAACGAGCTTGTCCTCGACGAACGCCCCGATCTGCTCTGGCCGTCCTTCACGCCGCGGGTCCCCGAACGGGTGCAGGACCACGACGGCGACATGTTCGCTGCGATCCGCCAGAAGGACATGCTTCTCCACCACCCCTACGAGACCTTCGACATGGTGGTGCGGTTTCTCAAACAGGCCGCCGCCGACCCCGATGTGGTGGCGATCAAGCAGACCCTCTACCGGACCTCGAACCAGTCGCCCATCGTCGACGCCCTCTGCGAGGCGGCCGAGGACGGCAAATCGGTCACCGCCCTCGTCGAACTCAAGGCCCGGTTCGACGAAGCCGCCAACATCCGCCAGTCGAGAAAGCTCGAACGCGCCGGCGTCCATGTCGTCTACGGGTTTCTGAACTACAAGATCCACGCCAAGATCTCGACCGTGGTGCGCCGGGAGACCGGGGGGCTTGCCACCTACACCCATTACGGCACCGGCAATTACCACCCGATCACGGCGAAGATTTACACCGACCTGTCGCTCTTCACCTGCGATCCGGCCCTGGGGCGGGATGCCACCCGGGTCTTCAACTACCTGTCGGGCTACGCCAAGCCGCAAAGCCTCGAAAACCTCTCGATCTCTCCGCTCACCCTGAAAACGACGCTTCTCGAACGCATCGCCGAGGAGGCCGAGCACGCCCTTGCCGGGCGGCCGGCGCGGATCTGGGCGAAGATGAACTCGCTCGTCGAGCGCGACGTGATCGACGCGCTCTACCTTGCCAGCCAGGCCGGGGTGAAGATCGACCTTGTGATCCGCGGCATCTGCTGCCTGCGCCCGGGGGTGGCGGGGCTGTCGGACAACATCCGCGTGAAATCGGTCGTGGGCCGGTTCCTCGAACATTCCCGCATCGTCTGTTTCGGCGCCGGCCACGGGTTGCCGGCGGAAGAGGCCCGGGTCTACATCTCCTCGGCGGACTGGATGGGCCGCAACCTCAACCGGCGCGTCGAAACCCTCGTTGAGATCGAAAACCCAACCGTGAAGGCCCAGATCGTCGACCAGATCATGGTCGCAAATCTTCGCGACGAGGCCAACTCCTGGCTTCTGGGGCCGGATGGCAAGTTCCTGCGCCCGGCGATCGAAGAGGGCCGGCGGCCTTTTAGCTGCCACCGGTACTTCATGGAAAACCCGTCGCTTTCCGGCCGCGGCAAGGCCGGCGCGTCGGATGTGAAAAAACTGGCCGAAGCTCTGGATTGACCGCGAGGGGCCATCCCGGCAAAATGTCCGCCGCGCGAAGGGGATGCTTGCGAAGATGGACGACGGCAGCGCACCGGAGGTGGACGACTGGGCGCCGTTCGGCCGCCCGCTGTTCGACAGCCCCGGCGCCCGGGCCCTCACCCGGGTCGGGGTCGTCGATGTCGGGTCTAACTCGGTGCGCCTTGTCGTGTTCGACGGCGCGGCGCGCAGTCCGGCCTATTTCTTCAACGAGAAGGTCATGTGCGGCCTCGGCGCGGGCATGGCCGATACCGGCCGGCTCAACCCCGACGGCAAGGCGCGCGCCATGGTCGCGCTCAAACGGTTCGCCCTTCTCGCCAAGGGCATGGGAGCAGCACCGCTGACGGCTGTGGCCACAGCCGCGGTGCGGGAGGCGGAGGACGGTCCCGCGTTCAGGGAGGACGTGTTGCGCGAGACCGGCCTCCGCCTCTGGGTGATCGACGGCACCGAGGAGGCCCGGCTTTCGGCCCAGGGGGTGCTCCTCGGCTGGCCGGGGTCCTACGGGCTCGT
The DNA here is from genome assembly GCA_030066905.1 of Paracoccaceae bacterium. Lineage (GTDB taxonomy): Bacteria > Pseudomonadota > Alphaproteobacteria > Rhodobacterales > Rhodobacteraceae > JASJAR01. Next base: position 40,466 of record JASJAR010000023.1, on the reverse strand, counting down.
CTGCGACATCGGTGGCTCGTCGATGGAACTTGCCGAGCTTCAGGACGGCGAAGTGGGCAAATGCGTCACCTCGCCCCTGGGGCCTCTGAGGCTCGCCGGCGTCAAGGGCGGCAAGTCCGGCCGCCGCAAGACGGTCAAGGCGGAGATCGACGGCCTTCGCGCGACGATGGGCGAGCAATCGGACCGGCTGTTCCTCGTCGGCGGCTCCTGGCGGGCCTTCGCCCGGATCGACATGGAGCGGCGCGGCTACCCGCTCGCGGTCCTTCACGAATACCGGATGAGCCGAAAGGACGTCCGCGCCACCGCCGCGTTGATCGCGACCTCCGACATGGAGGAGTTGCGCCGGGCAACCGGGATCAGCGAGACCCGTGCGAGCCTCCTGCCGCTCGCCGCCCCCGTCCTCACGACCCTTCTCGACACGTTCAAGCCCCACGACATCGCCGTCTCGAGCTACGGCATCCGCGAAGGCATGCTCTACGAGCAGATGCCGCGAGACCTGCGCGACCGCGACCCGCTGATCGAGGCCTGCCGCTTCGCCGAGGCCAAGGACGCCCGCCTGCCGGGGTTCGGCCGGACGCTGCACAATTTCATCGCGCCGCTGTTCGAGGGCCGGGGCCCAGACCATTACCGGCTCGTCCGCGCGGCCTGTCTGTTGCACGACGTGACCTGGCGGGCCCATCCCGACTATCGCCACGAAGCCTGTTTCGACCTGGCGACGCGCGCCAACATGGCCGGGCTCGCCCACCGCGAGCGGGTGTTCCTCGGCCTCGCTCTCCTTCACCGCTACAAGAACTCGCGCTCGGGCACCCGGTTCGAGCCGCTCTTCGGGCTATTGTCCGAAAAAGAGGCCGTGGCCGCCGAACAGCTCGGCAAGGCGATGCGGTTCGGCGCGATGTTTTCGGGTCAGGATGCCGAGCGGATGGGCCGGCTGTCCTGGTCTTCGCGGCGGAAGTGCCTGTCGTTCCACCTCGCCGACGGGACGGCGGACCTGTTCGGGGAGGTCGCCCAGGCGCGGTTCCAGGCGCTCGCCGACAGCCTCGGGGCCAAGAAGACCGAGATCGCCCACCCGTCCTGACCGGGAAACCGCCTCAAAGATCGATATCGAGCGTCACCGGGAAATGGTCCGACGCCGCCAGGAGCGCCTCCCGCAATTCCGGTGCATTGTAGCAGCCGGGGTCGTCGAACGGGTGCCAGATGCGCCATTGGGGGCGGCGGGCGGCGAGGTCGGGCGAGACCATGATGTAGTCGAGCAGAACTTCGAGCCAGCGTTTCTGCGACGAAATCCAGAACCTTGCCGTTGTCGGTGCGGCTCCGAGACGGCGCTGGAGCCCCATCGCGGCATGGGGCTCGACAAGCTTCATCCCGTCATTCTCTCCAAGCACGATCTCGAGCCCGGACCGGCCGAAGAGCTTTTCGTATTCGTCGAGCCCGGGGCCGTCGTTGAAGTCCCCCAGCACGATCAAGGGCTCCTCGGCGGCGAGATGCTCCTCGATCCGGCGCCTGAGCCAGATGCATTGGGCAAGCTGCTTGCGGCGGTTCTGGATCGAGGCGCGCAGGATTTCCTTGCGGCCCGTCGCGCCATGGGGGGCTTTCGATTTCGCATGGACGCCGATCATCCGGAACGCCTCCCCCGACGCCGAGCGGCAGGCCAGTTCCAAGGGCGGCTTCGACCAGGTCACGCGCTCGGGTTCGGCGTCGATGTCGAGGTCGATGTCGAATGCCCCGTCGAAGCGGGGGGCGGCGACGGCGTCGTGCCCGCCCTCGGGCGGGCCGATGGGGTCGTGGCGCGCCTCCAGCACGTCGGGGTCGTAGAGCAGGGCGATCTCCTGCTGGGTGTGGTTCTCGAAGCCCAGAAGGGCGGTGCGCGTGCGCAGATCGAAGGCCTCGGCGAAGGTCTCCAGCGCCACCCGGCCGGAGCGTTTGCGGTGGGCATCGGGTGCTTCGATGATCATGATCGCATCGGCATCGAGGGCCGTCATCACGATGGCGATGGCCTCGGCCTGGGCGGCGCGGGTGACGTTGTAGCGCGCCGACCATTCGCCGTCGGCCAAGAGCGTGCCGTCGTCGTCGAAAAGCTCGGTGAACCATTCGATGTTGTAGGTGGCGATGCGCATCAGGCCGCGCGGCCCTCGCTGATTTCCTCCCAGGCGCGGTTGATCGCGATGAGCCGTTTCTCGGCGATCCGCACCGCCTCTTCGGGAAGCCCCCGGGCGATCATCCGGTCGGGATGGCTCTCGCGCACCAAACGCCGCCAGGCGGTGCGGGCGTCTTCGAGGGTCGAACCGGGACCAAGCCCCAGCACCGCCCAGGGGTCGGGGTCGGCATCGGGCACAAAACGGGTGCGGATCGCCCGGAACTCGCGCTCGCCGATGCCGAAGATGCGGGCGACCTCGTGGAGAAAGTCATCCTCTCGCGGGTGGTATTCGCCGTCTGCCACCGCGACGTAGAACAGCCCCTCGATGAGGTCGGTGAGCGCGTCATGCCCGTTGCCGAACATCGCCCGGATGCGGCGGGCATAGGCGTCGAAGCCGGCCACGTCCTGCCGGGCGAGGTCGAAGACCCGCGCCGCGTTGGGCTCCTCGGCTTTCGGGATGTAGAAGACCTCGCGGAAGGCGGTGACCTCGTCGCGGGTCACCCGGCCATCGGCCTTGGCCATTTTCGCCCCAAGCGCGATGACGGCGATGGTGAAGGCCACCGAGCGTTCGGGCGGGGTGCGGAGGCGGTCGAACACCTCCGAGAGCCCTTGGCCGGAGGCAAGCGCGGAAATGGCATCGGCAATGCGGGACCAGATCGACATGGGGCAAGCCTAGACGCTCGCGCGGGACGGGGGAACCGGGGGCGTCCGGATTTGGCCTTGAGCGGGCGTTCGTTTGTCCGCTCCCCCGATCACAATCCCCCCGCGTCCCGGGCTTGACCCGGGACCTCGATAGGCTTGGCCCTCCGGAGGATCGGGGCCCCGGATCAAGTCCGGGGCGTGTGTCGCCAAGGGCTACCGGAGCAAGACCCAAACGTCCGCTCAAGGCCAACAGAAAGTCCCGCCCCGGAAGTCATCCGGGGCCTCGAACACAATGCCCCCCACGTCCCGGGCTTGACCCGGGACCTCGATAGGCTTGGCACTCCAGAGGATCGGGGCCCCGGATCACGTCCGGGGCGTGTGTCGCAAAGGTCGGCCGGAGCAAGACACAAACGGCCGCTCAAGGCCAATAAAAGTCCCGCCCCGGACGGAATCCGAGGCTTCGATCCAAAGTCCCCCACGTCCCGGGCTTGTCCCGGGACCTCGACAGGCCTGGCACTCCGGTGAATCGAGGCCCCGGATCAAGTCCGGGGCGTGTGTCGCAAAGGTCTGCCGGAGCAGGATCTGAACGGCCCCTTCAGGCCAACGGAAGCCAACGCCCCCGCGTCCGCAAATGGCCAACAAAGTCCACCGGCCTCAGCCCGCCCGGGCCTCGCGGATAAGCCGCAGGATGTCGCCCGCCGCCTCGGGGATGTTGGTGCCGGGCCCGAAGATCGCCTGCACCCCGGCCTTCTTCAGAAACGCGTAATCCTGCTGCGGGATGACCCCGCCGCAGATTACGATGATGTCGCCGGCGTCCCTCTCCTTCAGAGCCGCGATGAGCTTCGGCGCCAGCGTCTTGTGCCCCGCCGCCTGGGAGGAAATCCCGACGACGTGAACGTCATTGTCGATGGCGTCCTGGGCGGCCTCCTCGGGGGTCTGGAACAAAGGCCCCACATCGACGTCGAAGCCGATATCGGCGAAGGCGGTGGCGATGACCTTGGCGCCCCTATCGTGCCCGTCCTGGCCCATCTTGACGACGAGCATCCGGGGCCGGCGGCCCTCCTCCTCGGCGAAATCCTCGACCTGTCCTTGGATTTCGGCAAACCCCTCGTCGCCCTCATAGGCGGCACCGTAAACCCCGGCGAGGGTCTTCACCTCCGCCCGGTGGCGGCCGAACGCTTTCTCCATCGCCATCGAAATCTCTCCCACTGTGGCCCGGGCCCGGGCGGCCTCGACGGCGGCGTCGAGGAGGTTTCCGCCCTCCCCGGCGCGCCGGGTGATCTCGGTCAGGGCGGCCTCGACGGCTGCCCCGTCCCGCTCGGCGCGAATACGCTCCAGCCGCGCGATCTGGGCGGCGCGCACCGTCTCGTTGTCGATATCGAGGATGTCGATCGGGTCTTCGCTGTCCTTGCGGTACTTGTTGACCCCGACGATCACCTCCTCGCCCCGGTCGATCATCGCCTGACGCTTCGCGGCGGTCTCCTCGATGCGGAGCTTCGGCATGCCGGAGGCGACGGCCTTCGTCATCCCGCCCATCTCCTCGACCTCCTCCATCAGCGCCCAGGCCTTTTCGGCAAGCTCGGCGGTGAGGCTTTCGACGTAGTAGGACCCCGCCAGCGGGTCGACCACGTTCGTCACCCCGGTCTCTTCCTGGAGGACAAGCTGGGTGTTGCGCGCGATCCGGGCGGCGAACTCGGTCGGCAAGGCGATGGCCTCGTCGAGGGCGTTGGTGTGGAGCGATTGGGTGCCCCCCAGCACGGCCGCCATCGCCTCGTAAGCGGTGCGCACGACATTGTTGTAGGGGTCCTGCTCCTGTAGGCTCACCCCGGACGTCTGGCAATGGGTCCTCAGCATCGAGGAGCGCGGATTTTTCGGAGAAAAATCGGACATCACCCGGTGCCAGAGAAGCCGCGCCGCGCGGAGCTTCGCGGCCTCCATGAAGAAGTTCATTCCGATGGCGAAAAAGAACGACAGGCGCGGCGCGAACCGGTCCACATCCATCCCCCGCGCGATGGCCGCGCGCACATATTCGCGCCCGTCGGCGAGGGTGAAGGCAAGCTCCTGGACGAGGTTCGCCCCCGCCTCCTGCATGTGGTAGCCGGAAATCGAGATCGAGTTGAACTTCGGCATATGGTCGGCGGTGTATTCGATGATATCGCCGACGATCCGCATCGAGGGCTCGGGGGGATAGATATAGGTGTTGCGGACCATGAATTCTTTGAGGATGTCGTTCTGGATGGTCCCCGACAGCGCCTCCCGCGCCACCCCCTGCTCCTCGCCCGCGACGATGAAATTGGCGAGGATCGGAATGACCGCGCCGTTCATCGTCATCGACACCGAGATGTCCTGAAGCGGGATGCCGTCGAAGAGGATCTTCATGTCCACGACGCTGTCGATGGCCACGCCCGCCTTGCCGACATCGCCTTCCACCCGGGGGTGATCGCTGTCATAGCCCCGGTGGGTGGCAAGGTCGAAGGCGACCGAGACGCCCTGCTGACCGCCCGCCAGCGCCTTGCGGTAAAAGGCGTTCGATTCCTCGGCCGTGGAGAAGCCCGCATATTGCCGGATCGTCCAGGGCCGGCCGGCATACATCGTCGCCTTCACGCCCCTTGTGAACGGTGCGGCGCCGGGAGTGGAGCCCAGATGGCCGAGCCCCGCGAGATCGGCCTCGGTGTAAAGCGGTTTGACGCGGATCCCCTCCAGGGTCTCCCAATGGAGGCTGTCGACGGGCTTTCCGCGCAGCTCCTTTTCCGCAAGCGCTTTCCAGTCGGTCATTTTTCCGTCCTCCCGGCGCGACCGGACATCTCGTCACTTCGCGCCCGCTTCCTCTTCGCCTCGGCGATCAGGCACCCTATATCTGGCTGAGATGGAGGTGCCATGATCCGTGTTTTGGCCATAGGCCTTGCGTTCTTCGCCACGACCGCGTTCGCCCAGGATGCCGCAGCGACCGATGCGGCGATGACCGAATTGCCCCCCGTCGAGCGGTGGCGGGCCGACCCGACGACCGTGTTCGACGCCGCCGAGGTCGATCTCGACGCGTTCCGCTGGATCGCCCGCCCGGTGGTCGTCTTCGCCGATACGCCGGCCAACCCGGCATATGAGGAACAGCTCGAACTCCTGCTCGCGCGGCTCGACGACCTCACCGACCGGGACGTGGTGATCATCACCGATACCGACCCCGACGGCGCCTCGGCGCTCCGCCGGAAGCTCCGCCCCCGGGGCTTCATGCTGACGCTCATCGGCAAGGACGGCGAAGTGGAGCTCCGCAAGCCCCGGCCGTGGGACGTCCGCGAACTGTCCCGGTCGATCGACAAGATGCCGCTGAGGCAGCAGGAAATCCGCGAGGGGCGGTAGCCCATCACTCGAACTCCAAAATCACGTCGTCCACCCCGAGGCTGTCACCGGTCTCGGCATAGATCGTCTTGACGACGCCCTTGCGCTCGGCGCGGAGGATGTTTTCCATCTTCATCGCCTCGATTGTGCAAAGCGCCTGGCCGTCCTGCACCTCGTCGCCGACGGCGACGTCGATCTTCACGATCAGGCCCGGCATCGGGCAGAGGAGGTATTTCGACGTATCGGGCGGGAGTTTCTCCGGCATCAGGCGCGCCAGTTCGGCGTGGCGGGGCGTGCGGATCTTCACTTCGAGATCGGACCCCCGCGTGCGGAGCCGGAAGCCCGAGGTGATCTTGTCGACCTTGAGCACCAGCGGCGCGCCGTCGACGGACATCTCCGCCAGCGTGTCGCCCGGCGTCCAGCTCCCCTCGACCTCGTGGGCGGTGCCGTCGGCGAAGGTCACGCGCGCCCCGCCGGGCCGCGCGTCGATGGTCACGTCATAGGCCGCCCCGCCGAGGGTGACGTGCCAGTCCGAGCCCACCTTGCGCTCGTGGTTGTCCATCCGCCCCGAGACCCGGGTGCGGCGGATTTCGGCGACCCGGTGCATGGCCGCCGCCGAGGCCGCGACGCGGCGGAGCTCGGGCTCGGGCAGGGTTACGCCCTCGAACCCGTCGGGATACTCCTCGGCGATGAAGGCGGTGGTGATGTCGCCGGCGGCGAATTTCTCGTGGTCCATAACGGCCGACAGAAACGGCAGGTTGTGCCCGATCCCCTCAAGCTCGAAAGCGTCGAGCGCGATGCGCATCTCTTCGAGGGCCGCCGCCCGGTCGGGCGCCCAGGTGCAGAGCTTGGCGATCATCGGGTCGTAGAACATCGAAATTTCGCCGCCCTCGAAGACGCCGGTGTCGTTGCGGACCGCGCGGGTCGCCTCTGCCACCTCCGCCGGCGGGCGGTAACGGGTGAGCCGGCCGATGGAGGGCAGAAACCCGCGATAGGGGTCTTCGGCGTAGACGCGGGACTCGAGGGCCCAGCCGGTGAGCACGATGTCGTCCTGGGTGAGCGAGAGCGTCTCGCCGTTCGCCACCCGGATCATCTGTTCCACAAGATCGATACCGGTGATGAGTTCCGTCACCGGATGCTCGACCTGCAAGCGTGTGTTCATTTCGAGAAAGTAGAAATTTTTCTCGCCATCGACGATGAACTCGACGGTGCCGGCGGAGGTGTAGCCCACCGCTTGCGCCAGCGCGACGGCCTGCTCACCCATGGCCTTCCTTGTCGCTTCGTCGAGAAACGGCGAAGGCGCCTCCTCGATCACCTTCTGGTTCCGCCGCTGGATCGAGCATTCGCGCTCGCCGAGATAGAGCCCGGTGCCATGGCCGTCGCAGAGCACCTGGATTTCGATGTGCCTGGGCTGGGTGACGAATTTCTCGATGAAGATCCGGTCGTCGCCGAAGCTGGCGGCCGCCTCGTTCTTCGAGCTCTGGAACCCTTCGCGGGCTTGTGTGTCGTCCCAGGCGATGCGCATTCCCTTGCCGCCGCCCCCCGCCGAGGCCTTGATCATCACCGGATAGCCGATCTCGCCGGCGATCTTCACGGCTTCGTCGGCATCCGCGATGAGGCCCATGTAGCCCGGCACGGTGGAAACCCCGGCTTCCGCGGCGATCTTCTTTGAGGTGATCTTGTCGCCCATCGCCTCGATGGCGCCCTGGGGCGGGCCGATGAAGGCGATGCCCTCGGCGGCCAGCGCGGCGGCGAATTTGGGGTTCTCCGACAGGAACCCGTAACCGGGATGCACGGCTTCGGCCCCCGTCGCGCGGACCGCGTCGAGAATCCGGTCGATCACGATATAGGACTGGTTCGCCGGCGGCGGACCGATATGGACCGCCTCGTCGGCCAACCGCACATGCAGCGCCTCGGCATCGGCGTCGGAATAGACCGCCACGGTCGCGATCCCCATCCGCTTCGCCGTCTTGATAACCCGACACGCGATTTCGCCGCGATTTGCGATCAGGATTTTTTTGAACATGCAGGCTCCCCCCTCGCCGCACACGCGGCGGCCTCGAAACGCAAAAAGGACGGGGCGACGCCTCTGCGCCTCCGTCCTTCGCGTGATTTTCTCTTTTCGATCCAGCGGGTTGACCCCGCCGGAGTGCGATCAGCAGTTGTTGGTCGTCTGGCAGTAGGCGACGTTGCCGGCCGCCCCGAGTGCGGCACCGGTGAGCACGTCGCCGTCGGTGACCGCGGCCACCCCGACACCGGCCGCACCGCCGAACAGGGCCTGTTCGCCGACGGTGTCGCCGCAGGCGGTGAGCCCGAGCCCGGCTGCGAGCGCAACGGCAAGCGTGATGCGTTGCATGGGATTACTCCTCGATTATTGGTTGCCTCGCTGCCAAGAGTGGTCGCGGACGCGCCGAATGCAAGACCATTCTTGGTTCCACGGGGCCTCTCGGCACAGAACCGCGCCTTCAAAGCCCGAGAGGCGAACGACGCAAAGACGCTGAATTTGCATCGTTCGCCTCGGGAAGGGCATCGGACCTTTCCTGTGAGGGCACAGCGGTACACGCTGGAGGGGGTTGCCCCGCACAAAAAAACCATGGGAGCACCGCCGCGCTCCCGCGAGGCCGGCGGCAGCGGCCCGGCGTTTCCGGCGAGCCGCCGCCGAGTTTCGCATCGCATCGGCGAAATCACGCCGGCGATCATGGAAAAACCTCGGGAAAGGCGGCCATTGCCGCGGCCCGGTCGATGCGAAGTTCGGCCTCGTAGCTCTCGGGATCGAACGAATCGGTGGCCGGCACGACCTCCCGGCCGAGGAGCCAGGAGAGGCGCCCCGCATCGAGGTTGCCGCGCTCGAATGCCGCCTCTCCGAAATGGGCCCAGAGGGCGGCGAGAAAGGCCGCGTCGGCCTCGCGGTCGGCCGGCCGCCGGTCGGCATGGCGTTCGCGCCGCCTGAGCGGGGTCGCCCCCTTGGGGTTCGGACGCCGGATTGTGAACTGGAAATCGGTACCGGGCAGACGCCCCGGAAAGCCGCGATGTTTCAACATGGCCTGCCCTTTCGGGCCGCGGCGGCCAGGATGGGCGGGCCCGAAGACCCGCCCAGTTCTGAACTTAGAACTTCTCCATCATCGGCTCGGCCTCGATGGGCTCGGGCTCGACGAAGACAACCTCTTCCTGCTGGGCGCAAGCTGCGACCAGGGTGAGCAGGCCGAGGGCGAGAAGTGCGGTGATGCTCTTCGACATCTGGGTCTCCTAAATTGCCGAAAGACAGCTCCCGGACGCTGGCCCGGCGTCTGTCCCCTTTCCGTTTATCCGACACCCGTCGGGGTATCAAACCGGACGCTAATACAACATCGCGGGAATTCATATGGTTGCCGTCGATGTCCGGCAAATTGTGGCCGGGTTGCATCATTGTGCGAAACAATGACGCGCCGGATGAAGCGAACGCCCAATCCGCAACCGGGAGGTGGTGCAGCCTCGTCATAGCGGAAGGTTGTCGTGCTTCTTCCAGGGGTTCTGGAGCCGCTTGGTCCGAAGCGAGGAAAAGGCCCTGGCAACGCGCTTTCGCGTCGAATGCGGCTGGATCACCTCGTCGATGAAGCCGCGCTCGGCCGCCCGGAACGGGTTGGCGAAGTTGTCCTCGTATTCGCGGGTCTTCTCGGCGGTCTTGTCGGCATCGCCCCTGGCGTCGCGGTAGAGGATCTCCACCGCGCCCTTGGCGCCCATCACGGCGATCTCGGCGGTCGGCCAGGCGTAGTTGAAATCGCCGCGGAGGTGTTTCGAGGCCATCACCACATAAGCCCCGCCATAGGCCTTGCGGGTGATGAGCGTGACCTTCGGCACCGTCGCCTCGCCATAGGCGTAAAGCAGCTTCGCCCCGTGCTTGATGATGCCCGAATGCTCCTGGCTCACGCCGGGCAAAAACCCCGGCACGTCGACGAGTGTGAGGATCGGGATTTCGAAGGCGTCGCAGAACCGCACGAAACGGGCGGCCTTGCGGCCTGAATCGATGTCGAGGCATCCCGCGAGCACCATCGGCTGATTGGCGACGACGCCCACGGTGGAGCCTTCGAGGCGGATGAAGCCGGTGACGATGTTGCCCGCAAAGTCCTTCTGGATTTCGAAGAAATCGCCCTCGTCGGCGATCTTCAGGATCAGCTCCTTCATGTCGTAGGGCTGATTGGGGTTTGTCGGCACCAGCGTATCGAGCGACGGCTCGATCCGCCCCGGATCGTCGTAGAACGGCCTCACGGGGGGCATTTCGCGGTTCGACAGGGGCAGAAAGTCGATCAGCCGCCGGATTTCGGCGAGCGCCTCGACATCGTTGCCGAACGCGCCGTCGGCGACGGAGGACTTTTTCGTATGGGTCGCCGCACCGCCGAGGTCCTCGGCGCTCACCACCTCGTTGGTCACGGTTCTGACCACCTCGGGGCCGGTGACGAACATGTAGGAGGTGTCTTCGACCATGAAGATGAAGTCGGTCATCGCCGGGGAATAGACCGCGCCGCCGGCACAGGGGCCCATGATGACGCTGATCTGCGGGACCACGCCCGAGGCGAGGATGTTGCGCTGGAAGACCTCGGCGTAACCGGCGAGCGAGGCGACCCCTTCCTGGATGCGCGCGCCGCCGGAATCGTTCAGCCCGATCACCGGCGCGCCGTTCTGGATCGCCATGTCCATGATCTTGCAGATCTTCTGGGCGTGGGTTTCCGACAGCGAGCCGCCGAAGACGGTGAAATCCTGGCTGAAGACGTAAACGAGCCGGCCGTTGACCGTGCCCCAGCCGGTGACCACCCCGTCGCCGGCGGGCCGCTCCATCTGCATGCCGAAATCCGTCGCGCGGTGGGCGACGAACATGTCGAACTCCTCGAAGCTCTCTTCGTCGAGCAAGAGTTCGATCCGCTCGCGGGCGGTGAGCTTGCCCTTGCCGTGCTGGGCGTCGACCCGGCGGGCACCGCCTCCGGCGCGGGCGGCGGCGCGGCGGGTTTCGAGTTCGTCGAGAATGGTCATGGCCTCTCCTCTTTTCCCTTCGGTACGGCGAAAACGGGCGCGGCGCACCCTTTGGATGGCAAATTTGCAAATTTCTCGCGTGCCGGCTGTCAATAATTGCAAACTTGCAAAAGCTGCGGCCAACGGGCGCTGGACAGCCCGATGAAGTGGGTCTACGGCACGGGGCATGACCCCCGACCGCGAGGCGCGGCTCTTCGACCGCACCAGCCCGCCCCACATCCTCACGCTCGTTCTTCTCGCCGGGATCGGCGCGATGAGCATGAGCGTCTTTCTCCCCTCGCTGCCGTCGATGACCGTTGCCTTCGACACAAGCTACGAGGTGATGCAGCTCGCCGTCTCGCTCTATCTCGCGGTCACCGCCTTCATCCAGATCGTTGTCGGGCCGCTGGCGGACCGATATGGCCGGCGCCCGGTGACGCTCGCGGCGCTGGGGATCTTCGTTGCCGCCTCCGTCGGCTGCCTACTCGCGCCGACGGCCGAGATCTTCCTCGGTTTCAGGATGCTCCAGGCGGCGGTCGCCACCGGGATCGTGCTGTCGCGCGCGGTGGTCCGCGACCTCTATCCGCCCGCCGAGAGCGCCTCGATGATCGGCTATGTCACGATGGGTATGGCGCTCGTGCCGATGATCGCGCCGATGATCGGCGGCGCGCTCGACCAGGCCTTCGGCTGGCGCTCGACCTTCGTTTTCCTGATCCTCGCCGGCCTCGGCGTGCTGGTGCTGACCTGGGCGGATATGGGGGAAACGAAGCGGTCCGAGCCGCGCAGTTTTCGCGACCAGCTTGCCGAGACGCCGGAGCTCTTTCGGTCGCGGAGGTTCTGGGGCTATGTCGCCGCCGCCGCCTTCGCCTCGGGGAGCTTCTTTGCCTTTCTCGGCGGCGCGCCCTATGTCGCCAGCGAAGTATACGGGCTCTCGGCCTTCTGGGCGGGGGCCGCGTTCGGCGCACCGGCGACGGGATACGCCATCGGCAATTACCTCTCGGGCCGGTTCTCGGCAAGGCGCGGCATCAACGCGATGATCGTCGCCGGGACGATGCTGACGACGGTCGGCCTTGCGCTCGCTGCCCTCCTGACCGCCGCCGGGCTCGGCTCGGCGCCGGTCTTTTTCGGCTTCTGCACCTTCATCGGGCTCGGCAACGGGCTCGTCATCCCCAACGCCTCGGCCGGGATGCTCTCGGTCCGGCCGCATCTTGCGGGCACCGCCTCGGGCTTCGGCAGTGCCGCGATGATCGGCGGCGGCGCGCTCTTGTCGGTCTTTGCCGGGATCGTTCTGCGGCTCGGGGACGGCAGCCTGCCGCTTATTGTGTTGATGCTGGTCTCGAGCCTCCTTGCGGTCGCCGCGATCCGCTATGTGATCGCGCGGGAGGCCGAGGTCGCCGCCTGACGGGGCTACCGCGGGACCTTTGCAGGAGCTAAGATGGCTTTGCAAAGGAGGTGGGATGGCCAATCAGAAGCTCTATGCCGGGGCGAAGCTGCGCGAAATCCGCACCCGGATCGGCCTGACCCAGACCGCGTTCGCGGCAAAGCTCGGCGTCTCGCTGCCCTATCTCAACCAGATGGAGAACAACCACCGCCCGGTCTCGACCGGGGTGGTGCTGGCGCTGGCGGGCGAGTTCGGCGTCGATGTCACAGAGCTCTCCTCGGGCGACACCGAGCGGCTCGTCTCGGACATGCGCGAGGCGCTTGCGGACCCGGTGTTCGACACCCAGCCGCCGCTTGCGGACCTCCGGCTCGTCGCGGCGAACGCGCCGGTTCTGGCGCGCGCGGTTCTCGACCTCCACCGGGCCTACCGGCAGGCTCATGAGCGCCTCGCCTCGCTCGACGAGGCGCTCGGGCGGGAGGACCGCGGCACCGTGCCCTCGCCCTGGGAGGAGGTGCGCGATTTCTTCCATTACTGCGACAATTACATCGACGCCATCGACCGGGCCGCCGAGCGCATCGCGGCAGAGGATGTCGATGCCGCCGCCGAGGCCGCGCTGGGCGCGCGCGGCATCGTCGTCCGGTTTGCCGATATCTCGAACCTTCGGCACTACGACCCCGAGACCCGGCTTCTGACGCTCTCGGCCCGCGCCGACCGGGCGACGCGGCGATTCCAGCTTCTCCACCAGACGGCGCTTCTCACCCAGGCCGATCTTCTCGAGGCCACGCTCGATCTCGCCCGGTTCCAGAGCCCCGAGGCGCGGACCATCGCCAAGGTGGGGCTGGCGAACTATTTTGCCGGCGCGGCGATGATGCCCTATGGGCGGTTTCTGACCGCCGCCGCCGCCGAGCGCCACGACCTCGAACGGCTCTGCCACCTTTTCGGCGCCTCGCCCGAACAGGTGGGCCACCGGCTGTCGACGCTCCAGCGCCCCGGCGCGAAGGGCGTGCCGTTCTTCTTCGTCCGGGTCGATCAGGCGGGCACGATCACCAAACGGCATTCGGCGACCCGGCTGCAATTCGCCCGGTTCGGCGGCGCCTGCCCGCTATGGAACGTCCACCGGGCCTTCGAGACGCCGGGGCGCATCCTGCGCCAGCTTGCCGAGACGCCCGACGGGGTGCGCTATCTTTGCCTCGCGATGGACATCTCCCGGCCGGGCGGGCGGTTTCACGCGCCGGTGCGCCGTTTCGCCATCGGGCTCGGCTGCGAGGTCGAGCATGCAGGCGCCATCGTCTACGGCGACGGGCTCGATCTTCAGAACCCCCAGGCCTTCGAACCCATCGGCATTTCCTGCCGGATCTGCGAACGGGTCGGCTGCCACCAGCGCTCGGTGCCGCCGCTCGAGAGACAGCTTGCCATCGACCTCAATCGACGCGGGCTTCTGCCCTACGAGGTGGCGCGTTAGGCGGGGGCGGTCAGCATCCTGTAAAGCTCGTCCTTCAACGATGCGCGGCGGTGGCGCAGCTCGTTTTCGGCCTCCTCGGTCATCGTATCGAGCCGGGTCTCGGCCCGATGGACAGCGTGGTTGACCTCTTCGTATTCGGTGTAGAGCCGCTGGAAATGCCCATTGGTCTCGCGCAGGTTATGGATGCGGTCGCTGTGCTCGGGAAAATCGGCGGCAAGGTCGTGGGGAACGTGGGTCATCCGGGGCCTCCTCTTCGGCTTTGCGCCAGACTGCCAGAGGACCGCGCGCCCGCGCCTTGATGCCGATCAACCGCCGCCCGCAAAGTCGTCGAGCGTCTCCTCCAGAAGGGCGAGGCAGTCCGGCGAGGAGAAGCCGTGATCGGCGCCTCTGACGAAGGTCAGGCGGAGGTCGGGGCTCTCGATATGGTCGAGAAGGGCAAGGGCGACGTCGCGGGTGACCGAGCCGTCCGCGGTGCCCTGGAAGAGGCGGACGGGGGCCGGCACCCTGAGCGGGCTGCGCAGGACGAGGTTTTGCCGGCCGTCCTCGATGAGGCGCCGGGTGACGATGTAGGGCTCGTCGTAGTCGGACGGGAGCGCGATCCGGCCCTCGGTCATGAGCCGCGCGCGGTCGGCCTCGGACATTCCCGCCCAGAAACTGTCCTCGGTGAAATCGGGTGCGGCGGCGATGCCGACGAGGCCCGCGACGCGCTCGGGTCGGGCCCGGGCGACGAGGCAGGCGATCCAGCCGCCCATGGACGAGCCGACGAGCACCTGGGGCCCGTCGGTCAGGGCGTCGAGCACGGCGTCGGTGTCTTCCGCCCAGTCACCGATTGACCCGTCTTCGAACCGCCCCGAGGAGGCCCCGTGCCCCGAATAGTCGAACCTGAGAAATGCGCGCCCCCGCGCCCGGGCCCAGCCTTCGAGGTGGAGCGCCTTGGTGCCCTCCTTGTCGGAGCGGTAGCCGCCCATGAAGACGACGCCCGGGCCGTCGCCGGGGGTGAGATCGTAAGCGATGCGGCGGCCCCGGGGCGTGTCGATGAAATCGGTCATGGCCCTCACCTGCCGAAGCGGGCGCCTGTTTTCAAGCCGCACCGGCCGGCCGCCGCCCCGGTTCCGCCCTGTCCCCGCCCCGCCGGCGCCGCGATCTTTCGTTAACCTTTCGCCCGGGGGCAGGAGCGAAAGGACAACTCCGATGTCCCCCAAAGCAACCCTCGCGACTGTCATCATGGCCGCAGCCCTCGTCGTCGGCTCGGCCCTGCCGGCCGCCGCGGACGTGCCGACCTACCGCCACAAAAGCGACGTGCCCGCCTCGATGTCGGACCGTCTGAAGCTCGCGAGCCGCTATGTCGGCACGCCCGGGCGCACCCTTCGGGCGCCGTCGGGGCCGGTGGTGGCGCGGCAGGTGGTGATCGGCAATTCGCGGTTCATCGTCTTTTCCAACGCGGGCCGGAACTCGGTGCGCGATATCGCCGAGACGGCGCGCCGTTACACCGATTGCTCGGTGGCGCGGAACGCGAGCTTCCGCACGATCCGCACCAACAGCATTGTGCCGACCGGCTACGCGATGCCCTGTTCGGGCTGAGCCGCCGGACACGTCGAGACCTCTGAAAGGGCCCCCCGGCGCGTTGACAAGCCCCGGGCCCTTCGGC
This sequence comes from Paracoccaceae bacterium, assembly GCA_030066905.1. Taxonomy (GTDB): domain Bacteria; phylum Pseudomonadota; class Alphaproteobacteria; order Rhodobacterales; family Rhodobacteraceae; genus JASJAR01. The sequence goes on along the minus strand of JASJAR010000023.1, from coordinate 24,883 downwards.
ATGTGAGCGGCAGACATACCCGCAACCGGGCGTTCCGTGGGCGCCGAACCGACGAGGAGAAAGGCCGATGAGCCTCGACGACCGCCAGATTTCCCTCACCTTTCCCGACGGCAATGCGCGCTCCTACGACCGGGGGGTGACCCCGGCGGAAGTGGCCCAGTCCATTGCGCCGTCGCTGGCGAAAAAGGCGATCAGCGCCATGGTCAACGGCGCCCATTGGGACCTTTCCTGGCCGATCGAGGCGGACGGGTCGATTGCGATCAACACCATGGCCGACGACGCGCCGGCGCTCGAACTCATCCGCCACGACCTGGCGCATATCATGGCGCGCGCGGTGCAGGAGATATGGCCCGATGTGAAGGTCACCATCGGCCCCGTGATCGAGCACGGGTGGTACTACGATTTCGACCGGGCCGAGCCCTTCACGCCCGAAGACCTCGGCCAGATCGAGGCGAAGATGAAGGAGATCATCAACCGCCGCGATCCGGTGACCACCGAGGTCTGGGAGCGCGACCGGGCGGTGAAGTTCTACGAGGCGAACGGCGAGCCCTACAAGGTGGAGTTGATCGAGGCGATCCCCGGGGACGAGCCCATCCGGATGTATTGGCACGGGCATTGGCAGGACCTCTGCCGGGGGCCGCATCTGCAACATACCGGCCAGGTACCGGCGGATGCGTTCAAGCTGATGAGCGTCGCAGGCGCCTATTGGCGGGGAGACTCGCGCCGCCCGATGCTCCAGCGTATCTACGGCGTGGGGTTCAAGAACCGGGGCGACCTCAAAGCGCATCTGACGATGCTCGAAGAGGCCGCCAAGCGCGACCACAGAAAGCTCGGCCGCGAGATGGAGCTTTTCCATTTCCAGGAAGAAGCGCCCGGGATGGTGTTCTGGCACCCCAATGGCTGGTCGATCTACCGAGAGCTTGAAGACTACATGCGCCGCCGGCTCGATGCGGCGGGGTACCGCGAGATTAGGACCCCCCAGGTCGTCGACCGGAAGCTCTGGGAGGCGAGCGGGCATTGGGACAAGTACCGCGAGAACATGTTCACCACCGAGATCGACGAGGAACATGCCAACGAGAAGCGGACCAATGCGCTGAAGCCGATGAACTGCCCCTGCCATGTGCAGGTGTTCAACCAGGGGCTCAAATCCTACCGCGACCTGCCGATGCGGCTCGCCGAGTTCGGCTCGTGCCATCGTTACGAGGCCCATGGCGCCTTGCACGGGCTGATGCGGGTGCGGGGGTTCACCCAGGATGACGCCCATATCTTCTGCACCGAGGACCAAATCGAGGCCGAATGCGCGGACTTCATCGAGCTTCTCTCGGGCGTCTACCGCGACAACGGGTTCCCCGAGTTCGACATCAAGCTCTCGACCCGGCCCGAGGTGCGGGTGGGGTCCGACGAGATTTGGGACAAATCGGAAAAGGCCCTGGAACAGGCCATCCTGTCGGTCAGGAACGACTTCGAGATCGACCCCGGCGAGGGCGCCTTTTATGGACCCAAGCTCGACTTCAAGCTCCGCGACGCCATCGGGCGGGAATGGCAATGCGGGACGTTCCAGGTGGATTTCAACCTGCCCGAGCGGCTCGATGCGACCTATATCGGCGCCGACGGGGAGAAGCACCGGCCCGTCATGCTTCACCGCGCGATCCTCGGGAGCTTCGAGCGGTTCATCGGCATTCTCATCGAGAACTACGCCGGCAAGATGCCGTTCTGGCTGGCGCCGCGGCAGGTGGTGGTGGCCTCGATCGTGTCGGATGCCGACGACTACGTGGGCGAAGTCGTCGCCGCGCTGACGCGCGCGGGGCTGAGGGCCGAGGCCGACATCCGCAACGAGAAGATCAACTACAAGGTCCGCGAGCATTCGGTCGGCAAGGTGCCGGTGATCCTCGCCATCGGCCAGCGCGAGGTGGCCGAGCGCACGGTCACCGTGCGGCGGCTCGGGGAGAAGCAGACCTCCGTGGCGGGGCTCGACGAGATCGTGGGGGCGCTGAAGGCCGAAGCGGTGCCGCCGGATCTGCGCTAGGCGTCGCGGCAGGACGCAGGTTCGCCGGGTCGGACCGGGATGGCGATGCGGGGGCGTTTGGGCGGAGGGTCGGTGCTGGCATGGAGCGGACGTTGGGGTCTTGCTCCGGTAGCCCTTGGCGAAACACGCACCGGACTTGATCCGGGGCCCCGATCCACCGGAGTGCCAGGCCTGTCGAGGTCCCGGGTCAAGCCCGGGACGCGGGGGGATTGTGATCGGGGCGGACAATCGAACTTCCCCTCTAGGCCACAAATCCCACTGCCGCCGTTCGCCCGGCGGCGGCTGGGCGTCGCAAGCCACCCCCGCCGAACGCCCCTGCCGTCAATTCACAAAGCCGTAATGTTTCAAGGCATAACGACGCTGTGCGACACGCCGTCGTGACTGGCATGTCATCGCCCGCACCGCGCAAGTGTGCCTTGCCGCAAGGGTGCGGCGCTCAGGTTCTATGCCACCAAAGATGAAGGAACACTCACCCATGTCGAACACCGCCAAGACCCTCGCCGTTGCCGGCGCCGTCGCCGCCGCCCTGGCCGCTCACGCCACCACCCCGGCCCATGCCCAGGCCAAGGAAAAGTGCTTCGGCGTCTCGCTTGCGGGCGAAAACGATTGCGCCGCCGGCCCCGGCACCACCTGCCAGGGCACCTCGACAGTCGACTACCAGGGCAATGCCTGGACTCTCGTCGATGCCGGCACCTGCGCCGAGATCGAGCTGCCGGAGATGGCCGACGGCACCCCGCGCATGGGCTCGCTCGAAGAACTCGACCGCGACCTTCCCGCGTAACGACAAAGGCGGCGCGCCGGAGACGCTTGCGCGCCGCCATACCGACCCGGACGACGCGAATGCTCGACGCCACCCCTTCCCCGAACCGCCTGCCATGCGCCACCGGCGTGGGCTACAAGGCGGCCTATTTCGACGCGATCACCGCCGATCCCGGCCCGGTGGCCTGGGTCGAAATCCACGCCGAAAACTACATGGGCGAAGGCGGACGCCCGCTGGCGCAACTGCGCCATCTCGCCGAACGCTTCGCGATCTCGGTTCACGGGGTCGGCCTTTCGATCGGCGGCGAAGGCCCCCTCGACCGGGATCATCTGGCACGCTTGAAGCACCTTATCGGCTGGCTCGACCCGGCGAGTTTTTCGGAACACCTCGCCTGGTCGACCCACGAAACCGGGTTTCTCAACGACCTTCTGCCGCTGCCCTACACCCAAGCGACGCTGGCGCGCGTGGCGGACCATATCGATGAGGTGCAGGACGCGCTGGGCCGCCGGATGCTGCTTGAAAACCCCTCGACCTATCTTGCCTTCCAAGCCTCGGAGATGTCGGAGATCGACTTTCTGAGCGCGCTCACGCGGCGCACGGGCTGCGGGCTTCTCCTCGACGTCAACAACGTCTTCGTCTCGGCCACCAACCAGCAGACGGACGCGACAAGCTATATCGACGCCTTCCCGCTCCATACGGTCGGCGAAATCCACCTCGGCGGACACAGCGAGGATGCCGACGACCACGGCGCGCCCCTCCTGATCGACAGCCACGACGCACCCGTCGTCGACCCGGTCTGGGCGCTTTACGCCCACACAATCGCCCGTGGAGGCCGCAAGCCCACGCTCATCGAATGGGACAGCGACCTGCCGGACTGGCCGGTGCTGCGCGCCGAGGCCGAACGGGCCCACGGGGTGCTGGAAGGCGTACGCCCATGAGCTTCGAGACGGCTTTCGCCGCGGCACTCCTCGACCCCGAGCGGCCCGCGCCGGAGGGCCTTTTCGACCCTGAAGGCCGCCCGGCCGGCAAGCGCTACGACGTTTACCGAAACAATGTGGTGGTCAGCCTCACCGACGCGCTCGGCGTTGCTTTTCCGGTGATCCGTGCTCTGGTGGGGGAGGCGAATTTCCGCGTCCTCGCGCGGGCGTTCCTGGCGGGTCATCCCCCCCGCGACCCAAGGCTGATGCTCTGGGGCGACGCATTGCCGGGGTTTCTGGAGACCTATCCCCGTGTCCGGACGCTTGGATACCTGCCCGACGTCGCCCGACTGGAGCAGGCGATGCGCGAAAGCTACCACGCCGCCGATGCCCCGGCGTTCGACCCGGCCGGACTGGCCGCGCTGCCGCCCGAAAAGCTGACGGAGGCCACCTTCGCGGTTGCCCCGTCTGTCCGCTTGCTCTCCTCGCGCTGGCCGGCGCTTTCGATCTGGCGGTACAATGCCGAGCCCGGTGCGCCGAAACCGCAGATGGCCGCGGAGGACGTGCTTGTCTCCCGCCCCGGCTTCGACCCGGTGGCGCGCCTCTTGCCGACCGGGGGCGCGGCTTTTGCCGGCGCGCTCGCGGGCGGGGCCCCCCTCGGCGCGGCGCTCGGCGCCGACGGCGTCCCGGCTGATTTCGACCTCGACGCAGCACTTACCGCGCTTCTGCAAGGCGGCGCCTTCACCCAGACCGGAGACCCATCATGACCCGCCCTTCCCCTTTCCAGGCTCTCGATGCGGTCTCTGGCCCGGTTCTGACGACCGCCGCGCGGCTGATCTTCGCCGCCACCCTTCTGACCTATTACCTGAACTCCGGGCTTCAGAAGCTCGGCGAGGGGCTCGCGGGCCTCGTCCAGCCCTCGGCGAGCGCCTATGTCACGATCTTCCCGCGCGCCTTCGAGGCGGTGGGCTACGACGCGAGCCAGTTCGGGGTGTTTCACTGGGCGGTGGCCTTCGCGGGCACCTGGGCGGAGATTATCCTGCCGGTGCTGATCGTGGCGGGGCTTCTGACCCGCCTCGCCGCGCTTGGCATGATCGGCTTCGTGATCGTCCAAAGCTGGGTCGACATCGTCGGCCACGGGCTCGCGGCGGCCGATATCGGCGCCTGGTTCGACCGGCTGCCCACCGCGGCGATCCTCGATCAGCGCGCGTTCTGGGTGTTCTTGCTCCTCGTGCTGGTGATGCGCGGGGGCGGGCCGCTCTCGCTCGACCGGCTGCTCTTCGGCGCCCCGGCTCAGGACAGGAGCGCTGCGCGCACCGCCTCGGTCCAGCCGAGGTAGATCCTGTCGCCGGCGCGAATGACGGGCCGTTTCATCACCGCGGGATGGCGCGCAACCAGCTCTTCGGGAGGCAGGCCGCGTTCGCCCTCGGTGAGCCCGGCCCAGGTGCGTGAACGCCGGTTCACGATTCCCCCGCCATGGCTGCGGTGCACCATGGCGAACAGGTCCGGCGGCACCGGCCCCTCGCGAAGATCAACGAATTCAACGTCTTGCCCCGCCTCGCGCAGCGCCTTGAGCGCCTTTCGGCAGGTGTCGCACGTTTTCAGACCAAAGAGCGTCATCCCGCGCCCATTCCCTCGGCAGATTGCGCACAAATTTGCGAATGAGGCGAGCCAGCCCTTGTTTTTTCGCCTTTAAGCACCACACCTTTTATCAACGAGAAGTTCAAGGCCCCGCCCCATCGGGCCAGCCGTTAATGGAACGGACGACATCACGACAGCGCCCCACGCGCATACCATCTGAAGGAAATCACAATGCCGACCGGAACCGTGAAGTGGTTCAACACGACCAAAGGGTATGGGTTCATCGCGCCTGATGACGGCGGAAAAGACATCTTCGTTCACATCTCGGCGGTGGAACGCGCCGGGCTGACGGGGCTGGCCGACAACCAGAAGGTCAGTTTCGAGATGATCGAGGGACGGGACGGGCGACAGTCCGCGGGCGAGCTGAAGCTGCTCTAGCGGCCCGGGCCCCGGCCGAAAGTGCGGTGCGGCTCCCATGGGTGGGGGCCGCCGAGGAAGGTTTGACGTCCGGAGCGGAGGCTTCGGGCGTTTTTTGTTGGGGGGGAACTGCGGTCCGGTCTTGGTGTCCGCGTCCCGGACCCGATCCGGGACCTCGGGGCCTCTATGGGCTGTGCACCGCGGCGCGAGGCCCCGGCTCAAGGCCGGGGCGTGGGGATGGGTTCTGCGGAGGGCGTTCGGAGAAATCCGGGGATGCACGGGGTTTGTGGAGGACCCGGGGGATTGGCCCCATTCGTGGTGTCGGCGCGCCCGAAATCGGTTCGGGATGTAGGTTGCACAATTTGCGCACCGGGTGCGGGGTGTCAGATGTGGTGCCGGTTTGTATGTGGAACGGTGCGCAGAATGGGTACCCTACCCTTGCTGGTCGTAGACCGCATTCCAGCTTTGAATAGTCTCTTTTGAACCCACTGCCTCAACAAATTCACTGGTTGTTCTGTTCGCAAACCGTTCAATCGCTGCGCGACCCTGTTCAAAATAAACGGGCGAGCCATTCACTTCAATGTGGCCGGTATGAACTCGATCGCCCTTTGGATCGTCCCAAAACCCGAGTTGGGTCGCCGCCTTACGCAAGTGTTGACTGGTCCAGGGGAATGCATCGCCGAATTTCTCCCTTATGCGCGGGCGTAATACACGCGCCGCTTTCTCTGGCAACATGGGCTTTCGCGGGTCTTTTTCACTTGGGATCGTAAGCTCAACGGTACCTGAAATTTGGTAGGCGGGCGCGCCTTCCGATTCTATGAGCTTTGCCCTATCAACAATATTCAATCGATGTGCTTCGTTTTCTGGCACGTATAGCGTGGGCCTGTTGTCTTCTGGGCCCGCTCGCCGAAAGTCTGCAACAACGGCTCTTTCAAATCCAATATCCTTCCCGCGCATAATGAAATTCAAGATATCTGAACGAACACGCTCATCACGTTTCTCCAAAATAGACGCAAATTCTTCGCCAGTAATTGGCTTGGTTTGGCCGGCTCGGCGAAAATACACGGTACCTGCCCTGAGCACAGTTTGGTTCTGTTGGGCGGCCGTCTGCTTGTCCTTGATCGCAATCACTGGCTTTCGAATGACTGGAAAGACTATGAGACATATGATCGCCCTACCGCCGACGTCAAATTGGTGAAGCTCGATATCTGGTACCGGATACAAGTGCGCGAACAGTTGATTTTGAACATCTGCCTCATCCATCTGATTATTTACGCCCACCAATTCACGTGGCCGATCTCTCACTCCAAATACGATACTCCCGCCGCCAGAACTCGAGAATGCCGCAATCGTCTTGAGGGACTTGGCAACGCAGTTAGCATCCATATCGACCTTGAATTCCAGATTTCGACGTTCACGAGCGCGGACGCGATAATCACCATTTAACGCCCCTGCACAATCAATGAATTTAAGTAGTTCATCAATTGTCATTTTGGAAGAAATACCCCCATAAACTCCCGCCATTCCCCCTTCGACATCCCCGAATTCTCCTGCGTCACCTCTTCCCCCGCAAGCATCCGCTTCACACAGTCCAGCGCCTTTGCCGACAATTGCGCGCCGCCCAGCCGGTAGTCCTCGAAGGCCCGATAGGCCAGCGGCACCCAGTCTTTCACGACCTCGCAGATCGCCTCGGCATAGGCGCGGATTTCGTATTGGGCGTGGGCGTCGGCGCGGAGGCGGAGGAAGTGGAAGAGGTTGTGGAGGTCTACCTTCCAGTACCATTGGGTGTAGATGTTAGCGGGCAGGTTCATGCGGGCCAGTTCGCGGGCGAGGCCCTGCTGGCCGTCGGTCGAGAGCATGTCTTCGTAGTGGTCGTAGGCGCGGGTGGCGTCGTCGCGCAGGAGCCTCAGGACGCGGTCGGCCTCTTCGCCCGTCAGCACCTCGCCCCTTCCCTGGTTGTTGACACTCGATTGCGCGGCGAGGTGTTCGGGGGCGGGGATGTAGAACTCGCGGTCGAGGATCGAGTAGCGGGCGGAGTATTCGTTGACGTTGGCGGTGCGGTGGCGGATCCACTGGCGGGCGACGAAGACCGGCAGCTTCACGTGGAGCTTGACCTCGCACATCTCGAAGGGCGTCGAGTGCCAGTGGCGCATGAGGTAGCGGATGAGGCCCTCGTCGTTCTGGACCGACTTGGTGCCCTTGCCGTAGGAGACGCGGGCGGCCTGCACGATGGCGGCGTCGTCGCCCATGTAGTCGATGACACGGATATGGCCGTGGTCGAGCACCGGCTTTTCGAGATAGAGGTGCTGCTCCATGCCGGGCGCGGTGGCGCGGAGCGTGGGCTGGGGGTCGGCGCGCAGGGCGGCGATTTCCTCTTCGGGCGTCTTGGCGTCGTCGGACATGGCGTTCATCTCATTCCCCCCGGGCGTTGATGGCAGGGGCCCCGCGGGCTAGGGTGGCGCGTGGCGGGGCCATGGTTGCCCCAACATATAGCTGTTTTGGCGAGCTGGAACCCTGAATGTGGGGTGGCTCCGGGAAATTCTGTGGATAAGGACGGGAAATGGGCATCGAGTATCTGCACACGATGGTTCGGGTGAAGGACCTGGAGAAATCGATTGCGTTCTATGAGCTTCTGGGGCTCACCGAGCGGCGGCGGGCGGAGAACGAGAACGGGCGGTTCACGCTCGTCTTCATGTGCCCGCCCGATCAGGCGGACGGGCGCGCGGATGTGGAACTGACCTACAACTGGGACGGGGACGACGCGCTGCCGTCGGATTCGCGGCATTTCGGGCATCTGGCCTACCGCGTCGACGACATCTACGCCTCCTGCCAGGCGCTGATGGAGGCCGGCGTGACGATCAACCGGCCGCCGCGGGACGGGCATATGGCCTTCGTGCGCTCCCCCGACAACGTGTCGGTGGAGCTCCTCCAGAAGGGCGACCCGCTGCCGCCGGCCGAGCCCTGGGCGTCGATGGAGAATACCGGGCATTGGTGAGGGCGCTGGCGCTTGCGCTTGCGGTGCTCGGCACGCCGGCGGAGGCCTGCCGGCTGGCGCTGGCCCTGGGGCTCGACGTTTCGGGCTCGGTGATCGGGCGCGAGTACCGGCTCCAGCTTTCGGGCCTGGCTTCGGCGCTCCGGGATGCCGATGTGCAGGCGGCGTTTCTCGCCGTGCCCGACGCGCCCGTGGCGCTGGCGGTCTTCGAATGGTCGGCGGCGACCCACCAGGTGGTGATCCGCGACTGGGCGGCGATGGAGAGCCCCGTCGCCCTCGACCTCGCGGCCGCCGAGATTGCGGCCTGGGGCCGGCGGCCGGCGCCCGAGGCCACCGCTCTGGGCTCTGCCATGCTTTTCGGTGCGGCCCTGCTCGACCGGGCTCCGGCCTGCCGGGCGGCGACGCTCGACCTCTCGGGCGACGGTCGCAACAACGACGGACCGCCGCCGACAGCGGTCAGGGGGTTGCCGCAACTGGACCGCATCACGGTGAACGCGCTCGTCGTCGAGGCCGATACCGGCGAGGCCGAAGACCTCGAAGGCTACTTCCGCTCCGATGTCATCCGCGGGCCGGGCGCGTTCGCGCTGCGCGCGGCAGGCTATGAGGACTATGCCCGCGCGATGCGGCTGAAACTCCTCAAAGAACTCGAAACGCTCGCCATCGGCGCCCTCGACCCCGGGGCTTCGGCCGCTGCCCCGGCGCCGCCACGGGCTCAGTAGATGTAGCGGATCTGATCGCCCCAGAAGCGCTCGACGCGCTTCAGCGCCTCGTTTACCGGACCGATCCCCCCGTCGCCCAGAAGCGCGGAGCTTTCGAGCGACTTGGCGTGGCGCTCAAAAAGCCCGGCGACGACGTTGCGCACCTCGCTCCCCTTCTCGGTGAGCCGGACCCGGACCGACCGACGGTCGATCTGGCAGCGCTCATGGTGCATATAACCCATCTCGACAAGTTTCTTGAGGTTGTAGGAGACGTTGGAGCCCTGGTAATAGCCGCGGGTCTTGAGTTCGCCCGCAGTGACCTCGTTCTCGCCGACATTGAAGAGCAGGAGCGCCTGGACCGCGTTGATCTCGAGAAGCCCGAGCCGCTCGAATTCGTCCTTCACCACGTCGAGCAAGAGCCGGTGCAGCCGCTCGACCAGGGCAAGGCTCTCAAGATAATCCGCCATGAACCCCTGCGCCTCAAGCGGCACAATCGGCTGTTGGATGGACATGACGAAACCTCCGGGCAGATGCTGGTCGCCCGCTATCTCCTCGAAATCACCGAATATTCAGTTAAAACCGCAGCGCCACCCACAAATTCAGCCGGGGTTGCGGGCGGCGGAAACGCGCCCCAGAAGGGTGCCGTAGGCCTCCGGCGCCTCGGCGCGGCCGGAGAGCCAGGCATAGATGTCGTGGTCGTTCTCGCCCAGGAGCGCTTCGTAAAGGTCGAGTTCGGCCGCTTCGAGGGTCGCGCCGTCGGCGTCGAAAAACCCGCCGAGCAGGAGGTCCATCTCCCGGGTCCCGCGCCGCCAGGACCGGATCCGGAGCCGCTTCAGGCGGGTCTCGCGGGCCTCGGTATCGCTCATGCCGCCCGGGTTGCGGCTTCGAGCCGGGCCTCGAGCACTTCGAGGCGCGCCGCGGTGCGCTCGGCCTCGCCGCGCAGCAACCGGATTTCGGCAAGGAGCGCGGAGACGTCGCTTCGCGGCAGGCCGCTCTCGGCTTCGGACGGCTCGTCGACCCCCTGGCCGTCGCCCGTCAGCAACCAGCGGAGCGAGACGTTCAGGACGCCGGCGAGCATCGACAACCGGTTGGCCCGGGGTTCGGACATGTCCGCCTCCCAGGAGGCGACGGTGTCGGTCGAGACCCCGACCCGGCCGGCGAGCGCGTCGGGGGTAAGCCCTGCATCCTCGCGCGCGGCGGTCAGCCGGTCGCCGAGGGTGGCCGCATCGTCTCCGTACCAGTTCGCGATGGCTTCGTCGTGCTCGGACATGGGCTGGGCTCTCCTGATTTAGGCCACTGGACCTAGCACGTTTATTGTGAAAAGCCCGCAACGCAACCATTCCGGAGGCGACCATGGCGTTCCTGTCCGCGACACTGGAAAGGCTGGGGGCCTCGCCGACGGTGGCCATGTCGAACCGCGCGGCGGCATTGAAGGCCGAGGGGCGCGACCTCATCGCGCTGGCCGCCGGCGAGCCGGATTTCGACACACCGGCCCATATCCGCGCGGCCGCCATCGAGGCCATGGAGCGCGGCGAGACGCGCTACACCGCCGTCGACGGAACCCCTGCCCTCAAGGCGGCCATTGCCGCCAAGTTCGAACGCGACAACGATCTTGCTTACGGCGCCGACGAGATCACCGTGGGCGCCGGGGGAAAGCATGTCATCTGGAACGCCCTTCTGGCCACGCTCGGGCCCGGCGACGAGGCGATCGTGCCGGCCCCCTATTGGGTCAGCTACCCTGACATGGTCCGGTTCACGGGGGCGACGCCGGTCATCGTACCCGCCGGGCCCGAACAGCGGTTCCTGCTCACCGCCGACGCCCTCGCCGGAGCGATCACCGACAGGACCAAGTGGCTGATCCTCAACTCGCCCTCGAACCCGACCGGTGCGGGCTACCGCGCGGACGACCTTGCGGCCCTGGCCGAGGTGCTGCGGCGGCACCCCGAGGTTCATGTGCTGGCCGACGACATCTACGAGCACATCGCCTTTCCGGGCTTCGAGTTCGCCACGATGGCCGAGGTGGCGCCAGATCTCAAGGCCCGGGTGCTGACGGTGAACGGGGTCTCGAAAGCCTATGCGATGACCGGCTGGCGGATCGGCTTTGCCTGCGGCCCGGCGCCGCTCATCGCCGCCATCCGCAAGCTCCAATCGCAATCGACGACCAACCCCTCGTCGATTTCCCAGGCCGCGGCGGCGGCCGCACTGACCGGCCCGCAAGACTATCTGGCCGAGGCCCGGGCGGCCTTCCTGCGGCGCCGCGACGTCGTCGTCGCCGCACTCAACGGGATGCCCGGCGTGACCTGCGACACACCGGTGGGGGCGTTCTACGTCTACCCCTCGGTCGCGGGGCTGATCGGGCGGCGCTCGGCCGGAGGGCGCGCGCTCGACAGCGACGAGGCCGTCGCCGAGGCCCTTCTCGAGGAGGCCGGCGTCGCGGTGGTGTTCGGCGCCGCCTTCGGGCTCAGCCCGCATATCCGCATCAGCTACGCGGCCGCCGATGACGAGCTTGCCAAGGCGATGGCGCGGATTGCGGAGTTCGCGGAGGGCTGCCGGTGAAACTGCCAGAGCTCTATTTCCGGATCCGCGAGAACGGCGCGGCCGTCTTCCGCGTGGATGCCGAGAACCGGCAGGGGCGGCTCAACCTCGACCCGCTGGCCTTCGCCAATGTCAGAAGCGGCGAAATCCGGGTGCAGGGCAGCCGCGCCCTGTCGGAGGCCGAACGCGCGGCCATCAAGGCCTGGATCGCCGGCCGACGCGAAACGCTCCGCGCCCGGGACAAGGCCGGGACCGCCGCGGCGGTCGAAGCGATCAACGCCGCGGCGCATTGGGCGCAGACGAAGGCGAGCGACGCCGAAATCGAAGAGGTCGCCGCGGATCTTCTGATGGCGATGCACGATCTGCGCACGGTGCTGGTGCGCCGTCAGGCGGAGGCGACCGAGAAGAGCTAGCGAGGGCGCGCGCGCGGGCAAACCCCGCCGATGGTCACCGGTCGCGGGCGGTGTCTCTGCCGCTTCGCCTTGCTGCGCGGGACAGGGCCAGCAGGCCGCCCGCGCCCGGATCAGGAACGCCCGGCCCAGCGCGGGACCGGGCACCGGCACGTCATGCCGAGGTCGCCGCGTCGTCGCCGTCGCGGCGCCGCTCGGGCAGGCCGATAGCGGCCGCCAGCGAGGCGTGGAGCACCCCCGACCGGTCGCGCTTGGCCTCGGCCTTGAGCTCGGCGAGGCGGCTCGAGATCGCCGCCGCCGCCGCCGTTTCGCCGGCGTCGAGCGCCACCGTGACGACGGTGCAGCTCAGGAGCGGAAACCGCGCCTCGGTGCCGTCGCGCGCCTTGCCGGGGATCGACTTTGCAGACCTGTCTTCGGCCGAATAGAGTGCCTCGGCCGCTGCGGCAAACCGGTCGCGCAACGCGTCGAGCCGCCAGATCAGATGGTCGATGCCGGCGCCCGTGGCACAGACGAAGAAGTCGTCGCCACCGATATGGCCGACGAAGGCGTCATGGTCCTGCCGGATGCTCTTCAGCTCGGCGGCGCAGAGGAGGATCGCACGGTCCCCGACCTCGAACCCGTAACGGTCGTTGAACGGCTTGAAATTGTCGATGTCGATGTAGCAGGCGACCCGGCGTTTGCCGCGCTGGCCTGCGAGCGCCTCAAGCGCGGCGCTGATCGCCTCGTTTCCCGGCAGACCCGATAGCGGGTTCTGGCGGGAGGCTTCGCGCAGGCGCATCTCGTTGGCCAGTTGCAGGAGGGCCGCGGAGGAGAGATAGCCGATGTAGCCCATCTTCTCGGTGACAAGAACGCCGTCGGCGGCCGCATCCGTGATGAGGTCGAGCATCGGCGCGATCTCGGTTTCGATATCTACCGTGAGGATCGGCCGCACGTAGCTCGTCAGCGAAAACTTCAGCGACTCGTTCTGCACCAGTTCGCGACCGAAGGGCGAAAACAGAATCGGGCGGATGTCGGCCTCGCGCAGGGCGCCGCGCGGTGCGCCGGCCTCGTCGAGGACAGGGATCACCGGCTGACCGCCGGATTCGCGCACCACCTCGAGGACCTCGCGCATGCGCGCGTTCACGGTAAGCGTCGCGATAACGTCGAGATAGGGCCGGAGGTCGAGCCGCCCGACCGCAGCGGTCCGGTGGCGGCGGCGCGGCGGCACCGGGTAGGCCGGCCGGAGCGCCGCATAATCGGTGGTCGGCCGGGCGATGTGGTAGCCCTGGGCCAGATCGCAGCGGATGTCGCGGCAGGACATCATCTCAGCGACCGTCTCGATCCCTTCGGCGATCACCCTGATGCCGAGGGTATGGGCGAGATCGACGATGGAGCCCACCAGAAGCCGCTTTTTCGAATCCTCGGGGATCGCCTGGATGAAGAACCGGTCGATCTTCAGAAAATCGGGCTCGGTGTGATAGAGCATCAAGAGCCCCGAATGCCCGGTGCCGAAATCGTCGACCGCGACCTGATAGCCCGAGGCGCGCAGCCCGCGCACCGCCTCGGCGATGGCTTCCATCGGCAGCGTCTGGTTCGCCTCGCTGAGTTCGATGCAGATGTCGGTGGGGCGCACGGCGTGCCGGACGGTAAGGGTGTTGAGAGCGTCGCGCACCCGCTGCCAGCTTGCCAACAGACCGCCGTGGAGATTGAGAAACAGAAGCGGCCAGCCGCCGGCGCGGAGACCGGCATAGACCTCGAGCGCCCGTTCGGCGAGCATCAGGTCGACCTCGAACACGCAGTCGTGCGCCGTTGCGGCGGCAAAAATGTCGACCGCCGCATCCGGGAGCCGCCCCGACCCGCGGGCGAGGCCTTCGTATGCGAAGACCTTGCCGGTCTCGAAATCGACGATCGGCTGGAGCGCCGAGCGCAGCCCCGACCGGGCGTCGTCGAGAAACCTGCGGCGCTTGCCGACCGAAAGGGCGTCGGAAAGATCGGGCGGATAGGGCACCGGGACCTCGCGATGAGCAGCGTCCCGCTATGGACCAGCGGTGCTGAACGTCGCCTTAAGGCGCCCCGTCGGACCGCGTGACGGGCCCCGAAACCCCGTCCCATGCCCCTGGTGTGAGGGCGCGGCCGAGCACCCGGTCGGGGTTGGTGGGGGGTGGCATCTCGACGCCTTCGAGCCGGCGGAACCCGAAGCGCCCGTAATAGGGCGCGTCGCCGACGAGGAGCACCCGGTCCGCGCCGGTGGCCGCTCCGAGGCTCTCCTCGATGAGATAGCCGCCGAGCCCCTCGCCCTGGTGGATCGGATGCACCGCGATGGGCCCCAGAAGCAGCGCCGGCAGCCCGCCCGCCCGCACCGGCCAGTAGCGGATCGCCGCGGCGAGGCTGGCGTCGTCGTCGCGCAGGATGTGGCAAAGCTCGGCCACCGGCGCGACACCGTCGCGCAACCGGTAGGAGGACAGCGCCTCGCGGCCCGGCGCGAAGACGAGGTCGAAGAGCGCTTCGACCTCCCACCAGTCTTCCGCGCGCTCCTTGAAAAGCCGCATCTTCCCCTCGCATTCCGGCTGGCCCGCGCCCTAGCACGGCGCTAGGTGGCGGGGCAAATTCGAAGGAATGCCCGATGTTCTACCGCCCCGAAGACGGCCACGGCCTGCCCCGGAACCCGTTCACCGCCATCGTCGCCCCCCGGCCTATCGGCTGGATCTCGACGAAGGGTGCGGACGGGGCGGAGAACCTCGCGCCCTATTCGTTCTTCAACGCGGTGGCCTATACCCCGCCGCAGGTCATGTTCGCCTCGACCGGCGAAAAACCCGACCGCGACGGCACCAAGGACACGATGGGCAACATCCGCGACACCGGCGTGTTCTGCGTCAACCTCGTCTCGGAGCCCCTCGTGGACGCGATGAACGCCTCGAGCGGGCCCTGGGGGCGCGAAACGGACGAGTTCTCCCATGCCGGGCTCGCCCGCGCGGCCTGCGACACCATCGATTGTTCGCGTGTCGCGGAGGCCGCCGCCGCGCTCGAATGCAAGCTCCTGTCGGTCGTGAAGCTCGAAGGGGCGGCGAATTACGTCGCGTTTGGGCAAGTCACGGGCGTGCATATCCGCGACGATTGCCTGACAGAGGGCCTGTTCGATCTGACGAAGGTGCGCCCCGTGGCGCGCTGCGGTTACCTCGACTATGCGACGGTGACCGAGCTTTTCAGCCTCGAACGACCGAAGGGCTAGCGCGTCGCAGCGGGCCCCCCGGTCGCGACCGCGCCGGGTGCCGCTTGCGCGGGGCCCGTCAGGCGGCCGGTATCATTTGCTCCGGGGCATCCAGTCTGAGCGTTCCGGGCTTCCAGTCGCGCACGGTGTTCTGATGGACCGATGCGCGCAGACCCTCCATCCGCAGCCGGCGTTCGGGCTCTTCCATCGAGATCGATTGCAGGATCGTCCGGTCGAGCGACTTGTGGGAGAACGGGTTGGCGATGACGGCATCGCTGAGTTCGACCGCCGCGCCGGCGAATTCCGACAGCACGAGCACGCCGTCGCCATCGACCCGCGAGGCGACGAATTCCTTGCAGAGGAGGTTCATCCCGTCCGCGAGGGGCGTGATCCAGGCGACATCCGCCGCGCGGTAGTAGGCGACGAGTTCGGTGAACGGGATCGCGCGCGAGATCAGCGCGACCGGCTGCCAGTCGAGCGAGCCGAAACGACCGTTGATCCGCCCGGCGGCCTGCTCGATCTCGTTCTGGACTTCCTCATAGACCGTCATGTTGCGGTTGGCCGACACCGAAACATGCATCAGCCTGAGCTTGCCGCGCAGTTCGGGATGGGCTTCGAGCACCCGCTCGAAGCTCTCAAGCTGTTGGACGCCGCCCTTGGTATAGTCCGTCCGCCCGACGGACAGGACGAGCTTGGCCTCGCCGAGTTCGGCCCGGATCTCGGCCGCCCGGGCTTCGGCTTCGGGCGCCCGGGCGCGTTCCTCGATGAAATCGACATCGACGCCGACCGGCGTCACGCTGACGGCGATCTCGCGGTTGTCATAAGAGATCGTGGTCGGCACGACCCGTTCGGTGAGCGCGGTGCCTTCGGAAATCAGCCGGTCGGGCACGCGGACCCGCTGGGCGACATCCACGTCGAAGAGGCTGCGCGCCACGGACACGAAGTTCGCCGCATAGCGCGGGATGTGGAAGCCCACGTCGTCGCAGGCCAGGAGGCTTGCGACGATTTCCTTCCGCCAGGGCAGGACATTGAAGATGTCTGCCGAGGGGAAAGGCGTGTGATGGAAAAAGGCGATCCGCACATCGGGGCGGATGCTGCGGAGGTAGCCCGGCACGAGCCACAGGTTGTAGTCGTGGATCCAGACGAGCGCGCCGCGGGCGGCCTCCTCGGCGGCGGCCACGGCAAACCGCTGGTTCACGTCCCGGAAATTCTGCCAGTCCACGGGGTCGTAATTGTAGCGTTCCTTGAAGGCGTGAAGGATCGGCCAGAACGCCTCCTTCGATGTCACGTGGTAGAACTCGCGGACCTGGTCGGAGGACAGCGGCAGGCGCGACACCGAATACTGGCCATAGGAATCGTCGATCTCGATCTTCTGTTCGAACCCCGGATTGTCGATGTCTTCGGCAAGTTTCCACGCCACCCAGGCGCCATGGCGCACACCGCCGAAGAAGCTCTTCAGGGTCGGCACGATGCCGTTGGGGCTGGCGTTTTCACGCAGGACCGTCCGCCCGTTCTCCTCGACTTCCTCGTAGGGCTGGCGGTGATAGACGATGACGAGATCCGATGACATGGGGTCGCTCCTTAGCCTGCCGAAAACATCTTCTTCTGAACGATCGCCTCGGCGATGCCGGCCACACCGATCCCGCTTGCGACATGGACGTGATCGAGACCGGTGAGTTCGTCGAGCAACGCCTGCTCGGAGCCGCCGACCGCCACCGCCGGCAAACCGAGGCTCAGCATGGACAGATCGTTCAGCGTGTCGCCGGCCACCAGCGTGCGGGCATTCTCCACCTCAAGATGCGCCAGCAGGCGCAACAGCGTCGGTCCCTTGCTCACACCCCGGGGCAACACGTCGAAGAACCGGTTGTCCGACACCAGCGCGTCGAGGCCGAGATCGGCGACGATGTCGAAGGCGGCCCGGTCGAAACGGTCGGGGTCCAAGTCGTAGCTGACCCGGTAGCGGAACCCGGTCGACTGGAGGCGCAGCCCCGGGACCTTGCGGAGGGCGGACTGGACGGTCGTTCCGGCGTCGCCCCAAAGCTCGGCGATCTCCGCCTCGAGCGCCGCAATCGGGCTGAGAAGGTGGTCGGGTTCGACGGCGGCGATGGTGGTGCCCACGTCGCCGACGACATAGTCGGGCCGCGGCACGCCGCGCCGGCGCGTCAGATCGGTGATGAAGCCCGGATCGCGGCCGGTCACGAAAATGAGGCCGACGCGGTCGCGGTTGGCCTCGATCCATTTGTAGAACCGCCCGCGGTCCTCTTCGGTGCCCCCCAGAAATGTTCCGTCAAGATCCGTCGCAAGAACGAGTTCCTTGTCGGCAATGGCCGAGGCGGAGAAGGTTTCGTGGCGGGTCATGAGATCCTTTCTGCAAGATTTGCAATGGCTTGGTCTGTTGCGGGGTGGCTGAACGAGAGGTCCATCGCCCGGGGTTCGGCTTCGATGGGTCGCGCCCAGAGCGCGGCGAAGGCAAGGCCGAGATCGGCCTCGTCGTGGAGGATCGCGCGCACCGTTTCGCAGATCGGCATCGACACGCCGAGGCTGCGAGCGAGATCGGTGACCGACTTGGCGTTGACCTCCCCCTCGACGACCACGGGCCTGCCGTCGAAACAGGCCTCCCGCGGCGTCCCCTGCCCCAGTTGCTGGCCGAGCGACATATTGCGCGAGGTCGGGCTCGAACAGGTCAGCGACAGATCGCCGATGCCCGACAGCCCGGTCACGGTTTCGCGCCGCCCGCCGAGGGCCTCGGCAAGCGCCTTCATCTCGTCGAGCCCCCGGGTGATGAGCGCGGCACGGGTGTTTTCGGCAAAGCCCGCCCCAGTCATCATCCCGCAGGCGATGGCGATCACGTTCTTCACCGCCCCGCCGATCTCGACCCCGATGAGGTCGTCGGACACATAGGCGCGGAAGCTTTCCGTGGTCAGCGACACCGCAAAGCGCACCGCGGGGCTGTCCTGGGGCTTCAAACGGTCCGCGTAGGCAAAGGGAAAGGCGACCGTGGCGGCGGTGGGATGGCCCAGCGCCGTTTCCCGCGCAAAGGTGGGCCCGGAGACGCAGCCCACCGGGCGGCGGCCGAGCTCTTCTTCCGCGACCTGGGTCATCAGCAGGCCCGTTTCCGCCTCGATCCCCTTGGCGCAGACCGCGACGGGAATGCCGTCAGCGGCATATTCGGCGACCTGACGCGAGACGCTGCGCACGCTGCGGGACGGCACGACGATCATCGCCGCTGCAGCGCCATCGAGGGCCGCCGACATTTCATGCACCGCGAGAAGGTTCTCCGGCAGCCCGACATCCGGCAGATAAGCCTCGTTCCGGTGGGAGGTGTTGATCTCGTTGACGACCGATGGGTCGCGCCCCCAAAGCCGCGTCGTCACTCCGGCGCGGGCCAGTGTCGCCGCAAGGGCGGTGCCCCAGGAGCCCGTCCCCAACACCGCCACCCGGTCGAACGGATGGGTCTCGACAGGAAAAGGATCTCCGGAGAGGGGTTCGTGCTTCATGCATCACCAGGGTCGTTCGGGGTGAGGGGATATGGCGCGACAGTTCGAAATGCTGGGGAACGCACCGAGTTATGTCCGCTATCGGAAGCCCATAGCTAAACAAGTGCGGCTGCGGGCCCATTCGTCAATGCCGCATCCGCAAGAAACCGCCGGTGAAGGCGGGATTTGGTGCCTGCCGGCCAGCAGGGGCCCTGAGTTTGCACAAATGATAGGCGATACTGATTAACTTCTGAGCAGTTGATGTTTCATTAACGACAATTCGGTGTCGTTTTTTGACAAGTCCGCGCGAAACGTTAGCTTTCTGCATTGCAGCGGTAACGAACAAGGAGCTGGCAATGAAGATGCCAGTGCGCACAGCGATCTTTCCGGTGGCCGGGATGGGGACGCGGTTCCTGCCCGCGACGAAAGCGACCCCGAAGGAGCTTCTGCCTGTCATCGACACGCCGCTGATCCAATACGCAATCGACGAAGCGCAGGCGGCGGGCATCGAGCGGATGGTCTTCGTCAGCCACCCCTCCAAGACGGCCATCGAACGCCATGTGATGGACGATGCCAAACTGCGGGCGGAGCTGAAGGCACGCGGCAAGCCGCAGCTCGCCGAGGAATTGCAGGAGACCGCCCTTTGCCCGCGGCGCGACGACGTGGTCTTCACCATGCAGGACGAGCCGCTCGGGCTCGGTCACGCGGTTTTGTGTGCCCGCGACCATGTGCTGCCCGGGCCGGTCGCGGTCATCCTGCCCGACGATCTCATCCTCGGAACCGGGTGTCTCGGCGAGATGGTCGACGCCTATGCGGGATCGCCCATGGGCCATCTCGTTGCGACGATGACGGTGCCGCGCGAGGAGACCTCGAAATACGGCATCCTCTCGGTCAAGACCGCGACCGACCGCGTGCTGGCCGCATCGGGCATGGTCGAAAAGCCGCAGCCCGAAGCCGCGCCCTCCTGCGAGGCGGTCGTCGGTCGCTACGTGCTCGATGCGTCGGTTTTCGACGATCTCGAAAGCCAGGCGCCCGGCGCCGGCGGCGAGATCCAGCTCACGGATGCGATCGCGACCGGCGCCGCCCGCGTCGGTCTCGGCGGCTTCCGGTTTTCGGGGATGCGGTTCGATTGCGGGTCGAAGGCCGGAATGCTGCGCGCAACGCTGCATCTTGCAGCACAGGATGCCGAGCTTGCCTCGGTGATTTCCGACTTCATCGGCGAAGAGCGGAAGGGGCTGGCCGCCTAAGATCGGGCCCTCGGCCCCTCAGCGGGGCGCGGGACGGGGCGGGTCGCGGGCTGTGGCGCAAGGCGGACGGCGATTGCGCTCTTCGGCTCTGTTCGACGCTGGGGACTTGGGCCCCGGGGTCTTGCTCGGTTTGTCGCCGCGCCGGGTCCCGTGGCGGACAACGAAGTAGTAACTTCGAACTCCGTTTTCGAGATTTTGGAGGAATGGGAGCGTCATCTCAAGGATGCCGGGTATGGGGTCGATGACTTTGCGGTGGATAAGCCCGAGATCGGGGAGATGCAGCCATGAGAGATGTCATCTCCGGCGTTCTCGGCTCTCGGTTTGTGGACGCGGCTAGCGCGGAAGCCAAACCAAAGCCCAAGAAGAGACGAGCTTCGCCGCTGTCCATTCGCTTGTCGGAGGATGAACGCAGCCAGTTGCAGGCATTGGCGGGGCGCACGCCGCTTGGCACCTATGTGAAGGCTTGCCTGTTTGACGGGAAAACGCCGCGCAAGGCTCCAAAGGGCAATTCGGCAAGGGATTACGAGCTACTCGCGCGTCTCTTGGCAGGGCTCGGTCAAACGGACGCTTTTCGCAACCTTGATCAGCTTGTCCGCATGGCGGAGGATGGCTCACTCGATCTCTCCGATGAAACCGTCCAGACCATTCTCGCTGCGTGCGTTTGCCTCTCGGCGATGCGCGGTGATCTCGTGAAAGCTTTGGGCCTTAGAGGCGGTTGACATGCTCTTCGTCGGCAATCAGCGCGGCGGGGCTACGGACCTCGCGCAGCACTTGATGAAAGATGACAACGAACGCGTCGAAATCCATGAAGTGCGGGGGTTTGCATCGAAAGACCTCGCATCGGCGTTTCGTGAATCCTACGCCATCAGCCGCGCCACCAAGTGCAAACAACATCTCTTTTCATTGAGCGTGAACGCGCCGCCGATTGAGGATGCCTTGGATGACGACTTCATAGATGCCATCAACCGCGCCGAACGATGTCTCGGGCTCGACGGTCAACCGCGCGCAATCGTGTTTCACGAGAAAGAGGGGCGTGACGGGCAGCTCCGGCGCCATGCCCATGCAGTTTGGTCGCGGATTGATGCGGAGGAGATGAAAGCCAAGCAGATGTCGTTCTCCAAAACCAAGCTGATGGAGCTGTCTCGCGAACTCTACCTCGAAAAAGACTGGCGGATGCCGCCGGGCATGTTGCACAAACCCGACCGCGACCCGCGCAAGTTCACCTTGGAACAATGGCAGCAAGCCAAGCGGGCCAAGAAAGACCCCGAGAAAATCATCGGCATCTTTCAGGATTGCTGGTCGGTTTCTGATTCTGCCGCATCGTTCGGTCACGCCTTGCAGGAACACGGCTACATCCTTGCCCAAGGGCGGCGCGGTTTTGTCGGCGTCGATCACAACGGCGAAGTCTATGCTGTTTCGAAATGGACCAAGAAACGCGCGAAAGATGTCCGCGAGAAGCTTGGGGATCATAAAAGCCTTCAAAGCGTCGATCAGGCCCATGCGCAGGCCGCCCAGATCGTCACGGCTCGGTTGCAGGAGCTTCAAGCAGAGCAGGCACGCGAGGAAGCTGCCCGGCAGGAACACCTGCGGGCCGAACGGGAGCGGCAAGAGGCCGAGGCCCGCGCCCAACGGCAACGGCAACTGGAAGAGCAACGCCAACGGCGTCAGGCGGAAGCGCTCGAACGCGCCGAACGTCTGCGCAAAGGATTGTTGGGTTTCCTTGATCGCCTGACGGGACGCCGCAAAGAGACTTTGCTGAAGAACCAAGAGGACATGGCGCTCGCCTTTCAGCGAGACAAAGCCCAACGGGAGGAGCGCCACCGTCAGGAAACAAGTGCCCGCGAGATCGCCCACCAAAAGCAGCTGTCTTTGAAGGCGCAATACGAGCGTGTGCAAGTGGAACTAAGCCAAGACATCAAGACGCTTGCGCCAAGCCAAGACACTGAAAAAGAGCGACATATTCAGGCGGTGCAAACGAGATTGGCCCGCAATCGTCAGCGCAACAGGTCTCAAAACCGCAGCCGTGACGGTCCAAGCCTAGAGCGGTGATGCCGCTAGGCTTTGCCAAGGACATAGGTTTCACGGAAATACGCGATGGTCTCGGACAGGGCACACCCCCACGGGTCCCCGTGCTCATCGGCATAGGTGCGCGCAACCTCTAGTATGAAGAGCGGGTCGATATCGGTCTTGTTGATGACTTCATCAAAATCCCGCCACATGAAGCGGTAACCGCGAACGGGCACCATCTTGCCGTTTTCATCGGGTAAGTCTCGAACCTCGACTTGTAGCTCAGCTTCAATGTACTTTTCTTGTATAAAAAACATAGGCTTACATACTCTCACATTTCGGTTTGGTTTTGCAAATTTCCTGTCCGTCGGATCGCCTTCGCAAAATGCGGCCAGTCACCGCGCACGGTTCTGCCGGAACACCCCCTTTAGCGGGGTTGCAGGCATGGTTCTGCGGGGTGAAGGGTAAGCATCGAAGGGGAGCTGAGGGCTGGAAATGCTTCAACCTGTCCTGAGGTGAAGACCCGAGCAGTTAGCGATCACGATCCTTGTTGAAGTTTCGCGCAGTGTTCTTTTCTTGACGAACATTGCGCAAACGCTCTTCGATCTGTTTGATCCGCGCGCGATTGGCTTCCGAGACACCTCGGTTTACCTCCCGCTCGATCTCGCCGCCGGGGGTGAGATGGCGTTCCAGCTTAGGTGTTTCGGATTCCTCCAAGAGCTTTTTCTTCTCGAACTCCGAAGATGAGCGCACAGCTTTGGCCTGATCGAATGATTTGGACGTGTCACTCGAACCGGTCTCATCGTCATCTTCAACCAATAGGTCTACCTCGCGAAGTCAGGATCAGGCGCGTACTTGCCCGCAAAGCGGCTGCGCTCGTGAAAGTAGGCGACTTTTTCGATCAGCATGGCGGGGCTGCCAGCTTCAATCACATACTGACGCCCTTCGTTAGCCTTCAAGTCTTTTTCAATGTCATCCGGCGCACGGATCGGTACGTTGTCGTTGGACTTTGCAATCCCGCCCAGCCCGGTCAGGGGACGATTGCCAAGCCGCTTGGAGACATATTCCTTGGTCACATCATCAGTCGTTGCAAAGACCTGCATCGCTCGGGAATTGGCGATGAAGCCGTTAAACTCGTTCTTGTACTTCTTTTGCAGACCCATCAGGTCTTGGACGAAGAGCCAGATGACAAGGTTGTAGGAAGCCATCGTGGCAAAGGCCGTTGGGACTTCCGGCATGCGTTCGAGCGCCAAAAACTCATCGATCATCATCAAGACCGGCACCTCAGAGCGCCCGCCATCTTCCATCGCATCCAGCATCAGATTGATGAAGAGGCGGATGAGGCGGTTTTGCTTGGTAAGCTGGCGCGGCGGGATGATGAGATAGACCGTTGTCGGTTCTTTTTTGAGATCGGATAGGTTGAAGGTCGGCTCGGATGTGACCCTGCGCATAACATCGCTCGACAGCCATTCTGTATGCTTGTCGGCATTGGACATGATGCCGAGGATTTCATTGGTCTCCGAGCCGCGAATGTAGCGCATGGCTGCATCTTTGGCGAAGCCGCCTGCCGCTTCATTCAAAGACATTTCTGCCCACATCCGGTCCTGCTCTTCGGGCAGGCGCTTGATAAGATCGCGGATGGTGTGGAGCCATCTTTCACCACCTGATTGCCCGCTCACCACGTGAGAGATGAGCCCGGAGATGATGGTTCGTGCCCCCTCGTCCCAATGCTTCTCCCGCGCATTTTCGTCGGGTATGACGAGGGCATCGGCGATACTGGCGATCCGCTCACGAACCAGAGCGTCCTGCGCATCAAGATTGGCAAAGGGATCAAAGCGATCTGAGTCCTTGGTGACGATGCCAAATGGATCGATGAGATAGACCTTGTGCCCCATCTTCCGCCGCGCTTCTGCCGTGACATGGGCATTTGTGCCCTTCGGATCGACCACGACGCAGGAGCCTTTCCACAACAAAAGGTTGGGGATAATCGCCGTTGTCCCTTTGCCGCCGCGCGATCCAGCAACCGTGATCATGTGCGCTTCGCCGCCAAGCCCGATCTCATCGAAAGGATTGTAGAGGGAACGGCCCATATAGAGAGTGCCGGGATCAAAGGCTTTGCCCCATTCCTCGAACATCGAGGCAAACCGGGCCGAGCCACCGAACCCAAACCGACCCTCGTCGAGGAAACGCATAATCCGGGCATAGATATGCGAGATTTGAGGTTGGGCGGCGTTTTGAACGCTTAGCCATATGACGAAGGAGAGGACAGCAAGCCACCACCAATGGGTCAGAAAGGTTGGCGATATCCGTTCGGCGTACGGATCGTCGGCGACAATCGGGCTTTGATCGATCTGCAGCGGGACATCTTCAACTCTTGGTGCGCGAAACTGCGCCTCATCAATTGGAAGGTAGTCGCTGCGCAAAATCTCCGTCTCGGTATGTGCTTCCGCAGCATCGAGCCGGTCTTGGAAGGATTCCCGTATACTGGCCTTGCGGGCCTCCACCTCCGCTGAGTGTCAACGCCGGTTCAAAAGTGCCCCGTTTGGCCGTTTGAAACGGGACCCACCTAGGCGATTAGCAGGCTGGGACGCGCGGAGACCTCAAATATCTCAAGCGTGGCCCAGCCTGCG
>JASJAR010000029.1 GCA_030066905.1 Paracoccaceae bacterium | reverse complement strand
TCCGGTCCCTCTCGGGACGTTATTCCTGCTCGAGAACCGATTTACGCGGATTTTGGCGAAAGCGCAATTTGCGATAATGAAGATCAGAGCATTCGGCAGATCGGCGAAACGGACAGGCCCGCAGAGCGATCCGATTCGAGAACGCGGGCGGCCGAAGCGGCGCGTGATCCTGGCACGAGCCCCCAAGGATTGGGGAAAGCTTTCACCGCTTCGCGAGATATTGGGGGACAAAACTGCCCGAATAGGGGACGCTCAGGGCGACCCCCAATACCGTTTGACCGGGTTCTTTTCTTCTCCGGATGACAGGCCCAGCTCAAAATCCTCCCCTTGGCTTGACAGAATCGCTTTACCGGACGCTAATCAGCGGCGAGCAGTGAAGAACGCCGAGAAATGGCGTGGAGGCCGAAAACGGCCGGGGCAGGAACATGATGCAGACGGCGCGGCCCGTCGGGCGCCGGGCGGCGTCCAGGAAGTACGATATTCTCACGGCCCTCGGGGCCTGGGCCCTGGCGCGTTCGAAGACGGAGCAGCGGCTCGCCCTCCGTCTCATGACGCTTGTCACCGCACGCTACAATTGGAACCGCGACCTCCTCGCGGTCGGCCAGCGCGACATCGCCCGCCTCTGGAGTTGCGACGAGCGCACCGTGAAGCGGGAGATGTCGAGACTGCGGGCGATGGGTTGGCTCAGGCTCATCCGTCAGGGTCATCGCGGCCGGGTGGCCGAGTACGGGCTGGGGATTGACGCGATCCTCGATACGACGCGAGGCGATTGGGAGCGGATCGGACCCGATTACGTCGTCCGCCTCGATGGCGCTCCGTCCGTGGATGTGGTGCCGCTGATCCCCAAGGGTCCCGTTCCGGCGCCGGACGTCTCGGCGGGCGACGACTGGGCCCTGGCCGCAGCCCTCCTGCACGCCGAGGACCCCGCGCTCTACGGCGCCTGGCTGCGCGCGCTCAAGCGAGACGGCAGGGCAGGGGGGGCGGTGCGGCTGAAGGCTCCGAGCCGGTTCCACGCGGCCTATGTGGAGACCCATCTCCACCAGCGGGTGCTCGACGCGTTTCGGTCGGTGGACCCCGATATCGACGGGCTGGAGATCGTCTACTGACAAAGAAAAGGGCCGCCCCGGAGGACGGCCCTGGAGAATACATCCGACCTTGTCGGCCGGGCGCCGGCTACATGCCTTCTGCGTCGGGGCTGACGGAGGCCAGGAACGCGGCGAGGTTCACCGCTTCCTCTTCGGTCCGGACCCGATATGCCATCCCGCTCCGGGCCCGCTTGTCGAGCGTGTCGGAGAGAAACTGGTTCGGGTCCTGGAGGTAGACGACAAGATCTTCCTCCGTCCAGACGAGCCCGGCCTCGCCGGCGGCCACGAGGTCGGGGCGGTAGCGGAAGCCCTCGACAGACCCAGCCTGGCGGCCGACGATGTTATAGAGGTTCGGGCCCTGGCGGGCGTTGCGGCCGGCCAGAAGGTTGCCCTCATCGTCCTGGACGATGTGGCAGGTCTGGCACTGGCTGAACGCCTCCATGCCGGCATCGACATCGGCGTGGCCCTCGGCAAAGGCCGGGGCCGCCATCAGTACGGATACCGCACCCGCAATCAGAACTTTTGACATATCGAGGTCTCTCCCTTCACGATTTTCGGCACACCTAGACCGGGTGCGCGTCCCGTCCAGACCTCGTGAGGAAGGCCCGGCTATGCAATAACAACGCCCTTAAAGCGTTCAGGTTTCCATCATGCAACCGCGCGCGCCAATGCGCATTGCTGC
The DNA here is from genome assembly GCA_030066905.1 of Paracoccaceae bacterium. Taxonomy (GTDB): domain Bacteria; phylum Pseudomonadota; class Alphaproteobacteria; order Rhodobacterales; family Rhodobacteraceae; genus JASJAR01. The sequence goes on along the minus strand of JASJAR010000029.1, from coordinate 47,603 downwards.
CAGAGCGACGACAGGGCTGTCACGAGATGGTCGATATCGGCGTCGCTGTGAAGCGGCGAGGGCGTGATCCGCAGCCGCTCGGTGCCTTTGGGCACGGTCGGGTAGTTGATCGGCTGCACATAGATGCCCCAGTCGTTCATCAGGATGTCGGAGATCATCCGGCATTTGACGGGGTCGCCGATCATCACGGGGATGATATGCGACGGGTTGGGCATATGGGGGATGCCCTCGGCGTCGAGCCTCGCACGGAGACGGGCCACGCGATTGCGGTGCTGGGCGCGCTCGATCTCGCTGTCTTTGAGGTGCCTGATCGAGACACGGGCGGCCGCCGCCACCGCCGGAGGCAGGGCGGTGGTGAAGATAAACCCGCTCGCGAAGCTGCGGATGAAGTCGCAGAGCGCTTTCGAGCCGGTGATGTAGCCGCCGAAACAGCCATAGGCTTTGCCAAGCGTGCCCTCGATGAGGGTGATCCGGTCCATCAGCCCCTCGCGCTCGGCCACGCCGCCGCCCCTCGGCCCGTACATGCCGACCGCGTGGACCTCGTCGATATAGGTCATCGCGCCGTGCTTTTCGGCGACATCGAGGATCTCGGCGATGGGGGCGATGTCGCCGTCCATCGAGTAGACGCTCTCGAAGGCCACGATCTTCGGACGGTCGGGGCCGACGGCGGCGAGCTTGCGGTCGAGATCTTGCGCGTCGTTGTGCCGCCAGATCACCTTGTCGGCGCGGGAATGGCGGATGCCTTCGATCATCGAGGCGTGGTTGAGGGCGTCCGACAGGATCACCGCGTTGGGCAGGCGGCTTCCGAGGGTGGAAAGGGCGGCCCAGTTCGAGACATAGCCCGAGGAGAAGAGGAGCGCCTCTTCCTTGCCGTGAAGATCGGCAAGCTCGGCTTCGAGTTCGCGGTGGTGGCGGTTGGTGCCGGAGATGTTGCGGGTGCCGCCGGCGCCGGTGCCGCAGGTCGCGGCGGTGTCGCACATGGCTTTGACGACGTCGGGGTGCTGGCCCATGCCGAGGTAGTCGTTCGAGCACCAGACGGTGACCTCGTCTGCCCCTTCGGAATGGTTGCGTGCGCGTGGAAAGGCCCCGCAGCGGCGTTCGAGCTCGGCGAAGATGCGGTAATTGCCTTCGCCTTTGAGCGCGTCGAGCTCGGCGTTGAAAAGGGCGTCAAAGTCCATGGGGTCCCCCTATCGGTCTTGGGGGCTGGGCCCCTGGTCTGTCAGGTGCAGCCGGGATCATCCACCGCCAGAGCTTTTCGTCGGGCAGGGGCAGGATCATCAGCCAGTGTTCGAGAAGGGCAAGGGCGGTGATCGCGGTCAGAAGCGCGAAGCCGACCTCGCCGGTGGTGAAGAGAAGGTTGAGCCAGCAGCCGACCGCCAGCGTGAGTGCCGTGACCGAGCCCGGGAAGACCCAGTTGAGCCGCCGGATGCGGAAATGCGAGGGCACATGGAAGAGCGGGCGCGGGATGAACTCGGTGTTGATTTTGGGCACGCCGAAAAAGAGGTTCAGCTTGGCCGAGACCCGGGCGAAGAAGAGGACCGCGAAGGTCCAGAGCGCGATATCGTTTTCCGCCCCCCGCGACAGAAGGGCGATGGCGGCGAGGGCGGCGACGAGAAGCATCTCGTGATAGGCGATGGTGCCCCAGGCGCGCACGAAGCGCTCGAACTCCGGCGCGTCGGCGGGGCAGGGGGCCCGGTTCGGCCCGGCGATCGTGCCGGTGAGGAAGGCAAGCTCGATCCAGCCCCAGATCGCCAGCGCGGCGACGAAGCCGATCCAGGCCCCGGCCGGGGAGGTGTCGGGGAGGGACGCCATCAGCGCGATGACGCCCGCGAAAAGGACGGGCATGGCGAGGATCGAGGTCATGACGTGGCCGTCCGGCGTTTGGTTGTCGGCCCGGCGGACCACCCACAGGATCGCCCCGGTGGAGAACCACCAGAGGAAAAGGGCGAAGAGCCCGGCGATCCAGGGGTTTTCTAGCATCTGACCTCCGCAGCAGCGACCGCGCCCCGGACTTGATCGAGGGCCCCGCGCGGCGAGCCTCCACCCGGCCGATCGAGGCCCCGGCTCAAGGCCGGGGCGGGAAGGTCGTATGATCGCTCATGGCGCATCAATAGGCGGGCTCCAGCCGGACGTTCTCCGGCGGCGTATTGGGTTTCGACGGGATCGTCAGGAGGGAGACAAAGGCCGCCGCGCCGCGCAGATTGGCCCAGGCCTTGCCGATCATTCCCGCCGGTCCGCCGGTCTTCGCCGCTTTCTCGCCGTCGGACATGGCTTTTTCGAGGCGGCGCAGCGTCGGTTTCCAGCGCGGATGGTCGATATCGAGCTCCAACGGGAACACCTGGCGCGAAATGGTCGAGGTCTTCTTGAACACCTCCTGGTCGTACCATTCGACATCGACCCCAAGGGCCTCGTGGAAGGCCGGCCGGGCGTGGTCGCGCACCCACATCGTCGAATAGACGGCTGTGAGGAAGAACTTGATCCAGAGCCTGTTGTTCCAGCTCTCGGTCAGCTTGGGGTCGGTGCGCATCAAAAGCGCGAAGGCCTCGCCGTGGCTGAACTCGTCGTTGCACCATTCTTTGAACCACTTGAAGATCGGGTGGAACCGATGCTCGGGGTTGGCTTCGAGATGCCGGAAGATGGTGATGTAGCGGGCGTAGCCGATCTTTTCGGAGAGATACGTGGCGTAATAGATGAACTTCGGGCGGAAGTAGGTGTACTTCTTCTTCTTCGTCAGGAACCCGAGGTTCACCGAAACGCCGGCTTCGCGGAGCGCGTCGTTGATGAAGCCCGCGTGCCGTGCCTCGTCGCGGGACATGAACGCGAAGAGCTCGCAGATGTCCTTGTTGGTGCCGCGCCGCTTCATCTCCTTGTAAAGCACGCAGCCTGAGAATTCCGCGGTGCACGACGAGACCAGAAAGTCGAGGAATTCGAGCTTCAGGGCCGGGTCCATGCCTTCCCAGTCGATCGCGTCCCAGTCTTCGTTCTTCTTGAAGTGGCCCTTGTTGGGGTCCGAGCGCATCTGGCCCAGAAGCTTGTCCCAATCCTCGCGGACCGAGGAGACATCGATGGCGTCGAGCTCGTCGAAATCGGTGGTGTAGAAGCGCGGGGTCAGGAGCGTGTTTTGCAGGGCCAGATCGGTGGCGTCGTCGGAATCGAACTTGTCGGCCTGGGCCTGGATTGCGGCGAGGCCCTCTTCGGCGGTGAGCACATCTGCGGTATGGACGTTCATAGCGTGACCTCCTCGCTGAAGCTGAATTCGCAGAGTTCCATGAACTCGAAATCGCCGGTGAGGCGGGTCCAGAGCCGTTCGAGGGCGGAGGCGCGCACGATGGTGGCGGTGCGGTGCTCCACCACCACTTCGCCGTAAGGCGCCATCACGGGGCTTCCGTGGACTTTGACTTCATCGCCGGGGAAGACCACGGCGCCATTGTCGAAGCGGACATGGGCGGAGAGCTCCTCGAAGCGGTGAGAGACTTCCACCGTGCAGGGGGCGGTTTCGATTTTGCGGGTCAGTAATCCCATTTTCGGTTCCCTTTTCTTCGGTTTCGAAGGCGGCCTTTCAGGCTCGTTTATTGCGATTGGGCGAGCAGGGCCCGCCAGACGTTGAGGTTGCCGGCGCCGAAGCTCGAAAGCTGGCTCTTCCAGCCCGAGGCGGGGTCGAAAAGCTCGATCCGCCCGTCGGCGTATTCGGTGATGATCACTGGCGGATTGGTTTCGATCCGGGCCTTGTGGCGGGCGTATTCGAGCCCGTCGTTGACGACCGAGATGAAGCCGCCGTTATGGCCGTCGAAGATCACCGCACCCTCGCCGTCGACCACATGCATCGCGTTGCCGTTGCCGGTGAGGGTCAGTTCGTGGGTTTTTACCACCGCAGCCGCCGGCGGCGTGCCTTCGAGCGGGCGGTCGGTCAGAACGGCGATGGCGACGAGGATGGTGACGAGGACCGCCAGCGAGAACATCGCCACCACCAGGCGGGTGGGGATGAGTTCCCGGTCGCGTTTTCGCATCGCATGGGCTTCGGCGTCGAAGATGAGGCCTGTGTCGGTGCGTGCCATGACCCCCTCCTATTCCGCAGCCACGGTTGCCGGGGCGCGGGTTTCAATGACCGGCTGGCTGATATGGGTTTCGGCGGCGTCGGCGAGGATGCGGGCGACCTTCTCGGCTTCGGGGATCGCCCGCAGGGCGGGCTGGGTGTGCTTCATCTTCCAGGGCCGGACGTGGGGCCAGAGCACCAGATAGGAGAGCCGGGTTTCGCCCTTTGTGGTGATCGCGATGGTGCCGGTGCCGGACGCCTTCAGATCGAGATCGGCCGAAGCGATCTTCGAGAACGGCAGGTTGAGGGTCAGCGTGAGCGCCGCGCCCACCCGCATCGCCACGCGGGAGGTGGTGATGGTGTAGACGGTCGCCTTCGCCTGCACCCAGGCGACGATGAGAATGAGGCCAACCGCCACAAGGCCGAGAAGCAGAAACGGAAGCGCCTGGGGCAGGGCGGGGCCCCAGCCGATATCGGCGGCCGAGACGCCGACGCGCCAGAAGGCAAGCACGGCAAAATAGGCCGCCACCCAATGGATCGCGAGAGCTTCGCGGGCCAGCGCCCAGGTTGCGGGGCGGCCCTGCCAGAGGATCAGCTCTTCTCTCGGCGGGGCCTCGGGGAGGCCCGGGACGGGTTCGGTGGCGAAATCGTCATGTGGCATCGGCTTGGTCCTTGGTTCCCTATTTTCGGTCGGCGGCGCCCGGTCGTTGCCGGGCGCCGGTCTTCAGGTCAGGAGTAGAGCGTGCCGCCGGCGAACCAGGCCATGATCTTCTCCTCTTCGAGAAGCGTGATCTGGTCGGAGGCGGCGGTCTGGGGGATGCCGTCGAAATGGCCGCGGGCGAGCGAGCGGACGTCCACCCACTTCTCCTTGATCTTCGACATGTTGATCGGCATCAGCCGTTTGCCTTGCCCGTATTCGGGCTCAAGCTCGACCTCGAGATAGCGCACGAGCTGTTCGGGCTCGTCGACCCACATGTCGGTGACATGGGCAACGACCTGGTCGTCCTTCGAAAGCACCGGCAGCCCGCGCGGGTCGCGGCCGGCGGAGACGAAGAAGCTGTCGAGCCCCGCCATCGGTTTGATCTTGGGGTGGCCGTGGCCGTCGAGCTCCGGCACGTCCCGGCGCGGGGCCCAGGAGGCCGGCCCGACGCCGTCGGCCATCGGGTCGCCCGTGGGCGCCATCGGGAAACCGCCGGCCGCCGAGGTGCGCGCGAGGGCGAGGTCTTCGCGGTCGCCATGCTGACCGGAGGGGACGGTGACCTCGCCGCGGCCGTGGGGGAGCTTGAAGGTCTTGTCCGACGGCAGCGGCAGGCCAAGCCCGCTTTCTGGGTTCCCGTCATCGTCGACGAGGGGGAAGCCCTCGCGCATGTTCTCGGTCTGAAGATAGTAGATGAGCCCGGCGAAGAAGAGCCAGAATAGCCAGATCGAGAGGCTGGCGAGGTCGAAATTGCCGAAGAATGTGACACCAACCATTTTGTAGTCCTCCGTTGGTCAGGTGGGAAAATCGGCAAGGCCGATCTTGCCACCGATTTTTGGATTGCCCGTTTGGGTTTGGGGTTCGAGGAACGACAGGCGCACGAGCGGGCCGAGCGCGATGAGCGTGACGAAGAGAAGAGCGATTTCAATGTGATAGACGGTCGAATAGCCCGTGGCCGGGGTGGCGAGCGCCTCGCCGAGGGCGCCGTTTGTCGCCAGCGCATTGATCCCGTCGCGGATGGTGCCGCCGAGCGCGATGGAAAGCCCGGCGGCCGTGGCCTGCGCGGCACCCCAGGCGCCGAGTGCGAGGCCGCGCCCGGCGATGCCGCGCGCCGGCATGGTCATTGCCGCCGTGAGCGTGGCGACCGCAAAGAGCCCGCCACCAAGCCCGATGCCGGTGGCCCCTGCGTAGAAAAGCGCCGGGGAAGCCATCGGCGCGGAGAAGACCACCGCCGAGAAGGCGGGCAGCCCGATGAGGATGCCGCGCGCGATCATCCGGTAGGGGCTGTGGCCGCGCGCTAGCCAGCGGGCGGCGAGGGCAAAGCCAAGAAGCGCGCCGGCGGCCCAGGTGGCGGTCAGAAGCGTCGTCGCCGAGACCGAAAGCCCGAGGATCTCGCCGCCATAGGGCTCCAGGAGCACGTCCTGCATGTTGAAGGCCATCGTGCCGAGGAAGACGACGACGAGGAGCCGGCCCGCATCGCCGCCCTTCGCGTAGTCCGCCCAGGCGTCGCGGAAGGCGGGCCGGGGCTCGGCGCGCTCGTCGCGGCTCATGGGGCGCACCTTCTCCTGCCGCCAGAGGGCGATGAGATTGAGAAGCACCGTCGCGACGGCCGCCCCCTGAACCACCTGAATGAGCTTCAAATGGCTGAAATCGCGTAGCAAATATCCGATCACCAGCGCCGACAGCCCCATCCCGATTAGGAACATCACATAAAGAAGGGCAACGACCCGGGGGCGGGTCTCGTCGGAGGCGCGGTCGGCGGCGAGGGCGAGACCGGCCGTCTGGGTCATGTGGAGCCCGAGCCCCGTCATCAGGAAGGCAAGTGCGGCGAGCACCTCGCCGGCGAAGGGCACCTGGTGATGCGGGTCGCCGCCGAGGACGAGAAGCGAGGCGGGCATGATCGCAAGCCCGCCCATCTGCCAGAGCGAGCCGAACCAGAGGTAGGGGATGCGTTTCCAGCCGATGGCCGAACGATAGGTGTCGGACCGGAAGCCCAGAAGCGCGCGGAACGGGGCGATGAGGACCGGGAGCGCGATCATCACCGCGACGATCATCGCCGGCACAGACAGCTCGACGATCATCACCCGGTTGAGCGTGCCCAAGAGCATCACCGTCGCCATGCCGACGGAGATCTGGAAGAGCGACAGCCGCAGGAGCTGGCCCAAGGGCAGATCGTCCGAGCCCGCATCGGAAAACGGCAGGAGCTTTGCCGGCAGGGCCTTGATATGGGTCCGGGCGAAGATCACGGGACGATCTCCAGCGCTTCGGAGATGTAAAAGCCGCGCGCGATGCGGGCGACCGGCGTAACGGGGGCGCCGAGTTCCCGGGCGATGCGGCGCGCCGAATGGGGCCGGATCGCGGGCGACCGGTCCTTCCGGGGAAAGAGCTTGCCGGCATACCACATTGCCGTCAGCGCCGGCGTCTTTGGCGCAATCGTGAAGACGATGCTGCCCTGTGCGGTCTCGCCGAGCTTGCCGAGGGCGGCGGCGATGTCGGGGGCGGCGTAATGAATGAGGCTGTCCATCGCGACCACATGGTCGAAGGTCCCATGGTCGGCGAGCATGTCGCCGGCACGGTAGTCGATGTACTCGTCGAGCCCCCGCGGCGTGCGGCTCCGCGCGACCTCGATGAGCGAGGGCGAGATATCGACGGCCACCACGTCGGCCCCGCGTTCGGCAAGCTCGATGGCCATCTGCCCCGCCCCGCAGCCTGCATCGAGCACCCGGGCGCCCTTGAGATCGGCCGGCAGGGCGCTGAGCATCGCCGCGCGCATCGCATCGCGGCCCTCGCGGACGGTCTGGCGGATGCGGGAGACCGGCGCGTCGGATGTGAGCCGGGCCCAGGTCTCAGACGCGGTGCGGTCGAAATAGGTTTCGAGGCGTTCTCTGGTGGCTTCATATGTCATTCGGAAACCTCCGCGCCCCGGACCTGATCGGGGGCCTCGACGAACAGCGTGCTGCATCGGGAAGCGAGGTTCCGGGTCGAGCCCGGGACGGGTTTGGACAAACGCGTCATCAATCGAACCCCAACAACTCAAAAATCTCCCGGTCGGGCAGGGGGGCCGGGGCCAGCGGGTCGGTCCCGGCATAAAGCGTTTCGGCAAGGCGAATGTATTCGGCCCGGGCGGCGACGATGTCCTCGTCGTCGGGCATCTCGAAAAGCGTCTTCTTCTTCAGCCGAGAGCGACGGATCGCGTCGATATCGGGCATATGGGCGATGCGCTTGAAGCCCACCGTCTCGCAATAGCGGTCGACCTCGTCGGTGTCCTTCGACCGGTTCGCCACGCAGCCTGCGAGCCGGACGTTATAGTTCTTCGACTTCGCCTCGACCGCGGCGATGATCCGGTTCATCGCGTAGATGGAATCGAAGTCGTTTGCGGTGACGATCACCGCCCGGTCGGCGTGTTGAAGGGGTGCTGCGAACCCGCCGCAAACGACGTCGCCCAACACATCGAACAGTACCACGTCGGTGTCTTCCAGAAGATGGTGCTGTTTGAGAAGCTTAACGGTCTGGCCCACGACATAGCCGCCGCAGCCCGTCCCCGCCGGCGGCCCGCCGGCTTCGACGCACATCACCCCGTTGAAGCCCTCGGAGACGAAGTCCTCCGGTCTCAGTTCCTCGGGGTGGAAATCCACCTCCTTCAGAATGTCGATCACCGTCGGCTGAAGGTGTCCGGTGAGCGTGAACGTGCTGTCGTGCTTGGGGTCGCAGCCGATCTGCAAGACGCGCTTTCCGAGCATCGAAAACGCAACGGAAAGGTTCGAGGACGTGGTCGACTTCCCGATCCCGCCTTTGCCGTAGATCGAGAACACCTTGGCGCCCTCGATCTTGGCGCTCGGGTCCTGGTGGACCTGGACCGAGCCTTCCCCGTCCTCGCCCCTCAGGATGGGGGCTTCGTCGCGCGGGCTCATGGCCGCTCCTTTCCAACCGGCGTTGCGCGCCCCGGGCTTGACCCGGGGCCTCCGGCCGTTCGAGGTCCCGGCTCAAGGCCGGGACGGGTTGTGATCTGGATCGCTCTCTTCATTCCGCCGCGATCCCTTCCATCCTGTCTTCAAGCTCGTCGGCCGCGTCCTGCAAGGCCGCCAGCGTATCGTCATCCGGCGCCCAGTAGTTCCGGTCATTGGCCTCAAGAAGCCGGTTCGCCATCCGCGCAGAGGCCTTGGGGTTCAACTCAGCGAGCCGCCGGCGCATCTCCTCGTCGAGAACGAAGGTCTCCGACATCCGCTGATAAACCCATGGCTCCACCTGACCGGTGGTCGCCGACCAGCCGAGCGTGTTCGTCAGATGGGCCTCGATCTGGCGCACGCCTTCAGGCCCGTGGGTCAGAAGGCTTTCGTAGAACTTCGGGTTGAGGCTCCGCGACCGGGTCTCCAGCGCGATCTGGTCTTGCAGGGTGCGGACCTTGTTCGTCCCCCGGGTCTGATCGCCGATATAGACCGGGGCCTCTTCCCCCTTGGCGCGTTTCACCGCCCGGGAGATGCCGCCCAGCGTGTCGAAGTAATGATCGACCGAGGTGACCCCCAATTCGACGGATTCGAGGTTCTGATAGGCCAGATCGACGTCTTTCAGCGCTGTCTGGAGAAGATCGGCCTGCTTGGCCGCCTTGCCGTCGCGCCCATAGGCGAAGGACTTCCGGGCCTCATAGGCATCGGCCAGCTCGTCCTCGTCGCCGAAGGCGGAACTGTCGACGAGAATGTTGACGTTCGACCCATAGGCCCCTTCGGCATTGGAGAAGACCCTGAGCGCGGCCGTCTCCATGTCGACCCCCATGGCCTCGGCGTAAGCCAGCGCGTGGGCGCGGATGAAGTTCTGCTCTGTGGGTTCCTCGGCGGTCGCGGCTTTCCAGGCGGCCTCGGCGAGCATCCGCGATTGCAGAGGCAGAAGGTCGCGGAAGATGCCCGAGAGCGTCATGACGACATCGATCCGGGGGCGGCCGAGCTCTTCGAGCGGGATGAGGTCCGCCCCGGCGAGACGGCCATAGCTGTCGAAGCGGGGGGTGGCCCCCATCAGCGCCAGCGCCTGCGCGATCGGCGCGCCGTCGGATTTGATGTTGTCGGACCCCCAAAGCACGAGTGCCACGGTGCGGGGCAGGGTGCGGTGGGTGTCGAGGAGAAGGTCGGCCTGTTTCGCCCCTTCGGCCAGCGCATGGGCGGTGGGCATCCGGAACGGGTCGAAAGCGTGGATGTTCCGGCCCGTGGGCAGGATCTCCGGCGAGCGGATGAGGTCGCCGCCGGGGACCGGCGCGATATACCTGCCGCCGAGGGCGCGCATCAGGGCAGGAAGTTCGTGATCTTCGCTCAGAAGCGTCTCGATCCGCGCGCGGGTCTCGGCATCGGTTTCGGCCATCGCCCCGAGATGTTCGGCCCGCGCGGCTTCGCCGATGGGCCGGCCCACCACATGAAGCCCGTAGGGGATGAGCGCGTCCTCGGTTTCGAGAAGCTTGAGCCAAAGGCTTTCGATGTCGTGCCCGTCGAGGTCCACCGCCTCGGCCTGATCGGCGATGAGGGCGGCCAGCGTCTCGCGGTCGGCTGCATCGGGGGGCAGGGCGCGCCAGCGGGTGACGCTGTCTTTGAGTTCCAGAAGCCCCTTGTAGAGCCCCGAGGCCGCCAGCGGCGGGGTGAGATGGGTGACGGTCACCGCGTTCGACCGCCGCTTGGCGAGGGTCGCCTCGGAGGGGTTGTTGGCGGCATAGAGATAGACGTTGGGGAGCCCGCCGATGAGCCGGTCGGGCCAGTCCGCCGCTCCGGGGCCGGCCTGTTTGCCGGGCATGAATTCGAGCGCCCCGTGCATCCCGAAATGCAAAACGACGTCCGCTTCGAACCGCTCCTTCAGCCAGAGATAGAAGGCCGAGAAGGCATGGGTCGGCGCAAAGCCCCGCTCGAAGAGAAGCCGCATGGGGTCGCCTTCATAGCCGAAGGCCGGCTGGACCCCGACGAAGACGCGGCCGAACTGCGCGCCGAGAACGAACACGTTCCGCCCATCCGACTGGACCCGCCCCGGAGCCGGCCCCCAGATGGCTTCGATCTCGGAAAGATGCGGCGTGAGACGGACGATGTCGTCGGCACTCATCAGGTCGGCGACATTGGCCTCCTGGCCGTAGCGCTCGGCATTGCCGCCGAGGACGGCTTCGCGCAGGGCCGCCACGCTCTCGGGCGGTTCGAGGTCGTAGCCCTCGTCCGCCAGGGCGTGCAATGTATTGAAAAGGCTCTCGAAAACCGAAAGATAAGCCGCCGTTCCGGTGGCGCCCGCATTGGGCGGGAAGCCGAAGAGAACGATGCCGACATTCTTCTCGGCGTTGGCCTGCCGGCGTAGGCGCGCAAGCCGCAGGGTCTTCTCGGCCAGCGCCTCGACGCGCTCGGGGCAGGGGGTCATCGCCCGGTCGGCCGATGGCGGCCGGCACCCCCGGGTGCAACCGGCACACCCATCGGCGCCGTGACGTCCGGCAAAGACCGTAGGGTTGGTCGCGCCGTCGATCTCGGGGAGCGCGACGAGCATCGTCGTTTCCACCGGGCCGAGGCCGCCCGAGGAGGCGGCCCATTGGCCCAGGGTCTGAAACTCCAGGGGGTGGGCGGCGATGTAAGGAACGTCGAGCCCGGAAAGCGTTTCCACCGCCGCGTCGCTGTCGTTATAGGCCGGCCCGCCGACAAGGCTGAACCCGGTGAGCGAGACGAGCGCGTCAACCCGCCCCTCGCCGAAGTACCGGTCGATCGCGGGGCGGCCGTCGAGCCCGCCGGCGAAGGCGGGAAGGCAGCGGATACCGCGCGCCTCGAAGGCCGCGATCACCGCATCGTAATGGGCGCAGTCCGACGACAGGATGTAGGACCGCAGCATCAAGAGCCCGACCGTGGCAATGGGCCCCTTCGGCCCCGGCAGATCGGCGATGTCGGTTACGATCCGCCCCTTCGCGCGCGGGTGATAGAGCCCGACCTCGGGGTAATCGATGGGCGCCCGGGCTTCCCGCGCGCCGGGCGCGCCGGCGGCGCCGTAGCGGGTGACGAGGAAGCGGACCATTTCCTCGATATTGTCGTCCGAGCCCCCGAGCCAGTATTGCATGGCGAGAAACCAGGCCCGGAGGTCCTGCGCCTTGCCTGGGATCCATTTGAGGATTTTCGGCACGCGCCGCAGAAGCCGCATCTGTTTCTCGCCCGACGAGGCGGAGGGTTTTGACGAACCCCGGAGCTTCTTAAGAAGCTTTGATACGCCTGTCGCGGGTTTGGCCATATCGAGCTCGCCCATCCGGGTGAGCTTGACGATGGCCGGATCGGCGATGATGCCGACGACCGCATCGGCGGTCTCGCGGGCGGCCTCGATCTGAGGCGCGATGGCGCGGACGTGCTCTTCGATGAAAAGAAGGTTGGCGATGACGATATCGGCATGACGCACGGCGTCCTTCGCCGCATCGAGGGCGGCGGCACTCTCGCTCCACTCGGCGGCGGCATGAACCGAGACGGTGAGCCCCGGGAAATCGCCCGCGAGCCGCTCGGTCACCCGGGCTGCGGGGCCAGCGGCATGGGCGTCTAGGGTGACGATCACCACCCGGTAGCCCCGAATGTAGCCCTCATCGCGCATAATGGGCCTTCGCTTCGTATAGCGTGTCGACGCTGATTTCGGCCATGCCGCGCTCGGCGGCGAAAACCTCGGTGTTCCGCCGCGCCTTGCCCCGGACGAAGAAGGGGATCTTCCTCAGCTCTTTCTCGGCGGCGTCGAGCCAGATCACCTGACCCCCGTCCCGGACTTGATCCGGGACCTCTTCGTCCGCGCGAGGCCCCGGCTCGGTGGCCGGGGCGTGGGACGCGTGATGCGACGGGCCGGCTCGGTCGTGAAACTCGAAATCCTCCCGGAACATATGAAGAAGGTGCTCTTCGAGCCCCATCACCAGAGGGTGGACCCAGGTGTCGAAGATAACGTTCGCACCCTCCCAGCCGGCTTGCGGCGAGTAGCGGGCGGGGAAGTCCTGGACATGGACCGGCGCCGAGATCACCGCGCAGGGAATGCCGAGGCGTTTGCCGATATGGCGTTCCATCTGCGTCCCGAGGATCAACTCGGGCTGGAGCGCGTCGATGGTGCGTTCGACATCGAGGTAATCGTCGGTGACGAGCGCCTCGACACCGTACTCTTTCGCCAGCGCCCGGATCGGGCGGGCGAACTCGCGGTTGTAACAGCCAAGGCCCACCACCTCGAAGCCGATCTCGTCGCGGGCGATGCGGGCGGCGGCGGCGACATGGGTGGCATCGCCGAAAAGAAACACGCGCTTGCCGGTCAGATAGGTCGAATCGACCGAAGCAGCGTACCACGGCTGGCGCAGGCGCGACCGGTCCGCGCGGACCGGTTTGCCGGCGATCGCGGCAACTTCGGAGAGAAAACCTTCCGTGGCGCCGACGCCGATGGGCACGGTCTTCGTGAACGGCTGGCCGTGATTGCGCTCAAGCCAGCGGGCGGCGGCCTCGCCGGTCTCGGGGTAGAGGAGCACGTTGAAATGCGCCGCCGGGAGCCGGGCGATGTCGGCAGGGCGCGCGCCCATCGGCGCGGTGACGTTCACCGAGACGCCCATATCGGAGAGAAGGGCTGTGACCTCCTCGATGTCGTCGCGGTGCCGAAAGCCGAGTCCTGTGGGTCCGAGGATGTTGGCCGTGACCTGGGCGGTCTTCTCCTGCGGGGCCGCGAGGTGTTTGACGATCTGGAAGAACGTCTCGTCGGCGCCGAAATTTTCCTTCCGCTGGTAGGAGGGCAATTCGAGCGGGATCACCGGGATCGGGAGACCGAGCGCCTCGGCGAGCCCGCCGGGATCGTCCTGAATGAGCTCGGCCGTGCAGGAGGCCCCGACGATCATCGCTTCCGGTCTGAACCGTTCGTAGGCCGCCCGGGCGGCGTCCTTGAAGAGATGGGCGGTGTCCGCCCCGAGGTCGCGGGCCTGGAAGGTTGTGTAGGTCACCGGCGGGCGGGCGCCGCGGCGCTCGATCATGGTGAAGAGAAGATCGGCATAGGTGTCGCCCTGGGGCGCGTGGAGGACGTAGTGCAGCCCCTTCATGCCGGTGGCGACGCGCATCGCGCCGACATGGGGCGGGCCCTCATATGTCCAGACCGAGAGCTTCATGTCGCCACCGGAGGGGGGCTGTCTGCCCCCCGGCCTTCGGCCCCCCCTGAGGATATTTTCGGGCCAATGAGAGCCTTGCGGCGGAGAGGCCGGGCGAAGAGATCTGCAAGATCGCCGGCCTGTTCGTAGAAGTGGACCGGGGTGAAGACGAGCTCGATGGCCCATTTCGTGGTCAGCCCCTCGGCTTCGAGGGGGTTGGCAAGGCCAAGACCGCAGATCGTGAGATCCGGGGCGGCGGCGCGGACACGGTCGAGCTGGCGCTCGACGTCCTGGCCTTCCGAGATCCCGGGGCCGGGGGCGAGGAGCGCGAGGTCGGGCCCGAGGAGGCCGCGGTGGAGGAACGGGGTGCCGACCTCGACGGCCTCCATACCGCATTCGCGGGTCAGAAAGCGCGCCAGGGGGATTTCGAGCTGGCTGTCGGGGAAGAAGAAGAGCGATTTGCCGCGCAAGGTCTCCGCGCGGGCGGCGATGGCTTTGCGGGCCCGGGCGCGGGGGGCCGCGGTCACCCGGTCGACGACGCTGCGGTCGATGCCGAAGGCCTCGGCGATGGCGGTCAGCCACAGCGTCGTGCCTTCCTCGCCGAACGGGAAGGGGGCGGGGATGTGGCTCGCACCCCGGCGGGTGAGCGCGGCATGGGTGTCGCCGAGAAAGGGTTGTGTGAGGGCGAAGCGGGTGTGGGGACCGATCTCGGGGGTCGTCTCGGCCCGGGCGGAGGGCAGGACCGCGACGTTTTCGATGCCGATGTCGCGCAAAAGCCCCAGGGCCTGGTCTTCGACCACATCCGGAAGCGCGCCGACGAGGAGAAGCCGGGCCGTATCGGTGGCCGGCGCCTTCTCGGCGATGGCGGCAAGGCAGGCGTCTTCGCCTTGCGTGAATGTGGTCTCGATCCCGGAGCCCGAATAGTTCTGCACGAGCACGCGGGGGCTGTGTTCCGCCGTCAGCCGTTCGGCGGCCCGGGCGAGGTCGAGCTTGATGACTTCGGAGGGGCAGGAGCCGACGAGGAACAGCCGGCGGATATCGGGCCGGCGGTCGAGAAGGCGGGCGACCTCGCGGTCGAGCTCTTCGTTGGCATCGGCGAGACCGGCGAGGTCCTTCTCTTCGAGAATCGCGGTGCCGAATCGGGGCTCGGCGAAAATCATCACCCCGGCGGCCGATTGCAGCAGATGGGCGCAGGTGCGCGAGCCGACGACGAGAAAAAATGCGTCCTGCATCTTGCGGTGCAGCCAGACGATGCCGGTCAGCCCGCAAAAGACCTCATGCTGGCCGCGCTCCTTCAGCACAGGTGCGTCGGAACAGCCGGGGCCGGCGGTGGGCAGGACGGGCCGGTTCACGCCGGAGCCTCCCCTTCGCGCCGGGCGAGTCGCAGTTTCCAGAGAAACTGTCCGGCGTTGACGAGATAAGCGGCATAGGCGGCAAGGGCGATGGCGATGAGCGCGTCGGCCGGGAGTGCCCCGGCGATCAGCCCCCACATGTACAATGTGTGAAGCGCGATCACGACGAAAGAGAAGACGTCCTCCCAGAAGAACGGTTCGGCAAAGAGCCAGCGTCCGAAGACGACCTTCTCCCAGATCGAGCCGGTGATCATGATTGCGTAGAGAAACAAGGTCTTGACGACGATCGACGCGGTCGCCGCCCCGTAGCCCTCGCCCGACCAGAGATAACGGAGAACGAGGGCCAGGGAGATCAGAAAGACGAGAAACTGCAAAGGCGCGAGGACGCCCTGAACGATGGTCCAGACGGTGGCGTCGCGTCGTATGCGTTCGTCGGGTGTGTAGATCCGCCTTCCCCGACCCGCCGTGTCATTCCGATTGGACATCGTCCTCCCCGGGCCCTGCGGTGCTGGCTGAGCCTAGCGTCGGGCCAGAGGAAGTGTCAAGTATACCTTACACTCTGACTGTCAGTTTTTGACATCATATTTGGCAGTTCGTCCCGGTCTCCCGACGCAGTGTGTTGCCAACGATTTTTCGCGTTCCGGGCATGGTCTCGCGGCCCCTCGCGGCCGGCCCCATCCGACTGTCAAGCGGGTTTGACATTGCAACATGTCCAAAAAGAGCAGATAGTGCCCACGTCGCATCGGTTTCGGCAAGGAACGGCGACATGAGCGGAGAAGGCCCATGACCGACGGCCCAGAGCGCTCCGCCAGCACCAGGCGGCACAGAGACAGCGGCGCGGTGACGTCACTGGCAAGTCAGGCCCTGTCGGTACTGGCCACCCGGCGCGTACCGCGCGACGCGCGCGCCACGCAAACGCTGATCGCAAAGCTCGAAGCCGCGGTGCTCGACCGCAACCCTGACCGGCGGATGGCCGTTCTCGCCGAGATACGGTCGATGCGTATCCCGGATGCCCAGGTGGCCGAGGAGTTCATTCCCGAGGTTGCCCGCCGGCTCGGCCATGCCTGGTGCGAAGACAACATGAGCTTTGCCGATGTGACGATCGGGTCTGCGAGGCTTCAGGCGATGGTTCGCGACCTTAGCCCGGACGACCGCGACTACGGGGCCGGACCGGCACCGCTCATCGCCGTCATCGTGCCGGGCGAGGAGCACCACACGCTCGGCGCGATGGTTCTCACCGCGCAATTGCGCCGCCTGGGGTTCTCGGTGCGCCTGTTTCTCGGCAAGGGCGACGGGTATGTGCTCGAAGCCCTAGGCGCCGACACGTTCGATGCGATCTTCCTCTCCGCGGCCCATGGCGAGAAACTTGTCAAGCTGGGCGGTTTTGTTAAGAAAATGAGACAGGCCGTGAGCCGGGCGACGCCGATCATCGTCGGCGGTTCGGCTGTGGCACGAGGAGTTGCAATCGAGGGGTATGTTGGTGCCGATGTATTCACGTCAGACGTTCACGAGGCCCTGAACGCGTGCGGGCTGAAGACTTTTCACAAAGACGAAAGACGTCTCGCAACGATGACCGAGACGACCTCTCCGAACTTCTAGGGAGTGGAGGCGCGGGCTTGACCAGCCGTGGGATGAAATACTGGAACACCGGGACGATCCCCCTGATCGCGCCCGATGTTCTGGGCGACATCATCGCCACGGCCGCCGATATCGCCATCGTGGTCTCCGATGTAGGCCGGATCCTCAGCGTCCTGATCAACCCCGCCCATTCGACCTTCGAGAAGCTCGATCACTGGGATGGGCGCGACATCCGCGATCTTCTGACATCGGAAAGCGTTCCGAAGTTCGAAGCCCAGCTCCAGCGCTTCAACGCTGGCGAAGAGCTCGGGCGGGCGATCGAGCTCAACCATGCCGATACGTCGCAGCTCGAATTTCCGATCCGCTATTCGATGCACCGCATCGGTCCGGATGGCGCGATCCTGATGCTCGGGCGCGACCTTCGCCCCATCGCGGAAATGCAGCAGCAGCTCGTCAATGCGCAGATGGCGCTCGAGCGCGACTATGAGGCCCACCGCGAGAACGACACCCGGTTCCGGGTGCTGATGGAGACCTCGCGGGAGGCGGTCGTGTTCGTTTCGGCCACCAGCGGGAAGGTCCTTCAGGCCAACACGGCGGCAGCCGCCATGCTCGGCCGAAGCCCCGCGGAACTCGCCGGCAGCGATTTCTCGCAGCATTTCGAGGGCCGCAAACGCGAGGGGCTCGTCGACGCGCTGCTGTCGGTGGCGGTGTCCGAGGGGTCCGACCCCATCGAGATCGGAACGGTGCATACCCGGCGGTCGGTGGCGGTCAGCCCGAAGGTGTTCCGTGCCGGCGGCGAGCGAACGCTTTTGTGCCGGATCGAGACCGCCGACGGCGTCGAGCTCGGCACCGACGAGATGACCGAGGACCTCTCGGGCTTCTATCAGGAGGCGATCGACGGCATCGTCTTCACCGACAAGACCGGCGTCATTGCCGCCGCGAACGAAGCTTTCCTGACGCTCGTCGACGCGCCGCATCTGACCAAGGTGCGGGGCCGCTCGCTGGGGGATTTCCTTACCCGGGGCGGGATCGACCTGAAGGTGCTCATCGAAAACGCGGTGCGTTCGGGCAAGATGCGGCTCTACGCCACGCGCCTGCAATCGGAGTTCGGCAACGAGCTTCCCATCGAGATGTCGGCGACCTATCTCAACGACCGCGCCAACCCCTCCATCGTCTTCGTGATCCGCGACGCCAGCCGCGTCGAGGCCGTGCGACCGCCGGTAGGGGCGGGGCGCGAGGAGGGTATGCGGAGCGTGATGGAACTCGTCGGTTCGGCAACCCTCAAGGACATCGTTTCCGAGACCACCGATGTCGTCGAAAAGATGTGCATCGAGACGGCGGTGGAGCTTACCCGCAACAATCGGGTGGCGGCGGCCGAGATGCTCGGGCTCTCCCGTCAGAGCCTCTATGTGAAGCTCCGCAAATACGGGCTTCTCAAGCGCGACTGATCGCCGCCGTCAACTTCCCCTGACAATCGAATCCTTGCCTTCGGCGGCTCTGTGCTGTGTAGTTTACACATGACTGTCAGCGAGAGTTTACAGCCTCGCCGTTTCCCCGAGCCAGCGGCGCTTCTCCGGTTGATCAAGCCGATCACCTGGTTCCCGCCGATGTGGGCCTATCTCTGCGGCATCGTCTCTTCGGGCGTCTGGCCAGGCGGCCAGTGGGAGATCGTCGTGCTCGGGGTGATCCTCGCCGGGCCCATCGTCTGCGGCATGTCCCAGGCGGCGAACGACTGGTGCGACCGGCATGTCGATGCGATCAACGAGCCCGACCGGCCGATCCCTTCGGGCCGGGTGCCGGGGCGCTGGGGGCTCTGGGTGGCGCTGGCGATGTCCGCACTCGCGCTCTTTGTCGGCTGGCAGCTCGGGCCCTGGGGCTTCGGGGCGACCGTGGCCGCCGTCGCGGCGGCCTGGGTCTATTCCGCCGAGCCCTTCCGCTGGAAACGGTCCGGCTGGTGGGGGCCGGGGCTTGTGGGGCTCTCCTACGAGACGCTCCCCTGGTTCACCGGGGCCGCCATCCTCGCCGCCGGGGCGCCGCGCTTCGAGATTGTCCTCGTCGCGGTGCTTTATGGGCTCGGCGCCCACGGCATAATGACGCTTAATGATTTCAAGGCGCTCGAAGGGGACCGGGCGACGGGCCTGCGGTCCCTGCCGGTGGTGCTCGGCCCCGAGATCGCCGCGCGGATCGCGGCCATCGGAATGGCGCTGCCGCAAATGCTGGTCGTCGCGATGCTCTTCGTCTGGGGCCGGCCGGTCCATGGGGCTGCGGTCGCGGTACTTCTCCTTCTCCAGTTCGCTGCCATGCGGGTCCTGTTCCGCGACCCGAAGGGCCGCGCGCCCTGGTATAACGCCACCGGCGTGATGCTCTACGTGGCAGGCATGATGGTCACCGCCTTTGCGCTGAGGGGGCTCGGATGACGCTCTCCTGGCTCGCAATCGTCCGGCTTGGGATTGTGCAGATGGCGCTTGGGGCCATTGTGGTCCTCACCACCTCGACGCTCAACCGGCTGATGGTCGTCGAACTGGCGCTCCCGGCCGTTTTGCCGGGGCTCCTTGTGGCCCTCCATTACGGGATTCAGATCAGCCGCCCGAACTGGGGCTTTCTCTCCGACACAGGGGGGCATCGCACCCGCTGGATCGTCGGCGGTATGGCCGCCCTCGGGGCCGGAGCCTTCGGGGCGGCATCGGCGATCCCGCTCCTTGAGACATCGTTCGGGCTGGGTTTGACGGTTTCGATCCTCGCCTACGCGCTGATCGGTCTTGGCGTTGGCGCGTCCGGCACCTCGCTTCTGGCCCTTCTGGCCACCGCGACCGCCCCGGACCGCCGCGCGGCGGCCGCGACCATCACCTGGTTGATGATGATCTTCGGGATCGCCGTGACCGCCGCAACCGTCGGCGCGATGCTCGACCCATATTCCCACGCGCTTCTTCTGCGGATCGTCGGGGTGGTTGTTCTAGGTGCAATGGCGCTGACGGTTCTGGCCGTCTGGGGCGTCGAGGCGCGCGCAAAGGTCGTTCCCGACCCTGACCCGGTCCCGTTTCGCGAAGGGCTCGCCGAGGTCTGGTCCGAGCGCACCGCGCGGAACTTCACGATCTTCGTGTTTCTCTCGATGACGGCCTATTTCATGCAGGAGCTGATCCTCGAACCTTACGCGGGTCTCGTCTTCGGCTTCACCCCCGGTCAGTCGACCTCGCTTGCCGGCGCCCAGAACGGCGGTGTTTTCCTCGGCATGGTGCTTGTCGGTGTGGCCGCGACGGGTTTGCGCGTCGGCTCGCTGAAGGCCTGGGTGATCGCGGGCTGTATCGGCTCGGCGGCAGCGCTTACCATAATCACGCTTATCGGGCAGATCGGTGCCCCGGTGCTCGTGCCCGCCGTTGTCGTCCTCGGGCTTTTCAACGGGATGTTCGCCGTCGCCGCCATCGGCTCGATGATGGCGCTCGCAGGTCAGGGTCGCGCGCGGCGCGAGGGCACGCGGATGGGACTTTGGGGCGCGGCCCAGGCGATTGCTGCCGGGTTCGGCGGCCTCCTCGGCGCCGCCGCGGCCGACGCCTTCCGTGCGGTCACCGATACCGCCACCGCCTTCGGCACGGTGTTCCTCTTCGAAGCCGCGCTCTTTCTCGCCGCCGCCCTGATGGCCGCGCGCATCATGGGCGGAGTGCCTCGGCCCCTGCCCCGTACATCGCTCATTCCGGGAGAATGACCATGGATTATGACGTTATCGTCGTCGGCGGCGGCCCGGCAGGTGCCACGGCCGCGGAAGATCTCGCCCAAGCCGGTGCCCGCGTCGCCTTTCTCGACCGGGCGGGGCGGATCAAGCCCTGCGGCGGTGCGATCCCGCCGCGGCTGATCTCGGATTTCGACATCCCCGACAGCCAGCTCGTGGCGAAGATCTCCACCGCCCGGATGATCTCGCCCACCCAGCGTGCGGTCGACATCCCCATAGAGAACGGCTTTGTGGGCATGGTCGATCGGGAGCATTTCGACGAATTCCTGCGCTGCCGCGCCGCGAAGGCTGGTGCCCACCGCAACACCGGGACGTTCCTGAGGATCGAGCGCGACGGCGACGGCACCCATGTCGTCTACCGCGACAAGGTTTCGGGCAACCAGATGCGGCTGACGGGCAAGATCGTCATCGGCGCCGACGGCGCCCGCTCGAACGTCGCGCGCGGCGAAGTGCCCGGCGGCGACAAGATCCCCTACGTGATCGCCTATCACGAAATTATCCGTGCGCCCGGCAAGGTCGGCCAATACGACCCCGAGCGCTGCGATGTGATCTATGACGGCACGATCTCCCCCGATTTCTACGGCTGGGTCTTTCCCCATGGCGAGAGCGCCAGCGTCGGGATGGGCACCGGGGTCGACGGGATCGACCTGAAGAAAGCCACCGCCGAACTGCGCGTCGCCTCGGGGCTGGAGCATTGCGAGACGATCCGCCGGGAGGGCGCGCCGATACCGCTGGAACCCATGAAAAAATGGGATAACGGGCGTGACGTGGTGCTGGCGGGCGATGCGGCTGGCGTCGTCGCCCCCTCCTCCGGCGAAGGCATCTATTATGCGATGATCGGGGGCCGGGTGGCGGCCAGTGCTGCGCTGGCAACGCTGGCCTCGGGCAAGGCCAGCGACCTCGCCCTCGCCCGCAAGCTCTTCATGAAGGAACACAAGACCGTCTTCCGCGTGCTGCGCTCGATGCAGGACGCCTATTACAAGTCCGACGAGCGACGGGAGCGGTTCGTCAGCCTCTGCCATGACATCGACGTCCAGCGGCTGACCTTCGAGGCCTATATGAACAAAAAACTCGTGAAGGCGCGGCCGATGGCCCATATCAAGATCGGATTGAAGAACCTTGCCCACCTGACGCGACTGGTGCCAGAGACCTACGCATGACGATGATGATCCCGGCCTGGATCGACGGGGAGCTGACACCGGTCGAGAAGCTCGATGCCCATGTCAGGGGGCTGAGGCACAAGGCGGTGAGCGTCTTTGTGATGGACGGCAACAAGGTGCTTCTCCAGAAGCGCGCGGCGGGAAAGTACCATACGCCGGGGCTCTGGACGAACACCTGCTGCACCCATCCCGACTGGGACGAAACCGCCGAAGCCTGCGCGGTGCGCCGGCTTGGCGAAGAGCTTGGGATCGCCGGGGTTCGACCTCTCCACCGGGGCCAGGTGGAATACCGCGCCGATGTCGGCGGCGGGCTGACCGAGCACGAGGTCGTCGAGGTCTTCACCGCCGAGGCGGGCCGGGGCCTTGCGGTTGCGCCGAACCCAGAGGAGGTCGAAGAGGTTCGCTGGGTGGCCCTCGGCACGCTCGCCGACGAGATCGCCGCACGGCCCGGGGCGTTTACGCCCTGGCTGCGGATCTATCTCAGCCAGCACCGGGATATGATATTCGGCGAGCGCCTCGCGGGCTGAATGTTGATTTATGGCCAGGTTGGCCATAATTTGGCGGAGACGGTCGGAGTCCCGCCATGCCAAACGTCTCGCTTACGCCCCAGATGCAGGAATTTGCCGAAGCCCAGGTGGCGTCGGGCGCCTATGCCAATGTGTCCGAAGTGGTCCGGGCGGGAATGCGTAAGCTTATGGACGAGGATGGCTATCAGGAGCTTCTGGCACTTCGCGCAGAACTCCACGAGCGCATGAAGGAGCCGGCCGAAGAGGTCGACTTGCGAGAGGTTCTGTTCGGAAAATCGGAGGGGTGACGCTGCGGACCACGCGGGCCGCCCGCCAAGATCTCATCGATATCTTTCGTTGGTCGCGGTCACGGTGGGGAAACGAACACGCCGTCGCTTTCCTGGAAGACCTCCTTCGGGCGATGGCGCGCCTCGAAGCCCAGCCGAAGCTCGGCCCGTCGCGGGACGATCTCGGTGCGGGAATGCGCGCGCTGACCCACAGGCAGCATGTCGTCTATTACCTTCTCGATGAGGCCGGGCGGCCCTATGCGATCGCGGTCTGGCACGCAAAACGGCACCGGTCGAAAGCGCGGCTCTCAGGTCGCCGCAAGGGCGGACCCAAAGAGGGTTAGGCCCTCACCGCCCCAAACCGCCCTGGCACGGCGCCGAGCGCTTCCACCGCCTTCGCGGCGATCCGATCGGCCGTCAGCCCCGCATCGGCATACATCTCCGCGGGGCTCGCCTGGTCGATGAACCGGTCCGGGAGCGTCATGGTTCGGATCTTGAGGCCCCGGTCGAGCGCCCCTTTCTCCGCCAGATGATGGAGCACATGGGCACCGAACCCGCCCCGCGCACCGGTCTCGACGGTGATGAGTGCCGCATGCTGGCGGGCGAGTTGACCGACAAGATCGGTATCGAGCGGCTTGGCGAAACGGGCATCCGCCACCGTGGCCGATATCCCCATCGCGGCGAGGTCTTCGGCCGCCTTGAGACATTCCGACAGATGCGCCCCGAAGGACAAGAGCGCCACCGTCTCGCCCTCGCGGACGATCCGGCCCTTGCCGATGGCAAGCGGCGTGCCCCGCTCGGGCAGCTCGACGCCCACGCCCTCCCCACGGGGGTAGCGGAACGCAATGGGGCCGTCGTCATGCTCGGCGGCGGTGGCGACCATGTGGACGAGCTCTGCCTCGTCGGCCGCCGCCATCACCGTAAAGCCCGGCAGGTTCGCCAGATAGGCGATGTCGAAGGACCCCGCATGGGTTGCCCCATCGGCGCCGACAAGCCCTGCCCGGTCGATGGCGAAGCGGACCGGCAGCCCTTGGAGGGCGACGTCATGGACGATCTGGTCGTAGCCGCGCTGGAGGAAGGTCGAATAGATCGCGCAGAAGGGTTTGAGACCGCCCGCGGCCATGCCGGCGGCGAAGGTCACGCCATGCTGCTCGGCGATCCCGACGTCGAAGACCCGGGCGGGGAAGCGGTCGGCCATGATGTTCACGCCCGTGCCCGAGGGCATCGCCGCCGTCACCGCCACCACCTTCGGGTCGCGTTCGGCCTCTGCCGTCAGCGCCTTTCCGAAAACGCTCGTGTAAGACGGCGCGTTGCCCTTCGACTTCTTCTGCGTGCCCGAGATCACATCGAACTTCGCCACGCCGTGATACTTGTCGGACGACGTTTCGGCGGGCGCGTAGCCCTTGCCCTTCACCGTGCAGGCATGGATCAGGACCGGCCCGGTCGCGCGGGCGCGGGCGGCGCGAAGGACCGGGAGAAGCTGGCCCATGTCATGCCCGTCCACGGGGCCGACATAGGAAAAGCCGAGCTCCTCGAAGAGTGTGCCCTGCCCACCCGGCAGGCCGGTGACGAGCTGGCGTGCGCGGCGGGCATGTTCGCGTATCGGCCCCGGCAGGGCCGCCTCGAACCCTTCGGCCATCTGGGTAAACGGTGAGACATAGAGCCCCGAGAGGTAGGACGACATCGCCCCGACCGGCGGGGCGATGGACATTTCGTTGTCGTTGAGGATCACAAAGAGCCGCCGGCCTTCGGCGCCGGCATTGTTCATCGCCTCATAGGCCATCCCCGCCGAGATAGACCCGTCGCCGATCACGGCGACCGCGTCCCCGGTGGCCTGGCCCATATCGCGGGCCACGGCAAAGCCCAAGGCCGCCGAGATCGAGGTCGAGGAATGGGCCGCCCCGAACGGGTCGAACTCGGATTCCGACCGCTTGGTGAACCCGGACAATCCCCCGCCCTGCCGCAACGATAACATGCGGGCGCGGCGCCCCGTCAGCACCTTATGGGGGTAGCACTGGTGCCCGACATCCCACACAAGCTTGTCGAAGGGCGTGTTGAACACCGCATGGATCGCCACGGTCAGTTCCACGACGCCCAGCGACGAGCCCAGATGCCCGCCGGTCTGGCTGACCGTATGAACGACCTCGCTGCGAAGCTCGTCGGCCAGCACATTGAGTTCGGCATCGTCGAGCGCCTTGAGGTCCGACGGACCGGCAACGCGGTCGAGCGTCGGTGTAGCCGGGCGGGTCATAGCGAAGCTCCTTCGTCGCGGAAGAAAAAGGACGTCGCACCGGGAAAGCCCGGGCGACGCCAGTTTCCTGTAGCCAACAGGAAGGGAACCGGGGTGTGGAGGCCCCGAGACACGGACGCGGCTAAACGTCCGAAGTCGTGGCAGGGGGCGGTGCCAGACAAATCACCGCCCCCGGCTCATGCGATCGCCTGGGCGAGCCGGGAGCCCGTCTCGAGAAGCGCGAAGGGGTCTTCGGGCAAAAGTGCCGAAAGTGCGCGCCAAAACAGGACGAAGAACAGGATCGCCATGCAGACCAGCGCGGCATAGGCGGCTCCGAGCGTCATCTGCGTGAAGATCCACATATGAAGGCTCGGCGGCTTTTGCTCTGCCAGATACCATTTGTCGTCAGACATGTCTGAGGTCTCCTTATTGCGGCGGCAGATAGGGTAGGAAGTCTTCCGGCGTCTCGGCGGGTACGTAGTTGAACTCCGCCCCGTAGCCATGCTCCTGGGCCCAGACGAACCAGTTGTCGACAACCGTGCCGGTGATCAGGATGCCGATACCGCCGGTGAGCGTCGTCAGCACCGCAAACCACCAGGCCCACCGGTGGATGCCCTCCATCGTGGCGTTGAACCCCATCGTCCAGCGCCAGAAGAGGCCGGCACGTTCCGAGGCCGTTCCGCGGTCGGCGATCTGTTCGAGCTCGCGGTCGCCGCCGAGGCGGGAGACGGCGAGAATGGTCGCCCCATGCATCGCGAAGAGCAGGGTCGAGCCATAAAGGAACACGATCGAGAGCGCGTGGAACGGGTTGTAGAAGAGGTTCCCGTAGGTCAGCGAGAAGTTGTTGGTCCAGTCGAGATGGGTGAAGATTCCGTAGGGCACCGCTTCCGACCAGCTTCCCATCAGGATCGGCCGGATGAGGCCGAGCACGAGGAAAAGCCAGATCGCGCTGGCGAAGGCGTAGCAGACATGCTTGCCCATGCCGAGCTGGTTGGCGAGGATCCACGAGCGCACCCACCAGCTCATCACCGAGATCAGAAGGAAGAACGAGGCGATGAGGTAGTAGCCGCCCTCGGCCATTGGCGGGATGCCGAGCCCGTAGTCCGGTGACGGCGGGTCGAGCGAGAGCCAGAAGAGGTCACGCATGAAGACCGCCGGGTTGAAACCGGCCTGATCCCAGAACCAGAAGCCCACCATCACGAACCACGTGATGCCCGAGACCAGGGAGAGAAGCCCCCAGCCGCCGAGGTAGAACGGCCCGAGCTGGGCATTGCCGAACCAGCCGATGAGCTGCGAGAAGCTCGCCCCCTTCGACCGCTCGTTGAGGTCCGCATCCTCGACCATGCCCATCTCGGCAGGGCCCTGGACCTGAACCTGGGTGAAGATGTTCTGATACTCAGCCATTGACGCCTCCCGCGATGTCGGACCACCAGGGCAGATTGAGCCACCAATCCCACCAGAACACCCACTGGTCGAACCAGACGGTGCCGGAGATCACGATGCAGACCGCACTCCAGAACCCGGCATTGAGGGCCAGAAGAAGCCCCAGGCGGTGGATGCCGAGGGGCCCGATGGAATAGCCAATGAAGTCGCGGAAAAACGTGTCTTCATGTTCCGGCTGGCGCATCTCCTTGCCCTTTTCGGGGTTGGCCGCCGAGAGAATGAGCGAGCCGTGGAGCGCGAGCGCCAGCGTCGTGGTGAAGAAGAACGTGATCGCGATCATATGTGCCGGGTTATAGTGGAAGTTCCCGTAGAGGTAGCCGGTGTGGCTGACCCAATCGAGATGGCTCCAGATGCCGTAGGGAAACCCGTGGCCCCAGGCGCCCATGAGCACCGGTCGGATCACCACGAGCGTGGTATAGGCGAGGATCGCAAAGCCGAAGGCGATGGGCACATGGAAGCCGATGCCGAGCTTGCGGCAGATTTCCACCTCGCGGAGCGCCCAGGAAATGAAGGCCCCGTGGGCACAGATCGTGATGATCTGCCAGAGCCCGCCTTCCATGAGCGGCGCGGGCCCGAGCCCGTAGCTGATCGGCGGCGGGTTGACCGAGATGAGCCAGGGGTTCCACGTCCCCTGCATCGATGCCGCATAAAAGATCAGGATCGTGCCGAGGCCGGCGAAGAAGATCGTCGTGACCCCGAAGAAGCCGACGAAGAACGGGCCGACCCAGAAATCGAACAGGTCGCCGCCCACGAGGGTGCCCCCCGGCACCCGGTATTTTCGTTCGAAGCTGAGCATAGCCATACTTCTTACTCCGTTATCTGGCGGCGGTGGGGTGTGCCCCAGTCAGGCCGTCGTGAGTGCTTGGTCTTGCTGTGGGCGAGACGGCTGCCCCGCCCACAGCTTTTTTATTGGCTTCAAAGGTTTAGCCACCAGCGGCGCGCATGGCCGCGGTTTCAAACCAGTTGATCCCATTGCTCAGCACGACGAGGTGAATCATCGCTGCCAGCAAGAAGAGGAAGACACCCTGCGCCACGAAAACGCGACGAGGATCGAAGACCAGCCATATCTTGTAGAATTGAGCCATTCTTCGTTCCTCCTCAGAACCAGGGCCACCAGATGTACGTGGCGATATGAGCAACGACGGCGATGGCTACGAAGAGCCACATCCCGCTCATATAGACCGCGTGCAATTCCTGGGCCTGGTCGTCGGTGAGACCTGTGAAAGACAGGTCGGTTCTATCTGCCATTGAATCCTCCGGATCTCAGACAGACGCCGCGTCCCCCGCGGCCGGGTCCCCGATCCGCCGAGGCGGGCCGGGTAGTCGCCGGTCCGGGGGGGACCGACGGCATCTGATAAGTCTTTGTCATGCCGCGAAAATCATCGGCGTGATAATGCGGGCCTGGCTCCAGGCGCGCGCCACGGGGCCGCGCTCGGGCAGGCCGCCGCGCTGGATCGCCGACAGCGCCCAGGTGAGGCAGGCGAGCGGTAGCGTGGCGAGAAAAATGATCGCGAAATAGACCATGAACTCGGTCTTCGGCCGCCTTTGATGGCTGGGTCTCTCGACCGCGAGGGCGAGGTCGCTCGTCTGATCGGTCATTGGTCAACTCCCTGTTCTAAAGAGATATTCTGGCCCCCGAGGGCTTCGACGGTTTCGCGCACCACCCGCTCGGCGCCTGATGCCAGCGCGGCGCGCTCGGCGGCATCGCGCAAGGATTTCGCCGCCGAGATGCGGGTGAGGATCGGGTGGGTCTCGACGATCCGGTCGAGTGCCGCCTGGGCGTCTTCGTCCCAGGGGAAATCGCGCCTGAGCGTCGTCGGCGTCGCCTCGGCGGCATCCATCTCCGCCCCGAGGGGCAGGATGTGAAAAAGCGCGTCGAAAAGCCCGTTGCAGACTTCCTGGACGACGTAAGTCGCGCCGGCATAGCCCATGAACGGAGTGCCCGTCGCCCGGCGTATTGCAGCACCGGGAAATGAAGCGGGGATGAACGAAGGGGACGGTCCGTGACCGCCCTTCATTTCGGCGAGATACATCTTTTCATTGATCGAGCCGAAGACGACGAGCGGGCGCTTTTGCGCGAGCATCGCCCGAACCTCTTCGTTGTTCGTCTTCTTGCCGGCGGTGCGGGCGACCGCGAGGGCGCAAGGAAGACCCAGATCGTCTTCGAGGAAGTGCCTCAGGCCCCGGGCATAGGTCTCGTTTGCCACAACGGCAAAGCTTGCGGTGGCGAAAAAATCCTGGGTGACCGAGCGCCAGAGGTCCCACAAGGGTTTGATCGTCGAATGCTTCTCGCGGGCAATGAAGGGCTCGGGGTCGAGGCCCAGTAACTCCCCGAGTTTGCGAAGGAATTTCGTGGTCGAGTCGAGCCCGATGGGGGCCTGGAGGTATGGCTTGCCGAGGACCTCTGCGAGGCCGCGGCCGAACTCGCGGTACATGCAGATGTTGACGTCCGCATTCACGAGATTGCGCATCTCGGCCAGATGGGCGCCCATCGGCATGACCATGTTGACCTCGGCGCCGATGCCTTCGACGAGCCGGCGGATCTCGGCGAGATCGGAGGGCATGTTGAAGACCCCGTACATCGGCCCGAGGATGTTGACGCGCGGCTTCGCGCCCTCCTCGCGCTTCTTCTCGGGCGGCATCCGGCCCTTCGTCTGGCCGAACTCGGTGAAGGCCCAAGTCATCGCCCGGTCGGCGGCCTCCCATTGGTCCTCGTCGATTGTGCGAGGCAAAAAGCGTTGAATATTGGTACCTTGCGGGGTGACGCCGCCGCCGATCATCTCCGCGATAGAGCCGGTGACCACCACCGCCGGGAGGGCCGGGTCGAGCGTGCCCCAGGCGCGTTTCATGGCCCCTTCTGTGCCGTCGCGGCCGAGCTCTTCCTCGCCGAGGCCGGTGGTCACGATGGGCAATTCGTGGGGCGGCAGGGCATCGGTATAGTGGAGAACGGAGGTCACCGGCAGGTTCTCGCAACCCACCGGACCGTCGATGACGACCTGCAACCCTTTCAGGGCGGTAAACGCATAGACCGCGCCCCAATAGCCCCCCGCCCGGTCGTGATCCTGGATCAGCATGGGGCACCTCGGGGGGCGAAACCGGGGGTCTGCAAACCGTATGGCAACCTGTCGGCGTTTCGTATGTCAACGAAAACGCTCAGGCTTTCGAGGCGCCGTGCCGGGCTGAAGCCCGGCCCAGGGAGGATATGCGTCAAAACCGACACTAGATCATCTCCGCCGCTTTCGCGGCCTTCGCCGCGCGATCGAGCTTTTTCCGATGCGCCGCCCGGAAGTCGGGACGAAGGTTCGGGTCGCCCTCCCAGACCCCGGCGGTGTCGCCCGCGCCGACGCCTTCGAAGAATTCCGTCATCCGGTCCATCCGGGCCTTGTTGGCGATGGCGGCGTTCACGACCGTTGCGAGCGACCCGGCTCCGGCGGGCCCCATCAGCGGGCGGGCGGAGATAAGGTTGGTGAAATAGAGCGAGGGAATGCCGAGTTCCTTGCCCTTCTGGACCACCGGGGTCGTGCCGATGGCGAGATCGGGTTTGACCCCTTCCATCGCGGCGAGATCGTCTTCGAGCGATGCGCGGTACTTGACCCTCACGCCGCGGGCTTCGAGCCAGTCGCGGTCGGCTTGCGACTGGGGGGTGCGCCCGCAGGCGGTGCCGACGTAAGGCACATTCGCCCCGCTTTCGATGAGCAGGCGGGCGACGAGAAGCTCCGAGCCCTCGTAGCCCGAGAGCGTGATGGTGCCGTCGATGGGGGTGGCGGCGAGCGCGGATTTGATCGCGGGGAGGAACGCGTTCTGCGCCGCCGCCACCTTCTCGGCGGGAAGCCCGAAAGCGTCGCCGATGTTCGAAAGCCAAGCCGCGGTACCGTCGTGGCCCACCGGAGCCGAGCCGACGATGGGACGTCCGGCGGCGGTGAACTCGCGCATCGCGGCGGTGTAGAACGGATGGATCGCCGCGACCGCGCCGCAATCGAGCGCGGCGTAGAGCTCGCGCCACTCGCGGGCGGGCACTACCGGGCCGGCGGCGAGACCGAGGGGGTCGAGCATCCGCCCGATCATCACCGGGTCCGCGGGGAACATCTCGCCCAGAAGCGTGACCGTCGGGCGGTCGGAGGTGCCGCCGATGGGCGCGCGCACAGGCCCAGCCTCGATCTCGGCGCGGGCATAGGCGAGCATCGCGCCCGCCAGCACGTCCTTGGCTTCGGCATGGGTCGGCACGCCGAAGCCCGGAACGTCGATCCCGACGACGCGGACGCCGTTGATCTCGTCGGGCAAAAGCCGCAGTGGCACGCCGGAGGCGGTCGGCACGCAGAGGTTTGTCACCACGACCGCATCGTAGCGGTCGGGGTCGGCGAGCTCGTGGACCGCGTCGCGGATGTCTTCGAAAAGCTTGCCGGTGACGAGGGTCTCGGAGTTGAAGGGGACATAGCCCACCGAGCGGCGGGCGCCGTAGAAATGGGACACGAAAGTCAGGCCATAGACGCAGCAGGCCGAGCCCGACAGCACGGTCGCCACCCGGCGCATCCGGAGGCCCACCCGGAGCGAGCCGAAGGCGGGGCACATCGATTGCGGCTTGTCATGGGGGCCTTGGGGGTAGTCCTTGGCGTATTGGTCAAGGATGTCGGACTGTCCGGCAGACCGGGCGGCAGCCTCCATCTCGGCCGCACCCGCGTGGCAGCCGCCCGCGCCCCGAACCTGATCCGGGGCCTCTTGCAGGTGGGGCGCGTTGTCGACCGAGGCCCCGGGTCGAGCCCGGGACGTGCTTTCCAACACCTCCGCCTGCGCAGCGGCGTCATATGCGACTTCGCCGGTCACTCGCCATCCTTCGGGAAGTAGATGTCGAGCAGGAGCCGCACGATCTGTTCGCGGCGCGCCCGTTGGAGCATGAGCGTCGTGCAGTCGACGCCGTGGAGGCGGCATTCGTCACACATCGTCGTAAATCACCTCGAGCGAGACTTTCGGCGCGGCATCGGGTCCGCGCATGTCCTCGTCGGTCGCAGGTTCCAGGGTGACGCCGGCGCCGGTATCGGATCCGTCGAACAAGGCCAGAAGGCCGTCCTGGTCGAGTGGAGCGGGGCGGATCGGCGGGGCGTCCGCGACGTTGAGACCAAGCTCGGCAAACAGGGAGCCCCAGGGGGACTTTTCCGTACCTACAATCTGATAGTTTGCCGACTTCTTCCGAAGATCGTCATCCTGCGGGATCGAGGCGAGCACGGGGATGCCGGCGGCTTCGGCGAAGGCCTGGGCCTCGCCCGAGCCGTCGTCCTTGTTGATGACGAGGCCGGCCACACCGACATTGCCGCCGAGCTTTCGGAAGTATTCCACCGCCGAGCAGACGTTGTTGGCGACATAGAGCGACTGAAGGTCGTTCGAGCCGACGAGGATGACCTTTTGCGCCATGTCCCGCGCGATGGGCAGACCGAAGCCGCCGCAGACCACGTCGCCCAGGAAATCGAGAAGGACGTAGTCGAAATCCCAATCGTGGAAGCCGAGCTTTTCGAGAAGCTCAAAGCCGTGGATGATGCCGCGCCCGCCGCAGCCGCGGCCGACTTCCGGGCCCCCGAGCTCCATCGCGAAGACGCCGCCGCGCTTGAAGCAGACGTCGCCGATTTTCACTTCCTCGCCGGCGAGCTTCTTCTTCGTGGAGGTCTCGATGATCGTCGGGCAGGCCTTGCCGCCGAAAAGGAGCGAGGTCGTGTCGGATTTCGGGTCGCAGCCGATCAGCAGCACGCGCTTGCCCTGTTCGGCCATCATGTGGCTGAGATTTGCGAGCGTGAAGGACTTCCCGATCCCGCCCTTGCCGTAGATCGCGATGATCTGGGTCTTCGAGCTGGGTTCGTCGGCGACGATATCGGCGAGGTCCTCATGGGCCTCGTCGCGGAGCCGTCGGTCGAAGTCTTTCAGGTTTGGGACGTCGCCCGCCGAACCGGGCGCTTTTGAAATCTCGTCCTTCATGCGGCGGCCTTCCAGTCGAGGATCATCTTGAGACATGCGGGGTCGTCGAAAGCCGTCGCATAGGCGGCCCGCGCGTCGGCGGGGTTGGCGATGTGGGTGACGAGACCGGCAAGCGAGAGCGCACCGCCTTCGATCAGCGCCCGGGTCGCGGTGAGATCATCCGGCGTCCATTCGGCGGCCACACGGATGCGGGCCTCTTTCATGAACGCGGGGGGGAAGGCGAAGGAGAGGGGTTCGGGGTAGAACCCCGCGAGCACGACCTCGCCGCCTTTCGCGATGCGGGTGATCGCTGTGTCGAGCGTGCCGGCGGCACCCGAGGCGTCATAGATCGAAGCGTAGTCGTGGCGGGTGTCGTCGGCCGGATCGAGCACCTCGTAGCCCATGGCACCGCCGCGGCGGGCGGGGTCGGTGTCCCAAACAGTCGGGGCCGGGGCGCCGGCGGCGATGGTGAGGCGGGCAAGGAGCCGGCCGAGGACCCCGTGGCCGATGATGAGGTCGGGGACGCGCTTGTCGATCCCGGCCATGGCGTGGCGGGCGGTGGCGGCGAGGGCCAGAAGCGCGCCTTCGGGGCCCAGCGACGAATCGATTCGGGCCACCCGGGAGGCGTCGGTGACGATGCGGGCCGCGGCCCCGCCAAACAATCCGCGCGCGCCCTCGAAACAGGCCGCGCCCGGAACGAACACGCGGTCGCCGGTCTGAAACGGGGTGTCGGCCCCGGCCTCGACCACCTCGCCGGCGGCCTCGTAGCCCGGCACGAGCGGGTAGCCCATGCCGGGAAACGGCGGCATCTGCCCTGTCCAGAAAAGCTTTTCGGTGCCCGTGGAGATCCCCGACCAATCGATCTCGACGACGAGATCGGTGGGGCCCGGCTCTGCCAGCCCCAGCGATCCGAGAGAAAGGTCTCTCGGCCCGTTCAGGATGATCGCGGAGGTGTCCAAACTTTGCTCCCGGTCTTCGGCGTGCCCGCATTGCAATGGGGCGTGCTTTTCAGCCTTGGTATGTCAGTCTAATCTTACAGTCCAGACTGTCAACTTTTTTAGACAGTCAGATCTAGACAGTTTTGCGCGCCGTCACGATCCCCGTCACGAAGGGGCGGCGGACGGTGGGGGCCTCGATCTTGTCGAACCCGGCCTGGCCGAGATGGGCGGCGATCTCGGCACGGCTCCGGGCCCGGCCCGTTCCCATCGCCGCGCAATAGAGCGCAAAATAGGCATCGCCCGCACGCTCGGGCCGGGCGCCGCCCGACATCGGTTCGGACACGACGAGACGGCCGCCGGGAGGCAAAGCGGAATGGACCTTCGCCAGAAGGGCGGCAACGGTTTCGTCGGAGTGATCGTAAAGCACCCGCACCAGCGACACTGCATCCGCCCCTCCAGGCAAGGGATCGGTGCGGAAGTCGGCGGAGGCGAGGCGGACACGCCCCCCCTGCCCCGCTGTGTCGAATCGGGCCCGGGCGGCCTCGGCGACACCGGGGAGATCGACGAGGGTGCCCGCGAGCGACGGATAGTCGGAGAGGACCGCGGAAAGAAAGACCCCGGTGCCACCGCCGACATCCATCAGATGCCGGCAGCCGGAGAAGGACACCGTGCGCAGGGTTTCCTCCGCCACGAGCGCCTGACTGTCGGCCATGAGCGCCGAGTAGCGCGCCTTGACATCCGGCTCCGCCGCCCCGCCCGCGCCGAAGACATAGGGCCAGAAGGCGGCCAGCGCCGGTTCGGTCTCGCCACGCAGGAACGCCACGGGGTCGGCGAGATCCCGGTAGAGGATGTCGTGATGGCGGATCATCTCCGGCAGCCCCGGGACGCCGAGAAGCGCCGCCCCGCGCCGCGACGTGCGGTAGGCGCCGCCCCGGGCGGTTTCGGTGAGCCCCAATGCGGTGGCGGCGCGAAGCAACAGCGCCATGCGGTCTTCGCTGAGCCTGGCCATACGGGCCAGTGCGGCAGGTGTGCGTGCCTCTTCGAGAAGGATGTCGAGGAGACCCAGTTCGACCACGGCGCGGAGCACCTGGCTATGGCAGAACCCCGCGACCAGATCGAAAAGCGCCGCTCCTTCCGATTTCGCGATGCCCCGCAGCACCGGGGTGCGGGCGGCAAAGCTCTGGAAGGCGCGGGACCGGGCGAGGCGGTTGCGCCAGGCAAAGAAGCGAAAGCCGCGACGGGACGGGCGGGCCCCCGGCAGCGCGGTGTCACTCACCGGGGATCGTCGGCCGGACCGGCGTCAGCCGCTCGGCGGTCTTGCGCACCATCTCAGCCAGCGCGGCCTCCCCGGGGCAGGAGGGGATCGAGGCGATCGCCCCGGCAAGGTTGTTCTTCAGCCGGTCGATGGCTCCCTCGACCCCGAACTCGGTGACCGCCGAAGGCCGTCCGAGCCGGACGTCTTGCCCGACAGGCTTGCCGAGGGTCGCCTCGCTTTCGAGCGCGTCGCGAAGGTCGTCGGCAACCTGAAAGGCCTCGCCGATCCGCGCCCCGAGCTCCACCCAGGGCTCGGCGGGTTCGCCGGCGGCGACCGCACCCATCTCGGTCGCGGCCATGAAGAGCGCGCCGGTCTTCGCCTGATGATACGCCGCCAGATCGATCCGCGGCTCGCTTTCCCAGCCCTGCCCGGCACAGATGCCGAAGGGCATGCCGGTGCGGCGGGCAAGAATGCGGGTGAGTTCGAGCGCGCGGGCCGGGTTCTCCGCTCCGGCCGTTGCGACCGTGTCGAAGGCAAGAATGATCAGGCTGTCGCCGGTCAGCACGGCGAGCGGCTCGCCATAAGCGCGGTGGACCGTGGGCTTGCCCCGGCGGATCGGCGCATCGTCGAAAGCCGGCAGGTCGTCATGGACGAGCGAGGCGCAGTGGATAAGCTCGAGCGCCGCAGCCGCCGCCGAGGCGAGACCGGGGTCGCTGTCGCCGCAGGCCAGGGCCACCGACAACAGGATCGTCGGGCGGATCCGGGCGCCCCCCGGTGTGACCGCATAGGCGAGCGCCTCGGCGAGCTTGGCGGGCGCGGGGTCGGCCTGCCCCACGCGGATGGCACTTTGCAGGGCGGCGTCGATGCGGGCGGAAAGCGGCATATGTGCCCCTTATGTCATGATTAACTGACAGTATAGGTGTAAATCATAGTGGACAATGGCCGGTGTCGAGTCAACAATTCCGCCGATGTCTCGCGACCGCCTCCATACGATTGTCGTCGGCGCCGGGTTCGGCGGCCTTGCCACGGCGATCCGGCTGGCCGCCGCCGGCGACGCGGTGACCGTCGTCGAGGCTGCGGGCGGGCCCGGCGGGAAGGCCCGCACCGTCCCCAGCGCAGCGGGGCCCGTCGATGCCGGGCCGACCGTATTGACGATGCGGTGGGTGTTCGACGATCTCGCCCGAGCCGCGGGCACGCGCTTGGACGATCATGTGACGCTCCATCCCGAACCGGTCATCGCCCGGCACTGGTGGCCGGACGGATCGCGGCTCGATCTCTTTGCCGGCCCCGAGGCGAGCGCGGATGCCATTGCCGCCTTCGCCGGAGTGGGAGAAGCGGACCGGTTTCGCGCCTTTCGGGCTGAAACAGAGACGCTTTTTGAGGCGTTTCGCACACCGATGATGGAGACCGGCTCTCCCCGCCTCGCCGCACTGGCCGGTGCCGCAATCGCCAACCCGGCCCTCCTGCCCGCCCTGATGCCCTGGGCGACGATGGCCCGCCGCCTGGCCGGGCAGTTCCGCGACCGAAGGCTCCGGCAGCTCTTCGGGCGATATGCGACATATGTCGGCGGCTCGCCCTACGCCTCACCTGCCCTTCTGTCGCTGATCTGGCGGGCCGAGGAACACGGGGTCTGGCGGGTCGGCGGCGGGATGCACCGGCTCGCCGCGGCGCTGGCCTCGATCGCCGAAGGTCTTGGGGTGTCGTTTTGCTACGAGACCCGCGCGACCCGCATCGAACGGCAAGGCGGACGAGTGGCCGCCCTGTCGACCGATCGCGGCGAGCGGATTGCGGCCGATGCCGTCGTCTTCGCCGGCGACCCCCGGGCGTTGCGGCGCGGCTTGCTCGGCCAGGGCGTTGCCGCGTCCGTTCCCGAACGGGCCGTCGAGCCGCGGAGCCTCTCGGCCCGGGTGTGGAGCTTCGCCGCCGTCGTCGAGGGGCCGGAGCTTCTGCATCACAACGTCTTCTTCGGCGCGGACCCGCGTTCCGAATTCGACCCTGTTGCGGCCGGAACGCCACCCGAAGACCCCACCCTTTACATCTGCGCCGAGGATCGGGGGGCGGGCCAGACCCCGCCACGGCTCGAGCGCTTCGAGATCATCGAAAACGCGGCCCCCGTCGGTGGCCGGAACGAGGAGGCGGCCCAATGTCGGACGCGCGTATTTCAGACCCTGGCGCGGCGAGGGGTGTCCTTCGAACCGACGCCGGACCTCGGCGCCCTGACCGACCCGGACGGTTTCGAAGCGCTCTTTCCGGGCTCGGCGGGGTCGCTCTACGGGCGGAGCCCGCACGGGGCCCTCGCCGCACTGGCGCGGCCGAGGGCGAAAACGCCGGTGCCGGGGCTCTATCTGGCGGGCGGCGGGACCCATCCGGGGGCGGGGGTGCCGATGGCGACGCTTTCCGGAAAGCATGCGGCCGAGACGATCATGAGCGACCGAACTTCGACCTCCGCATCCCGCCGGACGGCTATGCCTGGTGGTATATCGACGGGGTCTCCGACGATGGGACCCGCGCGGTCTCGGTCATCGCCTTCATAGGGTCGGTCTTTTCGCCCTGGTACCGCTGGTCCGGGCGGCGGCGCCCGCATAATCACGTCTGCATCAATGTCGCGACCTACGGGCCCGGCGGGCGGTTCACGATGACCGACCGGGGCGAGGGCGCGCTCAGGCAATCGCGGGACGTCTTCGAGGTGGGCCCGAGCCGGCTCTCCTGGGCGGGCGAGCGGCTGGTGATCAACATCGACGAGCTCGCCTCGCCGCCCTTGCCGGGCCGGGTCAAAGGGCGCATCACCCTGACCCCGCGCGGGCTGACCGGGGTGGAGCTGCCACTCCATCCCGCCGGCACCCATGTCTGGCGGCCTTTCGCGCCGACCGCGGACATCGAGGTCGACCTCAACCGGGGCTGGCAATGGACCGGCCATGGCTATTTCGACGCCAATTTCGGCACAAGGGCGCTGGAGGACGATTTTTCCTACTGGACCTGGGGGCGGTTTCCCACGCCCGGGGGCGCGGCCTGTTTCTACGACGCCGAGCGGCGCGACGGCGGGCGGCTCGCGGTCGGGGCGAAATTCACCGAAACAGGCGAGATAGAGCCTATGGAAGTGCCGCGGAAGGCGCCGATGGCCCGGTCGCTCTGGGCGGTGCGCCGCGCGACGCGGGCCGATCCGGGGTTCCGGCCGCGCCAGGTGAAAGCGATGCTCGATGCACCGTTCTACAGCCGCTCGGTGGTGCGCACGAAGATCGGCGGGCATGAGACCGACGGCGTCCACGAAGCGCTCGATCTCGACCGGTTCGCCTCGCCGTTTCTGAAGCCGATGCTGGCGCTGCGGGTGCCGCGGCGGCCGGGCTGGCGGTTCGAGCGGTGAGCCCCCGTTTCGAAACGGGGGGAGGCCCGATTTCGAAACCGGGCCTTCAGGGCGTGAGCGGTTCGACGTCGGGGTTCATCCGCCAGACGGTATAGTTGAGCGCCGAGGCGACGGTCACCCAGAGAAGGTAGGGGATGAAGAGCGCGCCCGCGAGCGTGTCGAGCTGGAAGAAGGCGAGCATGGTCGCGGCCACCGCCACCCAGAGGCAGAGGACGACGACAAGCGCCGCTTTCATCCGCCTGAGGCCGAAAAACACCGGCGTCCAGAGTGCGTTGAGGCTGAACTGGACCGCCAGAAACGCCATCCCATAAGCGCTGCCGGGAACCGTTGCGGCACGGGCCGCGGCGGCGGCGATGCAGAGATAGAGGAGGGTCCAGGCCACCGGGAAGACCCAGTTCGGCGGGTTCCAGGAGGGTTTGGCGAGACGCTCGTACCACTCCCCCGGCGGAAACATCGCGCCCGTGGCCCCCGCCCCGAAACAGGCGGCGAGGAAGATGGCGAAGAGAACGATGTCCATAGGTCGCGACCTAGCTCAGGCCCGCCGCCCGTCCAGAAGAGCGCTGCGGCGGTCGCGGTCGGCCGCTTCGAGCTGGGTGAGCACATCGGCGAGCGCGCGCGAGCGAGGGCTGCGCGCCGGGGCGCGGGCTGCGGCATCGACGAGAAAGCGGGTTTCCTCCAGGGGCTCGGCGAGCACGACCGGGGAGCGGGGCATTGCGACGGAGACGCCGGAGCGCAAAAGCGCGAGCCCCAGCCAGCCGAGCTTCTGTCCCTTGTAGGTGCGGGCGCGGTAGCTGATCGTGTCGAACCCGTTTTTCTCGATCGCCCCGCCGATGCCGGCATAGACGTGGCGGGCAGCATATATCCCGGGTCGGGCCGAGAGCGGCAGGGCGGGAATGCCCGTTTCCGCCCTAAGATAGAGACGGTTTGCGGTGCGCAGGAGCCGCTTCGTCATCGCTCTGACGCGCGCGTCGGGCACGGGGTCGGCGAAGAAGGTGCGCGGGTCGAGCCCCGCCTCCTCCATCCAGTCGAGCGGCAGGTAAAGCCGGCCGGCACGGGCGTCTTCGCCGACGTCGCGGGCGATGTTCGTAAGCTGCATCGCCACCCCGAGGTCGCAGGCGCGGGCGAGTGCGGCGGCATCGCGCACCCCCATGAGCACCGCCATCATCGCGCCCACGGCGGCCGCGACGCGGGCCGAATAGTCGAACACTCCCGAAAGGGTTTCGTATTGCCGCCACTGGGCGTCCCAGGCGAGCCCTTCGAGGAGCGCGTCGGGCAGGGCCCGCGGCATCTGGTGCTCTTCGATCACGGCGGCGAAGGCCCGGTCGGCCGGCGCGTCATGGGGGCGGCCCTCGTAGATGAGCCCCAGCCGGTCGCGCAGGTGAAGCACCGCCGATGTCTTGTCGTGCCCGAGATCGACCGCGTCGTCCGAGAGCCGGCAGAAGGCATAGAGCGCGAGGGCCGGGTCGCGGACCCGGGCGGGCAGCAGCCGGGACGCGGTGTAGAACGACAGCGAGCCATGGCGGATCGCGTCGCGGCAGCGGGCAAGGTCGCGGGGGTCGATCATAGGGTTGCTCATTCTGCGGCCATCCTTTCGGGCGCCGCGACGCCGGGCGCGTCGGGGACGAGTTTGGCGAGCACTTCGGCCGAGGACACCACACCCGGAAGCCCCGCACCGGGATGGGTGCCCGCGCCGACGAGGTAGAGGCCCCTCGCCTCTTCGGAGACGTTGTGGGGCCGGAACCAGGCCGATTGGAGAATGCGCGGTTCGATGGAGAAGCCGCAGCCCAGCGGCGAAAGGTAGCGGTCGCGGAAGTCTTCCGGCGTGAAGATGAGCTCGGCGGAGAGGTGTTGTTCGAACCCCGGGAGCGTGTCTTCGAGCACGGTCGCGACGCGGGCGCGGTAGGTCTCGCGCATTGCCTCCCAGTCGACCGGGTCGGCATGGCCGAGATGGGGGACCGGGGAGAGGGCGTAGAACGTGTCGTCGCCCGGCGGTGCGACCGTGGGGTCGGTCACCGAGGGGCGGTGGAGGTAGAGCGACATGTCATCGGCGAGGCGGCCGTTGATGAAGATGTCGCGCAGGAGGCCCTCGTAGCGGGGCCCGGAGAGGATCGTGTGATGGCCGACGTCGCGCCACTTCGCACGGGTGCCTCTGGTGCCGAAGTACCACACGAAGAGGCCCATCGACCAGCGGCGCCCGTTAAGCTTCTTCTCCGACCAGCGGCGTTTCGGGGCGTTCCGTAGAAGCCGCGAATAGGTGTGGCCGGCATCGGCGTTCGACACCACCAGCGGGGCCGACAGGGTTTCGCCCGAGGCGAGGCGCAGACCGCGGGTCTGGCCGTTTTCGACGAGGATCTCGTCGGCCTCGGTCTCAAGGCGGATGTCGCCCCCCTGCCCCCGGATCACGTTCGCCATGGCGTCGGCCATCGCCTGTACCCCGCCGATGGCGTAATGCACGCCGAACTCCTTTTCGAGATGGCTTACAAGGGCGTACATTGAGGTGACGTGCATCGGGTCGCCGCCGATGAAGAGCGGGTGGAACGACAGCGCCATGCGGAGCCGTTCGTCTTTCACCCGGGCGCGGGCGAGGCCGAGGATCGACCGGTCTGCGCGCAGGCGGGCGAATTCCGGTATGACCCTGGCGGTCGACCAGAGCCGGTGCATGGGCTCGGCGACCATGCCCTCGAAGCCGACGACGTAACGGCGGTGGGCATCTTTGAGGAACCGCTTGTACCCGGCGACGTCCCCCGGCGAGAGCCGGCGGACCTCCTCGACCATGGCCTTTGTCGACCCCCGGGCAGTAAAGGACGACCCGTCGGGCCAGCGGATTTCGTAGAACGGGTCGAGCGGGCGAAGGTCGACATCCGTGTCGAAATCGCGACCGCAGGCGGCCCAGAGGGCGCGGTAGACCTGGGGTACGGTGACGATGGTGGGCCCAAGGTCGAAGCGGTGACCGTTCTCTTCGATCGCCGAACCCCGGCCGCCGGGGCGGTCGAGCTTATCGACGAGAGTGACGCGGTAGCCCTTGGCCCCGAGGCGCATGGCCGCAGCGAGACCGCCGAGGCCCGCGCCGACCACGACGGCGGAAGACGGGGATTCGGTTTTCGGGACGGCCTCGGTCATGGACAAAGCCTATGACTGTCAGCATAAGTTGACAATCAAAATACATGCGTCACTTGAGCAGGTGCCAGCATCTTCCTTTTTCGACGGGCATCTGTCAGACTTCCTTGACAGTCAGGGAGTCGCCAGCATTCAAGCGGTAACCATATCCTTCTTCCGGTTCGAGAGCCTCGGCGCCCGGGTCTGGGTGCTGGGCCAGATGGCGCTTGGCCGACTGGCCCTGACGTCGCTCCCCGGCGCGCGGTTCTGGAAACTCTGCGGGTCGGGAACGGGCGAGGGGTTCACACCAGTGCCCAACACCAGGGTCTGGGCGATCCTCGTGGTCTGGGAGGACCGGGAGACAGCCGAGCGGGGAACCGCCAGAAGCCCGCTCTTTCGCCGTTGGCGGCAGCGGGCGGCAGAAAGCTGGACGGTGTTTCTGACCCCGACCTCGGCGCGGGGCGCCTGGTCGGGACAAGCCCCG
This sequence comes from Paracoccaceae bacterium, assembly GCA_030066905.1. GTDB lineage: Bacteria > Pseudomonadota > Alphaproteobacteria > Rhodobacterales > Rhodobacteraceae > JASJAR01. Next base: position 6,446 of record JASJAR010000029.1, on the reverse strand, counting down.
TTTCGGGCCGAGGCGGAGGCGGGCGCGGGGCCCCTGGCCGCACTGACCCGGGCCACGATCCGGCCCCGGAGCCTTCTGCGGTTCTGGCAGCGCGAACCCGACATCTCCGCCGTGATCGGCGCCGACCCCAACGTCGCCTTCAAGATCGGCATCGGCGAGGTGCCCTGGCTTCATCAAGTGACCTTCTCGATCTGGCCCGATGCAACAGCGATGGACGCCTTCGCCCGCGGCGGCCCCCATGCCCGCGCCATCCGCGCGGTGCGGCAGGAGGGCTGGTTTCGCGAAGAGCTTTACGCCCGGTTCCGCGTCGATGGCGGGACCGGAACCTGGGGCGGGGCCGACCCGCTTTCAAACCTCCAAAGGAGTGCGCCATGAGCGACCTCAAGCGCCAGCCCTTCCCCTTCAGCGCCATTGTCGGCCAGGACGAGATGAAGCGCGCGATGATCCTCACCGCCATCGACCCGAGGATCGGCGGCGTTCTCGTCTTCGGCGACCGGGGCACGGGCAAATCGACCGCCGTGCGCGGTCTTGCGGCCCTCCTGCCGCCGATCAAGGTCGTCGAAAGCTGCCCGGTGAACTCCGAAACCTCCGCCGACTGCCCAGATTGGGCCGAAAGAGGGTCGAAACGGCGGGTCAACCGCCCCACCCCGGTCGTCGACCTGCCGCTCGGCGCCACCGAGGACCGGGTCACCGGCGCGCTCGACATCGAACGGGCGCTGGTGCATGGCGAAAAGGCCTTCGAGCCGGGGCTCCTGGCCCAGGCGAACCGGGGCTATCTCTATATCGACGAGGTGAACCTCCTCGAAGACCACATCGTGGACCTTCTCCTCGACGTGGCGCAGTCGGGCGAGAATGTCGTCGAGCGCGAGGGGCTTTCGATCCGCCACGCGGCGCGCTTCGTCCTCGTGGGCTCCGGCAACCCAGAAGAGGGGGAGCTGCGGCCTCAGCTTCTCGACCGGTTCGGCCTTGCGGTGGATGTGACATCGCCGCGCGACGTCGAGACCCGGGTCGAGGTGATCCGCCGCCGGGCGGGGTACGAGGAGGAGTATGAGGCCTTCATGGCGCGGTGGCGCCGGGCCGACGGGCGTCTGCGCGCGAAGATCCTGAAGGCGCGGGCCCGGCTTTCGGAGGTCGCCACGCCGGAGGGCGCGCTCGCCGATTGCGCCGCGATCTGCATTGCATTGGGGTCGGACGGGCTCAGGGGCGAACTGACGCTGTTAAAGGCGGCCCGGGCGCTTGCGGCCTTCGAGGGCGACCGGGAGGTCTCCCGGGCCCATTTGCGGCAGATGGCCGGCCCGGCTCTCGGCCACAGGCTCCGGCGCGATCCGCTGGACGACACCGGGTCCGACGCCCGCATCGCGCGATCCCTCGGCGAGCTCTTCGGGCCCTATCAGACCGCCGCCGAATGAGGGCGGAGACCGGCGATCTCGCCGACCCGGTGGCGCGGGCGAGGCTGGTCCTCCGGCTCATGGCAACGGGCGGGCCCGCGATCGGCGGTCTCTGGCTCCGAAGCCGCCCGTCGCCGGCCCGCGAGGCCTTTCTGGCGGTCCTCGACGGGATGCTTCCCGAAACCGCGCGGATCGGGCCGGAGACCGACGACATCGCGCTGTCGGGCGGCGTCGATGTCGGGGCGTCGCTGGCCGCCGGGCGGCGGGTTCTACGCGCCGGACTTCTCAACCGCCCCGGACGGCTGACGCTAACGAGCGCCGAGCGGGCCCCCCCTGCCCTCTCCGCGCGGCTGGCGCTGGCGCTCGACCGCGGCGATGCCGTCCTCGTCGCCCTCGACGAGGGGGCGGACGACGAGGAAGCAATGGCGCCGGTGCTCCGGGCGCGCACGAGCCTCTTTGTGAACCTCGACGGGCTCGATCGGGCGGCGGCCGACCGGATTTCGGCGCCCTTCGAGCCTCATGTCGACGACGCGTGTCTTGCGGGCAAGGTACCGTTTTCTGCCGGTTTAGAGACGATTCTGGCGGAATATGCCCGTAGCCTGGGGGTCGCCGACCTCCGCCACGACCTTGCAGCCCGCGCGGTGGCCCGCGGGCTTGCGGCGCTCCGGCGTGCGAAGAGTGTCGAGCGCGAGGACATCGATGCAGCCGCTGCGCTGGTTCTGGCTCCCAGAGCGGAGCGGCAGACCGAACAACCTGAGGTTGATAAACTGGAGCGGCCTGAGGAGGGCCGCGACCGCTCGGAACCCTCCCCGGCGGAAGGCGAGGCCGGCGAGCAGGACCTCATCGCCGGCCCGGTGACAGTCCGGCTACCCGGCGCGCTTCTGGCTCCCTCGGCCAAGGCCCCCTCACGCGGCAACCGGGGCGACGGTGCGGGGACCGCGCGGCGCGGGACCACGCGGGGACGTCCCCTGCCCTCGCGGCCCGGACACCCCTCGATGCGCGCCCGCATCGACCCCGTGGCGACGCTCCGCGCCGCGATCCCGTTTCAGCGTCTGCGCCCGCCCGCCCCGGGAGGACAACCGGTGGCCCTGCGTCCGGCGGACATTCGCATTCGGCGCTACGAGGAGCGGTCCGACCGGGTGATCATCTTCGCCGTGGACGCGTCGGGGTCCCAGGCGATGGCCCGGATGGCCGAGGCCAAGGGCGCGGTCGAATGCCTTCTCGGCGAAGCCTACCGGAGACGCGACCAGGTCGCGCTGGTGGCGTTCCGGGGCCGGGGCGCGGAGATCCTGCTGCCGCCGACCAATGCCCTTGTGCGCGCCAGAAACGCCCTGGTGGGTCTTCCCGCCGGTGGCGCCACGCCGCTGGCCAGCGGGCTCGATGCGGCGGCCCGTCTCGCCGACCAGGCCCGGGCCGGAGGGGCGACGCCGGTCATCGTCCTTTTGAGCGACGGCCGCGCGAACATCGCCCGCGACGGGCGGGCCGACCGCAGACGGGCGGCGGAAGATGCCGAGACGGCCGCCCGCGGCCTTGCCACAGCCGGCGTCGAGTGCCTCGTTCTCGACACCGGCCGGCGCCCCGAAGCGCCTCTCGAACGCCTGGCGCGGGCGCTTGGCGGGCGCTATGTCGCGATGCCGTTCGCCGGGGCGCGGGAGATGTCGACGGCGGTCGCGGCCGCGCTGGACGTCTGAGGGTGGACTGGGCCCGCGAGCGGGCGACCTGGCCCCTGGCCGAGCATTCGCGCTTCATCGACGTGCGACCCCATCGCTGGCACGTGCAGAGCTTCGGCGAGGGCCCGGTGGCTCTGCTGCTCCACGGCGCCGGCGGCGCGACCCAGAGTTTTCGCGCCCTCGCCCCCGTTCTGGCGACGCGGTTTCGTGTCGTCATGATGGATTACCCCGGCCAGGGCTTCACGCGGATGGGCACCCGGCAGCGCTGCGGGCTCGGACCGCTGACAGAAGACATCGCCGCGCTTTTGGAGCATCTCGGCAGCAGACCCGACCTGATGGTCGGGCATTCGGCCGGCGCCGCCGTGGCTCTGAACCTCGCCGGGCGCTACCCAGCCGCGCCGGTGGTGGGGATCAATCCGGCGCTGGGACATTTCGAAGGGGCGGCGGGATGGCTCTTTCCGATCCTCGCCAAGGCGCTCGCCGCAACCCCCCTTGTGCCGCGGCTCTTCTCAGCCCTTGCCCGCCGCCCGGGCCAGCTCGCGGCCCTCCTGTCATCGACCGGCTCGCGCCTCGACCCCGCCGGGACCGCGCTTTATCGGCGCCTGATAGAGGATGCGGACCATGTCGAGGGGACGCTTCTGATGATGGCGCAATGGTCAATCGACGGACTTCTGGCTGAGCTGCCCTCCCTTGCCGCGCCGGTTCTGTTCCTGATCGGCGAGCGGGACGGGACGGTGCCGCCGAAGGTGGGCCGGACGGCCGCGGCGCGTCTCGGCCATGGCAGGGTCGTGGGATACCCGTCTGCCGGCCATCTCGTGCATGAGACCGACCCGGATGCGGTTACCGAGGCGATCTTCGGGTTTTTCGACGCCGAGGCGCCTCAGTTGTCGAGAGCTTGAAAGAACGCGTCGAGCGCGGCTTCGAGGTCGTGGCGGTCAAGGCTGCCGAAGTCCTTTTCCGCCCGGATCTCGAGTTTCCCGTCGGACGCGGTACAGCGCACCATCCCGCCGGGGCCCTCGAACCGAAGGGTTGTCTTGGCGGTGGGGCGGCCGGTCCGTGCCGTGTCGGCACCCGTTGCCGTCCCCGCCGGGACAGCGAAGCCGCGTAGGAGCTCGATCTCCTTTGCGGCACTGGCAATCGGGAAGGCCATCAGAGCGTCGCTCACCCGGCGGGCCAGCCGCGCGTCGGCAGCCATGCGCCTTTCAAGCTGCAGCCCGAGCGAGCGCGGGATGGCTTCGGGAAAGGTGAGACTGTCGCCGATCCGGTCCAGCAAAGACGCGAAATGACCGATGTAGTTCCGCTTCTGGCGGCCGGCAGAGGCGTATAGAAGCGCGATCGCCTGAGCGACGGTTTCCGCCCTGGTTTCGGGATCGGCGGCGTACTTCCTCGCGAGATCGGCCATCTCGGCGAATGAGATGTCCCGGCGCACGAGGTTCTCATCGACCATCTTGCGGTAAAGCGCCTCGAGCGCCTCGCCATGGGCAATGAGACCCGCCGGGATGCGCGCAAACCGATCGTCCCCGGTCTCAGCAAAGAGTTCACGGTAGGCGTTGAGCCGCCGGTAGCCCTGGACGAGCTGGTAGCCGCTCTCCTGGACCTCGACGCGGATCGGGTTCGACAAGCCCACATCCCGGATCGACGCCTTCAACTCGTCAAGCTCCGGGTCGCGCCGATCGGTCCGGTCGCGCGTGAGCTTGTCGGTCAGGATCGAGGCCACCGGCACCTCTTCGGTGATCAGCCCGGCCTTTCTCAGACGCACGAGTTCGTGGGCGAGCCGGTCGTTCTCCTCCCGGATCCGGCTCTCGGTCGCCTGCCGTTCGGCCAGCGCATCGGCGTTTTCGGAGATCGCGCTTGCCATCGGCCCGCGGCGGCTCCCGGCCGGGGCGGCATCCGCCGCATCGCCGTCGGGAAAATCGATGTCGAAGATCCGCCGCTTGCTCATGGCCGCGCCTCCATGTTCGTCCAGACGTCATGGACATGCCCGATGAACTCCTCGTAAGCCCGGTCGAACGAGGTTCGTGCCCGGCGCCAGGTTTCACGGGTCATGTCGCGGTAGTCGATCTCGTAAATCGAGGACAGGAACCGCCCGGACTGCTCAACCGCCCGGGTCATCTCGATGGGATGCTCGGCCATACGATCGCCGAAAACGCGCCGGAACGCCCCCTGCATGGCGACGTGAAGGTCGTTGCCGGGCTCGAAGCGGGTGAGCAGGAACCGCACGTCGCTGAACGCCTTGGGCAGGCCGATTGTCCCCGCGGGGACCGCTCCTCCGAACCGGCCGAGGTCCTCCAGCGCCTCGGCAAGCTGGCCGATGAACGAGGTCGTCGAATCGTATTCCCAGTAGCCCGGCCCCGAGGGGATATAGAGCATGTCGGCTGCAAAGACCGCGTTCATCGACTGGTAGCCGATCGCCGGCGGACAGTCGAAAAGTATGAGATCGTAAGCGTCGTCGGGCAACCCGTCGAGAAAGCGCGACACGGCTGCGAAAAAGGACCATTCGGGGTTGAGATGGCGGTACTGGGCCGAGGCGAACTCCACGAAGGCGGCGTTGGCGCAGGACGGTACGATGTCGATCGTCGGCCAGCAGGTCGGTTTGACGAAGTCGGCGAGCCTGAGATCGCCAAGGCCCATCTCGACGATGGCCGGCGGCAGGGTCCGGCGGGGCAGGGCGGTTCCGCTTTCGGCCGCCACCGGGCCGGCATTCATCCGCTCGGTCTCGCGGGTGAGATCCCGCGCGATCACCCCCCAGACCGTGAACTCCTCGGCCACATCCGACAGTCCCATCGAATGGCTGAGCGTCGCCTGAGGGTCGAAGTCGATCGCGAGGACGCGGTAGCCCGCGAGCGCGGCGGCATGGGCGAAATGGAGCGCGACGGTGGATTTCCCGGCCCCGCCCTTGAAGTTCGCAATGGCGGCACGCACCGCCCGTTGGCCCGCGGGGCGGTAGGGCATCAGGCTCTTGCGGTTGATCCGGAGCCTGCGGCGGATCTCGTTGATCTCTTCGAGACTGTACCAGCGCTGGCGTCCGTCGGTTTCCACCTGGCCTTGCGGGAGCGACGGGTCGGCCGCCATGCGGCCTCGCAGGGTCGACTGGTTGACCCCGAAGATGAGCTCGCCGACCTCCCAGCTCGAAAACCGCCGCAGGGTCTTCTCCATCTCCGGCGAATAGGTCTCCTTGCGGATCCAGCTCTGCATCCGCAGGGACTGCGACTGGAGCTGCGCCAGATCGGTATGGGTGAACATCCTGCCTCCGGTCCCTCTCGGGACGTTATTCCTGCTCGAGAACCGATTTACGCGGATTTTGGCGAAAGCGCAATTTGCGATAATGAAGATCAGAGCATTCGGCAGATCGGCGAAACGGACAGGCCCGCAGAGCGATCCGATTCGA
>JASJAR010000028.1 GCA_030066905.1 Paracoccaceae bacterium | reverse complement strand
AACTCATGCGAAAGGTTCTGATCTGGGAGGAGCAGAGCGTCGCTTCCGGCGGTATCCCTGCCTATCTGAGGCGTGCCCTGAACTCTGCCGCGGACGACCGGCGTCCCTTAAACAAAGCGTCCGACACACTGAAACCCGGCGCGCTCCTGATCCGGGAGTGGAACGGGAGAAGCTACCAGGTCGAGGTTACCTTTGAGGGCTTTCGCTTCGACGGGCGCGATTACCGGTCGCTGTCCGCGATCTCCCGCAAGATCACGGGGACCACCTGGTCCGGGCCCCGGTTCTTCGGGCTTGTTTCCGGGCGAGGCAAGGCATCATGAAACGTCTGCGCTGTGCGATCTACACCCGTAAGAGTTCCGAAGAGGGCCTCGAACAGGACTTCAACTCGCTCGATGCGCAGCGGGAGGCCTGTGCCGCCTATATCGCAAGTCAGAAAGCCGAAGGCTGGGTTCTTCTGCCGGATCACTACGATGATGGTGGTTTGTCGGGCGGCACGCTCGAACGGCCAGCGCTCATGCGCCTGCTGGCCGCGATTGATGACGAGGAAGTAGACCAGATCCTCGTCTATAAGACTGACCGGCTCACGCGATCTCTGTCGGACTTCGCAAAGATCGTTGACCGCCTCGATGCGGCGGGAGCATCGTTCGTCTCGGTCACACAGTCCTTCAATACGGCAACCAGCATGGGCCGGCTGACCCTCAATATGCTGCTCTCTTTTGCCCAGTTCGAAAGGGAGGTGACGGCGGAGCGCATCAGAGACAAGATCTCAGCCTCCAAAAAGAAGGGCCTCTGGATGGGGTCAAGCGTCCCGATCGGCTACGATCCGGATGGTCGCAGCCTGAAGATCAATGAGGTCGAAGCTGAGACCGTCCGGACGATCTACAGGCTCTACAGAGAACGGGGCACCATTCGAGCGGTGAAAGACGAATGTGACGCGCGGGGATTCCGGACGCGGGTGCGGCATCTGTCGACAGGAAAGCAGATCGGTGGGACGGAGTTCTCCCGGGGGCACGTCCAGTACATCCTCAGCAACCCGGTCTATGCCGGACGGATCCGGCACCATGGCGATGTCTATGAGGGTCTCCATCCACCGCTCATTGATCCAAAGGCGTGGGACGAGGTTCAGATCAGCCTGCAGGCAGCGGCGACGAGAGCACGCCTGCCCGGCGGGCGAGGCCGCAATGTTGGCAGGCCTCCGATTTCTCTGCTTGCCGGGAAGGTTTTTGATGAAACCGGCGACCGGCTGACCCCAACGCATTCAAAGACAGCCACGGGTACAAGGCTACGCTACTACGTCTCAAACCGGTTGATCAGAAAGAGCGGAAAGAAAGACATCGCGGGCTGGCGGTTACCGGGCCTGAATTCGAGGCCCTCGTTGAAGGCCTTGTGCGCCGGAAGATGGAAGCCCCCGAATTTGTCCGTGATATTGCGTCCGGGAGTTCGGCGGCGGCGGTGGCGATACTCCGGAACAAGCTCGCCGCCATAGTTTCGGTTGCGCCGGCCAATGGCACCACTGCCAGTCCGCTGCTTCTCGGATTCGTTGACCGCATCGTCATTGAGCCAGGTCAGATCAGGGTCGGTCTCTCCACCGAAGCCATCTCGAGCGAATTTGACGTTTCTGAGGATTCGATCGACGCCCGGCGGCTGGTAGTCACGGCGCCATTTCAGCATCGGAAGCGCGGTGTCGAAACGAAGCTGGTTGTCACCGGTGAGGCACGCCCACGTGACGAGAAGCTCTTCAGGAACATTGCCAGAGCATACAGATACCTTGCGGAGATCAAGAGAGGCAAAACGTTCTCGGAGATCGCGGAGGCCGAAGGCATCTCTAAGCGCCGTATGCAGCATCTCATGGAATTCGCGTTTCTTGCACCCGATATCGTGCGGCGGGTCTACGAAGGCCAGCAGCCTGTTGGACTGACCAGCGAGTATCTCCTTCGACATGACATACCCTCTGACTGGCGCGACCAGCGCGAGCTGTTCGCAACTCTCTGAAGTACAGCAGAGCGTCGGGTGGTCTGGGATGTCCTTTCAATCACCACCGATGCGTTCTTTGCAAACTGCTAGCGGTTTCAGGGCATTTCGAGACGGGCCAGAGATTCTGTGACCAAACGTGCCACCTGAGACCAGGGAGTGATGTCGGACTCGCTGCATGCCCCGGAAAAGTGGGGCGAAATATGGGCTAACTTGTTGTTATAAAACGAAAATCTGGTGCTGGCTGGGGTGGTAGGATTCGAACCTACGATACACGGTACCAAAAACCGCTGCCTTACCACTTGGCTACACCCCAACGGCTCGGGCTAGATACTGATTGGCCGGGGGCTGCGCAAGCCCCTCGGGCGCCCGCCTCCCATGGGTTAGGAAGAGACCTGTTCGCGCAGGATCGACATCGTCAGCGACACCATCAGGTAGACGCCCGCGAAGATCAGAAACGCCAGCAGCGTGTTCTCGAACGGCTTGGGGTAGGTCGGCTCGTCGGGCGGAACCGGGCTGACGCCGAGCGAGAGATAGCGGACCTGCCGGTTGGCCTCGATCCGCGCGCTTTCGAGCTGCTGGAGCGCTTCCTGCATCATCAATGTCCGGGTTTCGAGGTCGACCTGGGCCATGCTGAGCTGGCCGGAGATCGAGGCTAGGGAGCCGGCACCGGCATTGCTTTCGGTCATCTGCGCACGAAGGTCGGCAATCAGCGCCTCAAGACGGTCGATGTCGCCACGCACCCCCGAGACCCGCGCCTGGTTCGGCTGGGTGTTGTCGAGAAGCTGTTCGAGCTGGAGCCGCTTTTCGGCAAGTTGCACCTCGAACTGGGTGATCTGGCTCATCAGCCCGGTGGTCTCCGAGGCCGGGTCCAGCACCCCGAGCTGTTCCTGCAGCCGCAGCACCTGCTGCTGGGCGGCAACCATCTTGGCCTCGGAATCCTCGAAACTCGCGATTGCGCCGGCCATCTGGTCTTCCCGCAAGCGCTGGGTGAGGTTGTCCACCTGTTCCTCGGCATAGGCGATGAGCGCCTCGGAGAATTCGCGGCTCTTTTCGGGAGAGGCGGCCGCGACTTCCATCCGGATGATGCCCTCGGTCGGATCGTAACCGATCGATACCCGTTTTTTGTAGACCTTATAGGCGTCCTCGTTCGACGCATCCGGCTCCAGCCGCTGGAGGATATCCACGTCATCGCCGCTGAAATGGTCGATGAACCCGTGATCGTTGTCGAGCCTCAGCATAGCGTCGCGGCTCTGCAGGTAGCTCTGGACCGTGATCGAGTCCTGGCTGGTCGCAAATCCGGTGCCGGAGAAAAGACCGGCCATGCCGGTCTGCGGCGCGTCCGCCTGCTGGATGACGAATTCCGATTGGGTGGCGTACATCGGCGTGGCGACGAACGTGTAGTAGATCCCCGCCAGGATCGTGGGCAGAAAGACGAAGGCGCTCAGTCGGCCGGCGAGGCTCAGAAGCTTGCGGCGCCGGCGCCGGGCGATGTCGGTCTGCATCGCTGAGATTTCGGCCGCCCGGAGCGAGGCGATGTCGGGCGGCGGGCCCGCCGGGGCCGGGGTATTGACCGGATCGATGCGCGTCGGCAGCGTCTGGCCCGACCCCGAGGGCGACGGCGCCGCTCCGCCGGACCCATCGGCCTTTTTCTGCTCGGGCACGACCAGTTCAAGAAGGCTCGAGCGCTCGAACGGGTCGATACCCTTGGCGCGCAGGAGGCGGACGGCGTCGAAATCCGATTGCGGCGTCAGCCCGTGCTTTGCGGCAAGGCGCCGGGCCATGCGAAGCTGGCGCCCGGTGAGGCCTTCGGTTGCGATGGCTTCGAGAGCCGCCTGGACGTCTTCTGTGCTTGCGGATGCCGGGGCCGGTTTCGACGGCGACGGCGAGCGCGCTTCGGCGGCCGCGGATCCGGGAAAGGGCTTGTCGCCGAACCCGTCATCGCGCGGGGGCAGGAACGCCTCGTCACCGCCCGGCCCGCCAGACCCGGCCTTGTCCGGTCGGGGCGTCGGCGCCCCCTGGGAGATCGGCGCTGCCGCCCGCTTTGCCTCGTCCGCGCTGACCGGGCGGGTGCGCCGGATGCGGAACTTCCTAGCCTTGGGTTTCGTAGTCATACAGGCGCTTTGCCTCTTCCAGCGTGTCGAACATGATAAGCCGGCCGTCTTTGAGGACGGCGGCCGAGCGGCAGAACTTCTCCAGCGTCTCGGCCTGGTGGGATACCACGATCACCGTCGCACGCTCCAGCCGTTCGCGCAGGAGGTTGCCTGCCTTCTTGTTGAACTCGACATCCGTCGTCCCCGGCATCCCTTCGTCGATGAGGTAGATGTCGAATTCGAGCGCGAGCAGCAATGCAAAGCTGAACCGGGCGCGCATGCCGGACGAATAGGTGCCGACCGGCATGTCGAAATATTCGTCGAGCCCGCAGAGCCAGCGGCAGAACGCCTCGACGTAGTCGGGATCGAGCCCGTAGAGCCGGGCGATGAACCGGGCGTTTTCCATCGCCGAAAGTTTCGAGATGACCCCGCCCATGAAGCCCAGCGGAAACGACACGCGGCAATTGCGGTAGATCTCGCCTTCATCGGGCTTTTCGAGCCCGGCGATCATGTTCACAAGCGTCGTCTTGCCGGTTCCGTTCGGTGCGAGGACACCGAAGGAATTGCCGAGTTCCACCCGGAACGACGCCTTGTCGAGGATCACCTTCCGCTGGGTGCCCGTCCAGAAGGACTTGCTGACATTTGCGAACTCGATCATGGCCGTGCCTGGTGGCCCCGTATCCCGGCGGGTTTACCCGCCGTGCGTTAACATGCCCCGAAGACAGGTTTATGTCGTAATATGCGCCGGATAGCCAGCGTTTGGCAATCTCGCGTTCGGATCGGCGTTTACCAGCCCATGTCCGGCGAAGGGGCGCCGAGCCGGCCGGGTTACGCCGCGAGACCCCAGGCAAGACCCGCGGCGATGGAGCCCACAACCGCGATACCGAGATAGGCCCCGAAAACCCGCGGCTTGACGAGCGCCCAGACCGCCAGCGCGGCAGGGATCGAGCTTGCTCCGCCGGCAAGCATGAACGACATCGCCGCACCCTGGCTCATCCCCTGCTGAAGCAGCGCATCGACGAGCGGGACGGCGGCGTAGCCGTTGAGATAGGCCGGTGCGCCCACCAGCGCGCCGAGAATGACGGGGCCGGGCCCCTCGCCGCCGAGCACGGATGCCACCAGTTCTGCCGGGACCCAGCGCACCATCATCGCCTCGATGAGATAGGCCAGCGACAGCCACTTCAGCAGAAAGAGCGCATTCTCGATCGCGGTGGCGCGGAAACTCGCCCGCCGGTCCGCGTCAGACCAGAAGGCCCAGACGGGGGTGCCGTCGAACGGCGAGGGTCCGCAGCCGCAGCCCTTGGCGGCAGGACGCTCCCGCAACGGGTCGGCAAACACCGCCGAGCGGCTTAGGAGCGCCACAGCGGTGCCGCCGACGAGCCCCATGAACACAGCGGCAATCGTCTTGCCGATGGCGAAAGGCGCCCCCAGCGTGCCCGCGACGATGGCGAATTGAGCGGGGTCCATCAGTGGCGAGGAGAGCCAGAATGCCATCACCGCCGACAACGGCGCGCCGAGGGCGAGCAGGGCAGCGATGAACGGGATGACCTCGCAGGAGCAGAACGGCGCCAACCCGCCGGCGAGCGCGGCCAAGAGGATCATCCGCGGCTGGGACCCCTGAAACGCCTTCGCGACCACGGCTTCGGCACCCGTGGCCTTCAGGTAGGCCACCGCCGCGACTGCGAAGGCGATGAACGGCAGCGTGCCCCAGAGCGAGGCACCGGCGTCCGCGACGAGGTCGAGCCCCAGTTGCCGGTCGATGGCGAGCAGAACGAGCGGGGTCGCGAAAACGAGCGCCCAGACCTTGTCGATCCGCGTCCAGACTGGCGCGCGCGGGGCGGAAACCGGGAGATCAGCCATGGTCGTGCTCCATTTCGGCGGTGTCTGCGCAGCAGGAGGAAAGCAGGAAATCCGACAGCGCCCGGGCGCGCTCGTAGGCTGCACCGACGCAGATGATCTTGCGGCCGACCTTGGCCTGGTTGACGAGCCCCGCCTCGCGCAGGATGCGAAGGTGATGGGTCAGCGTCGAGCCGGTGACGCCGCAGCGTTCGCCGAGTACGCCGATTGAGAGCCCCTCGGGGCCGGCGCGCACCAGGGTCAGCAGAACGCCGAGACGTTGTTCGGAGCCGAGGGCGGCAAACGCGCTTGCGGCACGTACGAGATCGAGTTCGGATTCGGGCGACATATCCATATTTCGACTATGATAGAAATATAGAAGCATTGCAAGCGCGTTGTCGTCGCCCGCCGTCGGGGCTATCTCGCCGGCCATGACATCTGCCGCTCTCCTCGTCGCCGACGGTCCGGTCGCCGCCAAGCTCAGGTCCTGCCGCCTCTGCGCCGATCGATTTGCAGGCACGGCCACCGCCCATCGCCCGGCACCGGTTGTATGGTTCCGCCCCGGCGCACGCATCCTCATCGCAAGTCAGGCGCCCGGCGCTCGCGCCCATGCCTCGGGCAAACCCTTCGACGACCCCTCGGGCGTCCGGCTTCGGGACTGGATGGGCATCGGCGAGGACGTGTTCTGGGACCGCCGCCGCCTGGCCATCGTGCCCATGGCCTTCTGTTTCCCCGGCTACGACGCCAAGGGCAGCGACCTTGCTCCGCCGCCGGTTTGCCACCGAACCTGGCGGGAGGCGGCCCTGGCCGAAGCGAGCGGCGTGCGCCTTACCCTCCTGATCGGCGGATACGCCCAGAAATGGCATCTTGGTTCGGCGGCCCGCGACGGGGTCACCGCAACGGTGGCGGGCTGGCGAACCGCGCCGCCCGGCCTCATTCCCTTGCCGCATCCCTCATGGCGCAACACGGCCTGGCTCAAGCGGAACCCGTGGTTCGAGGCCGAGCTTCTGCCGGTCCTCCGCGCGCGGGTTGCTGAGGCGCTTGCATGACGCCGCTTGATGACGCCCATGCTGCGACCCAGGCCGCACCCGAGGACGAGGCACGCCTTCTGCGCTATTACGCGATCCTCGCGGAGACCGAACTCTATCTCCTCCTCGAACGTGAAGCCGATGGTGGCCGGGCCGATCCGGTCACGGTCGATCCCGGCATCGGGCCGGTGGCGCTCGCCTTCGATCTCGAACTGAGGCTTGCCGGTTTCGCCGGTGCCCCGTCCCCGTATCTGGCTCTGCCCGGCCGCGAGGCCGCGCGGCTTCTGGCGGGCTCCGGTCTCGGGCTCGCGCTCAACCTCGACGAGGTCTCGGAGACCATCCTCGACACCGAAACCCTCGCCTGGCTGGCCGGGGTCGAGGCCGAGACCGAGGCGGGGGAGGCGCGCCCCTCCGAGGTTCAAGGCCCCCGCGGCGTACCGGCGGACCTTCTCGAGGCCATCGACCGCAAGCTTGCCATGGCCGCCGGCCGGGCCTCCCATGCGGTGCTCGTCGATGCCGTCTATGCCGATGGCGGTTCTGGACATCTACTGGCGGTGTTCGACTGCGCGCCGGACGCCCGGGGGCAACTCGCGGCCGCGATCGGCGAAGCGATGGCCTTTCAGGGCTTCGGCGCAGGCTGGCTCGATGTGACCTTCCTCAACGCGGGCAGCGACATCGCCGCCCGCATCGAACGCGTGGGCCTCCGGTTCGACCTTCCCGATGCCGTCCGGCCCACCCCACCTGGCAGCGACCCGGATAAGCCGCCGAGGCTCCGCTAGGGGAAACCGTGCGTGGTCGTGGCGCAGCCGTGACATATCTGTCCCATAGGGCGTCCTCCCATTCCAACGAATGGATCGCACCATCAAACCCTGGGATCAAACACCTAGAGCGCCTATTGGCGGACCTTAGGCAATCGCGCCCCGGGCCTGACCCGGGGGCCCGATGGGATGATGTCCCAGGCCCATCAAGGTCCCGGGTCAAGCCCGGGACGGGGTATCGCAGCAAACCACTACCGGACCCCGATCTCCGCCAGCGCCGCCTGGAGCCCCGGCGGGAGTTGCGCTTCCCTGGCGCGGCTCGCCCGCAGGTCGCGCGGGGCATCGGCCGGGTCGAGGTAGCGCCAGCCCTGAAACGCCCGTCGGGGCTGGGGCTCGGTGCGTTTGAGGTCGGGGTCGAGCACGAGGCCGCAGCGGAGGATTCCGTCGGACCCGCGCACCTCGTCGAACCGCAGGATGCGCTGGCGGGCGAGGACGAGCCCCTTGATCACCCAATAGATCGAACCTCCGGCGAGAACCTCTGTTTCCCTCCGCGGCCACATCCGCGTGACATGTCGCGGCATCCCGTCGGGCCCCTTGGCACGGGCGGAGGCCTGCCAGGCCGAAAGGTCCTCGACGGTTTCGCTGCCGACGCTGAGCTTCAGAAGATTGACGGTTTTGTCCACAGAGTCGTCCCCAAGCCACACATGATAGGGTATACCACTCAATCGCCGCTTCAATAGGTTGTGGATATCGACTATATTCCGCGACCTGCTCACCGAGGAATCGCCGCCATGACCCGCTTCGCCGCGCCCATCGCCGAACAGATCTGGGACATGAAGTATCGCTTCAAGGCGGCCGACGGGGCGCCCGTCGACGGTACAGTCGAAGACACCTGGGCGCGGATCGCCAAGGCGCTGGCGGCGGTCGAGGCCGACCCCGCCGCCTGGGAAGAGCGGTTCTATGCCGCCCTCGAAGACTTCCGCTTTCTCCCCGCCGGCCGCATCGTCGCAGGCGCCGGCACCGGACGGTCGGTTACGCTTTTCAACTGCTTCGTGATGGGCACCATCGAGGATTCCATGTCCGGCATCTTCGAGGGGCTCAAAGAAGCCGCGCTGACGATGCAGCAGGGCGGCGGCATCGGCTACGATTTCTCTACGATCCGTCCCAAGGGCGCAGCGGTCGCGGGTGTCGGGGCGGATGCCTCGGGGCCGCTTTCGTTCATGGATGTCTGGGATGCGATGTGCCGCACCATCATGTCGGCAGGCTCCCGGCGCGGGGCGATGATGGCGACGATGCGCTGCGACCACCCCGACATCGAGGATTTCATCACCGCTAAGGCCGACCCGAACCGGCTCAGAAACTTCAACGTCTCGGTGCTGGTGACGGATGCCTTCATGGAGGCGGTCAAAGCCGACGCCGCCTGGGACCTCACCTTCGAGGGCCGGACCTACGCCACCGTCGAAGCCCGGGCGCTTTGGGACAGGATCATGCGTTCGACCTACGACTACGCCGAGCCCGGCGTGATCTTCATCGACCGCATCAACGCGATGAACAACCTGGCCTATGCCGAGACCATCGCCGCGACCAACCCCTGCGGCGAGCAGCCCCTGCCGCCCTATGGCGCCTGTCTCTTGGGCTCGATCAACCTGGCCCGCCTCGTAAAGGATCCGTTCACCGACGAAGCCGCCCTCGATGAGGCGGAGCTTGCCGACCTCGTCGCCGTCGCCATCCGAATGATGGACAACACTGTCGACGCCTCCCGCTTTCCGCTGCCCGCCCAGGCCGAGGAGGCGGCGGCCAAACGGCGGATCGGGCTCGGGGTGACGGGGCTGGCGGACGCGCTGTTGATGACCGGGCTCCGCTACGGCTCGACGGAGGCGGCGCGGCAGACCGAACGCTGGCTCCACGCGCTTTCTCGCGCCGCCTATCTGGCGTCGGTCGAGATTGCGAAGGAGAAGGGCGCCTTCCCGCTCTTTGAGGCCGAGCCCTACCTCGCCAGCGGCGCGCTTCGGCACATTGACCACGACGTTCGCGCTGCCATCGCCGACCACGGCATCCGCAACGCGCTTTTGACCTCCATCGCGCCCACCGGCACGATCAGCCTTTTTGCCGGCAACGTGTCGTCGGGCATCGAGCCGGTCTTCGCCTTCGCCTATACCCGCAAGGTGCTCCAGAACGACGGGACCCGGATCGAGGAGGAGGTTGTCGATTACGCGGTGAAGCTCTGGCGCGACCTCAACGGCGACGCCCCCCTGCCGGACCATTTCGTTACCGCCCAGACGATCACGCCGTCCGATCACGTCCGCATGCAGGCCGCTGCCCAGAAATGGGTCGACAGCTCGATCTCGAAGACGATCAACGTGCCGCAAGACATCTCCTTCGAGGCGTTCAAGGACGTCTATAAGGAGGCCTGGGATTCGGGGTGCAAAGGCTGCACGACCTACCGGCCCAACGCGGTGACGGGCTCGGTGTTGTCGGTGGCCGAACCCGAGCCGGAACCCGAAGCCGCTCCGGCGCCCGACAGCATCGCGGGCCGGGTCGAGGCCGCAGCCGCCGCGATGGGCATCGACGATATCCCGACCCTCGCGGGGCTCTCCGGCGTCCCCGCCGACACCATCGCGGCCTGGGACGGCGAGACCAAGCCCACCAACCGCGACGCCCGCGCGGTTGCCGAGGCATTGAACATCACACCGCGGTGGCTTCTCTTCGGCGAAGGCGAAGGCGAAGGCGAAGGCGAAGGCGAAGGCGAAGGCGAAGGCGAAGGCAAAGGCCCGTCACTGACCGGCTCCCTTCACCTTGGCGAAAACGCCGATGGCCGAGCGGCAGACGCGCGTGCGCCGGTCGCGCATCCGGGCACCGCCGGCGAGGTCGTCTACATCTCCGAACCCCTCGACCGGCCCGCCGCCCTCGAGGGTCAGACCTACAAGCTCAAATGGCCCGAGAGCGAGCATGCGATCTACATTACCATCAACGACATCATCCATGGCGGCCGCCGCCAGCCCTTCGAGGTCTTCATCAACTCCAAGAACATGGAGCATTTCGCATGGACCGTCGCACTCACCCGGATGATTTCGGCGGTGTTCCGGCGGGGCGGAGACGTCTCCTTCGTCGTCGAGGAGTTGAAGGCCGTCTTCGACCCTCGCGGCGGGGCCTGGATGAACGGCAAATACGTCCCCTCGATCCTGGCGGCCATCGGCGGGGTGATCGAACGCCATCTCGTGGCGATCAAGTTCATCGAAGGCGAGGGGCTGGGGCTGAAGTCCGACCCCCGGGCGGACGTGGTGAACCTCGACGCGCCGCGCGGAAGGGCCTGTCCGGCCTGCGGGCAATACGACCTCCAGATGGTCGAGGGCTGCCTTACCTGCATGTCCTGCGGTCACTCGAAATGCGGCTGAGGGGCGCGCTTTGGTATCGCCCTTAAGCCGGGCATCGCCGATCCCGGCGCGTGGTGGCTGCGGTTTCCCAAACGGAGACGCGGCGTTGTCTAAGGGGCTGAACTGGCGTTCAAATCGATGCTGGAAAGCCCCGACCGCAACCGCCAAGGCCCCTGCGATGGGCGGCGGCAGGACGACATGATGCTGCCGCGCTCCGTGGCGAGGTTTCGCATCCCGACGGGGGCTCTCTTCTCCATCGACCGGTTTCGCCCGCACCGTGGAGCAGGCTCGTCAAGCCCTGCCCGTGACTACGCGACCGGCGTGCCGGTGGCGATCGTGTCGGGGCGGCGCACCGTGTCGCCGACAGGTTTCTCTTCGGTTAACTTCTTCGGCCGGCGCCGCGTTGACGTCCGATTGCCGTTCCAGGGCCGTGCAACGGGTGATGGTTGGGGAAGGCGCCGGGGCCACCTAAAGGGTCGAGGATTTCCCAGGTCACGAGGCGGGCATGACTGCGGGGCCGGCGGCTATTGTCGAGGACGATGTCCATCTGCGCCCCGGCATCGTGGCGCGGGTCGTCGGCCGTATGGTCGAGGCCTACTTCTACGCGGCCCCCCAATTGGCGTCTCCGACCTGAAAATTGCAGCCGATAGTTGCAAAAGTGCTGCATTCCCGCGACGGTGCGTTCAATTCGCTGCACAGCAAGCGCAACAAAGTGTTAACGCGCGGCCGCGTCCTTGCTATCACACCCGAAACAAAAGCCGAAATCGGGCAGAGCAATGGGTGCAGGCGGACAGGGGGTATACATCCTCCCCTGGTCACAAACCGAAATTGATGGATTGCGGGGCGCGCCGACAGGGCGTCTTGAGATTGGCGTGTCATGGTCATGGCATGGCGAGCCCGTGGCTCTGGCCGCAGCCTCCGACGCGGCCCTCTCGGGCGGGCCGGACGACCTCTACCGCTATGCGGCGCGGGCGGTGCCACGGCTTATTGGCCGGGCAATCCCGCTCGGTACATCCGGCGTCGATGTTGATGCAGCACTTTTCGAACGCTCGTTCACGCTTTTTGACGGCCGCCGCCGCTATGACGCGACGATGATCGACCTGCCCGAACTGGCCCGGCCCCTCCTGCTGTTCGTCGGCGCCTTGCCGCCGCGCGGCGTGCGGCTGCGCATTGTCGGGCGCACCGGCGGACAGGGACGCGCCGCGACGATCAACCGGATGACCGAAGAGCCCACCGGGGTGATCTGTTTCACGCCCGGCACCGTTCTCGACACCCCCGCCGGCCCGCGCCGCGTCGAAGACCTGCACGAGGGGGACAAGGTGTCTACCAAGGACGATGACGCGCAGGAAATCCTCTGGATCGGCTCGCGGCGGATGTCCGGCGCGCGGCTCCATGCCATGCCCGAACTCCGGCCGGTGCGGCTTCGCGCAGGCGCGATCAACGGCGATGTGCCCCAGCCCGACCTCGTCGTCTCGCCGCAGCACCGCATCGTTCTGAAAGGCCAGGTCGCCAGGGCGCTTTTCGGCACGCCCGAGGTGCTGGTGACCGCCCGCGATCTGATGGACGACCGGGGGATACTCATCGACCGGGCGCGCCAGGACGTCACCTACGTCCACATCCTTCTGCCGCGCCACCAGATCGTCTGGGCCAACGGTGTCGAAACCGAAAGCTTTCATCCCGCCTCGACCAATCTCCAGACGATCACCGAGGACCAACGCGCGCGACTTCTCGATATCGCGCCGGGGATCGACGGCGACCCGCATATTTACGGCGACGCCGCGCGGCGAACCCTGGGTGCCGACGAAGCGGCAATCCTCGGCTCGGAAAGCCCGCCCCGGCATTGACAGGCCGAGCGCCTCGCGTATAAGCGCGCACTTCATTGGTGTTGGCGGCCCCCGCAAGGGGATGCCTGTCGCCCTTCGCGGGAAAGGACAACGCCCTTCAGCCGCGCCCGCCGAGGGCGCCTCAACGAAGGAGATCAGCGGTGAGCAAACGCACCTCTGCCAAACACAAGATCGACCGCCGGATGGGCGAAAACATCTGGGGTCGCCCGAAATCCCCGGTCAACAAGCGCGAGTACGGCCCCGGCCAGCACGGCCAGCGCCGCAAGGGCAAGCTGTCCGATTTCGGCATCCAGCTTCGCGCCAAGCAGAAGCTCAAGGGGTATTACGGCGATCTCACCGAGAAGCAGTTCCGCCGCATCTTCGCCGAGGCCGAACGGGTCAAGGGCGACACCGGCGAGAACCTCATCGGCCTCCTCGAGCGCCGGCTCGATGCGGTGGTCTACCGCGCGAAGTTCGTGCCGACGATCTTTGCCGCCCGACAGTTCGTCAACCACGGCCATGTGAAGGTCAACGGCCGGCGCGTGAACATTCCCTCCTACCGTGTGAAGGAGGGCGACGTGGTCGAGGTGCGCGACAAGTCGAAGCAGCTTGCCATCGTTCTCGAAGCTGTGGGCCTGCCCGAGCGCGACGTGCCGGACTACATCGAGACCGACCACGCGAAGATGACGGCTACCTTCGTGCGCACGCCGGGGCTCGGGGATGTGCCCTATCCGGTGATGATGGAGCCCAACCTCGTCATCGAATATTACGCGCAGAACTAAGGTCCTCGCCCGGCGATGTGGGAAGGCCGCCCCGTCCGGGCGGCCTTTTTCAATTCCGCTGGTCAGGCGCTTTCGCGCCGGGCTAGAACCGCTGGAGACGAGGCAGGGATATGACGAACACCGCCATCACGCCGCAACCCGGGATCATGGAGATCGCGCTCTATCAGGGCGGCAGGTCGGGGATTGCGGGCCGCTCCGATGTTCTGAAGCTGTCGTCCAACGAAAACCCGCTTGGCCCGCCCCCGTCGGCGCTTGCCGCCATTGCCGAGGCTGCACCGTCGGCCCATCTCTACCCCCCGACCGATCACGCCGCCTTGCGGGGGGCCATTGGCGAGGTCCACGGGCTCGATCCCGGACGGATAATTTGCGGGGTAGGCTCCGACGAGGTCCTGCAATTCGTGACGCAAGCCTTCGCGGGGCCGGGCGACGAGATCATCCACACCGCCCACGGGTTTTCGCTCTACCCGGTGCTGATCCGCATGGCGGGGGCGACACCGGTGCAAGTGCCCGAGGCCGACCGTGTCGTCGATATCGACGCCATCTTGGATGCGGTGACCGAGCGCACCCGGGTGATCCTCGTCACCAACCCCGGCAACCCGACGGGAACGATGATTCCGGTGTCGATGCTGGAAGACCTTGTCGAGCGGGTTCCGAGCCACGTGATCGTCGTCCTCGACGGGGCCTACACCGAATATGCCGCAGGGTACGACGGCGGGGCGGCCCTCGCCGGGTCTCGCCCCAACATCCTGATGACGCGCACGTTTTCAAAGATTTACGGCCTTGGCGGATTGCGCATCGGCTGGGGCTATGGCGACCGCTGGCTGATCGAGGTCATGACCCGCATCCGCCAGCCGTTCAACCTCTCGGGGGTTCAGCTTGCCGCGGCCGAAGCGGCGGTGCGCGACCGGGGCTGGGTCGAGAGCTGCGCTGCGCTCAATGCCGACCAACGGGCCAGGCTCCTCGGCGGTTTGCGCCAACTCGGCATCGCGGCCGATGACAGCCACACCAACTTCGTGCTGGCGCGGTTCGCCGATGCGGGCGAGGCCGAAGCGGCGAATGCGCATCTCCTCGGCGACGGGATCATCGTCCGGCAGGTCGGCGGCTACGGATTTCGCGAAGCCTTGCGCATCACCGTGGGCGACGCCGGGCAGACCGGTCGCGTGATCGACAGCCTCGCCCGGTGGCGGAGGGCGGCGTAGTGAGCGTTCTTTACGACCGTGTGGCCCTGATCGGGCTTGGGCTCATCGCCTCGTCGATGGCCCATGGGCTTAGGCGCCACGGGCTTGCGAGAGAGATCGTCGGCACCGCCCGCTCGACCGAGACCCGGGCGATTGCGGCCGAGGACGGACTGGTCGACCGGGTTGCCGAAAGCCCCGAGGAGGCCGTGCGGGGCGCCGATCTCGTCGTGCTGGCCGTGCCGGTCGGAGCGATGGGCGCGGTGGCCGCGGCCATCGGCCCGCATCTCGCCCCGAGTGCGACGCTGACCGATGTCGGGTCGGTCAAGCGGGCGGTCGTTGCCGATGTCGCGCCGCACCTGCCGGAAACCGTCCATTTCATTCCGGGCCACCCGCTGGCCGGGACCGAGCATTCGGGGCCCCGCTCGGGCTTCGCCGAACTCTTCGAGAACCGCTGGTGCCTGCTGCTGCCGCCGCCGGGTGTCGATGAGGGGGCATTGTCAAAGCTCCGGCGGCTCTGGGAGGCGCTGGGGTCGAACGTCGATCTGATGGACCCCGACCACCACGACCTCGTCCTCGCCGTCACCTCCCACACGCCCCATCTCATCGCCTATACCATGGTCGGCGTGGCTGACGACCTCAGACGGGTGACCGACAGCGAGGTCATCAAGTTCTCGGCGGCGGGGTTTCGCGACTTTACCCGGATCGCGGCCTCCGACCCGGTGATGTGGCGGGACGTGTTTCTGATGAACAAGGACGCGACGCTGGAAATCCTCGGCCGCTTCACCGAGGAGCTCTTCGCACTGCAACGGGCGATCCGTACCGGCGACGGGGCGCATCTGGAGGAGTACTTCACCCGGACCCGGGCCATTCGCCGGGGGATCATCGAAGCCGGTCAGGACACTGCCGCGCCGGATTTCGGCCGTGGGAGCGCAAAGCCGTGAGGTTTGCCGCGGTGCTCGGCGTCGGCCTCGCCCTCATGGCGGGCGCCGCCGGCGCCGACCCGCTCCGCACGAGCCCGCTGCCCAAGGCCCGGCCCGAAGTTGAGACACTTCGAGCGGCGACGCTTGTGGTGGTCCCGGTCTTCTACGATGCCGATATCCGTCCGCGCCCGAGACCGGATCGTGCGTCGCGACGCCAGCTTCAGCCAGCCGTGTCCGCCGGTTCGACGCTTGCTCGCGCGCAATTGCCGGCCGAGGGCATGCGCCGGTCGCCGGTTCCCAGAGCGCGGCCCGAGCGGGCCATCGCCCGGTCCGAGCGCCCGGTCTCGCCGGAACCTGCGCGGGTCCTGCAATCGGGCCGGGTCGGGCCGATCTGCGGGTCGCGCGAAATCGTCGGTCAGACCGTCGACAGAATTCCGGGCCGGCTCAGGGGGTGCGGGATCGACGCGCCCGTGCGCGTGGCCGAGGTTGGCGGCGTGCGCCTGTCGCGCGCCACGACGATGGAGTGCGAGACGGCGCGGGCGCTCCATTCCTGGGTCGAACGCGGCGTCAAGCCCGGGATCGGCCGTCTCGGCGGCGGCCCGGCCCGCCTCGAAATCGCCGCCGGCTACGCCTGCCGGACCATCAACCATCGCCCTGGCGGGTCGATTTCGGAACACGGCAAGGGCAAGGCGGTCGACATTTCCGGAATCACCTTGCGCAACGGCACGACGATTTCAGTGGAAGACGGCTGGGGGCGCCGTGTTGAGGGCCAGGTGCTGAGGCGGCTCCATCGTTCCGCCTGCGGGCCCTTCGGCACCGTCCTCGGCCCCGATGCCGACCGGTTTCACCAGGACCATTTCCATTTCGACACCAAGGCCCGGCGCTCGCCCTACTGTCGCTAGGGCGCGACCCGGTGTTGCGTCGCGAGGCCGTGAGCAACGACGCTCCGGTCGTGGTCCGAAGCCCCGAGCCCATGGAGCGCGCTGCCCATCGGGGGCCCGGGCCAAGCCCGGGACCCGCAGTTTCTTCGCCATCCGGACGGGCGGAGGCAGGGCTGTCCGGGTCCCGGTGCAGGCCCTACCGGATGCGGATCGGCGGGAGTGCTCCGAGGGGGATCGGGCCGAAGAACACCCGCCCACCCCGGATCGCAAAGGGCGCGTCGATCGTATCGGGCCGTCCGGACATGCCGGCCAGCAGTTCGAGCGCGCTCTCGACCGATGGCCGACTGGCCTCCGGCAGCGCCCCGGAGGCGACGGCGATGTCGAGCATCTGGCGCCAGTTCACCGCCTTAACCGTGAACTCGCCGGTTGCAAGCCCGGCCGCATCAACGATCACGGCCCCGGCGGCGCGAAGTTCCAGATCGCCCCAGACCGCGGTGAGGTCGTCGAGGTCGATGGCCGTCGGTTGAGGCCGGGCACGCTCGATGGCAAACCGATCCCACGGCGCATCGAAGGCGATTTCGGTTTCAAGACGCAGGGTTTCTATCTCGTCAGGCAGCGCACCCAACGGGTCGAGCTGACGCTTCAGCGGTTCGGCGACGTCGACGCTCAGTGCCTCGATGGCGATGTCATGGGCATTGGCGGCCACCGGGGCCTGCCGCGTCGCAAGCCTGAGTTCCGCCGCCCCGCTCTGCCAGCCAGCGCTCGACGTCACCCCGAGCGCCTCCGTGACGAGCGTGGCCCGGTCAAGGACGAGGGCGGTCCCCGGTTCGACGACGAGGGAGGCCTGCATCGTAGCCGACGTTACCGTCAGCCGCTCCCCCGGCGTTGCGATCCGGTGCTGGTCCGGCCAGACGGCGATGACGTGGTTCGGCCGGTACGAGAGGGCGAGGATCTGAAAGAACGGCAGGCTCCAGGCGAGCCCGGTTTCGGGGTCGGCCAGATCGAGTTCGGTGAAGGTCGTGTCGAAGCGGTTCGGAAAGCCCTGCACCCTTAGGTCGGCATATTCTGCGAACCAGCCCTCGCCGCGCCGGTCGTCGATCCAGGCCCGCAAGGCCCGGTCGAGGGCCACGGAGCCAACGACCCAATACCCGCCCCAGGCCAGGACGGCGACAATGACGAGGACGATCAATCTGCGGGCCACGGGGTGCTTTTCCTTGCAAACCGGCTGGTGTTTAAAGGCGAGGTTCAAAAAGGGCCAGCCATGGACGCGCCACTCTGGGTCTTCGGTTACGGATCGTTGATGTGGAACCCCGAATTCCCCTATCGCCGCCGTGAGGTGGCGCGGATCGAAGGGTTTCACCGGTCGTTTTGCATGTCCTCGATCCACCATCGGGGCACGGAGGACGCGCCGGGCCTCGTTCTGGCGCTCGACGAGACGCCGGGGGCGGTCTGTGACGGGATCGCCTTCGAAGTCGCTCCCGAAGCGGCGGACGGCACGCTGCACCTCCTCCGGGAGCGCGAGTTGATCTCGTCGGCCTATGTCGAACACTGGCTGCCGCTGCGCCTCGGCGAAGGCGGCAATGTGGAAGCCCTAGCGTATGTGATTGAAAAAACGCATGTTCAGTACCGCGGCGACCTCGGCCTCGAAGAGCAGGCGCAAATCATCCACCGCGCCGTCGGCGGGCGGGGGCCGAACACCGAATACCTCTACAACACCGTCGAGCATCTTGCCGAGCTTGGGATCGTCGATGCCGACCTCGACTGGCTCGCCCGTCGGGTGCGCGTCCTCGAAGCCGAGGGCCTTGCGAGTTGACTTGTGACCCAGAGCCCCGCCGACTAGTCTTGCGCCAGGGACAGACCTGCGCAGGGTGAGACGATGGTCCGCTGGGACCCCGAGGCCTATCTGAAATTCACCCAGCCGGTGCGCCAATTGGTGCTGATGCTGTTCGTCCTGGTTGCCGTCGGCATCGGCGCCTGGATCGCTTTCCCGCGTGTTGCGCCGGTGTTTCTCGCCAATCTCTGGCTCAACGGCTTCATCGCGATCGTGTTTCTCTTCGGGATCGGGGCCTGTTTCTGGCAAGTCTTTCAGATCTTCAGCTCGGTGGGCTGGATTGAGGGGTTCGCACGCGAGCGCCCCGGCTTCCGGTTCACCCGCGCCCCCCGGCTTCTCGCCTCGCTGGCGGCCCTCCTGAGGTCCCGCGGCAAGACGATGCAGATCGGCGCGTCTTCGACAAGGTCGATCCTCGATTCCGTTGCCACCCGGATCGACGAGGCGCGCGACATCACCCGCTACATCGTCAACCTCCTGATCTTTCTCGGTCTTCTCGGCACCTTTTTCGGTCTGGCGACGACCGTTCCGGCGGTGGTCGAGACGATCCGCTCGCTGGCCCCGTCCGACAACGAGACCGGGATGGAGGTGTTCAACCGCCTGATGACCGGGCTCGAAAGCCAGCTCGACGGGATGGGCATTGCGTTTTCGTCCTCGCTTCTGGGGCTCGCGGGCTCGCTTGTCGTCGGGCTTCTGGAGCTCTTCGCGAGCCACGGGCAGAACCGGTTCTACCGCGAGCTCGAGGAATGGCTTTCCTCGATCACCCGCCTCGGCTTTTCCGCCGATGGCGACGGGGAGGGGGGCGCGGCCGATCTCGGTATCGTCGCCCAGCTCGCCGAACGCATGGCCGAGCGGCAGGACGACCTTCAGAACTTCCTCCTCGAAATGCGCGGCGAGGATCGGATCGGGGAGATGGCCGGCGCGATCCGCGAATTGACCGACAAGCTCGAAGGCGGGCAGGGAACGGCCTCCGCCCTCACCCGCCTCGGCCAGTCGCAGCAGCGCCTTGCCGATCTGCTCGAAGCCCAGGCCCAGGTCTCGGGCGGCGGCGCCGCCGGCGGGGTCGATGCCGAAAGCCGGATGCGCCTGCGGTCGATGGACGTCCAGCTTCTGCGCATTCTCGAAGAGATGTCCGCTGGCCGGCAGGAGAGCCTCTCGGAGCTTCGCGCGGATATCCAGGCGCTGACCCGCGCGGTCCAGCGGCTCGACCGGACGGGAGGCTAGCCCATGGCGCTCACCCGGCGGTCGGTCCAACGGGTGTCGGGGTCGATCTGGCCCGGCTTCGTCGATGCGATGACAGCGCTTCTGCTGGTGCTGATGTTCGTGCTCACGATTTTCATGGTCGTGCAGTTCGTCCTGCAGGAGCAGATTTCGGGGCAGGAGGACGCGCTCGAACAGCTTTCCGTCGAAGTGAACGTGCTGGCCCGAGCGCTGGGCCTCGAACAGCAGAACTCCGCAAGCCTCCAGGAAGAGCTCGAGACCGAGCGCGCCGAGACCGCGCGGCAGGCGACGCTGATTGCCAACCTCACGGGCCAGCTCGAAACCCAGGCCGGGGAGCTTGCGGCCCGGGCGGCGGCGATTGCCTCGTTCGAGGAGCAGGTCGCTTCGCTGATCGCCGAGCGGGATTCGGCCTTGGCCGAAGGGGAGCGGCTCACCGCGACCGTCGAAGAGCTCGAAGCGGCCCGCGAGACGCTGCTGACCGAACAGGAGGCGCTGCAACTGGCGCTGGCGCGGAGCCGCGAGGAGATCGATGCACAAGCCGAGGCCGCCCGGCTCGCCGCTGCGCGGCGGGAGGCGCTCGAAGCACTGACCGCCGACTTGCAGGCGGAGGCCGCCGAGCGCGAGGCGGCCCTGCTTGCGGCCGAGGAGGCGCTCAGCGAAGAGGAAGCCGCGCGCCTGGCCGAAGCGGCGGCCGCCGAGGCGCTGCGGGAGCGTCTCGAAAACGCCGATGCCGAGCTGACCGCGATGTCTCTTGCGCTCGAGGAGGAGCGGCGGCGTGCGGAGGAAACGCTGACCCTGCTGGCTGCGGCCGAAGCCGCCGACAGCGACCTCGATGAACGTCTGGCCGCCGCGCTGGCGGCACGGGACGAGGCGCTTCGGGCCGCCGAGGCGGCCCAGAGCCAATTGGGCACTGCGCGAACGAACGCAGAGGAAATGGAACTCGCACTCGCGCTCGCGACCCTCGAAAAGGACGATGCGGAGGCCGAGCTCGCCGCGCTTCGCACCCGGCTGTCGGAAGCGGAAGCCGCGCTCGCGGCAGCGTCCGATACCGAAGCCGAGCGGGATGCCCGTCTGGCAGCGCTCGCCGCCGAACGCGACCGGCTCGCTGCGGAACTCGAGGCCGCACGGGCCGCCGAAACCGAGGACCGTTCGCTTCGCGATCAGCTTGCTGCGGCCCTGGCCGCCCGGGCGCTTGCCGAGAACAGTGCTGCCGAACAGCTCACCGAGGCCGAACGGCAGGCGGCGCTCCTCGCCACTGCGCAGGCGCGACTGGCCGAGGAGGAGGCGCTTTCGGCGGAGGCTCAACGGGAAGTGGCCCTGCTCAACGCGCAGATCGACGAACTGCGCGCGCAGCTCAACGTGCTTCAGGGCCTCATCGACGACAGCCGGTCGCGCGATGCCGAGGCCCAGGTGCGCATCGACACGCTCGGCTCGGACCTCAATGCCGCCCTCGCCCGGGCGGCCGCCGAGGAACGGCGCCGGCGGGAGCTCGAGGAGGCCGAACGGATCCGTCTCGAACAGGAAGCCGCGATGCTGCGCTCGGAGGCCGAGGAACTGGAGCTCGCGCGGTCCGAGTTTTTTGCCGCCATGCGGTCGATTCTCGAAGGCCGCGCCGAGGTGCGGATCGTCGGCGACCGGTTCGTGTTCTCCTCCGAGGTGCTTTTTTCGCTGGGCTCGGCGGATCTTTCGGCCGAGGGCCAGGAACAGATCGCGGGCGTGGCCGAGATCCTTTCCGAGGTGGCCGAGGACATCCCCGAAGGCATCGACTGGATCGTTCGGGTCGACGGGCATACCGACAACACGCCGATCACCGGCGGGCGCTTCGCGGACAATTGGGAGCTCTCTCAGGCCCGCGCGCTTTCGGTCGTGCGGTTCATGACCGATGGCCTCGGCTTTCCGCCCGAGCGCCTCGCGGCAACGGGGTTCGGCGAGTACCGCCCGGTGAACCTCGACGACACCGCCGCGGCCCGGGCGGAGAACCGGCGGATCGAGTTGAAGCTGACGGAGCGCTGAGTCTTGGCAGGCAAGGGGGCCGCTGCCCCCCTCTGTCCCTTCGGGCCATTCACCCCCAGGGATGTTTTCGGGCCGATGAGAGGCCGGTATGGCGGGGACTGACCTCTGTGTCGTCGGTCCCGCATGGCCGATCTCGCTGCCCCAGAAAGAAGCGCGTCGCCTCCCCGGGGGAAGGCGGCGCGGAAGGGGATGTCTCAGCCGTCGGGGTCAGTCGGCCGTCAGCAGGGGCGGCTTTCGCGACCCGAGCTTGCGGGTCTCGGGCGGTTCGATGCGAAGATCGAGCTTGCCGTCCTTCACGCCGACCTTGACCACCCCGCCCTTGGCGAGCTTGCCGAACAGGAGCTCCTCCGCCAGCGGCTTCTTGATCTCTTCCTGGATCACCCGGCCGAGCGGACGGGCGCCCATCTTGTCGTCGTACCCCTTGTCGCCGAGCCAGTTCGCCGCCGCCGGGGTGAGTTCGATGGTCACCCCACGGTCCATAAGCTGGGCCTCGAGTTGCAGGACGAACTTCTCGACCACCTGCGCGATGGTCTCGCGGGCGAGCGGGGCGAACGAGATCACCGCGTCGAGCCGGTTGCGGAATTCCGGCGTGAAGGTGCGTTCGATAGCTGCCGTGTCTTCCCCCTCGCGCCGGTCGCGGCCGAAGCCGATGGCGGCTTTGGCCTGTTCCGCGGCCCCCGCATTCGAGGTCATGATAAGGATCACGTTGCGGAAATCCACCGACCGGCCGTTGTGGTCGGTGAGCGTACCGTGGTCCATCACTTGCAGGAGAATGTTGAAGACATCCGGGTGCGCCTTCTCGATCTCGTCGAGGAGCAGCACGCAATGCGGGTGCTGGTCGACCCCGTCGGTCAGAAGCCCCCCCTGATCGAACCCGACATAGCCCGGCGGCGCGCCGATGAGCCGCGAGACGGCGTGCTTCTCCATGTATTCCGACATGTCGAACCTCAGCATCTCGACCCCGAGTGTGGCCGCGAGCTGCTTGGCGACCTCGGTTTTGCCAACACCCGTCGGACCGGCGAAGAGGTAGTTGCCGATCGGTTTTTCCGGCTCTCGGAGCCCTGCGCGCGCGAGCTTGATCGCCGAGGACAGCGCCTCGATGGCATTGTCCTGCCCGAAGACCACGCGCTTCAGGGAGGCTTCGAGGTCGCGCAGCACCTCGGCATCGTCTTTCGAGACGTTCTTCGGCGGGATGCGGGCAATCTTGGCGATGACCGCCTCGATCTCCTTCGTGCCGATGGTCTTTCGGCGCTTCGATTCGACGACGAGATGCTGGGCCGCGCCCGCTTCGTCGATCACATCGATGGCCTTGTCGGGGAGCTTCCGGTCATTGATATAACGCGCTGAAAGTTCCACCGCCGTCTTGATCGCGTCGGCGGTGTACTTGATGTCGTGATGCTCCTCGAAATAGGGCTTCAGGCCCTTGAGGATTTTCACGCTGTCCTCGACCGTCGGTTCGTTGACGTCGATCTTCTGGAACCGGCGGCTGAGCGCGCGGTCCTTCTCGAAATGCTGACGGAACTCCTTGTAGGTCGTCGAGCCCATGCAGCGCAGCTTGCCGCCCTGGAGCGCGGGCTTGAGAAGGTTAGAGGCGTCCATCGCCCCGCCCGACGTTGCCCCGGCCCCGATCACGGTATGGATCTCGTCGATGAAGAGGATCGCGTCGGGATGCTCTTCGAGCTCGGTCACGACGGCTTTGAGCCGCTCCTCGAAGTCGCCCCGGTAGCGGGTGCCGGCCAGAAGCGCGCCCATGTCGAGCGAATAGATCGTCGCCCCCTGAAGGACATCCGGCGTCTCTCCGGCGACGATCTTCCGCGCCAGCCCCTCGGCGATGGCCGTCTTGCCGACACCCGGGTCGCCGACGAGAAGCGGGTTGTTCTTGCGGCGCCGGCAGAGCACCTGCACGCAACGCTCGACCTCGTGGTCGCGCCCGATCAACGGGTCGACATCGCCCTTCTTGGCCTTCGAGTTGAGGTCGACGCAATACTTCGCGAGCGCGCTTTCCTTGCCCTCTTCGTCGGACGTCTGGGCCTCCTCGTCGAATTCCGTCGCGCCTTGTACGGGGCGGGATTCGCCGAAGGACGGGTTCTTGGCGACGCCATGGGCGATGAAGTTCACCGCATCATACCGCGTCATGTCCTGCTCTTGGAGGAAGTACGCGGCGTTCGATTCGCGCTCGGCGAAGATCGCCACCAGCACGTTCGCCCCCGTCACCTCCGAGCGCCCCGAGGATTGCACATGGATCGCCGCGCGCTGGATAACCCGCTGGAACGCCGCAGTCGGCACCGCCTCGGAGCCGTCGACATTGGTAACAAGCGTCGAAAGTTCGTCGTCGATGAACGTGTTCAGCGTCTGGCGCAGTTCGTCCAGATCGACCGAGCAGGCCTGCATCACCTTCGCGGCGTCCGGCTCGTCGATCAAAGCAAGTAGCAGATGCTCGAGCGTGGCCAGTTCGTGCCGGCGCTGGTTTGCCAGCGCCAGGGCTGCATGGATCGCCTGCTCGAGCGTGTTCGAAAATGACGGCACCTTCGTGCTCCTCGTCTCATGGGCCGGGAAGGGACGCGCCCTCTCCAACCGTGGGCTCTTGAACTTAAAGTTCGGTGATCTTCGCCGAGCTTCAAGGTTTTTTTTGGCCCGCACCCATCACAATCGAGCGCAGGGGAGGTTTCGCAATAATTTGGTCGAAATTATGGGCAGCGCGCGAAACCGGGGTCAGAACCTGTCTTTCCGACCGCGAATCTCGGCGAAGACGGCAATATCGTCCTCGCCCTCCATACCTAAGGCCGCCTTCATCTCCGGCAAGCCCGCCCGGAGAAAGGGGTTGGTCGCACGCTCCTCGGCGAGCGTCGAGGGCACAGTGGGAAGGCCCGCCTCGGCGGCTTGGAACACGGCTTCCGCTCGGGCCGCAAGCGCAGGGTTATCGGGCTCGATGGTCAGCGCGAAGCGGGCATTGGTGGCGGTGTATTCGTGACCGGAGCACACCGTCGTTTCGTCGGGCAGTGCGGCGAGGCGCGAGAGGCTCTTCCACATCATCGCAGGCGTGCCCTCGAAGACGCGGCCGCACCCGAGCGCCATCAGACTGTCGGCGGTGAAGACGGCGTTCTCTTTGGGAACATGGAAGGCGACATGGCCGATTGTATGGCCCGAGACATCGAGCACCTCGACCTGCGATCCGGCAAAATCGAACGCGTCCCCATCGGCGACCTTCCGGTCGAGCGCCGGCAGTCGGTGGGCATCGGCTGTCGCGCCCGTGACGCTGGCGCTGAACCGATCCCGGAGGGCATCGACGCCTTCGACATGGTCGCCGTGGTGATGGGTGATCCAGATCTCGTCGAGCCCCCAGCCCCGCGCGTCGAGCGCCGCCTCGATCGGCGCGGCCTCGGGGGCATCGATCAGTGCGGTGCGCGACGTATCGGGGTCGTGGACGAGGAACGCGTAATTGTCGGCCCGACAGGGAACGGTGACGATTTCGAATGTCATGGCAATGCTCCCGGTGCTCCCATAGGATCGCCGCCAAGTCTCACAAATCGGCGCCGGGCCCGCAATGCATCTCGACGTCCTGGACCTCAGGAACTTCTACTATCGCACGCAACTTGGCCGTGCCGCACAACGGGCGGTGCGCGACCAGGTGCTGGCCCTCTGGCCGCCGGAGGCTGGGCTGACGGTGGCGGGGTTCGGCTTCGCGGTGCCGCTCCTGCGCCCTTATGTCGACGAGGCACGGCGCGTCATCGCTCTGATGCCTGGCCAGCAGGGGGTGATGCCCTGGCCCACCGGCGCGCCGAACATGTCGGTGCTCTGCGAGGAAACGCTCTGGCCGCTCGAAGCCGAACGGGTGGACAGGCTGATCGTGCTCCACGGGCTGGAAACGTCCGAGCATTCAGAGGCGCTCTTGCGCGAATGCTGGCGGGTGCTTGCGCCGCAGGGCAAGGCGCTGTTCATCGTGCCCAACCGGGGCGGGCTCTGGGCACGCCGCGACGGCACGCCCTTCGGCTACGGCCGGCCCTATTCGCTCTCCCAGCTCGAAGCGCAGCTCACCCGGCACGATTTTGCGCCCGAACGCCATGCCGGCGCACTGTTCCAGCCGCCCTCGGGCGCGCGGTTCTGGCTCAAGACCGGTCCTGTCCTCGAGCGGCTCGGCCGCAACATATCCGGCACCGTCACCGGCGGTGTCCTGATCGTGGAGGCGGAAAAGGTCACCGAACCGACCCCGCGCCCGGGCCTCCCCGAGGCCGTCACACGGCCGTTGCGGATTCTCGACGGGCTGAAGAGCCCCGAGGCAAAACCCGCGCGCACACCGGTCGCAAATTTTCAGCGCAAACGGTCGCACCCGGGCTAAACCCCTGAAATCGCTGAGACGTCCTGGCGGGCAGCCGAAATCAATGCAGTTGCGGCACCCATGCGGCTCTGTTAAGTCACCGCTGATTTTGCGCTTGGCCCCTCCGGGTCGGCGGCCGGTCGGGTTCGGCTCGCACGACCCCTCGGGCCTTGGGGATAGCACTACGGAAGGGCGGACGTGTCGGAACCTCAATCGATCTCGACAGGGATTGCCGCGCGTTACGCGACGGCGCTTTTCGAACTCGCCAAGGACGACAAAGGGCTCGACGCTTTGGAGGCCGACACCGACGGGCTCGGTGCCGCGCTCAGCGACAGCGAGGACCTGTCCGCCTTCATCTCCTCACCAGTCTACAGCCGCGAAGAGCAGGAGAACGCCATCGCCGCCGTGGCCGAAGCGATGAAGCTCGGACCGATGGTCGTCAACACGCTCCGCCTGATGGCCCAGAAGCGCCGGCTCTTCGTGCTTCCCGCCCTCGTGGCGGAACTGCGCGGGCTGATCGCTGCGGAAAAGGGCGAGGTCACGGCGGACGTCGCCTCGGCCACCGCGCTGACCGATGCCCAAAAGGACAAGCTTGCCGAGACCCTGAAGGCGTCCATCGGCAAGGATGTAAAACTCAATTTGGCGGTCGATGAGAGCCTCATCGGCGGTCTTGTCGTCAAAGTGGGCTCGCAGATGATCGACACCTCGATCCGCTCGAAGCTCGCCGCGCTACAGAACACGATGAAAGAGGTCGGATAATGGCAATCCAGGCAGCCGAGATTTCTGCGATCCTGAAGGACCAGATCAAGAACTTCGGACAGGAAGCCGAAGTCGCCGAAGTGGGCCGCGTGCTCTCGGTCGGCGACGGGATTGCGCGGGTCTACGGGCTCGACAATGTCCAGGCCGGCGAGATGGTCGAATTTCCCGGCGGCATCCGGGGCA
The DNA here is from genome assembly GCA_030066905.1 of Paracoccaceae bacterium. Classification (GTDB taxonomy): domain Bacteria; phylum Pseudomonadota; class Alphaproteobacteria; order Rhodobacterales; family Rhodobacteraceae; genus JASJAR01. The sequence continues at coordinate 26,032 of JASJAR010000028.1, read as the reverse complement.
TGGCGCTCAACCTTGAGACCGATAATGTCGGGATCGTGATCTTCGGCGACGACCGCGACATCAAGGAAGGCGACACCGTTAAGCGCACCAAGTCCATCGTGGACGTGCCGGCGGGCGACGCGCTTCTCGGCCGCGTGGTCGACGGTCTGGGTAACCCGCTCGACGGGAAAGGCGAGATCAAGGCCGCCGAACGCCGGGTGGCGGACGTCAAAGCCCCGGGTATCATTCCGCGCAAATCGGTGCATGAGCCGATGGCGACGGGGCTCAAGGCCATCGACGCGATGATCCCCATCGGCCGGGGTCAGCGGGAACTCATCATCGGCGACCGTCAGACGGGCAAGACCGCCGTCGCGCTCGACACGATCCTCAACCAGAAATCCTATAACGACGCCGCCGGAGACGATGAGTCAAAGAAGCTCTACTGCGTCTATGTCGCGGTCGGCCAGAAGCGCTCCACGGTCGCCCAGCTTGTGAAGAAGCTCGAAGAGACCGGGGCCATCGAATACACCATCGTCGTTGCCGCCACCGCGTCCGACCCCGCGCCGATGCAGTTCCTCGCCCCGTACGCGGCGACCGCCATGGCCGAGTACTTCCGCGACAATGGCCGGCATGCGCTCATCATCTACGACGACCTCTCGAAACAGGCCGTCGCCTACCGCCAGATGTCGCTTCTTCTCCGCCGTCCGCCGGGGCGCGAAGCCTATCCGGGCGACGTCTTCTACCTCCATTCGCGGCTTCTCGAACGCTCCGCGAAGATGAACGAGGACAACGGCGCAGGCTCGCTCACCGCGCTCCCGATCATCGAGACCCAAGGCGGCGACGTCTCGGCGTTTATTCCGACCAACGTGATTTCGATCACCGACGGGCAGATCTTCCTTGAGACCGAGCTTTTCTTCCAGGGCATCCGGCCGGCGGTGAATACCGGCCTCTCGGTGTCGCGGGTGGGCTCTTCGGCCCAAACCGGCGCGATGAAGTCTGTCGCAGGCCCGGTGAAGCTCGAACTCGCCCAGTATCGCGAGATGGCGGCCTTCGCGCAGTTCGGCTCCGACCTCGATGCGGCCACCCAGCGGCTCTTGAACCGGGGCGCGCGGCTCACCGAGCTGATGAAACAGCCGCAATATTCGCCGCTCACCAATGCGGAGATCGTCGTGGTCATCTTTGCCGGCACCAACGGCTACCTCGACAAGCTGCCGGTGGGCGATGTCGGCCGGTTCGAACAGGGGCTCTTGACCCACATCCGCTCGAAGCATTCCGACCTTCTCGACTTCATCACCAAGGAAGACCCCAAGGTGAAGGGCGAGGCCGCCGACAAGATCAAGGCCGTGCTCGACGAATACGCCGCCGACTTCGCCTGAGGCTGAGGCAGGGAGAGGGACATGCCGAGCCTTAAGGACCTGAAAAACCGGATCAACTCGGTCAAATCGACCCGGAAGATCACCCAGGCCATGCAGATGGTGGCCGCCGCGAAGCTGCGCCGCGCCGAGGAGGCCGCCGAGGCCGCCCGGCCCTATGCCGAGCGCTTCAACGCGGTGATGGCAGGGCTCGCAGGGTCCGTCGGCGGATCCGACAGCGCGCCGAAGCTCCTGTCGGGAACGGGCGAAGACAAGGTCCATCTGCTGGTGGTGATGACGGCCGAGCGCGGTCTTTGCGGCGGGTTCAACTCGTCGATCGTGAAGCTCGCCCGGGCCCATGCCACCGAACTCGCGGGCAAGGGCAAGACGGTGAAGATCCTCACCGTCGGCAAGAAGGGCCGCGAACAGCTTCGCCGCGACTGGCCGGACGCGCTCGTCGGCCATGTCGATCTCTCCGACGTCAAGCGCGTGGGCTACGCCAATGCCGCCGACATCGCCCGCGACGTGCTCGGCCGCTTCGATGCCGGCGAGTTCGACGTCGCGACGATCTTCTATTCGGAGTTCGAAAGCGTCGTCAGCCAGATCCCCACGGCCACCCAGATCATCCCGGCGAAATTCGACGTCCCCGAGGGCGAAGAGGCGGCCGAGAGCGTGCCCTACGACTATGAGCCCGACGAAGAGGCGATCCTCGCCGATCTCCTGCCGCGCGGGGTGGCGACCCAGATCTTCACGGCCCTGCTCGAAAACGCAGCTTCCGAACAAGGTGCGCGGATGTCGGCGATGGACAACGCCACCCGTAACGCCGGCGAAATGATCGACCGGCTGACCATCGAGTTCAACCGGACGCGCCAGGCCGTCATCACCAACGAGCTTATCGAAATCATCTCGGGCGCTGAGGCTTTGTGAGGTGGCTGGTACACTGTTCAACCAATCCGGCACCACGGTCACCACAGAAATCGTGCGGACCGGCGGCACATCCGTGCCGATAAGGCGTATAACAACAGTCAATTTGGCTTCTAGACTGACACTTTTTGGGAAGCTGTTTCTGTGTTGTGCGGTTTTAGGCGTAGTTGTTGCGGTATTGGTTTGGTTGGATGAACGCGCGACTGCTCCTGAGGGCTGGCTCGTGCATCCAGAGTCCGTGCCGCTGATGGTGTTTTTGTTGGCTCCCGGGGCAATGTGGCTTTTGATTGCAGACTTGCCGGACAATTGGACTTGGCTGCAGTCGAGGGTTGCTTTCATCATTGAACCGTCGGTCGTTCGGTTGCGGTTAGACGATGGCAGCAAAGTGGATGCGCGTTTCGCGCAGCGCTCGGATGCGAAGAAAATGAGGGATGCCGTTGAAAGTCTTTTGACCAACAGGCGCAACATCTAGGAAGTGTGACAATGGCAAATGCAAAAGGCAAAATCACCCAGGTGATCGGCGCGGTCTGCGACGTGCAGTTCGAAGACCACCTGCCCGAGATTTTGAACGCGCTGACGACCGACAATAACGGCAAAGAGCTGGTGCTCGAAGTCGCCCAGCACCTCGGTGAAAACACCGTGCGTTGCATCGCGATGGACGCTACCGAAGGCCTCGTGCGCGGCCAGGATGTCATCGACAGCGACGGCCCGATCACCATGCCCGTCGGCAACGCGACCCTGGGCCGGATCATGAATGTCGTCGGTGAAAGCATCGACGAAAAAGGCCCCATCGAGAGCGAAGAGCGTCGTCCGATCCACGCGCCCGCGCCGGACTTCATCGACCAGTCGACGGAATCGGAAATTCTCGTCACCGGCATCAAGGTCGTCGACCTGCTGGCCCCTTACGCCAAGGGCGGTAAAATCGGCCTCTTCGGCGGGGCGGGCGTGGGCAAAACGGTGCTCATCCAGGAACTCATCAACAACATCGCCAAGGTGCACTCGGGCTTTTCGGTCTTCGCCGGCGTCGGCGAGCGGACCCGGGAGGGCAACGACCTCTACCACGAATTCATCGAATCCGGTGTGATCAACATCGACAACCTCGAAGAATCGAAAGTGGCCCTCGTCTACGGTCAGATGAACGAGCCCCCGGGGGCCCGCGCCCGCGTGGCGCTCTCGGGCCTCACCCTCGCTGAGCAGTTCCGCGACCAGTCGGGCACCGACGTTCTCTTCTTCGTCGATAACATCTTCCGCTTCACCCAAGCGGGCTCGGAAGTGTCGGCCCTTCTGGGCCGTATCCCCTCGGCGGTGGGCTACCAGCCGACGCTGGCCACCGACATGGGCCAGATGCAAGAGCGCATCACCTCAACGAAAGCGGGGTCCATCACCTCCGTGCAGGCCATCTACGTACCCGCCGACGACCTCACCGACCCCGCACCGGCGACGTCGTTTGCCCACCTCGACGCAACGACCGTTCTCAGCCGCGCGATCTCCGAGCTTGGTATCTACCCTGCCGTGGACCCCCTCGATTCCACCTCGCGGATCCTCGACCCCGGGGTCGTGGGCGAGGAGCATTACCAGGTGGCCCGCGACGTCCAGGGTATCCTCCAGCGCTATAAGTCGCTTCAGGACATCATCGCCATTCTGGGGATGGACGAGCTCAGCGAAGAGGACAAGCTCACCGTGGCCCGGGCCCGGAAGATCCAGCGGTTCCTGTCGCAACCCTTCGATGTGGCCGAAGTCTTTACCGGCTCGCCCGGCGTGCAGGTGCCGCTCGAAGACACGATCCGGTCCTTCAAGGCGGTGGTCGCAGGCGAGTACGACCACCTGCCGGAGGCGGCCTTCTACATGGTCGGCGGCATCGACGAGGTGATCGCCAAGGCCGAGAAGATGGCGGCTGAGGCGGCGTAAGGTCTGGCGGGCTGAAGCCCGCCCTACAGCGAATACCTGGGTGTAGGGCGGGGTTCGCCCCGCCACCCCCGACAAGGAGCCGGACATGGCTGATACGATGAAATTCGATCTCGTCTCCCCCGAGGCCCGCGTGGTCTCCGGTCAAGCCGTGTCGGTGCAAATCCCCGGCGCCGAGGGCGACCTCACGGCGATGCCCAACCATGCGCCGGTGATTACCACCCTGCGTCCTGGGTTCCTGCGGGCGGAAATGGACGGCGGCGTTCAGGAATTCGCCGTCTTCGGCGGGTTTGCCGAGATCACCGCAGAGGCGGCGAGCGTGCTCGCCGAACACGCCGTGGCGAAGGCCGACCTCACCCGTGAGGCGGTCGAGGGTCATCTCGAAAAGGCCCGCGCCGCGATGGATGCCGCCGAGGGCCCGGCTCAGGACTTGGCGGCGAAGCTCGTGGCCGACCTCACCGCGCTGAGCGAGGCGGCCACCGCGTAAGACGTGCGGTGAGCCCGCCCCCTTGCCAACGGCGGGGGCGAGGCAGATAGGGGGCCCATGGCGCGCCCCTCAGGTCCCTATCTCTTCATTCTTCTGACGCTCCTGATCGACGCGATCGGGATCGGCATCGTCTTTCCGATCATGCCCGATCTCATGGCGAAGGTCGGGGCCGACGACGTGGCGCAGGGCGCGCTCTGGGCGGGGCTTCTGATGGCCTCCTATGCCGCGGCCCAGTTCATCTTCGCCCCCATCGTCGGGTCGATCTCGGATGCCTATGGGCGAAAGCCCGTGCTGATCGCCGCCCTAGCCTTCCTGACGCTCGACTATGTCATCATGGCGCTCGCCGACAGCTACTGGCTCCTCCTTGTCGGCCGCACGCTCGCCGGGCTTGCCGGGGCGACCTATGTCACCGCCACGGCCTATATCGCGGATATCACGCCGAAAAAGGAGCGCGCGGCCCGGTTCGGGATGATCGGCGCAGCCTTCGGGGTCGGCTTCGTCCTCGGCCCCGCCCTCGGCGGGGTCGCCGCCACCTGGGGGGTGACCGCTCCCTTCTGGGTGGCCGCGGCGATCTCGGGCGCCAATGTCGTCTTCGGGATGCTCGTCTTGCCGGAATCGCTGCCGCGCAACAAGCGGCGGGCCTTCGGTGTGCGCGAGGTGAACCCGTTCGGGATCATCCTCCGCGCGTTCCGCATCCCGGGTCTGCCGGTACCGCTTGTCGCGAGCTTTCTCTTCGAGTTCGCCAACATGGTCTATGTCACGCTCTGGGCGTTCTGGGGCCGCGAGGTCTTCGGCTGGTCTACGCTTCTGATCGGCATTTCGCTCTCGGTCTACGGCATCCTGGTGGCTCTCGCGCAGGCCGTCGTGATGCCCGTCGCGGTCCGCAGACTTGGAGAACGCCGGCTCACCATCTGGGGCCTGATCATCGCCGCCCTTGCGATGACGGGCTACGGCTTCACAACCGCCGTCTGGACGCTGGCAATCCTGTTGCCGATGGCCGCCCTGTCGGACCTCGTGCCCCCGACCCTGTCGGCCATTGCCGCCAACGCCGCGGACGACGATCAGCAGGGGATGGTGCAGGGCGTGATCTCTTCGCTGGCCGCGATCGCGGCGGTGACGGCGCCGGTCGTTTTCACACCGGTCTTCGGGGTTTTCGCGGACGATGCGGGCAGGGTCTACCTGCCCGGTGCACCGTTTCTTCTCGCCGCCGCAATCGTCATAGCCATCCTTCCGCTCGTCGTCTGGACGCGGGACGGGTCGCGCGAAGCGGACGAGGCGTTGTAAACAGTATGTTCTCGCCGTCGAGGTTTCACGGGGCAGGGAAGGACGCTACCCCTGAGGTTGTATCAGGTGCTGGCTTGGGGGGCCTTGCCGTGCGATTGCTTCAGAAGATTCTCGCCATGCCCTATGGAGCTGGCCCGCGGGAACTGGCGCTCATGCTCGCCGCGATTCTCGGAATGATGATCGCGATCGCCACCAGTCTCATCTAACCGGCCTTCGAAGGCCGAAGGCGACGGGCGGTCGACCGCCCGTCCCGCACCGCCCTCAATGATGGGCGTACATGCCCTCGTAGATCGGCCCGAGCGTGTCGGGCTCGAAGAGCGACGACACGCTGGTGCCGTGCCAGATGTTGAGGATCGCCTGGGCGAAGATCGGTGCGGTGGGAACGATGCGGATATTGGCCGCCTGTTTCACCGCTTCGGTGGGCTCGATCGTGTCGGTGATGACGAGGGACTTCATCACCGAGCCGGTGATCCGCTCCACCGCCGGGCCCGACAGAACCCCGTGGCTGATATAGGCATGAACCTCCTTCGCGCCCGCCTCGATCAGCACTTCGGCGGCCTTGCAGAGCGTGCCGGCGGTGTCGGCGATGTCATCGACGATGATACAGGTCTTGCCCTCCACCTCCCCGATCACGGTCATCTCGGCCACCTCGCCGGCCTTCTCGCGGCGCTTGTCGACAATGGCCAGCGCCGACCCGATCCGCTTGGCAAGCTCGCGGGCCCGCGCGACGCCGCCGACATCCGGCGAGACGACCGTGATGTTGTCGAGCCCGCCCTTGAACTGGTTCTGGATGTCGAGCGCAAAGACCGGGGACGCATAGAGGTTATCGACGGGGATGTCGAAGAAACCCTGGATCTGGGCGGCATGGAGGTCCATCGTCAGAACCCGTTCGACGCCGGCCGAGACGATCATGTTGGCCACCATCTTCGCCGTGATCGGGGTGCGCGCCTTCGTGCGCCGGTCCTGCCTTGCATAGCCGAAGTAGGGGATGACGGCCGTGATCCGCGCCGCCGAGGACCGGCGCAGGGCGTCGGTCATGATCAGCAGCTCCATCAGGTTGTCGTTGGCGGGGTTCGAGGTGGGCTGGATGATGAACATGTCCTCGCCCCGGACGTTCTCGTAGACCTCGACGAAGATTTCGGCATCGTTGAACCGCTCGACCCGCGCATCGACGAGGCCGATATTCGAGCCTCGGTGCATCGACATCCGCCGCGCAACGGAGGTCGCAAGCGACCGGTTCGCATTGCCGGAGATCAGTTTCGGCTCGGGTGGGTTGGGCATGTGGTGAAGTCCCCGGGGTGGCGCCAAATGACGGATTCGCGACGTTGACTTCGCTTACCACGCCGCCTAGCGCTCGGGGAACCGGAGAAGGCAGGGAGGCGGCCGCATGGCCCATATCGACTACTATTTCGCAACGATTTCGCCCTCGGCCTATATTGCGGGGACACGCCTGGAGCAGGTGGTCGCGAAACACGGCGCGTCGGTAACCTACAAACCCGTCGACATCATGGGGCTCTTCACCAATATGGGCGGGCAACCTCCCGGACAGCGACATCCGTCGCGCCAAGAGATGCGGCTCCAGGAGCTTCGGCGCCAGGCGAAGAAGGCGGGCTTGCCGATCAACCTCCGGCCGGCACATTTCCCCACCAACGGCGCACCGGCGGCCTATGCGATCATTGCCGCCCAGGAGGCCGGCGGCGGAGATCTCGGCGCGCTTTGCCACGGGGTGCTCCGGGCCTGCTGGGCCGAGGAGAAGGACATCGCCGAAGACGGGGTGATCCGCGCCTGCCTCGACGCGGCAGGGTTCGACCCCGGTCTCGCCGACAGCGGGCTTCTGCGCGGTGCCGAGGTTTACGAGCGCAACCTCCAGGATGCGATCACGGCCGGTGTCTTCGGTTCGCCCTTCTACGTCGTCGGCGACGAGAAATTCTGGGGGCAGGACCGGATCGAGGATCTCGATCTCTATTTGTCGGGGGAGCTTTAGGGGGCGCTGCCCCCGCCGCCTTCGCGGCTCCCCCGCGGTATTTTTGCCAAGATGAAGGCACCTTGTGGCGGTTCAGAAGAGGCCGAGGAAGGCGTCGATCTCGGCGTCGGTTTTGGACCAGTCGCAGACGAGCCGGGCCGTCAGCGGTGCGTCGTCGTCGTCGCCTTCGAGACTGCCGGACCAGAGGCGATAAGCCGCCCCGCGCGCCAGAAGCCGCCGGTGGAGGGCGCGAGGCATGTCGACAAAGAGCATGTTCACTTCGGGCTCGAAGAGCAGGCGGACGTCGTTGCGCCTGGCCAGCCCCTCGGTGAGCCGGGCGGCGGCGGTGTTGGCGTGGGCGGCGAGGTCGAGCCAAAGACCGTCGTCGAGCCAGGCGAGCACCTGCGCGGCGATGAAGCGCTGCTTCGAGAGCAGATGCCCCGCCCGCATCCGGCGTCGTTCGGTCTCGCGGGCGAGGGCGGGATCGAAGACCACGATGGCTTCGGCGGCCAGGCAGCCGTTCTTCGTCGCCCCGAGCGACAGCGCATCGACCCCGGCCCTCCATGTCAGATCGGCCGGTGTGACCCCCAGCGCGGCGACCGCATTGGCAAAGCGGGCGCCATCCATGTGGAGCGGAACGCCCGCCCGGTCGGCAACGCCAGCGATGCCGGCAATTTCCTCGTGGATGTAGAGCGTGCCCTTTTCCGTGGCATTGGTGATCGAGACGGGGCCCGGCGCGACGCCGTGCACGCCCCGGCCGCCAAGCCCCGCGATTGTCGCGGCGAGGGCGTCGCGCGAGAGCTTGCCGTCGACGCCCGGAACGAGGGTGATCTTGGCCCCGCCGGTCATGAACTCCGCAGCACCGCATTCGTCCTCGTGGATATGCGCGGTCTCGGCGGCGAAGACGGTCTGCCAGGGTTTGGCGAGGCTCGCGAGCAGGATCGCGTTGGCCGCCGTGCCCGAGGCGACGAGAAAGACCTCCGCCTCGGGGGCTTCGAAGACCTCCCGGATGCGCGCGACGGCACGGGCCGTCAGCGGGTCCTCGCCATAGGCCATCGCATGGCCCTCATTGGCCGCCGCCAGAGCTTCGATGACCCGGGGGTGGGCCGGCCCGGCGTTATCGGAGGCGAAATGCATCAGCCGTCCTCGATGACGTGGTCTTCCCACTCGTCCTCGGCGACCTCGAATTCCGGCACCGTCCAGCCTTGCACCGAGACCCCCGCGTCGTGCACCGTGCCCGGATCGCCCGAGAGGAGCGGGTGCCAGTCGTAGAGCGGCTTGCCTTCGTAGACCAGGCGGTAGGCGCAGGTGCGCGGCATGAAATAGGCCACGTCCTTCATCGTCTGCGGCGTCAGGAAGACGCAATCGGGCACGAAGACCTTGCGGTTTTCGTAGCTGCCGCAGCGGCAGGTCTCGCCGTCGAGCAGCCGGCAGGCGATGCGTGTGAAGGCCACCTCGCCGGTGTCCTCGTCTTCGAGCTTGTTGAGGCAGCAGCGCCCGCAGCCGTCGCAGAGCGCCTCCCATTCGCGCGCCGTCATGTTCGCCATCGGCACCCGCTCCCAGTAGCGGTCGCGCAGGCCCTCCCGGTCGATGGGGTCGCTCACGCCAACACCTGGCGGGCGGCGGCGCTGTCGGCATCCATCTGGACGACGAGGGCGTCGAGGCTCTCGAACCGGGCCTCGTCGCGGAGAAACGCGACGAGGGCGACGGAGAGGTGGGTGCCGTAGAGATCGCCGGAAAAGTCGAAGATATGGGTTTCGAAGTTCGGAAGGTTCTGGCCGAACATGGGCCGCACGCCGAGAGAGGCCACGCCGTCGTAGCGACCGGCATGGGGGCCTGAGAGCACATCCACAGACACCGCATAGACCCCGAAGCGTGGCGGGTGGAGCCCGGTGATCGACATGTTTGCCGTGGGGTAGCCAAGATCGCGCCCCCGCGCGTCGCCGCGGATCACCTCGCCCTCGATCCGGTGGAAATGGCCGAGCATCTCGGCGGCATCGCGGGGCCGGCCCTCGGTGAGGGCGGTGCGGATACGGGTGGAGGAGACATCGAGCCCGTCGAACTCGAGAAGCGGAGCCACGGTGACACCGAAGCCGAGCCTTTCGCCCGCGCGCCGGAGGTCCTCGGCGGTGCCCGCACGGCCCTTGCCGAAACGGAAATCCTCGCCGATGACGACATGGGACAGCCCCAGTCCGTCGACGATGACATCGCCGATGAACGCCTCCGGCGAGAGCCCCGCAAGAGCGGCATCGAAGGGGATTTCGTAAAGGATATCAACGCCCAGCTTCTCGAACCGGTGCGCACGCGCCTCGGCGTTCATCAGCCGGAACGGTGCGGCGCCGGGGGCGAAGACCTCGCGGGGATGGGGCTCGAAGGTGACGATTCCGAGGGGTGCGACGGTGCCGCGAGCCTCGGTCCGGGCCGCCGAAATCACCGCCTGATGGCCCCGGTGGACGCCGTCGAAATTGCCGATGGCGGCGGCCGCGCCGACCCGCTCGTCCGGCCTGAGACCATGGTATGATCGGACGATCCGCATGTTGAGCCGGATAGCGCCCCGGTCGGGCGCGCGCAAGTTAGTCGAAGCGCGCTGAGGGCGCGAGCACCTGCGCCTCGCCTTTGAGCACCGGCTTGCCGTCGATGGTGCAGACCGTGTCGAGCGTCACCCGGCGTTTGGCATGGTCGATGGCTGTCACGGTGACTTCCGCGCGCACCCGGTCGCCGGGGCGAACGGGGGCGAGGAACTTCAGGCTCTGGCCGAGATAGACCGCGCCGTGGCCGGGAAGCTGCTCGCCGATCACCGCCGATATCAGACCGGCGGTGAGCATCCCGTGCGCGATCCGGCCCTCGAAGATGGTGTCGAGGGCATAGGCATCGTCGAGATGGACGGGATTTCGGTCGGTGGAGACCTCGGCGAAAAGCTCGATATCGCGGTCGGTTACGGTCTTCTCGAGATGGCGGGACATGCCGATTTCCATCTCTTCGATGACGATTGTGCCGCGGGGCATGTTGTCGAGCATCCGAAACCTGCACGCAATTAAACTGCACCACGACATCGCGGCACGCAACTTAATTGCTCGCAAAGCACCGAAAGTCCAGCGAAAAAAAGGTCAGCGAAGCTGGCCTATCGCGTAGGCGACATTCGTTTGGTGGCGGTTAAGAAAGTCTTGCAACACCGCCCGGTCGGGGTCGCGGTCGGTCTTCGTTTCACTGGCCGCGATTCCGCCGGTGACGAAGAGGCAATCGAGCCCCTCGCCCATCGCCCCGGCGACATCGGTCTCGACCCCGTCGCCGATGGCCAGGATGCGCTCGTCCGGTATCGAAACCCCTAACGCGGCGAGCCGGCGGCGGGCGAGGTCGTAGATCGGCGGATGGGGCTTGCCGTAATAAAGCGCCTCTCCGCCCATCTCCTGGTACATCCGCGCCACCGCGCCGGCGCACCATTCGCGGACCCCGCCCCGGTCGATGACGATGTCGGGGTTGAGGCAAAGAAGCGTCAGACCGCGCGCCTTGGCCGACAGCAGATCCGGGCGCCAGCTGGCCGGATCGGCGCGGGGGTCCTCGGGGCCTGCGCAGAGCACCCCTTCGGCCTCCTCGAGAGCAACGGTTTGAATTACATAGGGGTTTTCGACGATGCGCGGGGGTTCCAGAATGGCACGGTCGCGGCCCTCGCCCATGAAAAAGACCCGTTCGCCGATCGCGCCGGTAAAGAGCGCAACCCGGGTCGCGTCGCCCGAGGTCGCGATGGTGTCCCAGCTCTCGCGGCTGACGCCGATCTGATCGAGCTGGGTCTCGATGGCCGCGCGGGGGCGGGGGGCGTTGGTGATGAGCACCACCTTGCCGCCGCCGGCGCGATAGGCTTCGAGCGCGGCGACGGCATCTCCGTAAGGCGCAACGCCGTTATGGAGCACGCCCCAGACATCGCAGAACAGCGCGTCGTAGGGGGCGGCGATCCCGGCGAGGCTGTCGACGATCCTGGCCGTCACGGCGCGCCTCCGACGGCCCGAAACCGGTGTCTGCAAAACGTATGGCAAAGCGTCTGCTTTTCGTATGGCAGATGCATGGCTGGAAGGGGCCCGCGCCTGCCGCGCGGTTTCCGAAGCCGCATCAAAGCGTGAGATTCGGGATGATCTGCTTCTTGCGCGAAACAATCCCCGGCAGGACCACGCTGTCGCCCTCGACGCTCGTGTCGAAGCTTTTTTCGGCGAGGTCCTTCACCAGATCGTTCGGCACCAGGAGCGTGGCCTCTTCGTTGAGGATGTCGACGACGAAGAGCAGCACCTGATCGACCCCGTCCTCCGCCGCGACCGTCTCCATCGTCGCCGCGAGGCTGTCCTTGCGGTCGAGCACGACACCTGGCGCGGTCGTCTCCAGCACCGAGACGCGGAACTTCTTGCCGCCGACCTCGTATTCCTTCGAATCCATCCGCAGAAGCTCGGCGTCGGAAAAGGCCGAGACGTCGGATTTCGCGGCGAACATCTCAGCGGCATAGTCCGGGATCGAGAGCCCGAGCTCTTCTGCCAGCTTTTCCGCCAGCGCCTTGTCGACCGCCGTGGTCGTCGGCGAGCGGAATTCGAGCGTGTCGGACAGGATGCAGGACAGCATCGCCCCCTTGATCGCCTCTGGCATGTCGGCGGCCGCCTCGCCCATCAGGTCGTGCATGATCGTCGCGGTGCAGGCCACCGGGCGCATTGTGATGTTGATCGGCGATGTCGTGGCGAGGCCGCCCTGGAGAAGATGGTGGTCGATCACCTCGACGACCGTGGCCTCGTTGATCGAGGCGGGCAGTTCGGCGAGGTTGTTGGTGTCGACGACGACGACCTCGTCTTCGGCGCCGACATCCTCGATGATCTGGGGCTTGTCGAGGTTCCAACGCTCCAGAACGAAGGCGGCCTCGGTGTTGGGCTCGCCCAGAAGCCGCGCTTCGGCGGGCCGGTCGAGCTTTTCGCTGAGATACCAAGCCCAGATGATGGGCGAGCCGGTGGAATCGGTGTCTGGGGACTTATGGCCGAAAACGAGGGTCGTCATGGAGCGCGCCTTTGAGAGGAAACCTAGGGTCGCGGTCTTATAGGCGGGGGGCGGGGCGAAGATAAAGGCCCGGGTTAAGCCCTTCTCAATTGAAAAAGCGCACAAACGGCGCCACGCCCGGGGGCGGTTGTGAGGACGGTTCGTGCGGTTTTATCACCTGTTGTCGCAGGTCTTTCCAAGGAGTTTCACGGCGAAGGTCGCGTTCCTGATCTTTGCCGGAATGCATGTGCCTGCGGTTGCCCTCTTCACGTTTCTCGAAGCCACTCAGGGCCCGATGTGGGAAGGGGCCACTGTCGTCCGGATGGTGTTTCTGACCGAGATCATCGCGATGTGTCTCACCGCCGCGGCGATCACCGGCGTGCTGGCCCCGGTCTACCGGGTGAACCGCACGGTGTCGGAGTACACCTCGACCCGGTCGGTCGACCTTTTGCCGTCCGGCTATAAAGACGAGGTGGGCCGGCTGATGACCAACGTCAACGCGCTGATGCTCGATGTCGGCGAGGAGCTCGACGCGGCGACGCGGGCGGCCGAGACCGACCCGCTGACGGGGCTCTTGAACCGCCGGGGCTTCGAGCGCCAGGTGCCGCCCGAATTCGTCGGCGCCCTGCTCTATATGGACATCGACCATTTCAAGCTCATCAACGACGAATGGGGGCATGGCGCGGGAGATGACGTGCTCGTCGCGGTGTCGGATGCGTTGTCGGCGGCACTCCGCAGCCGCGATGTTTTGGCCCGGGTGGGCGGCGAGGAGTTCGCCGTCTTCATGGACGAGACGGTTGAGGCGCGGGCGCTCGACGTCGCCGAGCGCATCCGCGACCGGGTCCGGACCGACGTCCGGGTCCATGGGCGCCCGGTGACGCTCTCGATCGGGCTGGCCATCGCCGAGATGCCGCGGCCGAGGGCGGAGGTGATCTCGGCGGCCGATGCGGCGGTCTACGACGCCAAGGCGGCAGGGCGGGACCGCGTGGTGGTCGCGCGCATGGCGCAGGCGGCCTGAGGTGCTGGGGCGAGCGCGTGCCGTGCGTTGGCGGGGAGGCTGCGCCGGGGCCTTCCGGAGCCGAAGCCTTCCCGGCCCTGCCTGCCCCGGATCCGGTCGGGGGGGGGACCTCGACCGAAGGGAGCGCACTGCCCGGCGCGGTCCCGGGTCACGCCCGGGACGGTGCGTGCTCGCGGCGGGGCTGACCCGGGGCGGGTCTCGTTCGGCCCGGACCCGCACCCGTTGGGCCCAACCGTCACGCCCCCCCAGACGGGACCCGCCGCGCCCGGTCCGCCTATCGCAGGATCGGCTCCAGAGGATCGTAGCCCGGCGCGTCCGCATCGCCCCAGGCGACCGCAGCGAGGCTCGAGGGTTTCACGCGCAAGGCCTCGAGCTCCCCGCGGGTCACGAAACGGCGTTCGGTGACGACGCCCTCGGGGTCTCTCCAGCCCGGGTCGAGCGCCACCCGCGCAGCAAAGACCCGGAAATAGACATCGACCTGGTGAAAGCCGCGCGGTTTGTCGTCGAACTCGTTTACGAGCACCTGGGGCCCGACCTCCACATCGAGCCCGGTCTCCTCCTTCATTTCCCGCACGAGATTGTCGGGCAGAGAGGTGTGGGGCTCGACCCCGCCGCCCGGCGCGCACCAGAGGTCGGAGACGCCCCCGGGCCAGGCATTGACCAGAAGGAGGCGGTCCTCATGCATCAAGAGCCCGCGCACCGCGAGCCGGATGCGCGGCCTCATACCGGGGTCACGCGGTTCAGATGCCCCATCTTGCGGCCCGGCCGCATGTCGGCCTTGCCGTAAAGATGGAGCGCGGCGCCGGGCTCGGTGGCCAGCCCCACAGCCCGTTCGGCCTCCTCACCGACGAGGTTTTCCATCACCACATCGGCCGTGCGCACCGGTTGCGGCAGGGGCCAGCCGGCGATGGCGCGAATATGGGCCTCGAACTGGCACGGCGTGCCGCCATCCATCGTCCAATGGCCCGAGTTATGCACCCGGGGCGCGAATTCGTTGACCAGAAGCCCGTCGCCCGTTTCGAACAGCTCGACGCCGATGACGCCGACATAGTCGAGCGCTTCGAGGATCGCGGTGGCGATCTCGACGGCCTCGGCGCGAGTGGTGCGCGGGGCCGCCGAGGGCACGGTCGTGGTCCGCAGTATGCCGTCGCGGTGCACGTTCTCGCCCGGCTCGAAGGCGATGACCCGGCCGTCGCGCCCCCGCGCGGCGATCACCGAAAGCTCGCGGGCGAAGAACACCCGGCCCTCGACAATCGCCTCCTCCCCGCCGATCCGCTCGAAGGCGGCGGCCGCGTCGGCGGGGCCGGAGAGGGTGGCCTGGCCCTTCCCGTCGTAGCCCAGCCGGCGGGTTTTCAGGATCGCCGGACCGGCGATCGTGCCGAGGGCGAGGTCGATATCGGCCACCGAGGCGGCGGCGGCGTAGGCGGCCGTGGCGAGGCCGAGCCGGGTGAGGAAGTTCTTCTCGGTCAGCCGGTCCTGGGAGGTGGCAAGCGCTGCCCGGGGCGGAAAGACGGGGGCCTCGGCCTCGATGGCGTCGAGGCTGTCCGCCGGGACGTTCTCGAACTCATAGGTGACCACATCGACGCCCCGGGCAAAGGCCGCCAGCGCAGCGGCATCCTCCCAGGCGCCGGTGGTGCTCTTCCAGGCCACGTCCGCCGCGGGCGGTCCCTCCGCGGGGTCATAGATGTGGCAACGGAAGCCGAGCCGGCTCGCCGCGACCGACAGCATACGGCCGAGCTGACCGCCGCCGAGAATGCCGATGACCGCACCGGGTGCGAGCGGCTCAGTCACCGGGACGCTCGGGGATCGAGGCCGAAAGGGCCGCCCGCCAGGCCTCCAGCCGGGCGGCGACGCCTGTATCGGATGTTGCGAGAATGGCCGCCGCCATGAGCCCCGCATTCGCGGCCCCGCCGATGGCCATCGTGGCGACGGGATAGCCGCGCGGCATCTGGACGATGGAATAGAGGCTGTCCTGCCCGCCGAGCGCCCTCGTCTCGATCGGCACGCCGATCACCGGCACCCGGGTTTTCGAGGCGATCATCCCCGGCAGATGGGCCGCGCCGCCGGCGCCCGCGACGATGGCCTTAAGCCCCCGGTCGGCCGCGCCCGCGCCATAATCCCAGAGCCGGTCGGGGGTGCGGTGTGCGGAGACGATGCGGGTCTCGTGGCCGATGCCGAGGTCGTCAAGGATCTCCGCTGCGGCCTTCATCGTCGGCCAGTCCGACTGGCTGCCCATGATGATCCCGATCTCAACGCCCATGCCGCGGCCCCCTTTCGGCCCTTAAAGCCCAGGGGAGGGCGCGGCGCAATCGCCCCTCAGGCGATGATATCCGGCGTCAGCCGGTCTTCGAGAATGCGGATCTGGTCCTTCAGGCCGAGCTTCTGCTTTTTCAGCCTCCGGATCGTCAGCGGATCGCCCGTGCCCCTGGCTTCGAGCGCGCCGATGGCCTCGTCGAGGTCGCGGTGTTCGCGGCGCAGCCCCTCGAGCCGTGCTCTCAGGACGTCCTCGGCGTCCATCTCCACCGCCGGACTGATATGGGGACCTTCATCGCGCATACTCACCGAAATCTAGTGGCTCTTCGCCGCTGCCGCAACGCCGGCGGCTTGCGATGGCCCATCCTGGCGCCCATATATTGACCGCGGGTTGCCGGAACGGGGCCCGCCCCACTCGTCGCTTTGGATAGGACTTGTGTCACATGACGAAACTGACCCTCGGGGCCCACCCTTATCTTTTGGGCTTTGACCAGCTTGAGCGCCTGGTCGAACGCACCGCGAAGTCGGAGAACGGCTACCCGCCCTACAATATCGAAAGCATTGCGGAAAACGCCTTCCGCATCACCCTCGCGGTGGCGGGGTTCGGGGATGACGACCTCTCGATAACCGTGGAAGACCGCCAGTTGGTCGTGCGCGGCCGGCAGGACGACGACGGGGCGGAGCGTGTGTTTCTCCACCGTGGCATCGCGGCGCGGCAATTCCAGCGCAGCTTCGTGCTTGCGGACGGGGTCGAGGTCACCGGCGCGAAGCTCGAAAACGGGCTCCTCCACGTCGATCTGCGGCGCGCGGTGCCCGAAACGGTCGTTCAGACCATTGAAATTTCTCGTGGGTAAGGAGGTCAGGCGATGAATACGAAACATCCCATGTTCGAGGCGATGAGCGACAAGACGGTCTACGTCCGGCCGGTCGACGTGATCGAGCTGCCCGAGGAGTTGCGCGACCAGGCCGAGGGGCTCGATCAGATCTATGCCGTCCATGACGCCGACGGTCAGCGGCTGGCCCTCGTGAAGGACCGCAAGCTTGCCTTCTTCCTCGCCCGCCAGCACGAACTGGCCCCCGTCAACGTGCATTGACGGACCTGCGCTTTCACTGGGTCGACGCGTTTTCGGCCCGGCCCTTCGCCGGCAACGGTTGCATGGTCGTCCATGACGCGGGCGGGCTCGATGCCGAGACCTGCATGGGGCTCGTCCGGGAAACCTCGCTGACCGAATGCACCTTTCTCGAAGCCTCGGATGTGGCGGACGTGAAGGTGCGTTACTTCCTCGCCGACCGCGAAATCGGATTTGCCGGGCACCCCACGCTCGCGAGCGTTCTGGCCTGGGCCGAGGCGGCCGGCCGGGGTGAGGGTGAGTTCATGCTTGAAACCGGCGCAGGGCTGATCCCGGTCCGGCTTGCCGAGAGGGACGGCCGGGCGGAGGTGACGATGCGCCAGAACGCGCCGGTTTTCGGGGTCGAGGCCGACCCCACCGAAGTGGCCGCGATCTACGGTCTCGCAACGCAGGACATCATCGGCACGCCCCAGGTCGTCTCGGTGGGGCTTGGCCACACCATCACGGTTCTGCGCGATATCGCTGCGCTCAGGCGGGCGCGGGTGGACTATGACAGGCTCCACGCCTTCTGCGCGCGGCACCCCTCGCCCGACGGCGGGCCGGCCGACCCATATCTGATCGCGCGGGAGGGGGCGACGCCCAACGGGAATACCTTTGCCCGGCTTTTCGTCGAGAGCGGCACGCCCGTCGAGGACCCGTTCACCGGTTCGGCCACCGGCGAGGCGGCGGCCTATCTCTGGGCCCGTGGGCTCGTCGAGCGCCCCGTCTACACCGCCGAGCAGGGCCATGATCTCGGCCGCCCCGGCACGGCGCGGGTTCGGGTGCTGGGGGAGCCGTCTGCGATCGAAGGCATCGAGATCACCGGGAGCGGGGCGATCCTGATGCGGGGAACGCTGGCGCTCTGAGCGGCGCGCTTGGCGCACAGTTGCGGGGGGGGGAAGACCGGGCGATCGGCTGTGGCCCGGAGGGGACAGTCGGCGCGCGGAACACAATGCAATTGCAGAACACGCCCCGGGCATGATCCGGGGCCTTGATCGGCCCGGCGCTCGGTGGGATCGAGGCCCCGGAGCACGTCCGGGGCGGGTGAATCTGGTCTTGGCGCCCGAAGGAACGAACGTCCTCTGGAGCCCGGTTGTCTACGTCGGATTTCAGCCGTTTTCCATCCGCCCCGAGGCTCCGTCCTCAGCCTGCCACCAGCCCCATCTGTTCGAGCTTCAGAAGCACCTGATGGGCGCAATGGTCGACCTCGACATTCTCGGTATCAAGGCTGAGTTCGGGGTTCTCGGGCACGTCGTAAGGGTCCGAGATGCCGGTGAACTCCTTGATCTTGCCGGCGCGGGCGAGCTTGTAGAGGCCTTTGCGGTCGCGCCGCTCGCATTCCTCGATGGAGGTCGCGACATGGACCTCGACGAAGGCGCCGTATTGCTCGATCATCTCGCGCACGCTGCGCCTGGTCGTGGCATAGGGCGCGATGGGCGCGCAGATCGCGATGCCGCCGTTCTTGGTGATCTCGGAGGCCACAAAACCGATCCGCTGGATGTTGAGGTCGCGGTGCTCCTTGGAGAACCCGAGCTCCGAGGAGAGGTTCTTGCGCACCACATCGCCGTCGAGAAGCGTGACCGGCCGGCCGCCCATCTCCATCAGCTTGACCATCAGTGCATTGGCGATGGTCGATTTGCCGGAGCCCGAGAACCCGGTGAAGAATACCGTGAAGCCCTGGCTCGCCCGCGGCGGGCGGGTCCGGCGCAACTCCGCCACGACCTCGGGGAAGGAAAACCACTCGGGAATTTCGAGCCCCTCGGAGAGTCGGCGGCGCAATTCGGTGCCCGAGATATTGAGCACGGTCGCGCCCTCTTCCACCTCGTCGGCAGGCTCGTATTGCGCCCGGTCCTGAACGAAGACCATGTGCTTGAAGTCGACCATCTCGATGCCGATCTCGCCGGCGTATTCGGCAAAGAGGTCTTGGGCGGCATAAGGCCCGTAGAAATCCTCCCCGGCAGAGTTCTTGCCGGGCCCCGCATGGTCGCGCCCGACGATCATATGGGTGCAGCCGTGGTTGCGCCGGATGAGCCCGTGCCAGACCGCTTCGCGGGGACCGGCCATGCGCATCGCGAGGTTGAGAAGGCTCATTGTCGTGGTGGCGGCCGGGTACTGGTCGAGCACCGCCTCGTAGCAGCGCACGCGGGTGAAATGGTCGATATCGCCGGGCTTCGTCATGCCGACCACCGGGTGGATGAGAAGGTTCGCCTGCGCCTCCCGGGCTGCGCGGAACGTTAGTTCCTGATGGGCGCGGTGGAGCGGGTTGCGGGTCTGGAAGGCGACGACCTTGCGCCAGCCAAGCTTGCGGAAATAGGCGCGGAGCTCGTTCGGCGTGTCGCGCCGGGCCTTGAAGTCGTAGTGAACGGGAGGCTGGATGCCCGTCACCGGCCCGCCGAGATAGACCGGCCCGGCCTGATGGTGGAGGTAGTTCACCGCCGGGTGGGCGATATCGTCGGCGCCGAAGACCTTCTCTGCTTCCCTCGATTTGTCGGGCGACCAGCGGTCGGTCACCGACATGATCGCGAGGATCACCCCTTCCTGATCGCGCAGCGCGATGTCCTGGCCAGGAGCGACGCGCTCGGCGAAGCTTTCGGAGACATCGAGGGTGATCGGCATCGGCCAGAGCGTGCCGTCGGCGAGGCGCATGTTCTCGACCACGCCGTCGTAATCGTCCCGCCCCAGAAACCCTTTCAGCGGGTTGAACCCGCCGTTCATCAGAAGCTCGAGATCGCAGATCTGGCGCGGCGTGAGGTCCCAGGACGGCAGGTCCGCCGCATCGACCTTCAGCTTCTGGGCGCTGTCGTAGGACACATAGAGTTCAGGGATCGGGACGAGGTTGGGAAGCTGCATGAAACCGTTCGAGTCCAAGGCGTTTTCTTGATCGATCCGCCGGTGCGGCGACTCGCCCGGCGTGGTTAGCGCTGCGATAGGGCCGAAGACAAGCGCTGAGCCGGGGCCGGGCGGGGATTCACCATAAAATTCGCGCTTTCGCAGGGTGCGCCGCAGGTTGGCCGGAGGGGCCTCCGCCGCAGTCCGGCAGGCCCCGGTCTGACGCGGCGCAGGCCCCGTCCGGCGCCCGTGAGGTAGCCTTGCGGCATGAAAAAGCCGAACGCGATAGAGCTTCGCCCCGCCACATGCGCCGACACCGCAGATCTTGTGCGGCTGATCGATATCGCCAGCGAAGGAGTGTTGCCTCAGGTCTGGTCCGCGATGGCGCCCGAAGGCGTCTCCCCCGAGGCGTTCGGGATGGAGCTTGTCCGCGCCGAAACCGGCGATTTCAGCTTTCGCCATGCCATCCTCGCCGAGCGCGGCGGGGCGGTTGCGGCGGCGATGATCGGCTACCCGCTGCCAGCCACACCCGACCCTGAGAGCGAGGACGTCCCCGAAATGTTCGCCGGTGTTGTCGAACTGGCCGCCTCTGCGCCCGGTCACTGGTACATCAACATCATCGCCACCTTCCCGGACGCCCGTCGGTCGGGGCTGGGCAGGGCCCTTCTCGATGCGGCCGAAACCGCCGGCCGGCGGGCGGGCTGCCCCGGCATCGCACTGATCGTGGCGGCGTCGAACGCCGGCGCCCAGGCGTTCTACGCGGCCGCGGGGTTTCGCGAGATCGCGCGCCGGCCCTTCGACCTGACCGCGCTCGGCCATGCGCCGACCGAGGCGATCCTGCTGGTGAAAGAGTTCGGGTAAAGCGGGGCGGGTACAGGTCTGACGGACCAACGGCGTTTTGGCGTGGAGCGGGCGTCCGCGCTCCGCGGGGCTGCGCCTGCGCGATGGGCACCCCGGACTTGATCCGGGGCCCGATCAACCGGAATACGAAGCCTGTCGAGGTCCCGGGTCAAGCCCGGGACGGGTGTGGCTTGGGATCGGGTGCAGGAACGCGCCGCCGCTTGAGGTCCGTAGCCACATTCCAGGCCGGGTCTCGACCGGCGTGCGTTCACCCGCCCACGGGATCACTCCGCCGCGACATCGACCCCCTGTCCCGCCTCGGCGAGGTACTTCTCCGCCTCCAGAGCGGCCATGCAGCCCATGCCCGCCGAGGTCACCGCCTGGCGGTAGATGTGGTCGGTCAGGTCGCCGGCGGCAAACACACCGGGGATCGACGTGGCCGTCGAATCGGGCTTCGTGACGACGTAGCCGCCCATATAGGTCTCGAGCTGGTCCTTCACGAGTTCCGAGGCCGGCGCATGGCCGATGGCCACGAAGAAGCCCTTCACGGCGATCTCGCGTGTCGTGCCGTCCTGGGTGCTCTTCAGGCGCAGGCCCTCGACGCCGCGCGGCTCATGGGCGCCGAGCACCTCGTCGACCTCATGGTTCCAGATGATTTCGACCTTCGGATGTTCGAAGAGGCGCTTCTGGAGGATTTTCTCGGCCCGGAGTTCGTCGCGGCGATGGATCAGCGTGACCTTCGAGGCGAAGTTCGTCAGAAAGAGCGCCTCCTCGACGGCGGTGTTGCCGCCGCCGACCACGGCGACATCCTGACCGCGATAGAAGAACCCGTCGCAGGTTGCGCAGGCCGAGACGCCGAAGCCCTTGAAATGTTCCTCCGACGGCAGGCCGAGCCATTTGGCCTGCGCGCCGGTGGCAAGGATCACCGCGTCTGCGGTGTAGGTGGTGCCGCTGTCGCCGATGGCGACGAAGGGCCGCCTGCCGAGGTCGATCTTCTGGATGTGGTCGGCGACGATCTCGGTGCCCACCGCGCGGGCATGGGCCTCCATGCGCACCATCAGATCGGGGCCCTGAACCTCCGTGTCGCCGGGCCAGTTCTCGACTTCGGTGGTGATCGTGAGCTGTCCGCCGGGCTGGATGCCCTGGACGAGCACCGGCTCCAGCATCGCCCGCGAGGCGTAGACCGCCGCGGTATACCCCGCCGGGCCGGACCCGACGATCAGAACCCGGGCGTGTTTGGTCTCGGACATGAGAGGGGCCCCCTGTGGCAGCGCGATAGGCGCTGTAAATTGGGCATCGCACGGGCCACCGTCAAGCGCCGTTCCATTCCGGGTTCGAGAAACATAATTGCACAACGTTGAAACATAATTGCGCAACTGAAGCTGGTTTGCTAACTTCCCGAAAACGGGGGGCGCGATGCCGGGCACAAAGCTCGATCCGATCGATCGGCAGATTCTTTCAGAACTTCAGGCCGATGGCCGGATGACCAACGTCGAACTCGCCAGTCGCGTCGGCATCTCGGCTCCGCCCTGCCTCAGGCGGGTCCGCGCACTCGAGGAACAGGGCTTCATCCGCGGATATCACGCCGATGTCGATGCGCGTGCACTGGGGTTCGAGGTTCAGGTCTTCGCGATGGTGGGGTTGCAGAGCCAGGCCGAGGCTGACCTGTCGCGCTTCGAAGCGAAGTGCCGGGCCTGGCCGCTCGTGCGCGAATGCCACATGCTGAACGGCGAGGTGGATTTCATCCTCAAATGCGTGGCCCCCGACCTTTCGACCTTCCAGAGCTTTCTGACCGAGGAACTGACGGCGGCCGAGAATGTCGCGAGCGTGAAGACCTCGCTGGTGATCCGAGGGGCCAAGGCCGAGCCCGGCGTGCCGTTCGACATTCTCGAAGACCGGATCGTCGCGCAGGGTTGACGCGAAGGCGGCGGCGAGGGGGATGTTGCGGGAGACCGGCGCTCCAGGCGGGGGCGACCCTGGCCTGACGACACGCTCGTCGGCCTCGCCCGCCCTCAAGAGGACCCCGTCCCGGGCCGGGCCCGGGACCTCGACCGTAGAGGCGCGTCAGGCAAGCGGGGCCCCGGATCACGTCCGGGGCCTTGTATCGCTCGATCTCGTCGGTGTCAGGCCCGCCTGCCCAGCCTCATCTGACAGCGGACGCCTGAAGCCTGACCCGGGTCAGCCCACCGCAGCCATCATCTCGGGCGACATCCGCGGCCAGCGGGCCCGCCCGAAGTCCCGCAGCGTGGACAGATGCGGGAACAGGGTCATGAACACCGCCAGCATCTCGTGGCTGAGGCTTTCGGGCATCGAGGCGCGGGGGGCGAAGGTTTCGACTTCGAGCCCGCCTGCGAAGACGGTGTGATGGCGTGCGGTCACGAGGTGGTAGACGCGGATCGGCGCCATTGGGGTGACCTCGATCACCGAAATTCCGTCGGCGAGGCAGGACACCGGCACGAAGGCGGCCTCGGCCCCGACGGCGGCGCGCACCCCGGGGTCGCGGTTGAGAAGCCGCGCATCGGGGCCAAGGAGCACGTCGCGGGCGGGCCGTCCGAGCCCGAAGGCGTCCGCGGTGACCCGGTAGAGCTTTTCGGGCGCCGCGCGCAGGGTCGGCGCCCCCGGAACGATGGTAATCGCCCCCTTCCACAAAAGCGGTGCGGTCCGGCCGTCGGAGGTCTGCAATTCGGTGCCGGGCGCGAGGTCTTCGACGGCCACGGGTCCCTCGGCGGTCTGGATCAGCGTGCCATGGGTGAAGCCCGCGAACGCTTCCTCGAAGGCGGGCAGGGCCGGCGCGATCTTGGTCAGGTCCCGGGGCATCCCGTCGGCGTCGAGCCATTCGAGCTCGAACCGGCGTGTCAGCGGCAGGGGCCGCGACTGGACGGCCGGCCGGAGCGGCCGCGACGCGGTGCGCACGGTCCAGGGCTTGTCAGCGGGAAGGGAATGGGAGCGGTGCGCCGAACGGGGCGCGATTGGGCGATCGTAACTCACAGCGAACAGTCCTCTCGGTCTGGTCACGTCTGCAGGGGCGCCCCCACCCGTCAAAACAGCAGACTAGGCGGGATACTGCCGCAATGCGCACCGAAGTCAAAAATTTCTTAATATTGGCCCGACCGTTTCGGGTAATCCGACGGGAGCGCCCGGCTTTGTCCCCCGCGGCTGAACGATCAGCGCGATTTCTGCCGCAGTGTCGTTCGAATCATATCAGTCCGGTCCGAAACGTGGCGGCGGACGGTTCGGGCGCGGGTCCAGGGCATGGGCCCGGCCTCCGCCCTGGCGGCTTCGATCACGCGTCTGATCCAGCGGCGATTGACCGACATCTGGCTCTCCTTAGTCGCACAGCGCGAGTATCGCCGGCGCTTGGGGCGGTCTTATGGCAGACGCCCGCGGGGCGGCGACGCCTCGATGTAAGGGAAATCCGCTGTTTTCCTTAAATATTCGCTAACTTCACCGCCCACCGGACCGCCGGAGCCGGACCCGCCGCCGCATTTCTGCCCGAATTCAGAGCCGGATCGCCGAGATCAGCCGCCCGTAATCGGCCTCCCGCGCATGGACGCTGCGGCGGTAGGAGAAGAAGCGGTCGGGGTCGGAATAGGTGCAATGGCGGGTCCAGGTCGCCGTACCGATGCCGGATTGGCGCAGCCGGTCGAGCCCGAAGGCCGGGAGGTCGAAATGGTAGCGGTCGCCGGCCCCGCCCGCGAAAAACCGCGCATAGCCGGGGTCGGTGTCGTGGAAGGTTTCGAAGAATTCCGGGCCGACCTCATAGGCTCGCTGGCTGATCGCCGGGCCGATGGCCGCGGCAATGCGGCCGCGCTCGGCGCCGAGCCCGACCATGGCCTCCACGGTGGCCTCGAGCACCCCGCCGAGCGCCCCTTTCCAGCCGGCATGGGCCGCACCGACGACGCCGGCTTCGGGGTCGGAAAAGAGCACCGGCTGACAATCGGCCGCGAGCACCGCGAGCCCCACGCCGGGGGTGGCCGTCACCATCGCGTCCGCCTCCGGCCGGTCGCTCTCGAACGGGGCGGTCACGGTGACGACATCCGCCGAATGGGTCTGATGGACGGTCACGAGCGCCGCCTCGGCAAGCCCCAGCGCTTCGGCGACCCGGGCCCGGTTGATCCGCACCGCCTCAGCCTGGTCCGACGAGCCCGCCCCGCAATTCAGACCCTCGAACACCCCCGACGACGCCCCGCCGGCGCGGCCGAAAAAGCCGTGGCGGGCGGGGCGGAGGTCGTCGGCGGTGATGATATCGAGCGTCATGGCAGAAAGCCCGGTGGGGGTGGCGTGCTTCGGCGGTGAATCGCAATGGCCTTGAAGAGGTGTCCCATTTCGTCCGCGTGGGTCAAGCGACGATGGGTGGCGGCGACGGTTTCGACATCGCCGGCGGCGGCCAGGCGCCGCGCCCGGGCGGTGATGCCGAGGCGTTCGAGCCAGAGACCTTGCGGGACGACCGGCGTGGCCTCGGCACCGGCGGCGCGTGCCGCCCGGGCCAGCGCGGCGAAATCCACATGGGCCGTCAGGTCGGCCTCGCCGGGGCGGTCGAGCGGTCCGGTGCGCGCGCCATCGGCGATGGCCTGGAGCGTGTCGCCCGGCGCACCTTCGCCGCCGTAGTCGCAGACAATTGCCGCGCCGCCGTGGGCGGCGATCCGGCGGGCGATCTCGTCCATCGCCGCGACCGCCCCGGTGCAGAGTTCGACGAGGTCGCCGTCCCCGGTGTCGTCCAGCCGGTGGGCGAGCGCGCCGAGCGGGGCGGGGTCGGTGAGGCCGAAGGCTAGCGCGCCATTGGCCACGCCCACAACACGTTCGCGCCAGCCGGCCCCGTCGCGGAGAAACTGGCGGATCGGCAGCGCGTCGAAGAATTCGTTGGCCACCAGAAAGAGCGGCCTCTCCGGCAGCGTTCCGAGGTGGTCGTGCCAGGTCGGTTCCTGCCCGCCAAGTGCGGCGCGCTGGGCCGCGCGAAGGCGCGGCGAGAGCTCGACGAGATGCACCTCGGCCGCCTCGACGAACCCATCGACCCGCGAGGCCGCCCTTAGGATATCGGCCATCAGCGTCCCCCGCCCGGGGCCCGGCTCGGCAAGGACGAAGGGG
>JASJAR010000022.1 GCA_030066905.1 Paracoccaceae bacterium | reverse complement strand
CTCGGGGCCCCGGATCACGTCCGGGGCGTGGGCCGCTAGAGGAGTACCCAAATGACCACGATCATCAAAAACGGCACCATCATCACGGCGGACCTCACCTATCGGGGCGATGTCCTCGTCGAGGACGGCAAGATCATCGAGATCGGCCCGGACCTCAAAGGCGACGAGACCCTCGACGCCACCGGCTGCTACGTCATGCCCGGGGGGATCGACCCCCATACCCATCTCGAAATGCCGTTCATGGGCACCTATTCCACCGACGATTTCGAGTCCGGCACGCGGGCGGCGCTTTCGGGCGGCACCACCATGGTGGTCGATTTCGCCCTGCCGTCGCCCGGCCAGGGGCTCCTCGACGCGATCCAGATGTGGGACAACAAATCCACCCGCGCCAATTGCGACTACTCGTTCCATATGGCGGTGACCTGGTGGGGCGAGCAGGTGTTCAACGAGATGGAGACGGTCGTAAAGGATCGCGGAATCAATACCTTCAAGCATTTCATGGCCTATAAGGGCGCCCTGATGGTGAACGACGACGAGATGTTCGCCGCCTTCCAGCGCTGTGCCGAGCTTGGGGCGATCCCGCTCGTTCATGCCGAGAACGGCGATGTCGTCGCCGACCTTCAGCAGAAGCTTCTCGCCGAAGGCAACAACGGGCCCGAGGCGCATGCCTATTCGCGGCCCCCTCAGGTCGAGGGCGAGGCGACGAACCGGGCGATCATGATCGCCGATATGGCGGGCGTGCCGCTTTATGTCGTCCATGTCTCGTCGGAGGATGCCCATGAGGCGATCCGCCGGGCGCGGTCTTTGGGCAAGCGGGTCTGGGGGGAGCCCTTGATCCAGCACCTCACGCTTGACGACAGCGAATACCGCCACCCCGATTGGGACCATGCCGCCCGCCGGGTGATGAGCCCGCCGTTTCGGGACAAAAAACACCAGGACAACCTCTGGGCGGGCCTCCAATCGGGCTCGCTTTCGGTTGTCGCCACCGACCATTGCGCCTTCACCACCGAGCAAAAGCGCCACGGGGTGGGCGATTTCACGAAGATCCCCAATGGCACCGGCGGGCTTGAGGACCGGATGCCGATGCTCTGGACCCACGGGGTGGCGACGGGCCGGCTGACGATGAACGAGTTTGTTGCCGTGACCTCGACCAATATCGCCAAGATCCTCAACATCTACCCGACGAAAGGGGCGGTGCTGGTCGGCGCCGATGCCGACTTGGTGGTCTGGGACCCCGAGAAGGAGAAGACGATCACCGCCGGTGCCCAGCAATCGGCCATCGATTACAACGTCTTTGAGGGCAAGCACGTGAAGGGCCTGCCGCGGTTCACGCTCACGCGTGGCAAGGTCGCCGTCCATGACGGCGAGGTCCGCACCGAGGAGGGCCACGGGAAGTTCGTCAAGCGGCCCCCCGCGATGCCGGTCACGACCGCGCTTTCCACCTGGAAGGAACTCACCGCGCCGCGCAAGGTCGAGCGGACGGGCATTCCGGCGAGCGGGGTTTGACCGGTTGTCGGTGATTCCGGAGTTCATTCTGGTGCCCGAGCCTATCGACGAAGCCGCGCGGACGTCGCCCGGCTTCAAGTGGGCAGCTCCCGAAGTTGGGCGCCGCCATAAACTTGGGGGCAATCCGGATTTTCTTCAACCTGCCCAATGGCCCTCCTGTCCGAGCTGCGGCAGCAAGATGCGGTTCTGGGCGCAAATAGACTCGATTGACGATGCTCATTCTATCGCGGACGTTGGCATGATTTTCGTTTTTATGTGCAACGGGTGCTTCGAGACGGCGTCCTTTGCGCAGTCTGGCTAGCGATGAGCCAAGTCCCAGTCATCAAAGCGGAAAACGTTGACCTGACGTTTGAGACGAACGACGGGCCGGTGCATGCGTTGAAAGGCGTGGACCTCGATATCGGCAAGGGCGAGTTCGTCTCCTTCATCGGGCCCTCGGGCTGCGGGAAGACGACGTTTCTCAGGTGCATCGCGGCGCTGGAGACGCCGACGGGGGGGACGCTTACGGTCAACGGGCTCACGCCAGACGGGGCGCGGAAGGCGCGGGCTTACGGGTATGTCTTCCAGGCGGCCGGGCTATACCCGTGGCGGACCATCGGGGGGAACATCCGGCTGCCTTTGGAGATCATGGGGTACTCGAAGTCCGATCAAGCCGAGAGGGTGAAGAACGTCCTCCAACTTGTTGATCTAGATGGCTTTGAGAAGAAGTACCCCTGGCAACTTTCAGGCGGGATGCAGCAGCGGGCGTCGATTGCCCGGGCGCTCGCCTTCGATGCCGATATTCTCCTCATGGACGAACCCTTCGGGGCGCTCGACGAGATCGTCCGCGACCGGCTCAACGAGGAGCTGCTGGGGCTCTGGGCGCGGACCGGCAAAACCATTGGTTTCGTTACACATTCCATTCCGGAGGCGGTCTATCTTTCGACGAAGATCGTCGTGATGTCGCCCCGGCCCGGGCGGATTACGGATGTCATCGAGAGCCCGCTCCCGGCCGAGCGGCCGCTCGACATTCGCGACAGTGCCGCGTTCATCGAGGTCGCCCACCGGGTGCGCGAGGGGCTCCGGGCGGGGCACGGGGACGCGGTATGATCGGCGTCTGCAAAGCGTATGGCAGGCGTATGGCACCTGTCCTGACGCCGCCCGTTTCCGGGGGCCGGGGAGCCGTGCCGGCGCAGCCCCCGATCCGGCCGGGGCTGCCGGCAGACGCCCCCGCGGCCGCGGCCATTCTCAACGCCTGGATCGACGACCGGCCCTGGATGCCGCGGGTCCATTCGCCGAAGGAAGTGGAGGACTTCTACCGCGAATTCGTGTTCGTCCGCCGCCGCGTCTGGGTGGCCGGCGACCCGGTCGAGGGGTTCATGGCGATGGACGAGACCGGGGAGACCGCCATGGTGACGGCGCTCTATCTTGCGCGGACCGGCAGGGGGCTCGGGCGGGCCTTTCTCGACCTCGCCAAGGCCCGCCACGACCGGCTGGAGCTCTGGACCTTCGTCGCCAACACGCGCGCGCGCCGGTTCTACGAGCGCGAGGGCTTTCGCGAGGTGCGCAGGACCGGCGGCGACAACGAGGAAGGGCTGCCGGACATTCTCTTTCGCTGGGAGCGGGGGGCATGAGGCGTTTCGTGCCCGTCCTCACGGTCCTCGCGGCGATCCTCGCCCTCTGGTATGCCGCCTGCGTGCCGATGAACATCCACAGCACGGTGAACCTCGCCCGCGTCCATGGCTTCGAGGCCATGCCGGAGGGGCGCCGGGCGCGGGCCGAGATGGGGGCGCTTCAGCTTGCCGCGATGAACCCTGAAGCGGTTCCCTTCGTCTGGTCGGAAGAAAAGCCGCGCCTTCCGGCCCCCCATCAGGTCGCCGGCGAGCTTTGGGGAGCGGTGACGGATTTCGCGCCGACCGACAAGCGGAGCCTCGTCTTTCACGCCTGGGCGACGCTTTCGGCCACGCTTCTGGGCTTTGCCATCGGGACCGGGCTCGGGGTGCTTCTGGCCGTCGGGATCGTCCACAACCGGGCGATGGACATGTCGGTGATGCCCTGGGCGATTGCCTCCCAGACGATCCCGATCCTCGCCATCGCCCCTATGGTGATCGTGGTGCTTGCGAGCGTCGGGCTGACGGGGCTTTTGCCGAAAGCGCTGATCTCGGCCTATCTCAGTTTCTTTCCGGTCGTGGTCGGCATGGTGAAGGGGCTGCGGAGCCCCGACGCGATGCAGCTCGATCTCTTGCGCACCTACAACGCGAGCGACACCGAGACCTTCTTCAAGCTGAGGCTGCCGGCGGCGATGCCCTACCTTTTCGCCTCCCTGAAGGTCGGAGCGGCGGCGAGCCTTGTGGGCACCATCGTTGGGGAACTCCCTTCGGGGGGCGGAGAGGGGATCGGGGCGCGACTTCTGGCCGGCAGCTATTACGGCCAGACGATCCAGATCTGGGCCGCGCTCTTCATGGCGGCCATCGTCGCGGCGGGGTTCGTGGGGCTGATCGGGTGGGTGCAGGGCCGGACGCTTCATCGGATGGGGCTGGCGCGGTGAGAAGGGTTCGGGAGTTTCGGTATTTTTGCCAAGATGAAGGGGCTTGGGTTGCGCTTCCGCAAGCGGGCGGGGCGCCTGGCGTTTCGAGGCCCCGGATCGGGTCCGGGGCGGGTGGCAGGCCGCATACCGGGACTGCTTCCTCATGCAGCACGCCGCGTCCCGGGCTTGACCCGGGACCTCGACGGGCGGCGCGCTACGGTGGGTCGGGGCCCCGGATCGCGTCCGGGGCGGGGGGGGCCTCATGAGCGGGGCTTGGGTGCGCCCGGAACTGTTCGGCGGGCTTGCCGTCGCCCTCGGCTTCGTCCTCGACTGGCGGCTCGGGCTGGTGCTGGCGTTCTGGCTCGGCGCCTGGTGGCTCAATGCGCGGCTGGCCGCGACGGGGACGAAGGCGGCGGGCTATCTGGTGCCGGTTGTATTTGGCTTTGTGCTCTTGGGGCTTTGGGAACTCGTCGTCCGGCTCTTCTCCGTGCCGATGGTGATCCTGCCCGGGCCCTCGGCGATCTGGGCGCGGATCGTGACCTCGACCGACCTTCTCTGGGCGGACTTCTTTCAGACCTTCGTTCTGGGGGCTCTGCCGGGCTATGGGATGGGGGCGGCCGCGGGGATTGCCGTGGGTGTTCTCGCCGACCGGTTCGGCTTTCTCGAACGCGGGCTTTTGCCGGTGGGGAACTTCATGGCCGCCCTGCCCATTGTGGGGACCGCGCCGATTTTCGTGATGTGGTACGGCTTCGGCTGGCAGTCGAAAGCGGCGGTCGTCTTCACGATGGTGTTCTTCCCGATGCTGGTGAACACGGTGGCGGGGCTCAAAGAGGCGTCGGCCATGCAGCGCGATCTGATGCGCACCTATGCCGCCGGGGCCGGGGCGACGTTGTGGAAGCTGAAGCTCCCCGCCGCCATGCCCTTTGTTTTCAACGGGCTGAAGATTTCATCGACCCTGGCGCTCATCGGGGCAATCGTGGCGGAGTTCTTCGGCTCGCCCATCGTCGGCATGGGTTTTCGGATTTCGACTAGCGTCGGGCAACTGGCCCTCGATATGGTCTGGGCGGAAATTGCGGTCGCGGCACTGGCCGGGTCGCTCTTTTACGGCGCGGTGGCGCTGGGGGAGCGGTGGGTGACCTTCTGGCACCCGTCGCAGAGGACATGAATGCATAACCACTACGGGGAGTAGAACGATGAAGACACTGTTTGCCGGGGCCCTGGCCCTGACGATGAGCGCCGGCGGCGCCTGGGCGCAGGACGCGCTGACGCTGCAATTGAAATGGGTCACCCAGGCCCAGTTCGCGGGCTATTACGTCGCCAAGGACAAGGGCTTTTACGAGGCCGAGGGGCTCGATGTCACGATCAACCCCGGCGGGCCCGACATTGCCCCCGAACAGGTGATCGCCGGCGGCGGGGCGGACGTTATCACCACCTGGATGGCGGCCGGGCTTGCCGCACGCGAGCGCGGGGTGCCGCTCGTCAACATCGCCCAGCCCTTCAAACGGGGCGGGCTCCAGGTCAATTGCCTCATCGAAAACGGCATCGAGAGCACCGACGATTTCGTCGGCAAGACCATGGGCGTCTGGTTCTTCGGCAACGAGTATCCGTTTTACGCCTGGATGGCGTCCCTTGGCATCGAGACCGACGGGGCCGACGACAACGGGGTGACGGTGATCAAACAGGCCTTCTCCGCCGACCCGCTCCTGCAAGGCCAGGCCGATTGCATCTCGACGATGACCTATAACGAATACCGCCAGATCCTTCAGGGCGGGATCGGCGAGGAGGAACTCGTCACCTTCAACTATCTCGAAGAGGGTTTCGGGATGCTCGAAGACGGGCTTTATGTGCTCGAAGACCGGCTCGAAGACCCTGCGTTCAAGGAGCAGATGGTGCGCTTCGTGCGGGCCTCGATGCAGGGCTGGAAATATGCCGAGGAGAACCCGGAAGAAGCCGCGCAGATCGTCCTCGACAATGACGCCACCGGCGCGCAGACGCTCGATCATCAGATCTACATGATGGGCGAGGTGGCCAAGCTCACCGCCGGCACCGACGGCGCGCTCGATCCGGCCGATTACGAGCAGACCGTGGCGACGCTTCTGTCGGCTGTGAGCCCGGATAACCCGGCGATCACCGAGGAGCCCTCGGGCGCCTGGACCCACGAGATCACCGATCTCGCCCTTCAGTAGGGCGCTGCACAGGCCATCGAAGGCCCCGCCAGGCGCGGGGCCTTTTTCTTGGGCGGGTTGCCGCCGATGTTGCCGCGCGGTGACGCTCAGGGCGGAATTGTGGATAAAATTTGGCGGGATGCGAG
The DNA here is from genome assembly GCA_030066905.1 of Paracoccaceae bacterium. Classification (GTDB taxonomy): domain Bacteria; phylum Pseudomonadota; class Alphaproteobacteria; order Rhodobacterales; family Rhodobacteraceae; genus JASJAR01. The sequence continues at coordinate 75,833 of JASJAR010000022.1, read as the reverse complement.
ACGGGGACCCCGGCGGCGGAGTATAGAAGTTGTGGGGGATATCCACATGCCGGCCCGGCCGGCCAAAGATGGAACGAGGCAGCGATGTCATCCCTGGTCGCACGAATTTTCCCTTCCGACTACCGTGGCGCGAAACGCCGATCCCTTGCGTCGGGATGGCGGGCCTGGTGGAAACGGGCACTCTGATCACGAAAGCGTGAAGAGGTCAGCGTGACCTTCTTCACAGACGACGCCCGGGGTCTTGCCGTAGGGTAAAGCCAGATCGATTCTGGGGGCTGTCAGATACGATCCCGCCATCGCGGTGCCGTTGCTTGTTTGAGAGGGTATGAGTGCCCGGGCCGCATCGGGGTCTGTCCCACGAGAGTTCATGGAAGCGATCCGCCCGTCGCGGCGTGCGATGGGCTTATCCCCACGGGCGCGGGTGTCTGCGTCCAACCCCTCGTGTACCGCCGCCGGTCCCCCCAGACCGGCGGCACCTCGTTTGGGAGGTGGGGCGCGGGGTTTGTCCCGGAGATGAAATCGGCGCCGGGGAGAGGGCTTGAAGGGGCTGTTCGCCCCCTCTGCGGCTTCGCCGCATTCACCCCCCGGGGAGCGGGGTCTAGTCGTCGATGCTTGTGAACCGCGTCTCGCCGCTCAGGATCGCGGCGACGGCGGCCGCGCGGTCGGGCTGGTCGGTGAGGTGCCGCCAGGACATGGCCGCATAGCGCAGGGGGTGGAAGGCCAGGAGCAGCTCGTTGAAATCGGAGATATCGAGCGTGCCGCGAATGGTCGTCTGGCTCAGAAGCGCCTCCCGCGCCGCCTGGGGCAGGGCCTCGAACTGCATCGCATAGGCGAGGTATTCATGGGCCGGGCGGTTGAGGTCGGCGCCGGTCTGATCGAGATAGGCATGGGTCAGTTCGTGAACGATCAGGCTGTCGAAATAGACCTCCGGCGGCAATTCGTGAAACGAACCGATCCCGCCCTCGATCTCCGCGAGGCAGTCGATGGTGAGGATTTCGAGGACTTTGAGCGTGCTGTCGTAAAGCGCCACGCAGGACTCCGGCGCGTCGGCGATGTGGTCGGTCAGGCGGATTTCGACGGGCTCGCGCAGCGCGAGACCGAGCGCTGTGAAGGTCGCATCGGCCCCGGCGGCGACGTCGCAGGTGCGGGCGGCGAGCGCGGTTTCCCCCGGGACGACGGTCACGGGCAGGCCGGTGCATTGAAGAGCGTCCGCCGCCGCACCGGCGGTCGCCATGTGCAACAGCAGAGCCGCCGGTGCGAGGGCGGCCCGGACCCGGCCCCCTCCGCGCATCGCCGTCAGCCCCGGTTCATCCGGTTCTCGATCAGGTCGTCGACCACTTCGGGCTCGGCGAGCGTCGAGGTATCACCCAGGGCGCCGTAGTCGTTCTCGGCGATCTTGCGGAGGATACGGCGCATGATCTTGCCCGACCGGGTTTTCGGCAGGCCCGGCGCCCATTGGATGAGGTCGGGCTTGGCGATGGGGCCGATTTCGGTGCGGACCCATTTTTCGAGCTCTTTGCGCAATTCCTCGGTCGGCTCGATCCCGTTCATCAGCGTGACATAGGCGTAGATGCCCTGGCCCTTGACCGGGTGGGGGTAGCCCACCACCGCCGCCTCGGCGACATCGGCATGGGCCACGAGCGCGCTTTCGACCTCGGCCGTGCCCATCCGGTGGCCCGAGACGTTGATCACGTCGTCCACGCGGCCGGTGATCCAGTAATCGCCGTCGGCGTCGCGCCGGCAGCCGTCGCCGGAGAAATAATAGCCCTTGTAGTCGAAGAAATAGGTCTTTTCGAAGCGTTCGTGGTCGCCCCAGACCGTGCGCATCTGGGCAGGCCAGCTGTCCTTCATGCAGAGCACGCCCTCGGCCTCGGTGGTGTGGATTTCCTCGCCCGATTGCGGGTCGAGGATCACCGGCTGGACGCCGAAGAAGGGCTTCGTCGCCGAGCCCGGTTTAAGGGTCGTGGCACCGGGAAGCGGTGTGAGGAGGTGGCCGCCGGTTTCGGTCTGCCACCAGGTGTCGACGATGGGGCATTTCCCCTTGCCGACATTGTCGTTGTACCAGTTCCAGGCCTCGGGGTTGATCGGCTCGCCGACGGTGCCGAGGACCTTCAGATCGGAGAGGTCGTGCTTTTCGACCCATTCGGGGCCCTTGCCCATGAGCGCGCGGATCGCGGTGGGGGCGGTGTAGAATTGGTTCACCTTGTGCTTGGCGCAAACCTCCCAGAAGCGGCCGGCATCGGGGAAGGTGGGCACGCCTTCGAACATCAGTGTCGTCGCACCATTGGCGAGCGGGCCGTAGACGATGTAGCTGTGCCCCGTCACCCAGCCGACATCCGCGGTGCACCAGAAAACGTCGCCGTCATGGTAGTCGAAGACGTATTCATGGGTCATCGCGGCATAGACGAGATAGCCGCCGGTGGTGTGCACCACACCCTTCGGCTGGCCGGTGGAGCCCGAGGTGTAGAGGATGAAGAGCGGGTCTTCGGCGGACATCTCCGCGGGCGCGGATTTGTCGTCGGCTTCGAGCCGCATTTCGTTGTAATCGTGATCGCGCCCATCGACCCAAGTGGTCTGGCCGCCGGTGCGTTTGACGACGAGCACCTTGCAGTCGTGGAGCACATTCAGAAGCGCGGCGTCGGTGTTCGATTTCAAGGGCGTCGAGCGCCCGCCGCGCGGGGCGTGGTCGGCGGTGATGACGACCTTCGCGTCGCAGCCATTGATCCGGGCGCCGAGGGCGTCCGGCGAAAAGCCCGCAAAGACGATGGAATGGATCGCCCCGATCCGCGCGCAGGCGAGCATCGCGTAGGCCGCCTCGGGGATCATCGGGAGATAGATCACCACCCGGTCACCCTTCCGCACCCCCATGGTCTCGAGGATGTTCGCCATCTTGCAGACTTCGCGGTGAAGCTCGCGGTAGGTGATGTGCTTGGCCGGGGTGGCGGGGTCGTCGGGCTCCCAGATGATCGCGGTCTGATCGCCGCGCGTCGCCAGATGCCGGTCGACGCAATTGGCGGCGACGTTGAGCGTGCCGTCCTCGAACCATTTGATCGACACCTGGCCGAACGTGTAATCGACGTTCTTGACCTTCGAGAAGGGCTTCATCCAGTCGATGCGCTGCCCGTGCTCGCCCCAGAAGGCGTCGGGGTCGGCGACCGAGGCGGCGTACATCTCTTCGTATTTCGCCGCGTCGATATGGGCCTTGGCGGCGAAGTCTGGCGACGGCGGGTAGGTCTTGTCGCTCTCGTCGAGCATGGCGGTTCCCTCTTCTGTCGTTCGGCGGCGGCCGATTGCGGCCCGGCCTCGCCGCTCACTCCCCCTCCCGGGCTCGACCCCGGGACCTCGATCCGCCGGCTCCGGCCGGTCGTCGGTTGCGCGAGGCCCCGGGTCAGCCCCGGGGCGGGTTGCACTCTCCCGCGATCAGATCGCGAGGTATTCGTGGCGGAGTTCCTCGTTGTCGAGCACCTCCTGGGCAGTGCCGTCGAACACCACCGAGCCGGTATCGAGGATCACCGCGCGGTCGGCGAGCTTGAGCGCGGCGATGGCGTTCTGCTCGACGAGGATTGTCGTGATCCCCTGGTCGCGGATGATGTTGAGCGTCTTGGCGATTTCCTGAACGATCACCGGGGCGAGGCCCTCATAGGGTTCGTCGAGCAAGAGGACCTTGATGTCGCGCGCGAGTGCCCGGGCGATGGCGAGCATCTGCTGTTCGCCGCCCGAGAGCGTCACCCCGTCCTGCTTGCGGCGTTCGCCGAGGCGGGGGAAGAGCTCGTAGATGCGCTCCAGCGACCAGCCGATGGGCGGGGCGATTTGGGCGAGCTTAAGGTTTTCCTCCACCGTCAGCCCTTGGATGATCCGACGGTCTTCGGGCACGAGCGCGATACCTTCGCGGGACGCTTCGTGGGAGGACATCTTGTGCAGGGGCTTGTGGTCGAGCCAGATCTCGCCGTGGCGCAGCTCGGGGCTGTCCATCCGTGCGATGGAGCGGAGCGTCGTTGTCTTGCCTGCACCGTTCCGGCCCAGAAGGGCGAGGATTTCGCCCTCATGGACGTTGAAGCTCACGTCCTGGACGATGTAGCTCTCGCCGTAGAAGCTCTCGATGTTCCACAGCGACAGGAAGGCGGGCGCGGTGGCCGCGTAGTTGGCGTTTTTGTCGAACGGGCGGCCTTGCGGGTCTTTCTGGTCGAGCATGATGTCCTCCTTCAGGCCGCGGCCTGTTCGCCGAGATAGGCTTCCTTGACCTTCGGATTGCCGCGGATGTTCTCGGGCGTGTCTTCGACGAGCGGGGTGCCCTGGGCGAGAACGGTGATCCGTTCGGCGAGCGAGAAGACGACATGCATGTCGTGCTCGATGATGCACATGGTGATGTCGCGCTTGTCGCGGATTTCTTTGAGAAGATCGATGGTGTTGTTGGTGTCGGCCCGGGCCATGCCGGCGGTGGGTTCGTCGAGCAACAGAAGCCGGGGCTCCTGGACGAGACACATCGCCATTTCGAGCCGGCGCTTGTCGCCCCGGCTCATGGAGCCCGCATGCATCTCGCGCTTGTCGATCATGTTGACGTCGATGAGGATTTGCTCGGCCTTCTCGATGAGCTCCCGCTCATTGGTGAAGCTCTCATAGGCATGCATCCGGAACGCCCCGTCGCGCTTGGCGAAACAGGGGATCAGGATGTTCTCGATCACCGTGAGATCGGTGAAGATCTCGGGCGTCTGGAACACCCGGGAGATGCCCATCTGGTTGATCTCGTGAGGCTTTCTCCCCAGCACCGACTGGCCTTCGAAGGTGACCGAGCCGGTGTCGGGGATGAGCTTTCCGACGAGGCAGTTGAGAAGCGTCGACTTCCCCGCGCCGTTTGGGCCGATGATCGCGTGGACGGTGTTTTCGGCCACCGAGAGGTTCACGTCACCGAGCGCCTGGAGACCGCCGAAGCGCTTGCCGACACCTTTGACTTCAAGGATTCCCATTGTCGTTCTCCTTATTCCGCAGGTGTCTTGGCGGCGGCGCTGTCATCGGCTTTCTTGCCGAAGCCGAAAAGCCGCCCGATGCGCTGGCCAAGCTCGACGAGCCCGCCGGGCAGGAAGATCACCACCGCCATGAAGACGATGCCGAGGGTGAGGTGCCAGCCCTTGCCGATGAAGGGGTGAATCACGGTGACGAGGAAGTCCTCGATCCCGTCGGGCATGAAGGCGAACCACTGGTGCAGGACGTTGTCGTTGATCTTCGACAGGATGTTTTCCATGTACTTGATCATGCCCGCGCCGAGGACCGGCCCGATCAGCGTACCCACGCCGCCGAGGATCACCATCAGAACGACTTCACCGCTTGCGGTCCAGAACATCCGTTCGGGGCCCACCTGCGTGTCCATCGCCACCATCAGCCCGCCGGCGAGACCGGCATACATGCCCGAGATCACGAAGGCGGCGAGCGTGTAGGGTTTGGGCGAGAGGCCGGTATAGCTCATCCGCTGCTGGTTCGACTTCACCGCGCGAAGCATCATCCCAAACGGCGAGCGGAAGATGCGGATCGCGACGTAGAAGGAGATGAGCATCACCACCGCGGCGATGTAATAGCCGATGTTGAAGGTGAAGAGCCATCCGCCCATGTCGAGCTCGAAGGACGAGCGCATGTCGAGCCCGAAGAGGTTCGCCCGCCCGATTTCCCCGTCCTGGAGGTTCGACAGGATCGGCCGGTCGGTGGGCTTGATCTGAAGGCCGGTCTCGCCGCCGGTGATCGGGGTGAGCACCGAATAGGCCAGCGCATAGGACATCTGCGCAAAGGCCAGGGTCAGGATCGAGAAATAGATGCCTGAGCGCCGGAGCGAGACATAGCCCACAAGTACCGCGAAGAGGCCCGCGACGATCATGCCGAGGATGATCGCGGGGATGATGTTGAGGGTGACGAGCTTCATCGTCCAGATCGCGGCATAGGAGCCCACCCCGAGGAAGGCCGCGTGGCCGAAGGAGAGGTAGCCGGTGAGCCCGAAGAGGATGTTGAAGCCGATCGCGAAGATACCGAAGATCACGAAGCGCTGCATCAGGTCGGGATAGCCCGCGTTGAACTGCGCCAGCGACGAGGTCTCGGGGAACGGGTTCAGAAGGAACGGCGCGCACATCGTCAGGATCGCGACGACGATCAGCAGCGTTGCGTCCGAACCTTTGAGCCCGAGGAACCCGGTTTTGGCCGGTCGAGAGGCCGCGGGGCGTTGGGGGAGTGTGTCGGTGGTTTGATCGACCATGGTCTTATTCCTCCATCACGCCTTTGCGGCCCATCAGGCCCCGTGGACGGGTCAGCAGCACGATGATCGCTGCAAGGTAGATGATGATCTGGTTGATGCCGGGCAGGACATCGAGCACCGCCGTCATCGACGCGAAGCTTTGCAGGATACCCAGAAGGAAGCCTGCGAGCACCGCCCCGGGCAGGGAGCCCATCCCGCCGACGACGACCACGACGAAGGAGAGGACGAGGAAGTCCATCCCCATGTGGTAGTTCGGGGCCACAATCGGCGCGTACATCACCCCGGCCACACCCGCCACGCAGGCCGCGATGGCGAACATCAGCGTGAAGCGCTTGTCGATGTTGATGCCCAAGAGCCCCACCGTCTCGCGGTCCGCCATCCCGGCGCGGACGACCATGCCGAAGGTGGTGAACTGGAGGAAGGCGAAGACGCCGGCGATGATGACCATCGCGAAGACGAAGTAGATGAGGCGCCAATAGGGGTAGATGATCGTGAAGGGATCAAAGCCCAGGAGAACCCCGAAATCGAACGAGCCGGTGAAGGCCGCCGGGGCCGGGGTCGGGATCGGGTTGGCGCCGTAGAAGGCTTTCACGATCTCCTGGAGCACGATCGCGAGGCCGAAGGTCACGAGGATCTGATCCGCATGGGGGCGTTTGTAGAAATGCTTGATAAGGCCCCGTTCCATGGAGATGCCCACAAGGATCATGACCGGGATCGAGAACAGGATCGCCAGCGGCACCGACCAGTTGATGATCGCCTGGCCGGCGGCTTCTCCGAACCAGTCGTAGACGTATGGAACGTCGACCTTCATCGGGTTGCCGAGAAAGTCGGTGCGGGTCTCGTCCACCACCTCATGGCTCAGCGACAGGATGCGCTGGAGGGTCACGGCACAAAAGGCACCGATCATGAACAGCGCCCCGTGGGCGAAGTTCACGACGCCGAGGGTGCCGAAGATCAACGTCAGGCCAAGGGCGATCAGCGCATAAGCCGAGCCTTTGTCCAAGCCGTTGAGGATTTGAAGGATGATGGCGTCCATGTCCCTGCCTCCGGTGTTCGGGGAGGTCGTGCCCCGGCCCGGGGCACGACTGGTTCTTGTCTGGGGGTGGCCCCGAAGGCGAGTGTCGCCTCTGGAACGCGGGCCCCGCTTTGACCTGGATCAGGCTCCGGGGTTGCAGGACCCGAGCGAGGCTTCGGCGCCGCCGAAGTTCGGGTGATCCGGCGCGTAGGTGACCTGAGCCGCGGGCGTGACCTCGACGATTTCAAGAAGGTCGAACTCCGAGGTCGGGTTCTCCTTCCCGCGCACGACGAGCACGTCCTTGAAGCACTGGTGGTCGGCGCCGCGGTAGAGCGTCGGGCCGTTGCCCAAGCCGTCGAACTCGAAGTCCTCGAGCGCCTCGACGACCGCGCAGGGGTTGAACGACCCCGCCCGGTTGACCGCATCGGCATAGAGCAGCGTCTGCACGTAGCAGGTATGCGCCGCCTGGCTCGGCGGGAAGCCGTATTTCTCGCCGAAGGACTTCACGAAGGCCGCCGATGCCGGGTCGGGGGCGACCTCGGTGCCGTCGGGCGTGGTGAAGCCCTGGGCCAGCGACCAGTGCCAGTTCGTCGAGCCGAAGATGCCTTTCACGTTCTCGCCCGCACCGCGCGCCATCAGGCGCGAATAGAGCGGCACGATGATCTGGAAGTCCTGACCGTTGGCCTGGGCCTCGCGCAGACCGAACTGAACGGCGTTGGTAAGCGAGTTCACCATGTTGCCGCCGTAGTGGTTCAGCACGAGCACGTCGGCGCCCGAGTTCAGGACCGGGGCGATATAGGCCGAGAAGTCGGTCTCGGTCAGCGGGGTCAGGACGGTGTTCACCGTCTCCCAGCCCACGGCCTCGGTCGATTCCCGCACCGCCTGCTCGGTGGTGTAGCCCCAGTTGTAGTCCGCCGTCAGGTGATAGGCCTTCCGGTCGGTCCCGTAGGCGTTCGCCAGGATCGGGGCGAGCGCGGCGCCGGACATGTAGGAGTTGAAGAAGTGGCGGAATCCGTTGGCCTTGCGGTCCTTCCCCGTGGTGTCGTTCGAGTGGGTGAGACCGGCCATGAAGATGACGCCCGCCTCCTGGCAGAGCGCCTGCACCGCCACGGCCACGCCCGAGGACGACCCGCCGGTGATCATGATCGCGCCGTCTTTCTCGATCATCGACCGGGCCGAGGCGCGGGCGGCATCAGACTTGGTCTGGGTGTCGCCGGTGACGTATTCGACCTGCTTGCCGAGGATGCCGGTGCCGTCGAGGGTCTGGGACGAGAAGGTGTTGATCATCCCGCCGTCGCCACCGCCATTGAGGTGCTCGACCGCCAGCTCGTAGGCGCGCAGCTCGTCCGCACCCTCGTCGGCATAGGGGCCCGACTGGGGCACGTTGAAGCCCAGCGTCACCGTCGAGCCTTCCGGCGCGTTGGTGAAGCCCGTATGGGACCCGGCCCAGGACGCGCCGGTGAAGATCGTCGGAACCGCGAGGCCTGCGCCTGCGATGGCCGAGGTCTTCAGAAGGCCGCGACGGGTGAAGTTCGATTTGGACATGCATATCCTCCCGTTACATGATGTTCGGTGCTGGCCGTCGAGTGCCGTTGCGCTCCTCCACGCGCACCGAAGCCCTTTTACAAGGTGTCGGTACTATCGGTCGAAAGGGTAAATGCAGGCAACAAGCGCCCTGCTTCGTTAAACTTTTTTGTAAACAAATCGACATTGCGTCTGCGCAAATTGTAAACTAATTTTCTTGCGTGCGCAGAAACCAAAAGATACCAACGGCTTCCCATGCGGCCGGGTGACCGCACCGGGGCGCGGATTCGCCGCCGGCGGCTCGACCGGGGCATCAAACAGGCCGACCTCGCCCGGGCCTGCGACATCTCGCCGAGCTATCTCAACCTCATCGAACATGACCGGCGCAGAATCGGCGGCAAGCTCCTGGCCGATCTCGCCGAGGTGCTCGACGTTTCGCCCGAGCGCCTGCGCACCGGCGCGGACCCCGAGGAGATCGCCGGCCTGCGCGCGGCGGCCGCCGACACCCCGCGGGCCGATGTCGAGCTCGACCGGGTCGAGGATTTCGCCGCCCGGTTTCCCGGCTGGGCCGGGCTCGTTGCCGAACAGGCGCGGCGCGTCGCGAGCCTCGAACGCACGGTCGAGATCATGGGCGACCGGATGACCCATGACCCCCAGCTCGCCGCCTCGCTGCACAACATCCTCTCCACGGTGACCGCGATCCGGTCGACAAGCGCGATTCTGGCCGGCGACGATCCCGTCGAGCCCGGATGGCAGACCCGGTTCCACCGCAACCTCTACGAAGACAGCCAGCGGCTCGCGGAGGCGACCGAGGCGCTGGTCGGCGATCTCGATGCCGATGCCGGGGCGGAGGCGGGGGCGACGCCGCTCGATCAGGTGGAGGAATGGTTCGACACCGCCGCCGAGCTCGCGGCGCTCGAACCCGGCGGGGCGGGCGCGGCCGCGCTTTTTTCGCGGGCCGAGGCGGATCTTCCGTCCGCGCCGGCCCGCGCGCTCGCCCGGCGCGAGATCGCGCGGGCGGCCGCCGATGCCAAAGCGCTTCCCGCCGCCTCCCTTCGGCGCGAGATCGGGCGCTCGGTTCCAGATCCGCTGCATCTGGCCGACCGTTTCGGCGTGCCGCTGGCGGCGGTGTTCCGGCGGCTTGCCGCACTCGGCGATATCGGCGCCGGGCTTGTGGTCTGCGACGGCTCGGGCACGTTGACCCGGCGCCGCCCGATCCCGGGCTTTCCGGTCCCCCGGTTCGGGGCCGCCTGTCCGGTCTGGCCGCTCTATGCGGCCCTCCTCCAGATCGGGCGGCCGGTGAGCGCCTCGCTTCTGACCGCCGGGCAGGGCGGGGCGCGGTTCCGGGCCTGGGCGATTGCCGAAACCGCCCATCCGGGCGGCTATGGCGGGGTTGCGGTGACCGAAGCGACGATGCTCGTCTCGCCCGTTGCCGGCGGCGACGGCGATGCGGCCGCCGACCTCGTGGTGGGTTCGTCCTGCCGGGTCTGCCCCGCCGAGAGCTGCGCGGCGCGGCGCGAATTGTCGATCCTCGGCGCGGGGCTGTGACGGGGGCGGGGCGGAATGGCCCTTGGGGGCAGGATGGGTCGTCTCAGGCGGTGGGTGGCTTCGGGGCTATTGCGGACGGTCGGGTCTTGCTCCGGCAGCTCTTGGCGAAACGCGCCCCGGACTTGATCCGGGGCCCCGATCCAACGGAGTACCAAGCCTATCGAGGTCCCGGGTCAAGCCCGGGACGCGGGGGGCCTTGGTTCGGGGCGTGCAGCATGGATGTCAGCTTCAGGCCAGAACCGGCTCTGTCGGCTTCAAGCCTTCGGCAAAGCGCCCCGGTCCCGCCGGCAGGGCCGACCGGCCGTTACATGAACCCGCCCGGTACGTCGCATTCGAAGACCTCGATGGTCTGAACCGGATCGTCCGGCGCGCATTCCTCGCCGCTCACCGGGTAGGTGTCGGGCTCGGTACACCCCGCCAGCAGCGCCAGTGCCGCAATGGTCATCCATGTCCGCATCTCGTTCGACCTCGTTTGGTTCCCCACCGGGGCCCAACCAACCCGATTTCCCGGGCGCGCGACCTGACGCAGCGCAGTCTAGCGGCTTTCGACGTCGACGTAGTTGCGCGCGGTGGGGCCGACATAGAGCTGCCGGGGCCGGCCGATCTTGAGTTGCGGATCGGCGATCATCTCTTTCCACTGCGACACCCAGCCGACGGTGCGCGCCAGCGCGAAGATCGGGGTGAACATCGAGGTCGGGAACCCCATCGCGTCGAGGATGATGCCGGAGTAGAAATCGACATTCGGGTAGAGCTTGCGGTCGACGAAGTATTCGTCTTCGAGCGCGATCTTCTCAAGCTCCTTGGCGACTTGCAGGGTGGGGTTGTTCTCGATCCCGAGAAGGTCGAGCACCTCGTCGGCCGATTGCTTCATCACCTTCGCGCGGGGGTCGAAATTCTTGTAGACCCTATGGCCGAAGCCCATCAGGCGGAACGGGTCGTCCTTGTCCTTGGCGCGCTCGATGAACTCGGGGATGCGGTTCGGAGAGCCGATTTCGCGCAGCATCTCGAGGCAGGCCTGGTTCGCCCCGCCATGGGCGGGCCCCCAGAGGCAGGCGATGCCGGCGGCGATGCAGGCAAAGGGGTTGGCGCCCGACGACGAGGCGAGCCGGACCGTCGAGGTCGAGGCGTTCTGCTCGTGGTCGGCATGGAGGGTGAAGATCCGGTCCATCGCGCGCGATAGGATCGGATCGACGACGTAATCTTCCGCCGGCACCGCGAAACACATCCGCAGGAAGTTCGAGGCGTAGTCGAGCTCGTTGCGGGGGTACACGAAGGGCTGGCCGATGGAGTATTTGTACGCCCAAGCGGCGATGGTGGGCATCTTCGCGATGAGCCGGATCGAGGCGACTTCGCGCTGCCATGGGTCGTGGATATCGGTCGAGTCGGGGTAGAAGGCCGACATCGCTCCGACCACGCCGACCATGATCGCCATAGGATGCGCGTCGCGCCGAAAGCCCCGGAAGAAGTTCTGCATCTGCTCGTGGAGCATCGTGTGCATCGTCACACGGGTCTCAAAGTCTTCGAGCTGCTCGGCAGACGGCAGATCGCCGTAGAGCAACAGGTAGCAGACTTCGAGGTAATGGGATTTCTCGGCGAGCTGGTCGATCGGGTAGCCCCGGTGCAGAAGCTCGCCCTTGTCGCCGTCGATGAAAGTGATCGTGGAATCGCAGGACGCCGTGGAGGTGAAGCCCGGATCGTAAGTGAAGACGTCCCCTTGGGCGTAGAGCTTGCGGATGTCGATCACGTCGGGCCCCGCCGTGGGGCTGAAGATCGGCAGATCGAGGGTGGTGCCGTCGATGGTGAGGGTGGCGGTCTTCTTGGCGTCGGCCATACGTATCCTCCGGTCGGCGCCCGCACCACGCTCGCGCGGGGCATTGCTACTTGTCAGGAAGCTGCATCCTCGAGCCGGGCGATGGTTTCTTCGCGCCCCAGAACCAGCATCATGTCGAACACGCTGGGCGACACCGCTCGCCCGGCCAGTGCGGCGCGCAGCGGCCCCGCGAGCTTGCCCATTTTGGTGCCGTTCTCCGCGGCGTGGGCGCTGACAATCCCTTCCAGCGTGTCGCGGTCCCAGCTAGCAGTTTGCAGGTGCGGCGTCAATTCTGCCAGTATACGACGGGATACCGAACCGAGCTCTTTCGCCGCATCGCCATCGGGTTCGATAGGACGGGACGTCAGGATAAAATGAGCCTTTTCAAGAAGTTCACCGAACGTTTTGGCGCGGTCCTTGAGACAATACATCGCGGATTGCAGGGCCAGGCCCTGGTCGTCTGTCAGGTCGGGTTGCCCGCTGGCCTGTAAGTATTCGAGGACTTCCGCTACGAGTGCAGCATCGTCCGCAACCGCGATATGCGCACCCGAGAGCTTGGCGAGTTTGGCGGTGTCGAACCGCGCCGGCGACCGCTTGACCGCACCGAGATCGAACCATTCCACGGCCTCTTCGGTGGTGAAGAACTCCTCGTTGCCATGGGACCAGCCGAGCCGGGCGAGGTAGTTTCGCACGCCGGCAGCCGAGAACCCCGCCGCCTGATATTCCTGCACGCTGAGCGCGCCGTGGCGTTTGGAGAGCTTCTTGCCGTCCTCGCCGTGAATGAGCGGGATATGGGCCCAGACCGGTTCGTCCCAGCCCATCAGCCGCCAGATCTGACACTGCCGGGCGGCGTTGGTGAGGTGGTCGTCGCCGCGGATGACATGGGTCACGCCCATGTCGAAATCGTCGACGACGACGGCGAGCATGTAGGTCGGCGTGCCGTTCGACCGCAAAAGGATCATGTCGTCGAGTTGCTCGTTCTTCACCCGCACCCGGCCCTGAACGGCGTCGTCGATGACGGTTTCGCCCGAGCGCGGGGCCTTCAGCCGCACCACGAAGGGTTTTTCGGGGTGCTTGTCGGGGGTGACGTCGCGCCATGGCGAGCGGAAGAGGGTCGAGCGGCCCTCGGCCTTGGCGGCCTCGCGAAACGCCTCGATCTCGGCCTGGGTGGAGAAGCATTTGTAGGCATAGCCCGCATCGAGCATCACCTGGGCGACCTCGGCATGGCGCCCGGCCCGGGCGAACTGGCTCACCGCATCCCCGTCCCAGTCGAGCCCGAGCCAGGTGAGGCCCTCGAAGATCGCCTCGGTGGCCTCGGGCGTCGAGCGCTGGCGGTCGGTATCTTCGATCCGGAGCAGGAACTTGCCCCCGTGGTGGCGGGCGAAGAGCCAGTTGAAAAGGGCCGTCCGTGCGCCGCCGATATGGAGATAGCCGGTGGGCGAGGGCGCAAATCGCGTTACCACCGGGCGGTCAGCTGAACTCTCAGGCATTGAGGGGATTAACCTTTTGGAAACCAATCGTCCGCTAGCAATCAAAAAACGTTCTAATCAAGCCGATTACGGGAGACAAGGGTGCGCCCTCGGCGGCTTTGGCTGCTGGTCGAAGACCAGCGCGGTTATCTCTTCCCATGGCTGGCCGTATTCTATGCCGGCGGCGTCGGCGCCTTCTTTTCGCTGCCCGCAGACCCTTCCGGCGCGATCTGGGCCGGGGTTGTGTTTTCGGCCGCCGGGCTCGGCGCGCTCGGCCTCACAAGGTGGCGCGGCGGGCTCGTGCCGATGGCCCTGCTTTTCGGCCTCCTCGGCTTTCTCGCGGCGGGCCATCGCACTGCGGCCGTCGCCGAGCCGGTCCTCGGATTTCGCTATTACGGCCCCGTGGAGGGGCGGATCGTGGGGATCGACCGGTCGGCCTCCGACAAGCTCCGCCTGACGCTCGACCGCGTGGTGCTGGCCGATATGCCGCCCCACCGCACCCCGGCGCGGGTGCGCGTGTCGCTCCACGGCGACCAGCGCTATCTCGTTGCCGAGCCCGGGCGGATCGTGGGGCTGACCGGCCATCTCTCGCCGCCCCAAGGGCCGGTCGAGCCGGGGGGCTTCGATTTCCGGCGCCAGGCCTGGTTCAAGAAGCTCGGCGCGGTGGGCTACACGCGCAGCCCGGCGGTGACCCTGGCCCCGGCCGAGGGCGGCTCGGCGCTCTGGCTCTGGCGGCTCAGGATGACGATTTCGGCCGAGATCCGGGCGGTCCTGCCCGGCGCGACGGGCGGTGTCGCCGCCGCGCTCACCGTCGGGGACCGCTCGGGCATCCCCGCCGAGGTGCTTGAGGACCTGCGCGCGGCGAACCTCGCCCATCTTCTGGCGATCTCGGGGCTCCATATGGGGCTGCTCACGGGGTTCGTCTTCGCCTGCATGCGGACCGGCCTTGCCCTCCTGCCCGCGCTTTCGCTGCGGGTCGACGCCAAGAAGATCGCCGCCATCGTCGCGCTCGGGGCGGGGGCGGTCTATCTTGGCCTGTCGGGCGGGAATGTCGCCACCGAACGGGCGTTCATTATGGTCGCGGTGATGCTTGTCGCCGTTCTCTTCGACCGGCGGGCGCTGACCCTGCGCTCGGTGGCGCTGGCGGCGCTTTTGGTGCTCACGCTCCGCCCCGAGGCGCTGATGGGCCCGGGGTTTCAGATGTCGTTTGCGGCAACCACCGCGCTCGTCGCCGTATTCGGCTGGCTGAGGGCGGCCGGCGAGGGCCGCCGCCGGCTGCCGCGCTGGGCCCGGGGGACCGCCGCCCTGGTGATCTCCTCGGCGGTCGCGGGGGCCGCCACGGCGCCGATTGCGGCAGCGCATTTCAACCAGGTGCCCCATTACGGTCTCCTTGCCAACCTTCTGTCCGTGCCGCTCATGGGGGCGGTCGTGATGCCCGCGGCCGTCCTCGCCGCCGTTCTGGCCCCGCTCGGCCTCCACGCCGCGGGCTTGTGGATCATGGACCCGCCGATCCGCTGGATCCTCGGGGTGGCCGAACGCGTGGCGGGGCTCGACGGGGCGTTGTCCTTCGTGCCGGCCCCGCCGCCGGCGGTTCTGGTGGTTTTCGCCCTAGGGGCCTTGTTCGCCATCCTCTGGCGGGATCGCAGCCGGATCCTCGGGGTCGCGCCGATGGTCCTCGCCCTCGTGCTCTGGTCGGGCGCCGACCGGCCGCCGGTCATCGTTGCGGCATCGGGCGGGCTCGTCGGGGTGATGACGGGAGACGGCCGGGCGCTGTCGAAACCCCGGGGCGACGGGTTTGCCGCGCGAAGCTGGCTGGAGAACGACGGCGACCCAAGCGCGCAGGCCGAGGCTGCGGAGCGGCCGGGTTTCACCGGTCCGCCCGGCGCGCGGGAGTTCCGGCTCGGGCGGCTGCGCGCGGTGCATCTCACCGGGCGCGGCGCCGGGGCGCGGGTGCCCGGCGCCTGTGCCGCCGCCGACATCGTGATCTATTCCGGCGAAACCGACCCTCCGGCGGGCTGCCGGTTGATCGACAGGCGCCTGCTGCGCGAGACGGGCGCGCTGGCCCTCTGGCCGGAGGGGGCGGGACTGCGCATCGTGACGGCGGCCGAACAGGCGGGCAGGCGGGTCTGGAACGGGGCCGAACGCTCCGGACGGGCACTGGCGCTCTTCGGCACAGCCCGCGCCGCCCCCGGAGCGGGTCAGGCCGGTCAGTAGGTCCGGATCAGCCCGACGAGACGGCCCTGGACCTTCACCTGATCGTCGCGGAAGAGCCGGGTTTCATAGGCGGGGTTCGCCGCTTCGAGGGCAATGGTGGCGCCCTTCCGCCGGAACCGCTTCAGCGTCGCCTCATGGCCCTCGACAAGGGCGACGACGATATCGCCGTTCTCGGCCGTGTTGGTCTCGCGGATCACCACGACATCGCCATCGTTGATCCCGGCGTCGATCATCGAATCGCCTTTCACTTCAAGGGCATAGTGATGCCCCTTCGCGCTCAGCATCGAGGCGGGCACCGACACGTCGTGCGCCTTCTCGCTGATCGCCTCAATCGGCACACCCGCCGCGATCCGGCCCATCAGCGGCAGATCGACCGCCCCGCCGTCGAGCGGCACGGCATTCGCCGGCCGGTCCGGCCGGTCGCCCTCGATGACCTTCGGCACGAAGCCCTGGCCGACGCTTTCGGGCATCTTCACGATCTCGATCGCCCGGGCCCGGTGGGCGAGCCGCCGGATGAAGCCGCGCTCCTCCAAAGCGGTGATCAGCCGGTGGATGCCCGACTTCGAGCGCAGATCGAGCGCGTCCTTCATCTCGTCGAAAGACGGCGGCACGCCGTCGCGCTGCACGCGCCTGTGGATAAACTCCAGCAACTCAAGCTGCTTTTTCGTCAGCATCCGTGCTCTCCTGCCACGCCTGGTGCGCGAAATCCGCACTCGTTCGCGGATGTTCTAGCGACGTTCCCGTTTTGTGTCAACGCGAGGGCGCTCAGAGGTCGATGATATCCACAAGCTCACCCTCGGTCCCGGCAGCGGCATGGGGCGGGCGCACGATCAGCCCATCCGCCGCGGCGAGGATGCCGAGAAGCGAGCTGTCCTGGCGGTCGAAGGCGGCGACGCCGGCTTCGGTGAGCCGCGCCCGCATGTAATGTTCCCGCGGCCCGTTGGCGCCGAGCGGTTCGGCGAGGGGCACCTGCCGGCGCGGGGCGGGGAGGGCGGGCAAGCCCTGCATCGCGCGCAGCATCGGCAGAAGGAAGACATGGCCGCAGACGAGGGAGGAGACGGGGTTGCCGGGCAGGCCCACCATCGCCGCCTCGCCGATCCGCCCGGCCATCAGAGGTTTGCCGGGGCGCATCGCGACCTTGTAGAAATCGCGGGCGCCGGCATCGCCGAGGACGTCGCCGACGAGGTCGTGATCGCCCACCGAGGCGCCGCCGATGGTGACGATGAGATCGGCCCCGCGGGCAAGGTCGAAGGCCTGGGTGAGGGCCGCGCGCGTGTCCCGGGCAATGGGCAGAAGCCGCGCAATGGCACCTTCGGCCTCGACCATCGCCGCGAGCCCGACGCTGTTGGAGGCCACGATCTGATCGGGACGGGGCGCGTCGCCGGGTTCGACCAGCTCGTCGCCGGTGGCGATGAGGGCGACCTCGGGGCGGCGGTGGACCGGGACCCGGGGGACATTCATCGCCGCGAGAAGCGAAAGGTCGGCGGGGCGGAGGCGGCGGGGGGCGGAGACGGTGGCATCTTCGTCGAAATCTCCGCCGCGGGGGCGGATATTGGTCCCCGACCCCGGCGCCTCCCTGAGGGTGATCGTTTCTGCGTTCCGCGCTACATCTTCCTGGATCACAACCGTTTTGGCGCCCCGGGGCACCGGCGCCCCGGTGAAGATGCGCAGCGCCTCGCCGGGCCCGATCTCGCCGTCCCAGCCATGGCCTGCCGCCGCCTCGCCGACCACCCGGAAGGTCTGGCCGGGCGCCGGGGCGTCCGCGGCGACCGCATAGCCGTCCATCGCCGAGGCATCGAAGGGCGGTTGGGCGCGGGTGGCGGTCACCGGCGCGGCGAGTACCCGGCCGGCGGCGCGGCGGAGCGGGAGAAGCTCGGTACTGGTGGGGCGGGCAAGGGCGAAGAGGCGGTCGAGCGCGGCGTCGACCGAGATCATCGCGGCGCCTCGTAACGCCCCGACTTGCCGCCCTCTTTCAGGACGAGGCGGACGTCTTCGATCAGCATGCCTTTCTCGGCGGCTTTCAGCATGTCGTAGACAGTGAGGGCCGCGACGGAGACCGCCGTCAGCGCTTCCATCTCGACGCCGGTCTTGCCGGTGGTCTTCACCGTCGCTTCGATCCGCAGGCCCGGCCGGGCGCGGTCGATCTCAAGCGCCAGCGAGACCCTGGCGAGCGCCAGCGGGTGGCAGAGGGGGATGAGGTCGGCGGTGCGTTTCGCCCCCATGATGCCGGCAAGCCGGGCGACGCCCAGAACGTCGCCCTTCCTGGCGTCGCCTTTCTCAATCAGATCGAGGGTTTCCGGCGCCATCCTCACGTACCCCTCGGCGACGGCGACGCGGGACGTGTCGGCCTTTCCGGAGACGTCGACCATATGGGCCTGGCCCTCGGCGTCGAAATGGGTGAGCGCCATCAGGCCGCGCCCGCCACCGCGCCCGAGAGGATCGCCCGGGTCGCCGCCGTCACGTCGGCCTGCCGCATCAGGTGCTCGCCGATGAGAAAGCAGCGCGCGCCGTGACGGGCGAGGTCGGCGAGATCGTCGGGACCCGTGAGGCCGCTTTCGGCCACGACGATACGGTCGTCGGGCACCCGGGGCGCGAGCGCCCGGGTGGTTTCAAGGGTGGTCTCGAAGGTCTTGAGATTGCGGTTGTTTATCCCAAGAAGCGGTGAGGACAGCGCCAGTGCGCGGTCGAGCTCGGCGGCGTCGTGGACTTCGACGAGAACGTCCATGCCCCAGGAGGCGGCGGCGGCTTCGAGCTCCTTCGCCTGAGCGTCGGAGACCGAGGCCATGATGACGAGGATCGCGTCCGCCCCCCAGGCCCGGGCCTCGGTGACCTGGTAGGGGTCGTACATGAAGTCCTTGCGCAGAACCGGCAGGGCGGTGGCCGCCCGCGCGGCGCGGAGAAACTCCGGGGCGCCCTGGAAGGAGGGCGTATCGGTCAGGACCGACAGGCAGGCTGCACCCCCGGCCTCATAGGCTTCGGCGAGGGCGGGGGGGTTGAAATCGGCGCGGATGAGCCCCTTCGACGGGCTGGCCTTTTTGATCTCGGCAATGAGGCCCCAGCCCGTGGCCGAGGCCCGCTCCAAGGCGGCACGGAAGCCGCGCACCGGGGCGGCGGACCGGGCGGCCGCTTCGACCTCGCCAAGGGGCAGGCGCGCCTTGGCGGCGGCGATCTCGTCGAGCTTGTAGGCCTTGATGCGGTCGAGGACGGTCATGGGAGGTGAATATCCGCTGGCGCCGTCGAAGGGAAGAAGGGGCGATATCCGCGCGCGGACAACGGGCGCGGAAACCCGCGCGCGGTTTCCGGCTAGCCCTGGGTGATCCGGGCGAGCGCTTCGATCTTCTCGCGCGCCCTGCCGCTGTCGATGCTCTCGGCCGCCATCTCCGCGCCGGTCCGGAGGTCGCCGGCGGCCTCCGCGATCACCAGCGCCGCGGCTGCGTTGAGGCAGACCGCGTCGCGGTAGGCCGAGGGCGCGCCGGCCAGAAGCGCACCGAAGGCGGCGGCGTTTTCCGCCGGCGTCCCGCCCCTGATCGCCTCGAAAGGATGGACCGGCAGGCCGGCCTCCTCGGGGTGGACCTCGCGTTCACAGACCATCTCGCCGTCGAGCACGGCTGCATGGGTCACTCCGGTGATGGTGATCTCGTCGGTGCCGTCGGAGCCATGCACGACCCAGGCGGCCTCGGCGCCGAGGGCCGCGAGCGTCTCGGCCATGGGCATCAGGAGCGCGGGCGAAAAGGCGCCGGTGAGCTGTCGCTTGACGCCGGCGGGATTGGTCAACGGCCCGAGGATGTTGAAGATCGTTCTTGTGCCGAGCTCGGCGCGGGCCGGCATCACATGCCTGATCGCCGGATGATGCATCGGGGCCATCATGAAGCCGATCCCGGCCTCGGCGATGGCCCGTTCGACGACCTCCGCGCCGACCATGACATCGACGCCCATTTCGGTGAGCGCATCCGCCGCGCCCGATTTCGACGAAAGGTTGCGGTTGCCGTGTTTGGCCACCGGAACGCCCGCCCCGGCGACGACGAAGGCGGTGGCCGTCGAGATGTTGAGCGTGCCCTTGCCGTCGCCTCCTGTGCCGACGATGTCGATCGCCCCCTCGGGCGCGCGGACCGCATTGCATTTCGCCCGCATGACGGCGGCGGCGGCGGCATATTCGCCCACGGTTTCGCCGCGGGTGCGGAGCGTCATCAGCAGACCGCCGATCTGGGCCGGCGTGGCCTCGCCCTCGAAGAGAATGCCGAACGCCTCTTCCGCCTCGGCCCGGGTCAGCGCCCGGTCGACGGCGGCCGCGATCAGCGGTTTCAGCGCCTCGCTCATGCGACGACCTTCAGCGTGTCGAGGAAATTCGCCAGAAGCTTGTGCCCGTGTTCCGAGGCAATGCTCTCGGGGTGGAACTGCACCCCTTCGACGGGCAGCGCGCGGTGCCGGAGCCCCATGATCGTGCCGTCCTCGAGCTCGGCGGTGACCTCAAGGACCTCCGGCAGCGTCGCCCGCTCGACCACCAGCGAATGATAGCGGGTGGCAGCGAGCGGCGAGGGCAGTTGGCGGAAAACCCCCTTGCCGCCGTGCAGGATCGTTCCGAGCTTGCCATGGACGATCTCGCCGGCCTGACCGACCGTGCCGCCGAAGGCCTCGCCAATGGCCTGGTGGCCGAGGCAGACCCCGAAGAGCGGCACCCCGGCCTCGGCGGCCGCGGTCACCAGCGGCACGCAAATCCCTGCGCGGGCAGGGTCGCAGGGCCCCGGGCTCAGGACGATCCCGGCCGGCGCGAGCGCCAGCGCTTCTGGTACCGAAACCTCGTCGTTGCGGACCACCCGGGTCTCGGCGCCGAGTTCGCCCAGGAAATGCACGAGGTTGAAGGTGAAGCTGTCGTAGTTGTCGATGAGCAGCAGCATTGCGCGTGCGTTCCAGAAAGGGGTGGGCCGGGAGAGTGTTGTGCCGTATACTTGTCATAGAGGCATCGGAGATCGTCAATGGCGATCAAACCGGGTCCGGGTGAGGCATACGCGCTTTATGGGGGCGTGAACATCGAAGCGGAGGTCAGCGGTGGCACGCGGGATCTTGAACAGGCGTCGTCTGGAACGGCTGAAATCCACCGTCTGGGGCGGGGCCTCGGGCATCGTGGTCGGCGGGGCGATGGTGGCGGTGGCGAGCCAGTTGGCGGTGCGACACGACCTCGCGCTGCCGCAGCCGGAGGCCCGCGCCGTGGAGACGCCGGCCGGAACCGAGTTCGACCAGGCGCGCCCGGAGACCGACCCTGCCGTGCCGACCGAGGAAACCGTGCCGGCGGCCGATGTGGCCGCCATCTCGCCTGCCGAGCCGGCCCCGGCCGACGCCTCGCCGCGCTTCGACACTGCGCCGGCCGCCGCGCCGCAGACCGCGTTTGCCGGCCCCGAGGCGCCGGGCCGGCCGGAGGTGCCGCGCGCGGCCGGGGTGGCGCTGACCGACCGCGAGGGGCTCCGGCCCGAAACCGCCGGAGCGCCGGAGGCGCGGGCGCCCCTGCCGCCACGGACCGACCAGCCCGCCGCGGTTGTCCGCGACGTGCCGGCCCCGCCGGTCCGGGAGACCGCGCCGCAAGTCGCCGAAGCCGCGCCTGAGCGCGGGCCCGCCCCCGCCGACGCGCCCGTGGCGGAGATGCCCGGTCTGGCGGCACCGGAGGAAGACGCCTCCCCCGTCGTCGCCGAGGCGCCCCAGGACGCCGGCGCGCCGGCCGCGCCGGATGCGCTGCTCGCCGAGGCCACCCGGGAGCCCCGGGCGGAGCCTTCGGCCGCGCCCGCGCCCGGTCCGGTTGTCGCCAGCCTCGAAACCCAGGCGCCGCGCGGACCGGCTGCCGCGCCGTCTCCCGACCTCCCCCGGACGGTGACCGATGCCGTGCCGAGCGCGCCGGCGCCCGCGGCCCCCGAAGGCCTGGCCCCGGCGGCCGCACCCGCGCTCACGCGCGAGGCCGCCGAGGCGCCGACCGAGCCCGAAACGCCGCAGACCGCCGACATCGCTCTCACAGAGGTCGACAGCGCGCCGCAGCCCGGCGCCGAAAGCCCCGAGATGGCGGCCCCCGTCGCCCCCGAGGCGGAGCCGGCGATCCCCGAAAACCCGCAGCTTGCCGATGCCGGCGGGCCCGCTGGCGCGGTCGAGCCGAGGCGGATCGTGCCGCCCTCTGACAGCCTCCGCATCGCCCAGGCCCCCGAAGCCGCGCCCGGCATGCCCGGCGTGCCCTCGGCGAGCATCGGCCAGCGGGTCGGCGCCTTGCCCGGGAGCCGGAGCGACACCGGCACCGCCCCGGAGGTCGCGCAGCCCGCGCCGGATGCGGGCCGGGCCCTCGACCGCCACCGGCATGCCTTCGAGGCCGACCCGGGCCTTGCCCGCGTCGCGGTGGTGCTCGTCCATGAAGGCGCCGCCCCCCCCGAGGCGGGAGCGCTGGCCGACCTGCCCGGAGAGGTCAGCTTCGCCGTCGACGGGGCGTCGCTCAACGCCGCCGCCATCGCGGCGGCCTACCGGGCGGCGGGCCGCGAGGTCGTGCTGATCCCGTCGATCCCGGCCGGTGCCCGGCCGCAGGACGTGGAGGTGGCGCTCCAGTCGAATTTCGGCGCGGTGCCGGAGGCGGTCGCGGTGATGGACCCGGGCACGGCCGGTTTCCAGGGCGACCGGGATGCGGTCGGCCAGGTCATCGCCGTTATCGCCGAAACCGGACACGGGTTGATCACCGCCCCCCAGGGCCTCAACACCGCCCAGCAGATCGCCGGCCGGTTCGATGTGCCCGCGTCGCTAATCTTCGGCGACCTCGGGGCCGGAACCGATGCCGCCGCGGTCTCCCGCGCGCTCGACCGTGCGGCGTTCCGGGCGCGCCTGGAGGCCGGGGTCATCCTCGTGGGCCGCGCGGATGCCGCAACCGTCGAGGGGCTCGGGCAATGGCTTCAGGGCCGTAACGCCCAGAGCCTCGCCCTCGCCCCGGTATCGGCGGTCATCGCGCCCCAGACGGCGCCCGATGCCGTCGAGGAGACCGAAGACGAGGCGGCCGCCGCGACAACCGGTCTGCCGCGGGTTCGCGCGGTGCCCGACAGCCGCTCCAACTGATCCGTCGTCGCCGCCGGGGCGGCGGCCCTTCGGGCTTCATCTTGGCAAAAATACCGCGGGGGAGCCCGGCCGCCGACAGGCGGCTGGGCGGGGGCGGAGCCCCTAGCCGTTCCGCTCCGACCCGAACCGCGCCGCATCCGCCGCCGCCGCCCGGATCGCGCGGGCCTTGTTCACGGTTTCCTCGAACTCGGCTTCGGGGTCGCTGTCCCACACCACACCGCCGCCGGCCTGGATGTAGAGCCCGCCCTCTTTCACCACCGCCGTCCTCAGCGCGATGCACATATCCATGTCGCCGCGGGCCGAGAAGTACCCCACACCGCCGCCGTAGACGCCGCGCTTTTCGGGTTCGAGCTCGTCGATGATCTCCATCGCGCGAACCTTCGGGGCGCCCGAGACGGTGCCAGCCGGCAATCCGGCCAGCAGGGCCGAAAGCGCGTCCTGCTCCGGGGCCAGCCGGCCGACGACGTTCGAGACGATATGCATGACATGGGAGTAGCGCTCGATGACGAATTGCTCGGTGGGCTTCACCGAGCCGATCGTCGCCACGCGGCCGACGTCGTTGCGCCCCAGATCGAGGAGCATCAGGTGTTCGGCGCGCTCCTTTTCATCCGCCAGGAGGTCGGCCTCGAGCGCCCGGTCTTCCTCGGGGGTCGCGCCGCGCGGCCGGGTGCCGGCGATGGGGCGGATCGTGACCTCTGCGTGCATGACCCGGACAAGGATCTCGGGGCTCGCCCCCACAACCTGAAACCCGCCGAAATCGAAGTAGAACATGAAGGGTGAGGGGTTGGTGCGCCTCAGCGAGCGGTAGAGCGAGAATGGCGGGAGCGGGAAATCCTGCCGCCAGCGCTGGGAGGGGACGACCTGGAAGATGTCTCCGGCCCGGATGTAATCCCGGGCTTTCTCGATGGCGGCGAGGTAATCGTCCTTGGTGAAGTTCGAGACCGGTTCCGGTTCGGGGGCCGCCGCGCCAAGTGTCCGCGTCTCCGTCGCGGCGGGCCGTTCGAGATCGCGCAAGGCATCCATCACCCGCTCTGCGGCCTGGGCATAGGCCGCCTTGGCCGACAGCCCGGACCCGGCCCAGGCCGGGGCGACGAGGGTGACCTCGCCCTTTACCCCGTCGAGGACGGCGATCACCGAGGGCCTGAGCATCACTGCATCGGGCAGGTCGAGCGGGTCGGGGTTCACCTCCGGAAGCCGTTCGACGAGGCGGATCATGTCGTAGCCGAGATAGCCGAAAAGCCCCGCGGCGGCGGCAGGAAGGTCCGGCGGCAGGTCGATCCGGCTTTCGGCGATGAGGGCGCGGAGGGTGTCGAGGGGCGAGCCGCTCTGGTCCTCGAAGGTCTCGCGGTCGTAGCGGGCCTGACGGTTGATCCGCGAGGCCGTCCCCCGGCATTCCCAGACCACGTCGGGTTTGACGCCGATGATCGAATACCGCCCGCGCACCTCGCCTCCGGTGACGCTTTCGAGGATGAAGGCGTCGCGCTGGGAGCCGCCGCCGAGCTTCAGCATCAGCGAGACCGGCGTGTCGAGATCGGCCGAGAGCCGGGCATAGACGATCTGGTTCTCGCCCGCCTCGAAGCCGCGCGCGAAATCGGCGATTGCCGGAAAAAGCTCGGCCATCAGGGGAAGCTCGAATGGACCGCGTTGATCGCGGCCTGGTCGATGTCGACGCGGACGCTGTCGCGGGCGGCGTTCATGAAGCCCAACAGCAGGTCCTCGGCGAGACCCTGCTGAACCTGGCCCGCCAGAAGCGCCCGGATCGCCAGCGTATCGGCATCCTCGCCGCTCGGTGCCCGCACCTCTTCGAGCCGGGCGATCACCGCCGCGCCCGGGCCCTCGATCACGCGGACCTCGCCAGGCGCCATCTCAAAGAGGGTCGGCAGGAAGCCTGCCGGCGCGCCCTCGACAAAGCCGTTGCGTGTGAGCCCCCGGTCCCAGCGCAGGGCGAGGTCGAAGGCGGCCATGTCGCGACCCGCTTCGATCTCGCCGGCGATCTCGGCGCCACGCGCGGCGAGCCGGAAGCCCAGCTCCTGAGCGCGCCAGGCGGCGGCGACCTCGTCCTCGATCTCGTCGAGCGGGCGGAGCGCAGGCGGACGGGTCTCATCGAGCCGGATGGCCGCGATGCCGCCGTCCTCGAGCTCGATCACCTCGGGAAAGTCCCCCTCGCGGGCGGCCGCGGCCGCCTGCCGGATCGCCTCGTAGCCGCCGGGCCCCTCGGCCTCGCCGGGCCGCCAGTCGAGGGTCTGAAGCGCCATCTGGGTTTCCGCGACCAGCTCTTCGAGGGTCGCGCCGCCCGCCAGAAGGTCGTCCACCGGCTGGATCTCGTCGAGGATCGCCCGGCGGGCGCGTTCGGCCGCGATCTCCTCGAAGAGCTCGCCCCGGGCCTCGTCGAAGGTCACCGATGTCGCCGGCAGGATCGCGTTCACCCGGAACAGCGCCGGGCCGAGGGAGGACGGTGCCGGCCCGGCAACCCCGGGTCCGTCGAGGGCGAAGACCGCTTCGGCCGCCTCGCCGAGGTCGCGGGCCGAGACATCGCCCAGATCGACATCGATCAGCGTCAGACCGCGCTCTTCGACGAGGGCCTCGAAGGTCGTCTCGCCGGCCTCGATGCCCGCACGCGCGGCCTCGGCGGCGGCCGTGTCGGCAAAGACGAGCCGCTCGACGAGCCGCCGCTCGGGGGTTTCATATTCCGAAAGCCGCTCGTCATAGACCTCGCGAAGCATCGTCTCGTCGATCTCGATCCCGTCGATCAGCATGTCGGGCGTCAGCGCGGCGACAGTCAGAACCTTGGTCTCGGGAACGGTGAAGGCCCCGGCGTTCTCGGTGTGAAACGCGGCAAGCTCGCTCATCGTCGGGTCGGGAACCGGCTCGGCGAGATCGGCCTCGGAGAGAGGCGCCCAGGTGACGTCGCGCTCTTCGCGCAGAAACCCAAGGAGCGTGTCGACATAGGGTTCGGGTGCCGCCACGCCGCCGACGATACCGGCCTGGAGGATCTGGCGGGAGAGGTCGGCGCGCAGGCTCGCCTCGTAATCGCGCACCGAAAGCCCGTTCTGCTGGAGCGCAAACCGGTAGCTTTCGGGGTCGAAGGCGCCGTCGATCCCGAGAAAGGCCGGAGTGCTGCGGACCTCCTCGGCAATGCGTTCGTCGCCGACCGAAACGCCGGCGGCCTGGGCCTGGTCGTCGAGCGCGGCCGAGCCGACGAGCCGGCCCAGGACGATCTGGTCGACGCCGAAGGTGCGCGCTTCAGACAGCGGCACCGCGCGGCCCGCCTGCGCCTGGATCTGGCGGAGTTCGGTTTGCAGCGCGCGGGCATAGTCGTCGATCGTGACCTCGGCCTCGCCGACCCGCGCCACCGCCGAACCGCCGCCGGTGAAGCTCGTGGCGCCAAAGCCCGCCAGACCGACGATCAGGAGCCCGAGAATGATCCAGACGAAGGTCTGGGAGGCTTTGCCCTTGCCGATGCCCTTGGCCATGGAAGATGCGCTCCGTTTGGTTCGGCCGCCGTCTTATCGGGGGCCTCGGGGGGCGGCAAGCCTCAGCCGAGGGCGGCGAGGCGCGACATCAGCACGTCGAGGCCCGCCGCATCCTCGTTGGCGAAGGCGAAGCGCAGTTCCCGCCCGCCGGCAGGGTCGTCTCCGGGCCGGAACATGGTGCCGGGCAGGGCCAAGACATGGGCCTTGTCGACGAGAAGCCTCGCAAGCTCGGGGGAGGGGATGTCGTAGGGGTGCTCGACATAGGCGAAATAGGCCCCGGCCCCGAGGCAGCGCCAGCCCTTCAGCCGGTTGAGCCCGGTGACCATGGCGCGGCGGCGGGCGAGGATCTCCCGGCGCTCGCCGGCGAGCCAGTCGCGCAAATGCTCCATCCCCCAGAGCGCCGCGCGCTGGCCGATCTGGGGCGGACAGATCGTTACCGTGTCGAGGAACTTCTCGATCTCCGCAAGGCGACGAGGGCTTGCGAGGACCGCGCCGACCCGGTGGCCGGTGAGCCGGTAGGCCTTCGAGAAGGAGTAGAGCTGGAGGAAGCTGTCGTCCCAGTCGGGGTCGGCAAAGAGCCCGTGGGGCGCGCCGTCGGCGGAATGGAAGTCGCGGTAGGTCTCGTCGACGATGAGGGCGATGCGGTGGGCCCGGGCGAGGTCGCGGAAGGCGGCGAGGCGTTCGGGGGCGTACTCGACGCCGCCGGGGTTGTTGGGGCTGACGAGGACGATGGCCCGTGTCCGGTCGGTGACGAGGCTGCCGGCGGTCTCGGGGTCCGGGGCGAGATCGGGGCCGGTGGGCAGCGGAACGGTTCTGACCCCGGCCATGTCGAGCCACATTTTGTGATTGAAGTACCAAGGCGTTGTGAGGAGAACCTCATCTCCCGGGCCGGCCAGGGTCGCCATAGCTGCCGCGAAGGCCTCGTTGCAGCCGGCGGTGACCCCGACCTGCGCCTCGGCGACCTTGCCGCCGTAGCCCGCCGACCAATCCGCCGCGATCCGCGCCCGAAGTTCGGGCAAACCGAGGACCGGGCCGTAGAGATGGGCGGCGGGGTCGGACAGGATGATCTCGGCCATCGCCTCGCGCAGGGGCGCGGGCGGCGGTGCCACCGGGGCGGCCTGGGAGAGATTGAGGAGCGGCTTCTCGGCCGGGAAGCGCTTGCCCTCGATCCAGCGCCGCGCCTCCATCACCGGCGGAGCCTCGGTCGCGCGGATGTTTGGGTTGAGCGGGATCACCGGCAGTCGCGGGGGTGCTGCCCCCGCCGCCTGGGGCGGCTCCCCCGCGGTATTTCTGCCAAGATGAAGCCGAAGCGCGGCCCGGCCCCTTCATCCTGGCAAGAATACCGAGATGCCGGGAGGGCGCAGCCGGGCACCGCCTCAGCCCCCCGCGCGGTAGGGTTCGACATATTGCAGCGCCATGTCCCAGGGAAAGAAGATCCAGGTGTCTTGCGAGACCTCGGTGATGAACGTATCGACCTGGGGCCGGCCCTTGGGCTTGGCATAGACGGTCGCGACATGGGCCTTGGGCATCGCGGCGCGGACGACTTCGAGGGTCTTTCCGGTGTCGACGAGGTCATCGACGATGAGGATGCCGGTGCCGTCGCCCACCATCTCCATATCCGGGGTCTTGATGATCTGGGGTTCGGACTGGGTCTGGTGGTCGTAGGACTTCACCGAGATCGTGTCGACCGTCCGGATGTCGAGTTCGCGGGCGACGATCATCGCAGGCGCCATGCCGCCCCGGGTGATGGCGACGACCGCCTTCCAGGCGCCCGCGTCGAGGGGGCCCTGCTTGTCGAGCCGCCAGGCAAGGGCGCGGGCGTCGCGGTGGATCTGGTCCCAGGAGACGTGGAAGCCTTTTTCATGGGGAAGTGGGTCGTTCATGGTGGAAACCTTTAGGGCAGCGCGATGTGGAGGCCGAGCCCCGCCAAGAGGACGCCGAAGGTGCGGTCGACGCCGGCTTTCATGCGCGCATAGAGCGCGCGGGGGCGGGGCAGGGAGAAGAGGCGGGCGACGAGAATGTACCACAGCGTCTCGTCGATGAAGATGACGCCCATGACGAGGGCGAGCATTGGCAGCGGGGTTTCGGGCGGGACGAGGCCGACGAAGACCGCGCCGAAAAACACCGCCGGTTTGGGGTTGGCAAGCTGGACGGCGAGGCCCTTGAGCACCGCCGCGCCGAGGCTCGTCGGCAGCGCGCCCGGTTCGATCTCGGGCAGCGGCGCGCGGGCGTGGCGCCAGGTCTGCCAGGCGATCCAGAGAAGAAAGAGCCCACCGGCGACTTTGAGCGCGGTGAAGAGGGCCGGCAGGATCTGGAACAGAAGGGCGAGGCCCGCAAGGGCGGCGGTAGCCCAGATCACCGCGCCGGCGCCGAAACCGATGGCCAGCCCGAGGGCGGGGCGGAAGCCCTCGGCTGCGGCGGTGCGGATCGACACGACGAAGGAGGGCCCCGGCGAGATCGCCGCGAGAAGGTGCAGGACGGCGATGGTGAGAAAGGCCGCAAGCGTCATGGTGTGCGCTCCAAGAGGAGGCGCAGCCCCAGCGCGCCGAGCACGGCCGCGGTGACCCGCTCGAGCGTGGCCTTGGCCGCCAGGAGCGGCTGGGCCAGCCCCGAGCGCGCGATGACGAACGAGAGCGCAGCGTAGGCGAAGATCTCAAAGACGAGGTGGTTCAGAGCGATGCCAAGCCGCGCGCCGGTGCCGAGGTCGGGGGGGAAGATCACCACGAGAACCGCACCGGCAAAGAGCACCGATTTCGGGTTCGACAGGTTCACCAGCACGCCGGTGCGGATGGCCCGGGCGGCCGGGACCGCCACCGTGGGCAGGGGCGCGCCGGCCACGCGCCAGGTGCGCCAGGCGATCCAGAAGAGATAAAGCGCGCCGAGGGTTTTCAACGCCCCGTAAGCCCATGGGAAGACGCGGAAAAGCGCATCAAGCCCGAAGAGGGCGGCCAGCGTCCAGAGCGTGGCCATCGCCGCAAGGCCGACCCCGGTCAGCGCGCCTTCGCGCCAGCCGCCGCGCAGGCTGGCGCGGATGCAAACGAGCATCGCGGGCCCCGGCGAGGCAAGGGCCGCTGCGAGCGCTGCATTGAAGGCGATAAGGGCGGTCAGGTCCAATGGCGGTCCCCGGGGCGGCGTTGCCCGGGGTTTAGCCTTGCCCGCACGGTCCCCGCAAGGCCCGGCTCAACTCCGGGTGAGGTCGGGCGCGTCGGGGTTCTTCATGCCCACGATGTGATAGCCCGCATCCACATGGACGACCTCGCCGGTCACGCCGGAGCCGAGATCGGACAGAAGATAGAGCGCGGACTTGCCCACATCCTCGGTGGTCACGTTCCGGCGCATCGGCGCGTGAAGTTCGTTCCATTTCAGGATGTAGCGAAAATCGCCGATGCCCGAGGCCGCCAGCGTCTTGATCGTGCCGGCTGAGATCGCGTTCACGCGGATGCCGTCGCGGCCGAAATCTTCGGCCAGATAACGCACGCTCGCTTCGAGCGCGGCCTTCGCGACGCCCATGACGTTGTAATGGGGCATCACCTTCTCGGCGCCGTAATAGGTGAGCGTCAGCATCGAGCCGCCCGGGCCCATCAGCGCGCCGGCGGCCCGGGCGACGGCGGTGAAGGAATAGACCGAGATGTCCATCGACATCAGGAAATTGTCGCGGGATGTGTCGACGTAACGGCCCCGAAGCTCGTTCTTGTCGGAAAACCCGATGGCGTGGACGAGGAAGTCGAGCCCGCCCCAGCGATCCTTGAGCGACTGGAAGAGCGCGTCGATAGAGCCGCTGTCGCCGACGTCGCAGGGCAGCACGAAATCCGAGCCGAGCTCTGCCGCGAGGGGACGCACGCGTTTTTCCAGCGCCTCTCCCTGAAAGGAGAAGGCCAGCTCCGCCCCTTCGGCGGCGACGGCCTTGGCGATCCCCCAGGCGATGGATTTGTCGTTGGCAAGCCCCATGATGAGACCGCGCTTACCCGCCATCAAACCGCCCGACATGCCTCGTCTCCCCGTCCATCAGGCGCTTGCGCCGTGCCGGCGGCGTTTACGCCAATTGGAATGGGCCATCAAGTCTGGCAAGTCTAGGCGGGCGGACGGGGCGGCAGGGACACGGGCGCGGCCTCTATCGGGGGCCGCCGGCGAGGGGACGGACATGCAGCGGACAGGGATTTTTGCCGGCGAGGACCCGTTTCGGCTGGCTCAAAGCTGGCTCGACGCGGCGGGTGAGCAGGAAATCGCCGATCCGAACGCGATGGCTCTGGCGACGGTGGACCCGGCCGGCATGCCCAACGTACGCATGGTGCTCCTCAAGGCGATCGAGGCCAACGCCTTCGTCTTCTACACCAATTACGACAGTGCCAAGGGCGAGGAACTGGCGGCCAATCCGGCGGCGGCCTTCACGATGCACTGGAAGTCGCTGAAGCGTCAGCTGCGCGCCAGAGGGCCGGTGGAACGGGAAGAGGGAAGCCAGGCGGATGCCTATTACAGCAGCCGCGCCCTGCAGAGCCGGTTGGGCGCCTGGGCCTCGAAGCAGTCCCGGCCGCTCGCCTCGCGCGAGGCGCTCATGGCCGAGGTCGCAAGGGCGGCGGTGCGCCACGGGACCGACCCTGGGCGGCCGCCGCATTGGGGCGGGTTCCGGCTCACACCGGTCGAGATCGAGTTCTGGGCCGACGGTGCTTTCCGGCTCCACGACCGGTTCCGCTGGCGGCGCGAAACCACCGACGGCGCGTGGCGCGTCGAGCGCGTGGCGCCGTGAAATGAGACGCAGTCGCGGGAATTTGGACTGCTCGGTTCAATATTCCTTGCGTCCGGTGGGGCAGTTGGAACAAATTGGAAAAAAAGTTCGGCCAAAGGCCGGGGGATGAAAGAACAGTGAACTTCGATTCCGACGATGACCTGGTCACGGTTACAGGCACCGTGAAATGGTTCGATCCGGGCAAGGGTTTCGGATTTGTGGTCGCCGATACCGGCGGGCCCGATATCCTGTTGCACGCGAACGTCCTGCGCAATTTCGGCCAGTCCTCGGTCGCCGATGCCGCGGGGATCGAGGTCACCGTGCAACGCACCCAAAGGGGTATTCAGGCCGTCGAGGTGTTGCGCATCGACCCGCCCGCACCGGTGGTCGGGGGCGAAGCGGTGCCCGATCTGGGGCTCGAGGTCGACACGTCGATCCCCCTCGAACCGGCCCGGGTAAAGTGGTTCGATAAAGCCAAGGGCTTCGGCTTTGCCAATGTGTTCGGGCGGCCCGAGGACGTGTTCTTGCATGTCGAGGTTCTGCGCCGGTCGGGGCTCGCGGAGCTTCAGCCGGGCGAGGCGGTCAGCCTGCGCGTGGTCGAGGGCAAGCGCGGCCGGATGGCGACCCAGGTCACCAGTTGGGAAGCCGCCGTCGGCCCTGAAGACTTCGAATGATCCGCGCCGCACTGGCGGCCCTCGCGCTGTCGGCGGGCGCCGCGACAGCTGCCTGCGACCCCGGCACGGTCGAGCTGCGCGGCGATTTCGGCTCGGCGCGCTTTAGTGTCGAGGTGGCCGACGAGCCGGCCGAACGCAGCCAGGGGCTGATGAACCGCGAGACGATGCCGATGGGCGCGGGCATGCTCTTCGTCTACGAGGCCCCGCAGCGCGCGACCTTCTGGATGCGGAACACGCTCATCCCGCTCGACATGATCTTCGCCGACGAGACCGGCCGCGTCCTGCGGGTGCATGAAAACGCGGTACCCCTCGATGAGACGCTGATCGACGGGGGGCCCGGCATCAAGTTCGTCCTGGAGATCAATGGCGGGCTCGCCGGGGCGATGGGGCTCGCGCCGGGGGTCGAGATGCGGCATCCGTCGATTGCCGGCGACGCGGCCGCCTGGCCCTGCGACTGACGCCGCGCCCTGTCGCAGGAAGGGTCGGTGGGCGAGCTTCCGGACGAAGGATCGGTGCCTGTGGCGGGGCGGTGCCGGGCCGGACGAAGGGGCTTTCGCGCCGTCACGCTTCGAGCTAAGAGGCAGGCGTCGGGGCGTGGCGCAGTCTGGTAGCGCACCTGTTTTGGGTACAGGGGGTCGTGAGTTCGAATCTCGCCGCCCCGACCACTTCTCAAAAAGACAACCATATCTGGTAGGCGCCGGGGGAGGCCCGCTTTCGGCGACACCCGCCGGCGCGGCACCGGCGCCGACCGGTCCGCCCTGTGGCACCGGAGACGCAGGAGCGCCGGGTGGCGGAGGCAGATTCCGCCGGCCGTTTTTCGCTCATCAGGTCGGATCGACGCCGAGTTGCGCCGGGCCCGGTCTCAGGTTCTGGCCCAGCTCTCTCAGCTAAGTCGTTTCACCGGCGAGGCAATCGACTGCGACACGACCCGCGGCACGCCGGGGACGCTTATCCGCAGGATCTGGGGATGAATCGAAGGTTAACGGCGGCTGCAAGATGTCGCCGGTCCGGTCAACGGATTTTTCTGTCATCCAGGTGACATTTTTCCGTTGACGGTTTGTGTCCTCCTACGTCACGTTGTGTGAGCTGGCAGGCTACCCACTAGATATAGTGGCGCCGGCGACGCCAGGCAAAACCTTACCGACGAGGCAGGCGCCGTTTGTGTGCCCTGTGCGGAACCGGTGCATTGCATCGGGGCGGAGGTCTTTTGCCCGGCGGCCATGCCAGCACGAAACAAGCGGCGGCTCGCGACAAAGACGAGACCCCGCGGACAACGCGGAGATGGGGCATAATGAAGATCGAACGGCGGTTCACCAAGGCAGGCCAGGACGCCTACGCAGGCATCGAGTTCGCGACGACGACGTCGGAGATCCGCAATCCGGACGGGACGATTGTCTTCAAGCTTGAGGGGATCGAGGTTCCCGCAAGCTGGAGCCAGGTGGCCTCGGACGTCATCGCGCAGAAGTATTTCCGCAAGGCCGGCGTTCCGAGCGCCCTGAAGCCCGTCCGCGAGAAGGGCGTGCCGGAGTTCCTCCAGCGGAAGGTGGCCGCCGAGGGGGCCGAGACCGGCGGCGAAACATCGGCGCGGCAGGTTTTCGACCGGCTCGCCGGCGCCTGGACTTATTGGGGCTGGAAGGGCGGTTACTTCTCGTCCGAGGAAGACGCGCAGGCCTATTTCGACGAGATGCGCTTCATGCTCGCCACCCAGCGGGCCGCGCCCAATAGCCCGCAATGGTTCAACACCGGGCTTCACTGGGCTTACGGAATCGACGGGCCGTCCCAGGGGCATTTCTATGTGGATTGGAAGACCGGCAAGCTCACGAAGTCGAAATCGGCCTATGAGCACCCCCAGCCGCACGCCTGCTTCATCCAGTCCTGCGCGGACGATCTCGTCAACGAAGGCGGGATCATGGACCTCTGGGTGCGCGAGGCGCGGCTGTTCAAATACGGCTCGGGCACCGGCACGAACTTCTCGGCTCTGCGCGGCGAGGGCGAGAAGCTCTCGGGCGGCGGAAAGTCCTCGGGGCTCATGGGCTTTCTCAAGATCGGGGACCGGGCGGCGGGCGCGATCAAGTCGGGCGGCACCACGCGCCGGGCGGCGAAGATGGTGATCGTCGATGCCGACCACCCCGATATCGAGGATTTCATCAACTGGAAGGTCATCGAGGAGCAGAAGGTGGCGAGCATCGTCGCCGGCTCGAAGATGCACGAGGCGAAGCTCAACGACATCTTCTTCGCGATCCGGTCCTGGGACGGGGCCGAGGCGGATGCGTTCGACCCCAAGGTCAACGCCGCTCTGAAGGATGCGGTGCGGGCGGCGAAGAAGGTCGCGATCCCGGAGACCTACGTCAAGCGCGTGCTCGACTATGCGCGTCAGGGCTACGGCAGCATCGAATTCCCGACCTACGACACCGATTGGGACAGTGAAGCCTATAACTCCGTTTCGGGGCAGAACTCGAACAACTCGATCCGCGTGACCGATGCCTTCCTTGAGGCCGTGCGCGAGGACAAGCCCTGGGAACTCATCAACCGGATCGACGGGTCGGTCGCGAAAACCGTGAGCGCCCGGGACCTTTGGGAGCAGGTGGGCCATGCCGCCTGGGCCTGTGCGGACCCCGGCATCCAGTACCACGACACGGTCAATGCCTGGCACACCTGCCCTGAGAACGGGCCGATCCGGGGCTCGAACCCCTGTTCGGAGTACATGTTCCTCGACGACACGGCCTGCAATCTCGCCTCGATGAACCTCCTGACGTTCCTCAAAGACGGGGTGTTTCAGGCGGACGAGTACATCCATGCCACCCGGCTCTGGACGCTGACGCTCGAAATCTCCGTGATGATGGCGCAATTCCCGTCGAAAGAAATCGCGCAGCTTTCCTACGACTTCCGCACGCTGGGGCTCGGCTACGCCAATATCGGCGGGCTCCTGATGAATTTGGGGTATTCCTACGACTCCGACGAGGGGCGGGCGCTTTGCGGGGCGCTGACCGCGATCATGACCGGGGTGGCCTATGCGACCTCGGCCGAGGTGGCCGGCGAGTTGGGGCCTTTCCCGGGCTACGGGCGCAATGCCGAGCACATGCTTCGGGTGATCCGCAACCACCGGCGCGCGGCCCATGGGGCCACCGAGGGCTATGAGGCGGTGAACGTGAACCCGGTCGCACTCGACGCCGAAAGCTGCCCGGACCAGTCGCTGATCGACATGGCGCGGGCGGCCTGGGACGAGGCGCTCATCCTCGGCGAAAAAAACGGCTACCGGAACGCCCAGGCCACAGTGATCGCCCCGACCGGCACCATCGGGCTCGTGATGGATTGCGACACCACCGGGATCGAGCCCGACTTCGCGCTCGTGAAGTTCAAAAAGCTCGCCGGAGGCGGATATTTCAAGATCATCAATCGGTCGGTGCCGGCCGCACTTGAAAAGCTCGGCTACCGGAGCTCGGAGATCGAGGAGATCATCTCCTACGCCGTCGGCCACGGCACCCTCGGCAACGCGCCCGGCATCACCCATACGGCACTCATCGGCCACGGGTTCGGGCCGGCGGAGATCGAGAAGATCGAAGCTGCGCTCCCGAGCGCCTTCGACATCCGCTTCGTCTTCAACCAATGGACGTTGGGGGCGGATTTCTGCACCGGGACGCTGGGCATTCCTGCCGAGAAGCTCAGCGACCCGAGCTTCGATCTGTTGAAGCATCTTGGTTTCAGGAAGGCGGACATCGACGCGGCGAACGACCATGTCTGCGGGACGATGACCCTCGAAGGCGCTCCGTTCCTCAAGGAAGAGCATTACGGCGTCTTCGACTGCGCGAACCCCTGCGGCAAGAAGGGCAAGCGGTTCCTCTCGGTCGAGAGCCACATCACGATGATGGCCGCCGCCCAAAGCTTCATCTCGGGCGCGATCTCGAAGACGATCAACATGCCCAATGATGCAACCATCGAGGATTGCAAGGCCGCCTATGAGCTGTCGCACTCGCTCGGGGTGAAGGCCAATGCGCTCTACCGGGACGGCTCGAAACTCTCGCAGCCGCTCGCCGCCGCGCTCGTCGAGGATGACGACGAGGCCGCCGAAGTGCTCGAAAGCGGTTCGGTGCCCGAGAAGGCCGCCGTGCTCGCCGAGAAGATCGTCGAGAAGGTGATCGTCAAGGAGATCGCGAGGGGCCGCGAGAAGCTGCCCGAGCGGCGCCGGGGCTACACCCAGAAGGCCATCGTCGGGGGCCACAAGGTCTATCTCCGCACCGGGGAATATGCCGACGGCCAACTCGGCGAGATCTTCATCGACATGCACAAGGAAGGGGCCGGCTTCCGGGCGATGATGAACAACTTCGCCATCGCGGTGTCTGTCGGTCTGCAATACGGCGTGCCGCTCGAAGAATTCGTCGACGCCTTCACCTTCACCAAATTCGAGCCTGCCGGGATGGTGCAGGGGAACGAGACGATCAAGACCGCGACCTCGATCCTCGACTATGTGTTCCGGGAACTGGCGGTGTCCTATCTCGACCGCACCGATCTTGCCCATGTCGTGCCCGAAGGCCCCACCTTCGACGACCTCGGGCGCGGCGAGGAAGAGGGCAAGCGGAACTTCTCCGAGGTTCCCGGAGCCAGCGGTTCGGACCCCGTCGAGGTCCTCAAAAAGGTCGTTTCGACGGGCTACCTCCGGGGGCGGGCGCCACAGGAGCTGACGGTGTTCAACGGCGGGGCAGGTGCAGCGATTGCCTTCGCCGGCGACAACCCCTCGGCCGCGCTCTCGTCGCTCGTCCCGGAGGTGGGCGAGGCCGTGGTGGCGACCTCCACCACGGCCATCGCTGCGGCGACCGTGGAACTCGACGCCGCGACCAAGGCGAAGATGCAAGGATATGAGGGCGACCCCTGCGGGGAATGCGGGAACTACACGCTGGTGCGGAACGGGACCTGCATGAAGTGCAACACTTGCGGGGCGACGAGCGGATGCAGCTAAGAAATCAACGACGCTTCAGGACGTTCAACTCTGCTCTGGAACCGGTTGCAGAGGGGAACGATCGACATGCCCTTCGAAATTTCAACTTCATGAACGACGGGCAGCCGCCTTCGGTCGGGTCTCTAGCAAGTGCGCTTGGATTTGAAGTCGAGTTTACCGATCTACCCAACGGAATCTCTGGATACCTTACCGACGAGCCGTTCGCACCGAAGGGCAAGAAGATAGTCATCAATGCCAACCACCGAAGGACACGTCAACGGTGGACGGCTCTTCACGAGATTGCCCACTACTATCTTCACCCGCGCTACACCGATCCGCTTGAACCCGAGGCGCACAGGGCTGGGGTGACCTCAGTCGATCATTTCTATGCGACCGATGAGGAACTCATCGAAGAGCGGGAAGCAAACGAGTGGGTCGAGGCGATAGTCTTTGAGCAGTCTGCCCTACAGGCAGCGGTTTCTATGCACGGAGATGACCTGCAGGCAATTGCTTGGAAGTTCGGCGTTTCAGTCGAAGCCCTGAAGATCAGGTTGAGGAAAGGCCGTTAGAGAACAGGGTGGGGCGGCGCGGTAGTTCCTCCCACTCAGACAGAAGCGGGGCGTCAGCGCCCCCTCCGAAACCGGGCGGGACCCGCATTTGGCTTCGCCAATTGCTCCATCCCGCTCGTTGGAAGCTCCTCCGGAGCTTTCAACGGACACGGGGCGGGTGCGCTCGCCCCTGACGCGGGTCAGGCCGCAGGCAGAAACCGGGCGGTACAAACACTGAGCCTGACAAGCGAAACTAGGGGTCCTTCGGGGCCCCTTTCTCTGTCGAGCCGATGGAGGGCCGTCGATCCGGCAAAAACCTGCCAAGGGATTTGCTGACGTCCGCGTCAATAAACACATTGAGTTTATCGAACGGAAGGAAGGGTGGTGCGATGGATGGATCCAACGTGTCGGGTGTGCCGTCCGACAGAAAGCTCAAGGCACTGGCAGACGAGGACCCGGGGATTACCGCCTGGGGGCTTTTCCGGAAGACCTGGCCGCTGATCCGGGGGCCAAGGGCGAAGGCCCGGGCGTTGGGGATCATCCTGTTGCGCAGTCTGCCCTGAGGGTCCGCGGATGTTTTATGACAAGACGCTGTTTCCCTGGCTCGGTGCCTTCGAGGCGAACTGGGAGACGATCCGCGAGGAGATGCTCGCCGCGCGGGGGGACGGGTTTCTGCCTTACGTCGAGCGGCATCTCTACAACTTCGGCTGGTCGGTCTACGGGCTCTATGCCTGGGGCATCCGCCTCGACGTCCATTGCGAGGCCTGCCCGCGGACTTCGGCCCTTCTCGATACGATCCCCGGTGTCTTTACGGCCGGGTTTTCCCGGCTCGATCCGATGACCCATATCCGGGCCCATCGCGGCGGGCCCGAAGGCGTGTTGCGGCTGCATCTGCCGTTGATATCCGCCGAAGGGGCGACGTTCCGGGTCGCCGAGGAGACCCGGCCCTGGATCGAGGGAGAGGCCTTCGTCTTCGACGATTGCCTCGAACACGAGGCCTGGAACCGGTCTGACGTGCCGCGTGTGGTGCTGCTCGTCGATTTCCCGGCCCCCGACCTCGTCCATATCCCGCCGCCGAGAAAGCGCGTGAAGAGGGCCGTCGATGCCATCTTCGGCGCGCCCCGGCCGCCGCGTTACCGGCCCGACGGGGCGGCGCTTGCCGACCTGCGCGAGCGACGCGCTTAGGACAGAGCACTTCGGGCGAGGGCCGCCACGCCGGTGCGCGCCACTTCCTCAAGGCCAAGGGGCCGCATGAGATCGGCGAATGCGTCGAGTTTTTCCGGCGTGCCGGTGATTTCGAAGATGAAGCTGTCGAGCGAGGTATCTACAGCGCGGGCGCGGAAGATATCGGCGATCCGCAGCGCCTCGACCCGCGCGTCGCCTTTGCCTGCGACCTTGAAGAGCCCCAGTTCGCGCTCGACCGAGGCGCCCTCGACGGTGAGGTCGTGGACCTCGTGGACCGGCACGATGCCGCCGAGCTGGGCCTTGATCTGTTCGATGACGCTCGGCGTGCCGGTGGTCACGATGGTGATCCGCGAGGTGTGTCCGGTATGGTCGACCTCCGCCACGGTGAGGCTGTCGATATTGTAGCCCCGGCCCGAGAAGAGCCCGATGACACGGGCGAGGACGCCGGCCTCGTTGTCGACCACGACGGCCAGGGTGTGGGTCTCGAGCGCCTCGGCATGGGGGTCGCGGAGGTCGTAGGCCGAATGCTTCGAGGAGCCTTTTTTGATTTTGAGGGGGGACATGAACTATTGGGCTTCCTTGTTGGCCGGGTCGTCCGGGAATGCGAGCCGCGAAAGGTCGCGTCGCTGGTGCACGACGTCTAGGACGTAGATACTGTCAGCGTCCTCCACGAACATAATCAGGTGGCGGCCGGCACTGGCGAGCAGTACTTCCTCGTGTTCCGGCCGTTCGGTAAGTTGAGAAAGCGGGCGGCGCGCTGCGACGCCGTTCGCCACCGATGCAAACCGCGAGTCGAGGATCGCGCGGTAGGCAAGCGCTTGACGCTGTCCAAAACGCTCAATCGTCCAACCTGCGATATCGCCCAGACTTTCAATGGCTTGTGGCATCAGAACAAGGCTCTTGGTCACGACACCTCGTCGAGTGCACCGAAGAGCCTGTCCAGAACAGGTCCGGCCTCTTCGCCTGCTCCGGATCGCATCTCTTCGAGACCGCGGTCGGCGCGACGCGCCAGATCGGCAATCGCCGCCTCCTCCGCCTCAAGAAGCCGCACCCCCTCCCGCAACGCCTCGGAGGCATTCTGGTACCGCCCCTCGGCGACCAGCCGGTCGATGAGGGCGGATTGATGATCGGTCAGGACAACATTGCGGGTGGGCATGGGCTTTCTCCAAAGCGGGTATTGGCAATATATGCCAATGGGCGGCACTAGACCAGCACCGCCCCGCTGCCCTTGATCGCGTCCTTGGTCGAGGCGTTTTCTCCCAGAAGCATCTTGTTATGCGGCTCGCCCGAGGGGATCATCGGAAAGCAGTTTTCGTGCTTCTCGACGAGGCAATCGAAGATCACGGGCCCGTCATGGTCGAGCATCTCCATGATCGCATCGTCGAGATCTGCCGGATCCGAGCACAGGATACCTTTTGCCCCGAAAGCCTCGGCGAGCTTGACGAAATCGGGCAGGGCCTCCGACCAGGAATGCGAATAACGCTCGCCGTGGAGGAGTTCCTGCCATTGGCGGACCATGCCGAGGCGCTCGTTATTGAGGATGAACTGCTTCACCGGGAGGCGGTACTGCACCGCCGTACCCATCTCCTGCATGTTCATCAGCCACGAGGCTTCGCCGGCGACATTGATGACGAGCGCGTCCGAATGCGCCATCTGGACGCCGATGGAGGCCGGGAAGCCATAGCCCATGGTGCCCAAGCCGCCCGAGGTCATCCAGAGGTTGGGCTCCTCGAAGCCGAGGTACTGCGCCGCCCACATCTGGTGCTGGCCGACCTCGGTGCAGATGTAGCGGTCCTTGCGGTGCTTCGTCAGCGCTTCGAGCCGCGCGAGCGCGTGCTGGGGCTTGATGCTTTTTGCCCCGGGCGACTGGGTGAAGGCCAGGCAATCGACCGCGCGCCATTCCTCGATCTGCGCCCACCATTTCGCCACATCCTCGCTGGCGGTCTTCCGGCCGCGGGATTTCCACAAGGCGAGGACGTCTTCGAGCACATGGCCGACATCGCCGATGATCGGGATATCGGCATGGATCACCTTGTTGATCGACGAGGGGTCGATATCGATATGGGCCTTTCGCGACTTCGGACTGAAGTCGGCCACACGGCCCGTGATCCGGTCATCGAAGCGCGCGCCGATATTGATCATCAGATCGCAACCGTGCATCGCGAGATTGGCCTCGTAGAGCCCGTGCATCCCGAGCATCCCGATCCAGGAGTCGCCGCTGGCAGGGTAGGCGCCGAGGCCCATCAGCGTCGAGGTGATCGGAAAGCCGGTGCCGGCGACAAGCTCGCGCAGAAGCTGGGAGGCGGCGGGGCCGGAGTTGATCACGCCGCCGCCGGTATAGAAGATCGGCCGTTTCGCGGTCTCGATGGCCTCGACGAGGCGCTCGATCTGTGCCGGATCGCCCTTCACGCGCGGCTTGTAATGCCCGGTCGACGCTTTCGACGGCGGGGTGTAGGCGGCGGAGGCGAACTGGACGTCTTTCGGGATGTCGACGAGCACCGGGCCGGGGCGGCCCGACTTCGCGACATGGAAGGCCTGGTGAAGGACATCCGAGAGCACCTCGGTCTCCTTCACCAGCCAATTGTGCTTGGTGCAGGGGCGGGTGATGCCGACGGTGTCGGCCTCCTGGAAGGCGTCGTTGCCGATCATGAAGGTGGGAACCTGGCCCGACAGGACGATGATCGGGATCGAATCCATCAGCGCGTCGGTGAGCCCGGTGACCGCGTTGGTCGCACCAGGTCCGGAGGTGACGAGGGCGACGCCCACCTTGCCGGTGGAGCGGGCATAGCCTTCGGCGGCGTGGACCGCGCCTTGTTCGTGGCGGACAAGCACATGGCGGATGGCGTTTTGCTGGAACACCTCATCATAGATCGGCAGCACCGCGCCGCCGGGATAGCCGAAGACCACCTCGACACCCTGGTCCTTCAGCGCCTGGACCACCATCTGGGCCCCGGTCATCTGGCCTTTCATCTGGCTTGCCGCCTTGCCTGTCGTCGCCATCGTCTTTCCACCTGATCCGTCGTCTGTTCCGCCGCGCTACGCAAAAAAAAGCCCCCGGGGTTATCCGAGGGCGCATGGGGTCCGAGAAGGGTTCCGTTACCGGCCCATGCGCCATTTCCCTACGATTACAAGAATGCCCGTCACGTCCGATGCTCCAATTCGCGTGAGCGGCATCCTTACGGAGGGGGTAGGGGGCCGTCAACAACAAACTCGGCGATGGAATCGATCCCAACTATACCGCCTCTCTTTGCAGATGTTGCGCATTGCGGGGCAGATTCTTTTCATAGTGACGTCGTCACCTTCGGTTGACGTTTGCCGCGCCTGACCTAAACTAAACGGTGTAGTTTGAGCGGGAGGTTGAGATGATCCGATCCACCGAACGGTTTTTGCCCCTTCCTGTCGGCCGCGCCCTGGCGCTTGCGGGAAGCCTTCTCGCGGGCGTTTTCGTGGCGACCGCCACATCCGGCGCGGCGCCCCTGGAAGGCGACGCGCTCCGTCACGCCGTCTATGACAGGGCGTTCGTGGTGTTTGCCGGAGATGTCCGCGGCGAAGCGACGTTCGCGCCCGATGGTGCAGTCGTTCTGAACTCGGTCTACGGCACGTTCGAAGGCCGCTGGACCGTCACCGAAAGCGCGCTTTGCCTCGTCTTCGGAGCGGGTCCGAAACAGGGCGCATCCTGTGTCGAACTCTCGCCCAGGGGCCAGAGTCTGCTGGCCTCAAACGGGACACTTCTGGCGGGGTTCGGCGAGGCGTTCTGAGGGCTGGGCGGCAGGAGTTGCATTTTCTTGTCGGGAAGGTAGACTGAACCGTATAGTTTATCGACGTGCGGCGTTCCGCCTTCGGAGACCGTCCATGAGACGCACTATTGCAGCCTACCTGCCGCTTCCCGCGCATCGCGCGCTGGCCCTGGCGATCTTCGTCGCGCTCGGCTTTGCGATGTACTGCTCGAACGCGGCTCTGATCGCAGGCTAGCGCCAGAACGGGCGGCGCGCCTCGACCCGGGCCTCGGCCCGGCTGATGCCAATATCGGCCAGAAGATCGGGTTCCAGACGGGCCAGGGCGGCGCGGCTCCGCCAGCGTCGATGGGCAAGGGCGAGCCATGCAAGGAAATTGGAGCGATGAGCGGGCGGGCGAAGGCGGACGAGCGTCGGCATGGGATTTTTGCCTTTCTTGTTAGGAGGACGGGTCTCAGGCTAGTCCAATCCCCACGCCGGTTGTTTCGGTCGCGACCGTAGCGTCGGTGCTTGTCGGGCATGCCCCGCCGTCGGAAACTGCCGCCATGCGAGAAGGCCCGGACATCACCCGCATCGCCGCGCTCATCGGCGACCCGGCGCGGACGGCGATGCTCGACGCGATGATGTCGGGCCTGGCGCTCACGGCCGGGGAGCTCGCCGAGGCGGCGGGCATCGCGCCCCAGACCGCCTCCGGCCATCTCTCGCAGCTTCTCGAGGCCCGGCTCGTCGCCGTTGAACGGCAGGGGCGCCACCGCTACTTCCGCATCGCCAGCCCAGAGGTCGCCCGGGCCCTCGAGGCATTGTCGTTTCTGGCCTTCGGGCACGGCGAGGTCCGGACACGCCCGGGCCCTACCGACCCCGCGCTCCGCGCAGCCCGGGTGTGCTACGATCATCTTGCCGGTGCGCTCGGCGTGGCGTTCTTCCGGCGGGCTCGGTCTCTACGTCGCCGCGCTTCAGGGGCTCAGGCGCCCGCTTTGCCGGGCCTGTCTCGACTGGAGCGAGCGTCGCAGCCATCTGGCCGGCGCCCTCGGCGCGGCCCTCTTCGGCCATATGGAGCGCGACGGCTGGCTCGACCGGATGCCGGGCAGCCGGGCGCTGCGGATCACGCGAAAGGGGGCCGAACGGCTGGAGGCGGTCTTCGGCCTGGTCGAGGACAACGAAATGTGACCCTGCGTCACAGGTTCTCAGCAAGAAAAACAGCGTCGCCGCCGCCTATTTGGTATTTTTCTTTCGCCAAAGCGCCGTTAACGTCCCGCCACCATTCAACAAGCCGCCCCCGAAGCGGGCGCAATCAGAAGAACTAGGGGAGGATACCCAATGGATCGTCGTAAATTCCTGCGCGCCTCGGCGCTCGGGGGCTCCGCCGTGGCGGCCTCGTCGCTGGCAGCACCCGCGCTGGCCCAGGGCCGCGAACAACTCACCATGGTCACGTCGTGGCCGCGCGGTCTCGCCGGGGTCTGGGACTCGGTGGAACGCTTCGCCAACAACGTCGCCGACATCACCGGAGGGACGCTCACCATCGACGCCAAGGCCGGCGGCGAACTCGTCGGCGCGCTCGAAAGCTTCGATGCCACCGCGTCGGGCCAGGCGGACATGTACCACGCCGCCGACTACTACTTCATCAACACCGACCCGGCCCTTGCGTTCTTCACCGCCGTGCCGTTCGGCATGACCGGCCCGGAGATGATGGTCTGGTACTATCACGGCGAGGGCAAGGCGCTCCATGACGAGCTTTGCGAGGTCTACGGACTTCGGAACTTCATCGCAGGGCAGACCGGCGCCCAGGGCGGCGGCTGGTTCCGCAATCCGATCGAGAGCCCGGAAGACTTCCAGGGCCTGAAGTTCCGGATGCCGGGCCTCGGCGGTCAGACCGTCGGCGCGATG
This sequence comes from Paracoccaceae bacterium, assembly GCA_030066905.1. GTDB lineage: Bacteria > Pseudomonadota > Alphaproteobacteria > Rhodobacterales > Rhodobacteraceae > JASJAR01. The sequence continues at coordinate 31,793 of JASJAR010000022.1, read as the reverse complement.
GGCGCTTCGGTGCAGACCCTGCCGGCCTCGGAAATCTATCAGGCGCTGTCCTCGGGTGCACTCGACGGCACCGAGTGGATCGGGCCGTGGTCGGACGAGCGTCTGGGCCTGCAGGAGGTCTGCGACTATTACTACCCGGCGGGCTTCCACGAGCCCGGTGCGGCCCTCTCGGTGTCGGTCAACCTCGAACGCTTCAACGGGCTTTCCGAACAGCATCAGCGGGCCATCGAAGTGGCCGCGGCCGATGCCCACCAGGCGAACTACGCCCAGTTCATCGGCAATAACGGCCCCGCCCTTGCGCGGCTCATCGCCGGCGGCACGCAGATCCGCGAGTTCTCCGACGATGTCTGGGACGCCTATGCCGAAGCCGCAAATGGCGTGATCGAGGGTTATCGGTCGGACCCGCTGTTCGCGAAGATCCACGACAGCTTCCTCACCTCGGTCAGCGCGACTTCGGGCTGGGTGGCGCGGTCGGACGCGGCCTATGCCGCGCAGCGCGCCCGGGCGCTGGGCATCTGATAACGAGCGGGGCCGCGGCGCGTCCGCGGCCCCCTTCGGGAGGGGCGGATGACAGCCATAAGCTGGATCCTCGAACATATCTGGTCGGCGCTGACCGGCCTTTTCTACATCGTTCTCAATCCGCTGACCGTGTTCGACCTCTCCAACGGCGAAGCGGTGATGCGCTTTGTCTACTACGGGGCGTCGGCGGAGCTTTTCTTCGTTTTTTCAATTCTTTCCACCGGTTTCTTCATTGCCGGAACGCTCAACCGCGAGTTCCTTTGGCGGGTCGTCGGCGTGCTGGAGGGCTTCTCCAACGGTGTGGGCCGGCTCGCGGCATGGGCGGGGCTTCTGATGGTCCTGCAACAGATCATGGTGATCTTCCTGCAAGCGATCTTCCGGGTCTCCGACATCGGCCTCGGGCCGGCAGGCCTCGGGTTCGAGCGCCCCCTCGGCTGGTGGGGCGACGGGCTGAAGTTCTACAATGCCGTCGTCGTCTGCCTCTGCTGCGCCTACACGTTCGTTCAGGGCGGCCATGTGCGGGTCGACCTCTTCTATGCCGGGGTCCGCTACCGCACCAAGCGCGCGATCGACATGTTCGGCGCGCTCTTCTTCATGATCCCCGCGCTTTTGATCATGTGGCACTATTCGTGGTTCTTCATGTGGCGGCATCTGGTGAACCCCAAGGTCAATGCCGGGGACAGCCTTGAGATAATGATCCGCAAGGGGTCGCGGTTCCGCTGGCAGCCCGAGACCATCGGTTTTTCGCCGAACGGGTTCGACGCCTATTTCCTCTTCAAGGTCCTGATCGTGCTCTTCTGCTTCATGATGCTGGTCCAGGCGGTGACCTTCTTCTACCGCTCCTGGCTCGAGTTCGCCGGCGGCGAGGAGGAAGAGGGGCGGGGGCTCGACGTTGACCGGCTCGAGGCGTCCCCGGCCGCGGAGGGCGCGCGCTGATGCCGTTTGGACTGGACGGGATCGAGGTCGGTCTCATCATCGTGTTCCTCTGCCTGTTCGCGGGGATTATGACCGGCTTCCCGGTCGCCTTCGCGATTGCGGGCTCGGCGGTGATCTCGTTTGCGATCGTCGCCGCCCTCGATTCGGCAGGGCTGCTCGTCCACCAGGCCATCGACACGTTTTCGAACGAATACAACGCGCTGGTGGCCGAGGGGGTGGCCCGCGACGCGATCTCGGTGTTCCGATACCCCGATCTGCCGCGCATCGAGGAACCCCTCTTCCCCGGCGGCTGGGAACAGGCGCTGAACCGCAACATCTCCTTCATCGTCAACCGGATGAACGAGCGGGTGATCGCGGGCCAGTCCATCGAAACCCTGCTGGCGGTGCTGATGTTCGTGATGATGGGGATCACGCTCGAACGCTCGAAGATCGCCGAGGATCTTCTCACCACCATGGCCCGCGTCTTCGGCCCGCTCCCAGGCGGTCTTGCGGTCTCCATCGTCGTCGTCGGCGCCTTTCTCGCCGCCTCCACCGGCATCGTCGGGGCGACGGTTGTCACCATGGGGCTTCTCGCCCTGCCGACGATGCTTCGCAACGGCTACGCGCCGGAGCTTTCGACGGGGGTCATCGCGGCCTCAGGGACGCTCGGGCAGATCATCCCGCCCTCGATTGTGATCGTGCTTCTGGGCACGCTGGCGGGCGATCTTTATGCCTCGGGGCAGGAGACCCGGGCCCAGCTTGCGGGCTGCACCGATGCGCTGACGCTTCTGGGCGAACCGGCGGTGCTGTCGGTGGGCACGCTCTTTCAGGCGGCCCTTCTGCCGGGCATTCTCCTCGCCGGGCTCTATGCGACCTATGCCTTCGGCTTTGCCGTCTTCAACCCGTCGAAAGCGCCGCCCGTCGAGGGCGAGGCGATCTCGTCGGAATACGTCACCCGCGAGGAGGCGTTTCTTTGGTACCTCGCGGTCCCGGTACTGATCGTCGGGGTCGTGATCGGCGCGGGGCAGGCGGGGCTTGTCGGGAGCCAGGACCTCACGGTGCGCGAAAACACCGTGGCCGAACGCTCGGGGATGCTTCGCACCAACGTCTCCGAGCAATGCCAGGCCTCGATGATCGACCTGCACGGCCAGGAGCGCTGGGACGCCTCGGTGGCCGCCCTCGAAGGCGGGGCCGGGGCGGAGGCGCCGCGCGACCTGACCGAAGAGGAGATCGAGGCCGCGATTGCCGCCAAACTCGCCGGCGCGCCGCCCATCGGCGGGGCCTTCGCGGCGATCTTCGCTCTGGCGGCGATCGTTCTCGCCCTTGCCCGCGGCGTGGCCCCGTCGCAGCCCGCCTGGCCGCTCGCGGTCGGTGCTGTCGGGATCGCTGCCGCGCTCGCCATCGACTGGGTGGCGCTCTCGCCGCTCACCGGCCCCGGCGCGCGCACGCTGGCGCTCGCCCTGCCGATCGTGGCCACCCTCTTCGGCCTCTTCATCGCCGCCGGGCGGCTCGGCAAGAACGAGCTTATCCGCGTCGTCTTCCCGCCGCTGGTGCTCATCGTCGCCGTCCTCGGCTCGATCCTCGGCGGGATCACCAACCCCACCCCGGCGGCCGCCCTCGGCGCGGGCGGGGCGATCATGCTCGCCGCCTTCCGCAAGCTGAAAGAAGAAGATCGCGCGGGCCGGATCATCCTCATCGCCGCGCTCGCCATCGTGGTGATGATCCTTCTCGGCGCCAATTTCGACCTGCGGATGACTCGCGAGGCGATCCCCTTCGAGGACCGGATCGCCTTCCTCGTCGCCATGGCCGCCTATCACGTCGCCATGTTCGGCCTGCTCTACGGCTGCTGGGTGCTTTACCGGACGTCCGTGTTGGCACCTGTGGTGCGGGAAACGGCGAAGGTCACGTCGATGGTCTTCACCATCCTCATCGGGTCGCAGCTTCTCAATCTCGTGGTGATCTCCTTCGGGGGCGAACATTACATCCAGCAGTTCCTGCGCTCGTTCGATCAGGAATGGGTGGTGTTCCTGCTGGTGATGGTCATCCTCTTCATCCTCGGCTTCGTGCTCGATTTTCTGGAGATCATCTACATCGTCGTGCCCATCGTGGGCCCGGTGATCTACGGCGGCACGCTCGATCCGGCCTGGGTGACGATCATGATCGCGGTGAACCTTCAGACGAGCTTTCTCACCCCGCCCTTCGGGTTCGCGCTGTTCTACCTCCGAGGTGTCGCGCCGCCGCAGGTGACGACGGGGCATATCTACCGCGGTATTCTGCCGTTTGTGTTGATCCAGGTGCTGGGGCTCGGGCTTTTGTGGCTCTTCCCCGGGGTGGTGACGATCCTGCCCGACCTGATAGGGGGGTGAGGTGGAGTTTTGCCCCCTCCCTGACTTTCCCCGTCTTGCCCCCTCCCTAGCCCTCCCCCATGAGGGGGGAGGGAACGCGTGGCCGAAAGAGACGCGCCAATCCCCTCCCCCAGCATGGGGGAGGGCTAGGGAGGGGGCAGAATCGCCGCCCAGGGAGTCCCGGCTTTGAACATCGCCCTCTACACGGCCTATTTCGGAGCCCATGAACCTCTCAACCCGGACGTCTTCGGCGAGGCGATGGGGAAGCTCGCCTGTACCGTTTTCACCGACGATCCGACGTTGGCGGTGCCAGACGGTGCGACGCGGGTCGTACTGCCGCGCCTCGGCCTTGATCCCGCCCGGGCGTCGCGGCGCCCGAAACTCCGGCCGGAGCTCTATTTCGAAGAGAGCGACTGGGCGATCTATCTCGACAACAATTGCAGGCTGCTCGCCGATCCGGTTGAGCTTGTCGAGCGGCTGGTCGAACGGGGGGCGCCGGCGATTTCGGTGATGCCTCATCCCAAGCGCGCGGGCATCTACGAGGAAATCGACGAATGCCTCGCCCGGAAGAAGGACAGCCGCGCCCGGCTTCTCGAACAGCGGCGCGCCTACCGGGCGCTTGGCGTTCCGGAACGCTCGGGGCTCTTTGCCTGCAATTTCATCGTCTACAACCTCGCCGCTCCGCAGCTCGCCGCTTTCGGGTCGCTCTGGTTCGAACATGTGCTGGCCTATTCCCGGCGCGACCAGATCAGCCTGCCGGTCGTGGCGCGGCTTATGGACCTAAGTCCGTTTCCGCTCGACCAGCTCGGCTTGGGGGCCTTATGCGAATGGCCGGTATTTCACGATGACGAACGCCGACGGTTTGCGAAGAAGAGAAGCGGCGCACCCGCGCTCTTCGGTCGCCTGTTCCGGCGCTGAGGCCCCTGCTCATCGGCCAGCGTACTCGATGAGGTCCCAGCGGTTCCCGAACGCGTCGCGCCAGACGGCGACCGTGCCGTAGGGCTCGGTCCGGGCGGCTTCCTCGAAGGCGACACCCGCCGCGATCATCGCGGCATGATCGCGGGCGAAGTCGTCGGTTTCAAGGAAGAACCCGACCCGGCCGCCGGTCTGGTTGCCGATGGCTGCGCGTTGTTCGGGTCCGACGGCGCGGGCGATGAGAAGGGCCGTGCCGCCGCCGGGGGGCACAACGACGACCCAGCGTTTGCCGTTGCCCTGGTCGATGTCGTGTTTCAGCCGCCAGCCGAGAGCGCCTACGAAGAAGGCGATGCCCTCGTCATAATCCGGGACGATGAGGGCCACGAGCCCCAGATGGGCGCTCACGGCCCCCGCGTATCGGGCAGGGAAATCTGCGCCACCTGTTCGGCGATCGGGTCGGTGGACAGCGGATGGGTCTCGACGGCGTGTTCGGCCGGGTCGCCGAGGTCGCGCCACTCGCCGCCCTTGTAGACTTCGAGGGCGGAGAACTTCGCCTTGTAGCCCATCTTCCGGCTGCCGGGGACCCAGTAGCCGAGGTAGACGTAGGGCAGGCCGGCATCCTGGGCGATCTGGACATGGTCGAGGATCACATGGGTGCCGAGGCTCGCGCCGGCCTCGGCCGGGTCGTAAAACGAGTACACCATCGACAAACCGTCATCGAGAACGTCCGTCAGGCAGACGGCGGCGAGTTCGGACTTGCCGCCGGTCTCGCGGGCATATTCGATCACCCTGCTCCGGATCGGGGTTTCCTCGATCATCGCCGCGAACTCGAAGATATCCATATCCGCCATCCCGCCATCGGCATGGCGGCTGTCGAGATAGGACCGGAACAGCGCATACTGGTCTTCGGTCGCCCAGGGCGAGGTCGCCTCGCGGCGCAGGTCGCGGTTGCGCTTCAGCACCCGGCGCTGGGAGCGCGACGGCTCGAAATCGGCGACGCGGATGCGGGCGGAAAGGCAGGCCGAGCACTCCGCGCAGGAGGGGCGGTAGAGCACGTTCTGCGACCGGCGGAACCCCTGTTTCGACAAGGCGTCGTTAAGCTTTTCGGCATACTCGCCCTGGAGCGCGGTGAACAGCTTCCGCTCCATCCTGCCGTCGAGATAGGGGCAGGGCTGGGGGGCCGTCACATAGAACTGGGGCGCGATAGGCAGCGTGTGGCGCATGGGGCGTCCGGGCGAAGAGCTCGGGGAGAGCGTAACAAGGCCGTGATCCCACGCCAATCCCCCAAATGCGGGAGGGCGGCGCGGCGGCTGTGGGGTGCGGTTCGACCGCTGGATCGTTGTCCGGGCCGAACGCCGCCCCGGGCCCGGCCCCTGGCCGCGTCGGTTCCGGGGGGCCGCCTTCAGCTCACCGCCGCGCGATTGATCGCGGCCGTTCCGAGGACGTGGTCGGTGAGGCCCTGTTTCCGCGAGGACATCAGCATCAGGACGATGGAGACGAGCTGCAGCGGGAAGATCGCGACCGACAGGAAGTAGCCGAGCGTGTGGAGAAATGCCGTGGCCGTGTCGAACCGCTGGCCCTCGCGGGTGCGCAATTCCAGCGACGTCAGCCGCATCCCCGGTGTCGCGGACCGGGCCGCGAGGCTCCACCAGCGATAGAGAAAGCTGATCGTGGCGTAGAGCAGCGGCAGGAAGAACGCGCCGATGAAGGCTGTGAGCACCACGGCGATGCCGGTGAGAACCGAGATCGCGATCACGTCAGCGACCCAGGCCACAGCGCGTTTCGCGACCGTGTCGGCGTAGAATTCGGGGTGTGTGTCGGGGTCGGGCAGGGCCCAGCTCTGGTCGGTCATCGCGGTTTGCATCGGTGTGAGTCTTTTCTCGATGTGGGGCCGGAGCGGCGTGATTGCGAGGCCGCTCCGGCAGAGGTCACGCCGGCAGCGCCTCGCCACTGGCGGCGGTTCGCCGCTCGCGCTCGGCCATGAAACCGTCGAACTCGGTCTGGTCCTTCGCCGCCCGGAGACGGGTGAGAAAGCCCTCGAAGTTCGCCTGCTCGGTCTCGAGCCGGGCCATCAGTTCGCCGCGGTAGGCATCGAAGCTCGCATTGCCGGAACCAGCGGGAACCTCGGCGGTCTGCGGGCCGAGCCGCCGGGCGATCTCGTCCACCGACGGAGCGCCGCCGATGCCGGCGAGACGGGTCCATTGCCAGGCAAGAAACGCCGCGAGCGCGAGGCCGAGGGCGCCGAATTCGCTCATCGCAATGATCGAAACCGGGATCGCGAAGGCGGTGAAGCCGAGAATGGCGAGGATCGAAAGCACCAGCGGCTGTCGGGGCCGGGGCCGGGAAAACGTTTGGTCGGTCATCTCAAATGGGTCCTCCTGGAGAAACGGGCCCCAGAAATTGCGGGGCCCGCGTTGCGGTGTCTTAGGCGCTCTCTTCTTCGGCGGCCTTGGCGGCTTTGGCGCGTTCGTCCATGAACTGGTCGAATTCGGCCTTGTCCTTGGCGCCACGCAGCCGCTTGAGGAATTCCTCGAAGCTCGACTGCTCCTCTTCCAGGCGGCGCAGGGTCTCGGCCTTGTAGGCGTCGAAGGCGCTGTTGCCGGAGGTCTTGAAGGCGTGGCGGGCGTGGTGAACGCGGCGGGCGCTGTGCGAGCCAGAAAACATGCGTTTGCTCCAGATCATATAGGCGAGAAGGGCGAGGCCGATGGGCCAGAACAGGATGAAGCCGAGGACCATGGCGGCAATCCAGGCGCCCTTGCCTCTGGCGTCGAGCCAGGCTTCGGACCGCTGGAACCAGTTGCCCTGGTGAACCGGACGGGTATCGACGGGCGCGGCGGCGGGGGTCATTCAGATGTCTCCTTTCGGGTTAATGTGAACTCGTTTCACATCACCAAAATGAGAGGGTCGCCGCCGGGTTTCAAGTGAAAATGTGAAACTTTTTCACATCAATCCGTTTTTCGATGAGAAATCAGAGACTTCTGCTCCCGTGAGCTCGACAAGCTTCTGCGGGGCGATGGCGAAGACATGCCGGGGTGTGCCGGCCGCCGGCCAGACGTCTCCGAAGTCTAGGAGCCGGGCATCGAACCACGTCCGGAGCGGTCGAACGAGCCCCACCGGCGCCACGCCGCCGATGGCAAAGCCCGTCTGCGCCCGCACCTGGCCCGCATCGGCCCGTTCAAGAGGTTCGCCGGCAAGGGCGGCGGCACGCCCGGGGTCGACCCGGTGGCCACCGGCGGTCAGAAACAGCACGACCTCGTCGGACCTGACCCCGTGAAAGACGATGGACTTCGCGATCTGATCGATGTCGCAGCCGATGGCGCGGGCGGCGTCGGCCGCCGTCCGGGTGCCCTCGGCCATTTCGACCGGAACGATATCGAGGCCCGCATCGGCGAGCGCCCGGGTAACGCGTCGGAGGCTCTTGCTCATCGGCCCCCCTTGCCTGCGGTACCCGGCGATGTCCAGCGCTTGACCGGTCCGTGGACGGGGGCCAATGGTCGGGGTATGGAGGAAACCGCCCTTGCAAGCCGGATCACCCGGGTGCCGCGCGCCTTCGACCCCGGCCGCGGGGCGGAGGCGGTGGACGCCTTCGGCGAAGCGGCACCGGAACTGCGCGAACTCATCGCCGGCACGGCCGGGTCGAGCCCATATCTCGCGGGGCTTCTCACCCAGGAAGCCGACTGGAGCCGCGCCGCGCTTGCCGCCTCCCCCGAAGCGGCGTTCGAGGGCCTTCTGGCCGAGGTCGCGGATGCCGAGGGGGCCGATACCGGAAGCTGCCTGCGCCGGGTCAAGCGCCGGGCCGCGCTCCTCATCGCGCTGGCCGATCTCGGCGGGGTCTGGCCCCTCGAAGCGACGACGGCAGCACTGACGCGGCTTGCCGATGCCGCGGTCGCGGCTTCCCTTCGGCTCGCGCTTTCGGCCGAGATCGCGCGCGGCCGGCTGCCCGGTATCGGGCAGGGCGACCTCGACACCGGGGCGGGGCTTGCCGTGATCGCCATGGGCAAGATGGGGGCGTTCGAGCTCAACTACTCCTCCGATATCGACCTCATCTGCCTCTTCGACGAGGCCCGCTTCGACCCGGGCGAGCTCGCCGAGGCCCGGTCGGGTTTCGTCCGCGCGACGCGGAAGATGTGCGCGCTGCTCTCGGAGACGACGCAGGAAGGCTACGTTTTCCGCACCGATCTGCGGCTCCGGCCCGATGCGGCCGTCACCCCGGTGGCGATGTCGATGGCCGCCGCCGAGCGCTATTACGAAAGTGCCGGGCGGACCTGGGAGCGGGCGGCCTATATCAAGGCCCGGGTGGCGGCGGGGGATGTCGGTGCGGGAAAGCGGTTTCTCGAGACCCTCACCCCCTTCGTCTGGCGGCGGCATCTCGACTACTGGGCCATCGAGGACGCCCACGATATGCGGCTCAGGATCCGCGCGGCCAAAGGGCTTCACGGCGCCCTGTCGCATCTCGGCCATGACCTAAAGCTCGGGGCCGGGGGGATCCGCGAGATCGAATTCTTCACCCAGACCCGCCAGCTCATCGCCGGCGGACGCGATCGGAACCTTCGGGTCCGCGGCACGGTCGACGGGCTGTCGCGTCTGGCTGCGGCCGGGTGGATCGGTTCGGACGAGGCGGACCACCTCACGCAGGATTACCGTGCGCACCGGGACCTCGAGCACCGGGTGCAGATGATCGCCGATCAGCAGACCCACGCCTTGCCGAAGACCGAGGAGGAATTCGCCCGGGTCGCCGCGCTGGCCGGGCAAGATCCCGGCGACCTCGCCGCCGAGGTGGTGGCGCGACTGAGACGGGTGCAGGAGGCGACGGAGGGGTTCTTCGCGCCCCCGGCACCGGGTGCGGAGGCCACGCCGCCGCTTTCGGAGGCGTCCGAAGCCATCGTCGCACGCTGGCCGGACTACCCCGCGCTGCGCTCGGCGCGGGCGGCCGAGCTCTTTGCGCGGGTCCGGCCCGCGCTTCTCGCCCGGCTGGCCAAGGCGGCCGACCCGCAAACGGCGCTCGGTCATATCGACGGGTTTCTCGCGGGGCTTCCGGCGGGCGTGCAGGTCTTCTCGCTTTTCGACGCCAACCCCCAGCTTCTCGATCTCATCGTCGATATCGCCGACACCAGCCCGGCCCTCGCCGCCTACCTCGCGCGCAATGCCGGGGTCTTCGACGCGGTCATCGGCGGGGCCTTCTTCGGGCCCTGGCCCGGTCACGTGGCACTGGCGGGAGACCTCGCGCGCACGCTCGGCGGGGAGCGGGATTACGAGCGCAAGCTCGACGCGGCGCGGGTCTGGGCAAGGGAGTGGCACTTCCGGATCGGTGTGCACTTCCTGCGGGGTCTGATCTCCGGCGAAGAGGCGGGATGGGAGTATGCGGACCTCGCGCGCGCCGTACTGGAGTCGGTCTGGCCAGTGGTCGTCGAGAACATCGCGGCGCGCCATGGGCCCCCGCCGGGCCGCGGTGCCGCCATCGTCGGGATGGGCTCGCTCGGGGCAGGCACCCTGGCGGCAGCCTCCGATCTCGATCTCATCGTGATCTTCGACCCCGACGGCGTGGAGATGTCCGCCGGCCCCCGTTCGATTCCGGCGGTCACCTATTACGCGCGGCTCACCCAGGCCTTCGTCACCGCGCTGACCGCACCGACCGCCGAGGGCCGGCTCTACGAGGTCGACATGCGGCTCCGGCCGTCGGGCCGGCAGGGCCCGGTGGCCACCTCGCTCGCCGCCTTCATGCGCTATCAGACCGAGGAGGCCTGGACCTGGGAGCATCTCGCCCTGACGCGCGCCCGCCCGGTCGCGGGGGCGGGGCGGCTTCGCGACGAGATCGAGGCATTTCGGCGCGACCTCATCGGACGGCACCGGGATCGCCCGGCGGTGCTGGCGGATGTTGCCGACATGCGCGCCCGGCTCCTCGCGGCGAAACCCGGAACCGGCGGGCTCGAGATGAAGGCCGGTCCGGGCCGGCTGACCGATATCGAGCTCATCGCCAGTGCGGGAGCTCTTCTGTCGGGCGATGCCGCCCGCTCGCCGCGCCGCCAGCTTCTCGCCGGCGCTGGTGTTCTGGGGCTGCCGGAGCCGGTTGCCCACCGCCTCGGGCGGCTCCACCAGCGCCTCTCTGCGGTGCGTCAGGCGCTCGTCTTGATCGGCGGCGAGCCGCGCCCGGGAACCGGCGGGGCCGCCCTGGTGTTGCGCGAGGGAGCCGCCGAAACGCTCGACGACCTTGCCGCCGATGTCGGGGTCGAGGCCAGCGAGGTCGCCCTAGCGATTGCCGCAGTGCTGGCCGGTTCCTAGGGTGGCCTCAGATCATAAGGGAGCGCGCGATGGGCCGAGCCATGCAGCCGTTGAAGGAGATCGACCCCAGGGGGCTGATTGCAGACGCCTATGCCATCGAGGGGATCGGCGAGCCCGAATGCCGGTCGATCTTTCTCGATTGGGCGATCGGCGTACCCCAGGGGAAGGATGCGGCCGGTCTGATCCCGGTCCTTCTCGCCCATTTCGCGGAGAAGGACCCCGACCACCCGATGAGCCGGGTTCTGGCCGAAGGGCTGGGGAAATCCGCAAGCCCGGTCCGCCGCGGCGGACGGCGGGGCCGGGCGGTGTAGGCGCGGGGTCGGGCCTCGAAGCGACCCGCACGAGGCCCCGTGACCGGAGGGGGGCGTTCGCTTGTCCGCCCCGGGGGGGACCTCGGCGAACCATGCGTTTCATTGCGCAGGGGCCACGGATCGTGTCCAGGGCGCGGGCTGCTGTTTGGCCGGAAGGCGAGATTGGACACGGCGCACTGAGCCACGCCATCGACGGACCGGTGCGGCGGCCCGGCGATGGCGCGGCGGCCTATCGGCCTTGTCCCGCGCCAGGGCGGAGCATGAGGGTCCGCTCCAGGCCCGGACGCACCGGGGCGCATCGCTCGTCGAGGTCCCGGGTCAAGCCCGGGACAGGGTTTCCTCACCGTGAGGCGGGGCAACGAAGGCCCGCACCCGGCCAGTTGCCAGCGCCGCGGTTCATCCGACACGCAGCCCGGCCCGGGCGGTGCAGCGGCGCTTCAGCCCCCCGAGCGTCGGCGAAACACGTCCCCGGTCACCGCGAGGTCGGGAGCTTCCGGCGCGGGGCCTTGCCGTGGAGCGCAGAGGCCTCGGCGGCGAGCGCCTCGATGGCCCGCCAGTTCCCCGAGGCCACCATGTCCTTCGGCGTCACCCAGGACCCGCCGACGCAGAGCGTGTTCTTCAGGCTGAGGTAGTCCCGCGCATTGGCCGCCGTCACGCCGCCGGTGGGGCAGAACGCGATCTGCGGCAGCGGCGCGGCCAGGGCGCCGAGGGCCCTGGCGCCGCCGGAGGCTTCGGCGGGGAAGAATTTCTGCATCGAGTAGCCGCGTTCGAGGAGCCGCATGGCCTCGGTGGCGGTCGCCGCTCCGGGCAGGAGGGGGAGTTCGGCGGCTTCTGCCGCATCGAGCAGCCGGTCCGTCGCGCCGGGGGAGACCCCGAAGAGCGCGCCGGCCTCCTTGGCGGCGGCGACATCCTCCGGCGTGAGGAGGGTCCCGGCCCCCACGACGCCGCCCTCGACCTCCGCCATCGCCCGGATCGCGTCCAGTGCGGCCGGGGTTCTGAGCGTGACTTCCAGCACCGGCAAGCCCCCGGCCACGAGCGCGGCGGCGAGATCGGCGGCATTGTCGGCATCCTCGACCACCATCACCGGGATCACCGGGGCCAGACGGCAGAGATCGGAGGTCTGGCGGGAGGCGTCTGCTGGGGTCATCGGTGTTCTTTCAGGTTTCAGACCACAACGCCTGCCCCATCCGAGGCCAGACCGCAACCGGCCCGGAAGGCGGCGAACATCTCGCGCCCGAGCCCGACCTCGTTGTCCGACAGGTCGGCGACCACGGGATCGCGCGCCTCAAAGCCCGCTTCGAGCACCTCCAGCGTTCCGGTCGTCGCCTCGACCCGCACGAGATCGCCGTCGCGGACCTTCGCGATGGGGCCGCCGGCAGCGGCTTCCGGGGCAACGTGGATGGCCGCGGGCACCTTGCCCGAGGCCCCCGACATCCGCCCGTCGGTGACAAGCGCAACCTTGAGGCCGCGCGAAAGCAGCACCGACAGGGTCGGGGTGAGGCCGTGGAGTTCCGGCATGCCGTTGGCCCGGGGGCCCTGGAACCGGACGACGATCACGCAGTCGCTGGTGAACGCGCCCGCCTTGAACGCGGTCTTCACGTCGTCCTGGCAATGAAAGACCTGGGCCGGGGCCTCGATGGCATGGTGTTCGGGCGCCACGGCCGACACCTTCATAACCGACCGGCCGAGATTGCCCTTGAGCTCCTTGAGCCCGCCGGTCGGCTGGAACGGGTCGCGCGCGGGGCGCAGGATCTTGTCGTTGAGCGTGTTTTCCGCACCGTCTTCCCACACGAGCCCGCCATTCCTGAGCTTCGGCTCCCGGGCGTAGGCCGCCAGCCCGTCCCCGGCGATGGTCACCGTGTCGGGATGGAGAAGCCCCGCGTCGAGCAATTCCCCGATCATGTAGCCGAGCCCGCCGGCAGCGTGGAAATGGTTCACGTCCGCCAGCCCGTTGGGGTAGACCTTCGCCATCAGCGGCACGACCCCGGAGAGATCGTTGAAATCCTCGATGTCGAGGATGACGCCCGCCGCCCGCGCCATGGCCGGCAGGTGGATCACGAGGTTCGTCGACCCGCCCGTGGCCATCAGCCCGACGATCCCGTTGACGAAGGCCTTTTCGTCGAGCACGTGGCCGGCCGGCCGGTAATCGTTGCCGAGTGCGGTGATCGCGGCAGCGCGTTCGGTCGCCGCCTCGGTCAGCGCATCGCGCAAGGGCGTGCCGGGGTTGACGAAGCTCGCGCCGGGCAAGTGGAGGCCCATGAACTCCATGAGCATCTGATTGGTGTTGGCGGTGCCGTAGAAGGTGCAGGTGCCGGGGCCGTGGTAGGACGCCATCTCGGCTTCCATCAGCTTGTCGCGCCCCACCTCGCCGGCGGCGAATTCCTGGCGGACCTTGGCCTTTTCATAGTTCGGCAGGCCGGAGACCATCGGTCCGGCGGGCACGAAGACCGCCGGGATATGCCCGAAGGTGGCCGCGGCGATGATGAGGCCGGGGACGATCTTGTCGCAAACCCCGAGATACATCGCCGCGTCGAAGGTGTTGTGGCTGAGCGCCACGCCCGAGGCCAGCGCGATCACGTCGCGCGAGAAGAGCGAGAGTTCCATGCCGGTCTGGCCCTGGGTCACGCCGTCGCACATCGCCGGCACGCCGCCGGCAACCTGGGCGGTCGCACCTGCGGCCCGGGCAGCCGCCTTGATCCGGTCGGGGTAATCCTTGAACGGCTGATGGGCCGAGAGCATGTCGTTATAGGCCGTCACAATCCCGATATTCGGCGCCCGCTCGGCGACGAGCGCGTCCTTGTCCTCCCCCATCGCGGCATAGGCGTGGGCCTGGTTTCCGCAAGAGAGATGGGCGCGTTTCACACCGCCCTCTGCGGCCCGGCCGATCTTGTCGAGATAGCGCGACCGCGCCTCCCGGCTGCGCGCGACAATGCGGGAGGTGACGGCGTCGACGGTGGGGTTGAGGTCCATGGGCAAGGTCCTTCGGAGCGAAACGACATCTGCGGGCTTGACCGCGTGGATACATGAATTTGTTAGCGCTAAAAAGGCTCATCTCTCCGGCCTCCGCAGGCTTGCGCCTCGCGCATGGCGGCTTTGCCGAGGGGCCGGTAGCGGCAAGATCTCGAGACCTTACGTCAGACGGGAACCGCAGCACTTCGGAACGACGACATGAAACAGAACAACCCATTTGCGACAATCAACGAAGCCGACCTGACCCGGCAGGCCGAACGCCTTCGTGCAGAAACCTTTGCCGGCTGGGTGCGGGACTTGCGCCGCCGGATCGGCGGCTGACGCGTCGACCAGGCCCGACCGCGCTGGCTGAAACCGGCAACATGCGGCGAAAACCCCGGCCCTTGGCCGGGGTTTTTCGTTACTTCGAAACGGTTTTGCAGTATGCCGGCGCCAACTCGGACAACGAGACGAGGCGAGCAGAATGGCACGAATTCGGGTGACCGCAGCCGTCACAGCGCTGGGCCTTGCGGCTCTCGCGGGCTGTGCGGGCGTGGACGAGGGTTTGCGCGACCTGCCGGTGGGCGAGGTGCGCAGCGAAGCGAGGGATTACCGGATCGAGGCGTTCGACGTGCTGGTCCCGCGCACGCTGGAGGTCTCCGAGGCCAACCTTTTCTACCCGATTGCCGATATCGTCTGGCGCGGCGATCCGTTCGGCGACCGCTACGAGCAGGTCGAGGCGATCTTCGATGCCGCCGGCGACGGGACAAGGGCGGAGGTCGACGGCGCGCGTCCGGTACGCGTGACCGTGCAGGTGACCCGGTTTCATTCGGTCACCGAACGGGCGCGGGTGACCGTCGGCGGCGTCCACTCCATGCGGTTTTTCCTGACGGTTTATGAGCAGGGCAGCGATGCGCCCATCGAGGGGCCGCGCCTTGTTATCGCAGACCTGCCGGCCCTCGGCGGAGAGGCGGCCCTTGCCGCGGAGCGCGAGGGTCAGACAATGAAGGTCCGGGTGACCGAGCAGTTGCGCCTGACGTTGATCGACGAACTGACCGAACCGGCACCCCCGCCGCGCCCGGCCGGCTGAGCGGCCAGACGGTTGCGGGCCAATGGCGGAGCGGTCCGTGCGGTGGTGCGCCTGCGCCCCAAAACCGATGCGCGGCGCCTCCGCCATGGCTACCCCTGGGTCTGGGCCGACCAGCTTGTCACCGACCGCCGCACCAAGGCGCTGAGCCCGGGCACCATCGCCACGCTTGAAGACGCCGCGCGCACGCCTCTGGCCACCGTGGCGGTCACCCCCGGCTCGAAGATCATCGCCCGCGTCCTCGACCGGGACCCGGAGGCCGCCATCGATGAAAGCTGGCTCGCCGGACGGATCGCCCGCGCCACCGCCCTGCGCGACCGGCTCTATCGCACACCCTACTGGCGCTGGATCCACGCCGAGGCCGACGGCCTTCCCGGCGTCGTGATCGACCGGTTCGGCGATGTCGCGGTCTGCCAGCCGAATGCGGCCTGGGCAGACGCCCTGCGCGAGCCGGTTGCCGATGCTCTGGTGGCGGCCGGCGCGACGACCGTGGTCGTGAACGCCGAAGGCCGGGCCAGGGCGCTCGAAGGGCTCCCCGGCGGCGTCGAGGTGGTGCGGGGCCGCCTCGACGGGCCGCTGCCGGTGGAGATGAACGGCGCCACTTACATCGCCGATCTTCTCGGCGGGCAGAAGACGGGGCTCTTCTACGACCAGCGCGACAACCACGCCTTTGCCGCGCGGTTCGCCGACGGCGTCGACGTGCTTGACGTCTTTTCCCATGTCGGCGGCTTCGGGCTCGCCGCCGTCGCGGCGGGGGCGACATCGGCACTTCTGGTCGACGCCTCCGAGCCTGCCCTCGCGCTTGCGCGCCAGGGCGCCGACAGAAGCGGGGCGGGAGACCGCGTCGAGACCCGGGCGGGCGACGGGTTCGACGTCATGGCAGCGCTCGCCGCGGAGGGGCGGCGTTTCGGCCTCGTGATTTCCGACCCGCCGGCCTTCGCACCGGCCAAGCCGGCGCTTCAGGCGGGCCTCAGGGCCTACGAGAAGGCCGCCCGGCTTGCCGCCGCCCTGGTCGCGCCGGGCGGAGTGCTGGTGCTCTGCTCGTGTTCCCATGCGGCCGATCTCGCGAAGTTCCGCGCCGCCTGCGTCGCCGGGATCGGCAGGGCCGGCCGGTCGGCGCGGCTGCTGCGCACGGGCTTTGCGGCCCCCGACCACCCAGAACTCCCCGCCCTCGCCGAATCGGGCTACCTCAAGGCGCTCACCTTCGCGCTCGACGGATGAGGGTCCTCATCGATGCCTGCGTGTTCTATCCGACGGTGGTGAACTGCCTCGTTCTGGGGCTGGGGGAGGCCGGCGGTTTCGCCCCGCTCTGGTCGCCGCGGATCCTCGAGGAATGGGCTCTGGCGGCCGCGCGGGAAGGGCCGGTCTCCGAAGCGGCGGTGCGGGGCGAGATCGCGGCCCTGCGCGCCCGGTTTCCCGGAGCCGAAATCGCGCCCGACCCGGGCGTCGAGGCGGGGCTGCACCTTCCAGACCCCGACGACGCCCATGTCCTCGCCGCCGCCATCGCCGGCCAAGCCGAGGCGCTTTTGACCTTCAATACAAGGGATTTCCCCCTGCGGGCCCTTGCCGCCCACGGCATTCTCCGCCGCCATCCCGACGAGTTTCTCCTTGAGGCCCATGCCGCCCTGCCGGGGCGCGTGGAACGCCTTGTCGCCGCGGTCGAGGCCGACATCGCCGCGACCGGTGCCGGTCTGAGCCGGCGGGGGCTTCTGAAGAAGGCGCGTCTGCCGCGGCTGGCAAAGGCGCTCGCCAGCAGCGGGTAGGGGGCTGTCTGCCCCCTTTTGAGCCCCGAGGGGGCTAGAGGGTAACTTTGGGGCCAATGAGAGGCGAAGCCGGCCGCCCGTCAGCCGGGCGCGATCTCCCATTTCGCCTCATTGGCCTCGATGGCCCTGATCCGCTCGGCGGTCTTGGGATGCGACATCAGCCAGGCCGGCACCGCGCCGTGGTTCGACTGGGTCAGGTCTTCTAGCTTTGAAAACAACGCCTTCTGCGGCGCCGTCCCGATCCCGGCCTTCACCAGCAGGGCCGAGGCATAGGCGTCGGCCTCGTATTCGTCCGACCGCGACAGGCGGGCGGCGAGAAGGCTCGTCAGGAACCCCGCGATATAGACCCCGACGAACGGGATGAAGCGCGACAGGATCATCGCCAGCGCCGTCCGGATCGCGTTCTGTCCGGAAAAGTCGATCATCCGCCGGCGCGAGTGACCAAGTGCGACATGGCCCAGCTCGTGGGCGATGACGCTGGCCATTTCTTCTGCCGAAACAGCGCCCTGGCGGTACTTGTTAAAGAAGCCGCGGGTGATGAAAATCCGCCCGTCGGGGGCGGCAAGGCCGTTCACCGGGTCGATCTCGTAGATATGGACGCGGATGCGCGGGAGATCGAGGGCCGCGGCCATCCGGTCGGTCAGCTTCTTCAGCCTCGGATCGACGAGTTCGGTCGATTTCGCGTCGAGCTCCTTCTTCGTTCTCCAGACGGAGAAGCGGTACATCGCGAGCCCGTAGAGGATGGCCAGGAGGATCGGAGTGAACTTCAGCATACCCCGAATATGGGGCGACAGCGCCGGTCTGCAACGTGTCGGCTTTGCGTATGGCAAGCGTATGGCACCCTCACCCGCGGGGGCGCTCAGCGCGCCAGCGCCCTCATCCCCCGGGCGAGCCCGTCGAGTGTCATCGGCACCATCGCATCCC
Organism: Paracoccaceae bacterium; assembly: GCA_030066905.1. Classification (GTDB taxonomy): domain Bacteria; phylum Pseudomonadota; class Alphaproteobacteria; order Rhodobacterales; family Rhodobacteraceae; genus JASJAR01. Next base: position 13,786 of record JASJAR010000022.1, on the reverse strand, counting down.
TGGCAAGGATGTCGCGGATCATCGCCGTCGACTGGGCATAGCCCCAATGGTCTTCGGGGACCGGATTGATCCAGAGATGTCTGGGGTAGTGCTCGACCAGCCGCGCGAGCCACACCGCGCCCGGCTCCTCGTTCCAATGCTCGTTCGCCCCGCCCCTGATCGCGATCTCGTAAGGCGACATCGCCGCGTCGCCGACCACGATGAGATGCCAGTCCTTCCCGTATGTGTTGAGGACATCCCGGGTGGGGGTCGCTTCGGACCAGCGCCGCCGGTTGTCGCGCCAGACGCCTTCATAGACGCAATTGTGGAAGTAGAACGTTTCGAGGTGGTGGAACTCGGCCCGCGCCGCCGAAAAGAGGTCTTCCATGACCTTCACATGGGGGTCCATCGAGCCGCCGATATCGAGCATCAGGAGGACCTTGGCGGCGTTCCTGCGCTCGGGCCGGGTGCGCACGTCGATGTAACCCGCCCGCGCCGTCTCGCGGATCGTCGCCGGAAGGTCGAGCTCTTCGGCTGCGCCCTCCCGGGCCCAGCGGCGGAGGCGCCGCAGCGCCATCTTGATCGTGCGGGTGCCGATCTCGGCGTCGCCGTCGAGGTTGCGGAACTCGCGCCGGTCCCAGACCTTGACGGCGCGCCCGTGCCGGCTTTCGGCCTGGCCGATCCGCACCCCCTCGGGGTTGTAGCCGTAGGCGCCGAAAGGGGAGGTGCCCGCCGTGCCGATCCATTTCGACCCGCCCTCGTGGCGGCCCTTTTGTTCGGCAAGCCGCGCCTTCAGCGCTTCGAGGAGCCGGTCGAACCCGCCGAGCGCCTCGATCTCGGCCCGTTCGGCGTGAGACAGATGCTTTTCGGCCATCTTCGTCAGCCAGTCGGCGGGCAGATCGAGCGCGGCCAGCACCTCATCGGTGCCGATTTCTGCAAGGACCTCGAAACTTGCCGCGAAGGCCCGGTCGAACCGATCGAGCCGGGTCTCGGACTTCACCATCGCGGTGCGCGCGAGATGATAGAAGGCGTCGATGTCATAGGTGACCGCCCCGGACTTCATAAGGGCGAGAAAGTCGAGAAACTCCCGCAGCGAGACCGGAACGCCGTGGCGGCGGAGGTTTTCGAAAAAGTGCAGGAACATCGTCCCGAAACCTGACCCGAACCGGCGGCGAGGGAAAGCCCGTAGGCGCGGTGCGCGAGACTGGACGGCCCAGAGTGGCCGGTTAGATTCTCTGCCATGACCGACACCGTCACCGTCAGAAAGCCCCAGACCAAGGCGAAACCGGAACGGCCCAGGCTCTGGAAGGTGATCCTTCTGAACGACGATTTCACCCCCCGCGATTTCGTCGTCGCGGTGCTGAAGGCGGTGTTTCGCATGACCGAGGAAGAGGCGCTCGGGGTGATGCTCACCGCGCATCGCAAAGGGGCCTGCGTGGTGGCGGTCTTCACCAAGGAGGTCGCCGACGAAAAGGCGCGGATCGCAACCGAGGCCGGGGCCCGGGCCGGGTATCCTCTGACGTTCACGACCGAGCGCGAGGATTAGCGCATCGGCCGCGATCCGCCGAGCGAGGTCGCGTAGCGGGCCTTTGCGGCAGGCGTGGTCGAATTTCCGCCTATTTTTTCAGCATTTTGACCGGTGTTCCCTCGTCCACAGACCCTGTGGAGCTACGCGGGATTGCAATTATCGGGCGGGACGCTTTGTCACAGGGTACTGCAACCCAATCGGAGCTCCAGATGAAACCCGTTCTTCTTGCCAGCGCGCTGGCCTTCGCCGCGGTCGGAACCGCCGCCACCGCCGCCGAGCCCTTCAACGTCGATTCGAGCCACAGCCAGGTGCTCTTCAGCTACAACCACCTCGGCTTCTCGACGACCTACGGCATGTTCTCGGGCTGGGAAGGCCAGATCATGTACGACGAAGAGAACCCGGCCGCATCGAGCGTCAACGTGTCGATCCCGGTGATGTCGATGTTCACCGGTTGGGAAGCCCGCGACGGCCACTTCCTGTCGGACGATTTCTTCGGCGCCACCGAAGAGGATATGGTGACCTTCGTGTCCACGGGCATCGAAGTGACCGGCGACGACACCGCGCTCATCACCGGCGACCTGACGATGAACGACATCACCCAGTCAGTGACGCTCGACACGACGCTGACCGGTTCGGCGCCTTATCCGTTCGGCCCCGCCGAAGGCACGCCGACCCTCGGCTTCAGTGCGACGACGACGATCCTGCGCTCCGATTTCGGTGTCGGTGCTTTTGCACCCGCAGTCAGCGACGAGGTTGCGATCGAGATTCACCTCGAAGCCCAGCACGCGGACGGCGCGCCGAGCTAAGGCGCGGGCCAACGACCGCCGACAAGAGCGAAAGGCCCGCCGGTTCGGCGGGCTTTTTTCGTGGGCTGGGGGGATTGGGTCGGGAGCGGGCGTTCGGTTCGCGGACGCCGAACACATCGCGAAACCCGCCCTTGACCCGATCCGGGGCCCCGATCCACCGGGAGTGCCAGACCGATGGAGGTCCCGGGTCAAGCCCGGGACGGGTGGTCCGTCTCATCGCGGCATGTGCAACGAACCTCCGCGTCAGGGCGGAGGCCCCCGTCGTTCCCGCCCGAAGCGGCCGACCTTCAGCTTCCCGCCTCGACCCTCTGGGCGGTGAGGCTGACGGAAACACCGACCGAGAACGCCACCGTGCCTTCGGTCGATCCGCCGATGCCGAAGTCGCGTCGGTCGAGCGCCAGATCGCCCGTCATCTCGGCGGTCTGGCCGTCAATGGTGAGCGTGAAGGGCAGCGACACCGGCACCGACTGGTCGCGGATCGTCAGGGTGCCGTCGGCGACATAGCCCTCGCCGTCTTCACGGATGTCCGCCACGAACCGGGCGGTGGGGAAGGTTTCGGCGGCGAAGTAGTCCGAACCGAGCGCCTCGGAGGTGACCGAGCCGAGCGTGAGAGACGGGATCGAGACGGTGACATCGACCTCGCCCCTGGTGTCGCCGACCGCCGCCTCGTCGAAGGCGATGGCGGCGGTCCAGTCGGCGAAGCTGCCTTCGACCTCCTGACCGAAATTGGTGACCGTCAGCCCGAGTGTGCCCGTCTCCACGCGCCAGTTGCCGCCCGATTGCTCTTCGAGCGCCGGTGCGGCGACGGCGACGGGGCCGGAATGGTGGGGGGCGACGAAGGCCAGCACCGAGGCGCCGACGAGTGCGACGGCATAGATCGCCCCGGCTGTGAGGGCCGGGCGCGGCGAGGGTGCGGGCTGCTGAGGGATCTCGCAGGCCGGTGTGCCGAACCACATCCGCCGCAGGGTCGCGTCGCGGTCGATGAAATGGTGCTTGAGCGCCCCGACGATATGCAGAAGGACCGCCACCGCCAGCACCTTGGTGAAGACGAGATGCCAGGCGCGGAAGAAGCCCGCCACCGCTTCCGATTGCGGCACGAGCGGGAGGGTCTGGCCGAGGGGCCATAGGATCGGCGCGAAGCCCGAGGTCGCCGCATGGTGAAGCCAGCCCGAGAGCGGCACGATCACCAGCGAGGCGTAGAGCAGCCAGTGGACCGTTTCGGCGAGAAAGGTCTGAGCCGGTTTCCCCGCCAAGAGGTGTTCGGGTTTGATCTGCGAGACGGCCCAGAGGATGCGCAGGAGGGCGACAAAGAACGCCGCGACGCCGAGGGTCTTGTGGACCGAGAAGAGCTGCGCCTTGAGCGGCAGGTTCGCCTCGTCGACCGGCAGGCCGTTGGCGATGAGCCCCGTCGGTATCGCGGTGAGAATGAGGAGCGCGGTCAGCCAGTGAAAGACCTTGGAGACCGTTCCATAGTGGACGTTCGTGTTTGCCAGTGCCATCGGAGCCTCGCTGCCGCAGTGAACGTCGAAGATGTAGAGGTTCTGGCGGTGCCTGCAATTCACGGCAACTGTGCAGGAAAGCAGAGACCGGGCGCTCGCACGCGCGTCCGGTGCGTTGCGCGGGGGTTCAGCCGGCGGTGATCGTCTGAAGCGGGGTGAAGCCCTCGAAGTCGGGCGGGGCGAGGTAGAGGTCGCGGTTGGCGCCGGACCCGCCATGGCCCGACTTGAAATCCTGGGCCTTCAGCCAGGCGCGGAAGGCCTCTTCGCTCGCCCAGGTCGTGTGGGAGGCGTAGAGCGTCACGCCGTCCTGCGTGGGACCCTTGAGCATGTGGAAGGCGACGAAACCGTCGAACCGGTCGAGGGTGGATTCGCGGTTGAGCCAGAGTGCTTCGAAATCGCCCGCGCGCTCGGCGGGCACGCGGAACCGGTTCATCGCGATATACATCAACTACTCCGCCGGGACCACGCCCTGGGCTGCCCGGGCGCGCCTGGGGAAGGGCACGAGCCGTTCGCGCTCCTCGTCCCAGAGCTTCAGCGTGAAGGAGCGCAGCGCCTCGGGCCATTCGATGGTCTGGATATCCATCTCCTTCCGCAACGCGTTGTGGCATTGGCGCAGGCGGTAAAGCGGGATGCGCGGATTGAAATGGTGGATGTCGTGATAGGCGATGTTGCCCGTCCCAAGGTCCCACCACCAGCCGAGATCGAGCGCCGAGGAGCCTTGCAGCGTGGCACGCTCGTAGTCGAGCTCGGGCTTGTGATCCCAATAGGTGTCTTCGAAATTGTGCTGAAGATAGACGAGGAAGACGCCGATGCAGCCGGACGTCAGCGCGGTGAGCGCATAAAGCGCGATCCCGTTCCAGCCCCAGCCGGCGTAGATGAGCCCCCACCAAAGGAGCACCGCGGCATTGTGGAGCATCACGCCCTTGATGCCGATCTTTGCGGCGTTCTTCGGCCAGCGATAGCGCAGAACGAAGGTCCAGAAACCGCCGATGGGCAGCATGACGAGAGGGTTGCGGTAAAGCCGGTACCAGAGCCGCTGCCAGAACCCCGCCGCTTCCCATTCGGCCAGCGTCATGGTGTGGACCTCGGTCGTCTCGCGGTGGTCGAGATCGCCGAGATAGGCATGGTGGATGTTGTGATTGCGCTGCATCGCCCGGTAGGGGGTCAGCGTGAAGGTCGAAAGCGCATAGCCCGCAAGATCGTTCTGGCCCCGGGTCTCGAAATGGGACCAATGCCCGCAATCGTGCTGGATGACGTAGAGCCGGACCGCCGCGAAGGCGTTGAGAATCACCAGCGGAACGACAAGCCACCACGTCCACATCGCCGCCAGCGCCAGCCAGAGGGTGAGGAAGTAGACCGCGAACGTGCCGAAGAAGCTGACCGACGCGATGCGGTTGTCCTTCGCGATGTAGCGGTTCGTGAAATCTCTGATGAAGTCCGACATTTTCGTTCCCGGCCCTCGCGTTAACCTTCGCGCCACCGGTTTGAATTTGGGGCAGGGCGAGACCGGAGACAAGGGGGGTGACACCACACCGCGCGATCCGGCCGATCGCTGCCGGACGGCCCAGGCCGGGTCAGAGCATCCGCTCCAGAAAGATCGTCAGGAAAAGCCCGAGAAGGCCGAAGGCGATGCCGTAGCCGGCGGCATACTGGGCCATGTCGAGCCGGTTGCCCTCGCGTCGCTTTGCGGTGACCGCCCCGAGCGCGGCACCAGCCAGGACCGCGGCGAGGACGATCACGACCGGTCGCTCCGCAGCGGCGGGGCGAGGGCGGCAATTTCGCGGGCCCGGGCGCGCACCTCGACATCCGAGCCGAACCCGTAGCGCGCCCAGCCGAGGCTGTCGAGCCGCACCTCGGCCGCCTCGTCGCGGCGCCCGAGCACGTCGAGCGCCTCGGCCTTGACCATCAGAAGCGTCGACAGAAGGGCGGCGTTTTCGGCCTCTGCCACGGGACGGAGCGCATCGTCGACGATGTCGATGGCGACATCCGGCTGGCCCGCGGACAGGGCGAAAGCGGCAAGCTGCATCGAGATATGGGCGGCCTGAAGCTGCGTGGTCTCGTTCGAGCGATAAAGCGCGCCGGCCTGAAGGAAGGAGGCAAGCGCCAGTTCCGGCTCCGACCCGAGCGTGAGCCGGCCGAGGGCATAGAGCGAAAACGCAAGCCGCGTGTCGGTCCAGCGCTCCTGGGTGGCGATGGCCACCGCCTCGCGCGCCGCGACCCTCCGGCGGGTCGAGGTCGCCCGGGGGCCGAGGGCGGTTTCGATGGCGTTGATCCAGGCCCTCGGCGTGGGATCGGAACTCACCGGTCCGCCGCCACGGCCCCGGGGGTTGAGACGGTTGAGTATGCCGGGCAACGCCGCGGCGACGGCATCGCGCGACATGCCTGAGCGAAGCTCCGGCGCATAGGTCGCGGCGAGGATCAGCATGTCGAAGCCGGTGAGGACGGTGTGGAAGTTGTCGTCGTTAAAGACGCTGTCGGAGAGCCGGTAAAGATCGTTCAACGGCCCCAGCGCCTGGGCGAGCTCTTCGTGCAGGCAGTCGCGGATTTCCTGGGGAGACACGTCGCCGGGCAGGAAGATCGCCATGGTTTCGCGGGTCTCGAGCGTCGTCCAGTCGAGACGCGGCGCATTGCGGAAGCGGCGGAACTCGTCCCAGGAGGTCACGCGCGGCACGACGAAACAGGCCGCCTGGGGCACCGCGCGCTGAAGCTCGCGCCGCGCGACCACCTCGATGGTGATTGAGGCCGGCGCGTCGGGGGCGGCCCGGGCGATGTCGATCCCCGCCTCGCGCCGCAGCCGCCCGAGCAACCGGTCGAGGTCCCGGCCCAGCGACGGCGCGTTGCGACCCGTAACCCGCACGGTGACGGGCCCCTCGAACCGGGTGAACACCGGCAGTTGCCGGCCGCTCTCAAGAGCGAAGGACAATTCCATGAAATCCCGGGCGATTTCGCGGTTCGACTTCGAAGTGCGGGTGACCTGCGGCGTCGAGAAGGTCTTCATCGGCGGCAGGTCGAGCTCCGGCACCCGCCGGTCGACGGGCGCTTGCGGGGCGGCGCAGGCGGCGAGCGTGGCGGCTGCGAGAAGGGAAAAGACGATGCGCATCAGGGTCTTTCGTACTTGATGAATGGTGTGGGCCGTCCGACGCGATCATAGAGCCGCCGCGCGGTCTCGTTGAAGTCCTGCGTCGTCCAATAGACGCCGCTTGCGGCCTTTTTGTCGGCTTCTGCGTAAACGGCCTCGATGAGCGCGCGCCCGACGCCGCTTCCGCGCGCCTCTGGGGCGGCATAGAGGTCCTGAAGATAGCAGACCGGTTCGGATTGCCAGCCGTGGGCGTGAAAGAGGTAATGGGCCAGACCCACGAGACGGCCGCCCCGCGCGGCGACCAGCCCGGCATAGTCGTGAGGGTTTCCCGACAACAGCCGCGCGAAATAGGATCGCCGGTAGGCCCGGGGCCGCTTTGTGCCATAGAAGGCGAGATAGCCTTGCCACAACAGGTCCCAACCCTCGTAGTCGGCCTCCCGAAGGGCGCGAAGCTCGATACTCACTGCGCGTCCGGTCCTTCTTTGTTCCAGAAATACTCACGGCCCGGTGCCGTCTGCCCGACCCTGCCGCTGGCGGCGACGCGCCTCACCCACGGCCTTCCCGCCGGGCCATAAACGCCAGCCGCTCGAACAGCGCCACATCCGCCTCGTTTTTCAACAGCGCCCCGTAAAGCTTTGGCAGGGCGTCCTTTCCCTCCCGGTTCAGGTCCTCCGGCGCGAGGTCCTCGGCGAGGATCAGCTTCAGCCAGTCGAGCACTTCGGACGTCGAGGGCCGCTTCTTCAGCCCAGGGGTCTCGCGGATTTCGTAGAACCGGGTCAGCGCCTCGGCGAGAAGCCTCTCCTTCAGCCCCGGGTGATGGACCTTGACGATCCGGCGCATCGTCTCGGCATCGGGAAACCGGATGTAGTGGAAGAAGCAGCGCCTGAGAAAGGCGTCCGGCAGATCTTTTTCGTTGTTCGAGGTGATGATGACGATGGGGCGGTGGCGGGCGCGGATCGTCTCGCCGGTTTCGTAGACATGGAACTCCATCCGGTCGAGTTCCTGGAGCAGATCGTTGGGGAACTCGATGTCGGCCTTGTCGATCTCGTCGATCAGAAGCACCGAGCGGGTATCGGCGGTGAAGGCTTCCCAGAGCTTGCCGGGGCGGATGTAATTGGCGATCTCGGCGACGCGGGGGTCGCCGAGCTGGCTGTCGCGCAGGCGGCTGACGGCGTCGTATTCGTAAAGACCCTGGGCCGCGCGGGTGGTCGATTTCACGTGCCATTCGAGCAGCGGAAGCCCAAGCCCGTCGGCCACCTGCCGGGCCAGCTCGGTCTTCCCCGTGCCCGGTTCACCCTTCACCAGCAGCGGGCGTTCCAGCGTGATCGCAGCATTGACCGCGACCCGAAGTTCGGCGGAGACGACATACCCCCGCGTCCCGGTAAATTCCATGTGATCTCAGCGCGTTGGAAGTGAAATTCCGCGGCAGGATAGGGCCCGGGCGAGGTCCCGGCAACCCCCGGATTCGGACGTGACAAGTGGCCTCTTGGGGTGTATGTCCCGCGCCAACGGGGGTGGCCCGTGCGCCCTGGCGCGCTAGTATGCGAGAGGGTAGCAGCATAACAAGGGGAGCCGGAATGAAGGCCGAATTCTTCCTGCCCGACGATTACCGTCCGGCCGAAGACGAACCATTCATGAACGAACGCCAGCTCGAGTATTTTCGCCGCAAGCTGCTCAACTGGAAGGCCGATCTCGTCGGCGACAGCAAATCCACCATCGAGGGCCTCCAGGAAGCGGCCCGCAACATTCCCGACATTGCCGACCGGGCGAGCGAAGAGACCGACCGGGCCCTCGAACTGAGAACGCGGGACCGTCAGCGCAAGCTCGTCGCCAAGATCGACGCGGCATTGCGGCGGATCGAGAACGGCGAATACGGCTATTGCGAGGACACCGGCGAACCGATCAGCCTCAAACGCCTCGATGCACGGCCGATCGCGACGCTGTCGCTCGAAGCCCAGGAGCGCCACGAGCGCCGCGAAAAGGTCCACCGCGACGATTGATGGGATCTGACCGGCATCAGACGGGGCGCCGGGCCCGTGGCCCCGGCGTTCGCGTTTCGGCATGACCGCCTCCGTCGAGGACCTGAGCGTCGCCGTTGCCGGCGGCGGGGTTGCGGGGCTTGCCACGGCGCGTGCGCTGGCCCTGAACGGGGCCGAGGTCACCGTCCATGAGCAGGCCCCGGCCTTTGCGGAGGTCGGCGCGGGCTTGCAGATTTCCCCCAACGGAATGCGCGCACTGGCCGCCCTCGGGCTCGACGAGGCCTTGCGCGCCGTCGCGCTCCCCTCCCAGGGTGCGCGGCTCGTCGATGGGCTCAGCGGCCGGCAGATCGTCGCCTTCGCGCCGCGGGAGACGACCTGGCTCGTCCACCGGGCCCGGCTGATCGATGTACTGAAAGACGGCGCGGAGGCGGCGGGGGCCCTGCTGCGCACCGGCAGCCGGCTGAGCCCGGACGCGGAAGGGGCCGATCTCCTCGTCGGCGCGGACGGGATCCGCTCGGCGTTCCGGACCGCCGTCGACGGCGGCGGCGAGCCCAGCTTTTCAGGTCAGGCCGCCTGGCGCGCGATCATCCGCGACCCCGGCGGGCCGCCGGTCACCGAAGTGTTCCTCGGCCCCGGGCGCCATCTCGTGAGCTACCCGATCCTGGGGGGGTTCAGGAACATCGTCGCCGCCGAGGACCGGGCCGACTGGACCGCCGAGGGATGGCACCACGAGGACCTGCCCATCGCGCTGCGGGCCGCTTTCGCGCGGTTTCCAGACCGCGTGCAGCGCTGGCTGGGGGAGGTCGAGAAGGTCCATATCTGGGGGCTTTTCCGGCACCGGGTGGCGCGCCGTTGGGCCGACGCGCGCCGGGTTCTCGTGGGCGACGCCGCCCATCCGACGCTGCCCTATCTCGCCCAGGGCGCGAACCTCGCCCTCGAAGACGCCGTGGCGCTGGCCCGGGCGCTGGCGGGGCCGGGGCGCGAGGCCTATACAGCGCACAGGCGCGACCGTGCCGAGGCGGTTGTGGCCGCAGCCCGCGCCAATGCCTGCCGGTTTCACCTGTCAAACCCGCTTGTCCGCCAGGCGGCCTTTGCCGCCCTCCGCGCGCTCGACCGGGTCCGCCCCGGCGCCGCCGGCCGGCAGTTCGACTGGGTCTGGGAGTATGACGCGGCCACCGCGCCGCTCTGAGGTCGCAGCCCCCGGGTCAGGCTGCCTCGAGGGAGGCGATGATGCCGGAGAAATCCGACGCCTTGAGAGATGCCCCGCCGACAAGCGCCCCGTCCACATCGGCGACCGCGAAGATCTCGGCCGCGTTGCCGGGCTTCACCGAGCCGCCATAGAGGATCGGGGTTGCCCCGGGATCGAACGCCGCGCCCATCCCGCGAAGCTCCGCGCGGATGAACCCGTGGACCTCGCCGATCTCTTCGATGCTCGGGACCTTGCCGGTGCCGATGGCCCAGACCGGTTCGTAAGCGATCACCAGGGTGCTCAGAGCGCCCGGGACCGAGCCCCGGAGCTGGCGCCCGACGATGGCGAGCGTCTCTCCGGCTTCGCGTTCTTCAAGCGTTTCGCCGACGCAGATGACCGGGACGAGACCTGCGGCGGCCGCCGCCCCCGCCTTTGCCGAGACGAGCCCGTCGGTCTCGCCGTGATCGGCGCGGCGCTCCGAATGCCCGAGGATGACATGGCTCGCTCCCGCATCGGCAAGCATCGGCGCGGAAACATCGCCGGTATGGGCGCCCGAGGCCGCCTCGTGGCAATCCTGTCCGCCGAGCTTGATGGCCGTCCCCCCGGTCCGGTCGGCCATCCGCGATAACAGCGTGGCAGGCGGGCAAATCAGGATGTCGCAGCTCGGATCGGGGTGGGCCGCGGTGAGCGCATCGATCTCGCTCAGCTCGGCGGCGAGCCCGTTCATCTTCCAATTTCCGGCGGCAAGTTTCTTCGGCATCCTGAGCGCTCCCTAATCGACGCTCAGGTGATACCGAAGCCGCAGGGCGAGGAGAAGGCCGATCCTTCGATCGACGGATCGGTGACGGCTAGCCGGCCCGGCCCTCTGCCGCCAGCTCCTCGACATCCTTGAACTTGATCGATTCGCCGCAGCCGCAGGCATCGGCCACATTCGGGTTGCGGAACTTGAAGCCGGCTTCGAGGAGCGAGGTTTCATAGTCGATCTCGGTGCCGAAGAGAAACATCTGGGCCATCGGCGCGATCATCACCCGCGCGCCGCCGTCCTCGACCACCTCGTCATGAGGGTCGATCTCGTCGACGTAGTCCATGGTGTATTCCATCCCCGCACAGCCGCCCTTCTTGACGCCGATCCGAAGACCCTTCTTGCCCCCGTCCTCCATAAGCCGCGCGATGGCGGCCCGGGCGGCGGGGGTCAGCGTGACGGCCTGTTTGCCGGGGATCGAGAACATGTCTGCCTGCCTTGACTGATCGGGTTTAAAATAGGCCGACCGTGCGCCGGCCTCAAGAGATGACGTGTCGCGGGGGCTTCAGTGGCCGCCGATGGGCCGCGCGGGGCTGCCGGCCACGGTCACCCCCGGGGCGACGTCCTTCGTCACTACCGCGCCGGCGCCGATCACCGCATCGTCGCCCACACTCACCCCCGGCAGCAGGAGTGCGCCGCCGCCGATCCAGACGTTGCGGCCGACGGTGATGGGCTGACCGAATTCGAGCCCCGCGTCCCGGGTTTCGGCATCGCGCGGATGGTCGGCGGTGAGCACCTGCACGTAAGGTCCGATCTGGGTCATGTCGCCGATCTCGATGGCGCAGACGTCGAGAAAAACGCAGCCATAGTTGAGAAAAACGTCGTCGCCGAGCGCGATGTTGTAGCCGTAATCGATGTAGAAGGGCGGGCGGATGGCGACCCTCGCCCCTTTCGCCCCCAACAGCGCCTCAAGAAGGGTAGGGCGGGCCGCGTCGCCGATCACGGTGGCGTTGTACTGGGCCATCAGCGCCTGCGCCCGGCGCCGGTCGGCTACAAGCTCGGGGTCGCCGGCCAGATAGAGATCACCGGCGATCATCTTTTCTTTTTCGGTCATGGACACCTTTTTCCAGCTCATTTGCAGGCTGCGCCGACCGGGTCGTCCGGGTTTACATGAAGCCCAGTTCGAGCCGTGCTTCGTCGGACATCATGTCCATTCCCCAGGGCGGGTCCCAGGTGATCTCCACATCGACGGTCTTGACGCCCGGGATCGGGGCGATGGCATCGGCAAGCCAGCCCGGCATCTCGCCGGCGACGGGGCAGCCCGGGGCAGTGAGCGTCATCAGCACGGTCACATCGCCATCGGGCGAAATCTCGATGGTGTAGACCAGGCCGAGATCGTAGATGTTGACCGGAATCTCGGGGTCGAAGACGGTCCGGCACGCCTCGACGATCTGGTCGTAAAGCGGGTGATCGGTGCTCGATGGGCGGATGAGCGGCGTGCCTTCCATCGGTTCGGTGGTGCTGGCGGTCATCTGGGCCTCATCGGAGTAGTTGACGAAAGATATAAGGAATGCCGGATGGGGCGTCCAGAGGAGGGTGCGGGACGATGAGCGAGATGGACGGATACTGGGAGCGGCTGGCCGCACCCTGGCTTCGGCACGAAGCGGCGATGGAAGCGCTTCTGGAGCCGGTCGGGGCAGCGCTCGACGCCGCGCTCGGCCTTTCGGACGGCGAAGCGGTGCTCGATGTTGGTCCGGGCAGCGGGGCGAGCCTTCTGAGGCACTGCGCCGCGGTGGGCGACGGCGGCCGGGTCGTCGGCATCGACATCGCGCCGCCCTTTGCCGCACGGGCCCGGGTGCGCAGCGGCGTTGAGGTCGTGGTCGCGGATGCCGGGGCCGCGCCGGTGGAGCCGGCCGGGTTCGACGCGGTGACCTCGCAGTTCGGGATGATGTTCTTTGCCGATCCGGCGGCGGCCTTCGGAGAGGTCGGCCGCAATCTCCGCCCCGGCGGCCGCCTGGTGTTCGTCGCCTGGGGCCCCCGCGCGCAGAACCCGCTGTTCTCGGTGGCCGGTCAGGTCGCCGCCGAGATGTTCGGCCCGGCCGCGCCGGTCGACCCCGACGCGCCGGGGCCCTTCGGGCTGCAAAACGCCTCCCGCGCCACCGCGCTTCTCGCCGAAGCGGGGTTTGCCGAGGTGGCCGCGACGTCGGTGGGCCTGACCCTCGATGCCGGCCTCGACGCGGCGGGTTTCGCCCGGGTTCAGACCGAGGTCGGCCCCGCTGCCAGCCGGCTGAAGGAGGAGGGGCAGGGCGAGGCACGGCACGCCGAGATGCTCGACCGGCTGACGGCGGCCTTTGCGGACTACGAAAGCGGGGGCGCGGTGCGCCTCCCGGCGATGGTGCATGTCTATGCGGGGGTTTGGGGGCCGACGTGAGCGGTGTGGCCTCCTGTTGCGGCCCGGCGGACCGGTGGCGGCTGGTCCTGCCTGCGCGGATCGGCTAGGGCCAGCGGCCATGCCGAGCGCCTTCGCCTTCCACCTCGACGCCACCGACGGGGCCGCCCGCAGCGGGCGGATCGACACGCCCCGGGGGACGATCCGGACGCCCGCCTTCATGCCGGTGGGCACGGCTGCGACCGTGAAGGCGATGCTGCCCGAAAGCGTCGCGGCGACGGGGGCGGACGTGCTTCTGGGCAATACCTATCACCTGATGCTGCGCCCCGGGGCCGAGCGGGTGGCGCGGCTCGGGCGGCTCCACCGGTTCATGAACTGGCAAAAGCCGATCCTCACCGACTCGGGCGGTTTCCAGGTCATGAGCCTCGCCGCGCTCCGAAAGCTCACCGAGGAGGGGGTGCGGTTTCGGTCCCATATCGACGGCTCGGAGCACATGCTGAGCCCGGAACGGTCGATGGAGATCCAGGGGCTTCTGGGCTCCGACATCGTCATGGCCTTCGACGAATGCCCGGCTCTGCCCGCAGACCGCGACCGGA
>JASJAR010000030.1 GCA_030066905.1 Paracoccaceae bacterium | reverse complement strand
CCGTCATTCAGCCAGAGCCGTCCCTTTTTCTTCTGTTTTTGAGGACCCTTCAGCCCTTCACGCCGCCATATCCGCTCCACGCGCTTGTGGTTCACACGCCAGCCAGAGTTGTTCAGCAGGCCGGGGACCATCCGAGATCCGTAGCGTCCGTATTTGTCCGCCAGTTCAATGATATCGTCCGTCAGAAGTTGCTCGTCAGCGCGGGCCAGATCACCAACGCCTATATCCCCTTGCAGATGTTTTGGAACTGGCGGTTGCCGCAGGCGTTTTCCGACGCGCTGCTGTCGGGAAATTACCTCGTTTCCAAGGCGATGGCTCCCGACGATCCGTTGATTGTGCGGCGTTGGGCCGAGCATGCGGGCGGGCGTGCCAACGCGGCTTGGCGCGACCTTTTGGCCTTGGAGGCTCAGGCGCGCATCTCCCGCATGGCGCTTGAGGGCTGGGACGAAATCGACTTTGCCTCTGGCGATATTGAGACCCGGCGGATCGGCGGCAAGGCGGTCGTGCATCTTGACGAAATGCTGCGTTATGTGTTGCTGCATTATGCTGACCCGATCACGCTCAACGACATCGCCCAGGCCGCCGGGATCACCAAGAATTACGCGATCATACTCTTCAAGAAGATGCTGGGGACGACGGCGAAGGCGCATCTGACGCGGGTGCGCATTTCGCATGCGAAGATGCTGTTGTCCTACCAGGACCGGAAGATCCTGATGATCGCGCTCGATTGCGGGTTTCAGTCGCAGTCGGCGTTCTATGAGGCGTTCAAGCGGGAAACGGGGGTGACCCCGGCGGAGTTTCGCGACCGGCTGGCGGCCTGAGGCAATATGGCACGCCAAAAGGACGCATTTCCGGAAAAACACAGTCATCCGGTTGAGCAAGTGGCAGACGGAGGGGTGTGGCTCAGACCGTTGGCGCCTCCATTCGTTGCCAAGCGTCGTCGAAGAGGAGAATGCTCTGTCCGGGTTCCTCGACGCTCTGGGAGGGCAGGCCGAGGACGGACCTGGGAATGTCGGTGCACATCGCGCAGGCTTGGGCCAGGGGCAGAGCGGCATGGCGGACGAGGTTTGCGAGCGACGTTGCCATGTCGATATGGGCGCCCGCCAGCGAGCCCTCGGCATTGACAAGCTTGCCGTCTTTGAGGGTAACCGTCTGACCGTAAAGCTCAAATCGGTCGGGCCCGCCCACACTCGGCATCGCGTCGGAGACGGCAAAGGTCGGGCCGGGCCGGGCGCGTACCGCGATCTGGAGCATCCGCCAGTCTACATGATGGCCGTCGGCGATGATCCCCGCGGGGCAATCTGCGGTCAGCGCAACGCCGAGAAGGCCGGGCGCGCGCGATGTCATCGGCTCCATCGCGTTGTAGAGATGGGTAAAGCACGCCGCCCCATCCACCAGCGCCTGCTCGGCGTCGCGCGCCGTGGCCGCGGAGTGCCCCAAGGAGACGACAACGCCGCGCGCGGCGAGTGCCTTGAGGTCGTCCGACGTGGCTTGCTCGGGCGCAAGCGTGATCATCACCGCGATGTCGTGGGCCCGCAGCCGGTCGATCACGTCGAATGTGCGCGCGTCGAGCGGCCGGATGAAGCGCGCGTCATGGGTGCCGCGCTTTTGTTTCGAAATGTGGGGGCCTTCGATATGAAGCCCCAGAATGCGTGGGTCGTCGCGTCGGGCGATGACCGCCCCCGCACCCGCCTCCAAAACCTCCGGCGCGTCGGTGATGATGGTCGGCAGAATGGCCCCGGTGCCAAGCCTCCCATGGGCGGTGGCGATGGCGTCGAGCCCATCGGGGTTGGGCGAGGTGTTAAACAACACGCCGCCGCCGCCGTTGACCTGAAGGTCGGTGAGCGTGGGTGTGATGAGGTTGACCGACAGATCGGGTGTGGCGCCGCCTAAGGGGCGCAACTGCCGGGTGCGGCCCTCAAGTGCCAGCGCCTGGCCGTGTTGGAGCTCTCCCCCCGACCAGATATGCCGCGCCGCGATTAGCATGGCCGCCCACCGAAATACGGCAAAAGCGCCTCTTGTACATGGGCTAGGAGGAGCGCCCGGGCCCAATCGCCGCCAAGGTCGGCGGACCGCGCAAGAGTGGCGGGCGGGACATACTGGGCGACAAGCCCCGATGGTGCGGATTTATCAGCGAGAAAGGCAAGGAGTGCCGCGACCGCCGCCTCGGCCTCGGGCATGGCCCAGTAATACCGGATGCGGTCGGCGAGCCCGAAATGGCGCAACAGGGGCGCATCTTGCGGGTAGTGCCCCCGCCAGGCGCCGGGATGCTCTTCCATGAGGGTCGACATCAGAGCGGGGAGGCCGCTCTCATGCCCCAGCCAGGCCGCGATGTGATGGAGCGCATAGACCGCTTCGCGCCAGGCGAAGGTCAGGGCCGGGCCCACCTTCAGGACACCAAACCCCCGGCGGGCCAGCGCCGGAAAGACCTCCGGCTCTTGGTAGTCGGTCGAATGGGCCTCGAAGCAAAGCTTGGGGTAGGGCTGAAGGACGGCGCTCAAGGGGTCGGGGGCTGCGATGTCGAAACGGTCGACATGATCGGGGCCGAATTCCAAGCCCGGTTGGACCACCAGGGCGCGAACCTTGTCGAACGCGGCCATCGCGCCGGCGGCTTCAAACGCTTTTCGATGAGCCTCCAGGGTCCGCGCCGCGCTTTCGGGAGAGGTTGGGGTCACGCCGGTCTCATCGCTCCGGGCCCCACCAGGGGGCGGCACTTCCGTCCCGATCACATAGCGCAGCGCTTCGGGGGCCGGTGCATTTGCCTCGGCCACCAGAGCCAGCCGCGCGGCGCGGTCTGAGGCAAGCCCGTCGCCCACCTGGGCCGGTTCGCCCGCGCAGCCTTCCGAACAATCAAGATGAAGCTTGGTAAAGCCCGCCTTGGCATAGGCCGCGATCATCGCTTCGGCCTCGGCCATGGCCGCGTCTGCAGGGCCGGTTTTCCAGACCTGGGGGCCAAGATGGTCGCCGCCGAGGAGCAGACGCGCGGGATCGCAGCCGAGGCTTTTCGCTTGCCGCTGCACGCTTTCGACAAACTCCGCCGGTGTCATTCCGGTGTATCCGCCGAGATGATTGACCTGGTTGCTCGTCGCTTCGATCAGCAAGGGCTGATCGAGCGCCTCGGCCAGCAGCATCGACGCTGCAATCACGTCCGCATGGGCCGAGCAGACCGAGGGCAACGCCGCGCCCTCTCCGCTGCGGACATTTTTGACAACCTCATCAAGCATCGACATGCGCCCGCCCCACCAAGGCCGCGCCGCGCGCGCCCGAGCCGTCGCCAAAACGCGCGAGGTCAAGCGCTGGGAGCGGCAGGTTTCCAAGCCCGTGGTTCGCAAAGGCCGCCCGCGCCTTGCTGAGGAACCCAGGCATATTCGAAAGCCCCCCGCCGAGGACGATGATGTCCGGGGCAACCGTGAGGTAGAGCCCCCACAGGGCTTCGGCGAGAATGTCGTAAAACACGCCCTCGACGGCGGTCGCCTCGGGGTCGTCCGGCAGGTCGGCAGGCGCCACTGAGCGGCCCAGGATGTGCGCGGCCAGTGCCCTCAGCCCGGCTCCGGAGAGATAGGTTTCAAAGCAGGCGTTCCGCCCGCAGGCACAGGGCCAGAGGGGCAGCGCGTGGCGGGCGGCGAGGGCGGCAGATACGCCCATTTGCCCAATCTCAATCGGCAGCCCGCTGCGGCGCGGCACCTCCTTTTTGTCGATACACTGCCCCGCACCCAGTCCGGTACCCAAGGTCAGCCCGACGACCGAACGTTCCGCGTCTCCCGCGCCGCCGTTTGCTTCCGAGAGGGTGAAGGCGACGCAGTCGTTGACCACCGCAACGGGCCGCCCCAAACGGCTTGCGACATCCGCACCTATCCGTTGGCCGGAACTTACCAGATTGACCGCGGCACTTTCGCCGCTTTGAGGGTCGATCGGCCCGGCGATGGCGAGGCCAACGGGGAGGGCTGGGTCAGCGGCGGTGTCCTGCAACCATGCGGCGGCGCTGGCGATTTGGTCGAGAAGTGCCGCGTAGCCCTCCTGCGGCGTGGGCCAGCGCTCAGCGACGCCGGGTGCCGCCTCGGCGCCTTCAAACAAGCGCGCCTCAATCTTGGTGCCGCCCACGTCTATCCCACCGCAGATCATGGCAGCGCGTAAAGCTTAACGCCTGACACCACCCGGGTCAGCGCCTGGCCCTCGAACGGGTCGTCGACGGGCAGGCCCAACGCGGCCGACCAGCGGGCCGCCAACACTTGGGCCGGCAGGACGTAGAGGGCCGCCCCCTGGGCCGGGTCGGCCCCGCCCTCGAAATCGATATCCCCGCCGGGGCCGATCCGGGTGACCGCAAGGCCGGGAAACTGGGCCTCCAGTTCGGTCGCGATGTCGGTGTCGTAGCGCCGGGTATGGGGGTCGGGATGCAAGAAGACGAAGACGTGCGTGTCGGGCGTCACGGCGGATTTTGGCCCGTGGCGAAAGCCCAAGGCGCTGTCCCAAATGGCCAATGTGTTGCCAGCGGTCAGCTCAAGAACCTTCAGCGCGGCCTCCCGTGCGGCCCCCTTCAGCGCACCGCTACCGAGAAAGACCGCGCGCTCGGGTCGGTTGAGCTCGGCAAGGCGCGGGTGGCCCAAGATCGACGAGGCGGTGCGCGCGAGTTCGGGAAGGCTTGCGGCTGACGCGCCGCCCCGAAACACGGCGGCCGCCGACAAAAGCATGGTCGAAAAGCTCGACGTCATGGCAAAGCCCGCATCGTGGGTCGCCTCTGGCAGCACGATCCGGCGCAATTCGCCCGGCCCCTCGTGGGGGCGCGTGGCCAAGGCGCCCTTCGGGTTGCAGGTGATGTGAAGACTGTCGAAATCGGGCCGGTGCCGGGCGATAAGATCGAGCATGCCCAAGGTTTCAGAACTGTCGCCAGAGCGCCCGAACTGGACGTTCAACACCCGCGCGGTGGTGGCCAAATAGGCGCGGGGCGCGGCGACGAAATCGGTCGTTGGAACCGAGCGTAACCGCAGCGGGGTGGAGGCTTCCGCCGACAGGATGTCGCCGATGAACGCGGAGGTTCCCGCCCCGGAAAACCAGACCTCTTCGATCCCGCGCGCGGCAACCCATTGGGCGACATCGCCCGCTTGGGCTGCCAAGGGCTCGGCCCAATCCGTCCAGATCGATGGTTGGGCGTGGAGTTCTCTCCAGGTTGCCGAGGTCGCGAGGCTGGACGGCGTCATCTCAAGCTGCCCTCCGCGGCATGAGGTTGCGCAAACCGCAGCTTGGCCCCGGCGCGCACCAGGTCGGCGGCGCGGGGGCTGTCGGCGTCAAGATCGGTGATCAGGCAATCGAGATCGTCGAACCGGCAAACCGCGTGGAGGCGGGCCTTGGCAAACTTGGTCTGATCGATCAACGCGATGGACCGCGTCGCCGCCCCCATCAACGCGCGCGTCACAACCGCTTCGTCTTCGTCAAAGGTGCTCAGCCCGGCGGATATGTCGGCGCAATCGGCGCCCATCGCGAAGGTATCGAAGCGAAAGTGCTTTAGCGCGGTGGGGATCAACTGGCCCGTCAGGCTGCGGGCCTCGCGGCGCACCCGTCCGCCGGTGAGCAGAACGTCGTGCTGGCCCTGGTCCAACAGGATTTGCGCCACGGTCAGGCTCGTCGTCATGATCGTCTTGCCTGGGCTCTCGCTCAGCGCGCGGGCAAAGAACTCCGCCGTGGAGCCACTGTCGATGACCAGGCTGCGGTCGTGGGTGACCTCTTCGGCCGCAAGCCGCGCAATCGCGCGTTTTTCGGCCACATTGACCAGGCGGCGGTCCTGATGAAGCGGCTCGACGGCGAGCACGTCGCGCCGGTTGTGGACATAGGCCAGCGCGAGGTCGATGCGAAACTCCGACGCCCCCTTGTAGCCAAGCGATTGGCAAAACCGGATCAGCGTCGGCTCCGAGGCGCCCAACCGCTGGCAGGTTTCGCGGTTGCTACCACGGATGAAGGCTTCTGGGTCGTCGAGAATGGCCTTGGCGATGTCGCGAAATTTGCGGGTTCCGCCATCAACAAGCGCCTCGATCCGGGGGATCAGGGCTTGCGCAGGTTCGCTCGTGATTTTGTCAGCCAAGGTCAAAAAAATGCCTCGTCTCTCCCCTCCGAGGAGCATGACACGGCAAGTTTGCGGGTTCAACTCATATTGATTGTTTGCAGAGCTTTCAAAATTCTCCATAACCAAGCCAATCGGACGTTGATTGAGGGAGTGCGGGACATGCGGGTCGGCATCATTGGAATGGGTGCTCGCATGGCGGTGCTCGCACCGCAATTTGCCGCCCACAGCGAGAGTTTCGAGGTTGCCGCCGTCGCCGACCCCGCGCCCGACCGCGTGCCGCTCCTGACCGAGCTTGGGTTCAGCCCCGACATTTACAGCTCAGCCGAAGAGATGCTCGCCGCCGACCGCTTCGACCTTCTGATGATCGGCTCGGTGAACCACCAGCATCTTGCCCATCTCAGATGCGCGCTGGAAAGCGACACGCCGCATATCTTCGTCGAGAAACCGGTGGTGATCAGCGAGGCAGAGACGCTCGAACTGGCGCGGCTGGCGGCCCGCCACGACGGGCAAAACCGGCTCATAGTCGGCCTTGTTTTGCGCTACTCGCCGCTCTACCGGCTCCTGCGGCAAGCCCAGGCGGACGGACAGCGCAGCAGCGTCGTCCGCAGCGCGACCGCCACGGCCTCCTGAGCGGGCGTCAGCGTCGTCTGCAGCTTGTGCGGCGTGTGGCTGAGGTCGTGGACGTCGTCCCGCTTGCGCCACTTCCAGACCGTCTGCTCGGAGAGGCCGTAACGGTCCGCCAGCACCCACGCCGGCTCGTCGCTCGCCTGGAGAGCCGCCCGTACCTTCGGCGGCGTCGTCGCCTGCTTGTGAAGAGAGATCAGCAGGCCCGCCCCCCGTCCAGAACCTCGCTCAGGATCGAGCGTGCCACGAACAACGCCCACCGGCGAGGGTCTATGTGATCATCCGGGACTGAACACTTAGGCAAGCGTGACACCTGTGAGATCGTCCGGCTTGAGGCGATAGCGAATAGCATTGCCTTCATGCAAACCCGCTAGCTGCTCAGCCACATATGCGACTACGCTCTCTTGATCAGCCTCGGGCACACCAGCCTCCGCCGCCATGATCATGACGTCATCGTATCGAAAACCCTTGAACTCAAGAACGCTTCGTCTGACTGCAGCACGGACAAAGTCTCTGTATGCAATCGCCGCTTTGTGCGGGCTTTCTACCTCTGCTCTGAGGACCCGGTACTTCTCCGCCGAAGCAAGGTAGGCATCGATGTACACTTCCCGAAAGAGGGACAAGTTGTTTAGCTCATAGATGCCAATCAATCCATCAATATAGTCCCGGTCATCCATCGTTGTGAACGACATCGGCGCAAGGTCGGACTTCAACAGGGGAATGTTGGAGGCAACACGGGACGTTCGCTTATTGATGTCAGCAAATCCTTGCAGATAGGGAATATGCACAAGCAAGAAGAACGACTGCTCGAAAGGGTTCGTGATCTGCGTTGCTTTCTGAAGCAGGATGTCGAACTCCTCTTCGATGGTAACAGCGTCATCAAGCGGCCTGTAGCTCGAATGCGAAATCCCGACAGGCATAGCTCGCAAACGTCCGGACATTGCCGGATCAGCCAGCAAGCCATCGGACAAGAGCGCATGGATTGCGAAGAGGTCGGGGCGACTGAGACTGACTTCTTCCAGGTTATCCACGACATATTGGATGGCCTCTTTGTGGTTCAGGATCATCAAAGCTTCTTTGCGATCCTTGCCCTCGGCCTCCTCGCCGAACCGGATAAGCCGCTCCGTTTGCAGAATGTCGTAGGTGTTGCCCTCCATCCGCGAGGACGCCCAACTAAGGTCGACCAAAAGCTGTTCGAGGATGCGCCGCGCATACGTGCCGGCTGGCATTGCGCCGCCTTGAGGCCGTCCCGCCTCCAGCATTCGATCCCGGTCAGCCCGCGACAAGTACCAAGTCTTGTCAGGTACGTAGGCGTCCAGGAACTCAGGCTTGTAGGAGATCGGTGGGCGCCTGTTGTACGGCACGGTAAGATGGGCGCGGACGACCGCCGAGCCTGCAAGTTGATAGCCCGTCGCCCTTCCTTTGCCAGATACCTCGAGACGACCTTCTTCAACGAGCCTCTTGAGCGCGCGCCAAACGGTCGTTTCACTCACATCTTTTGCCGCACCTTTGCGGATTGCATCGCGCCCGGCACCGGGGTTTCGGGAGACAAAATCAAGGATGTCTTGCTCTAAACGGGCCATGAAACGATTTTCTGCGTGCGTGAAGCGATTATCACATTGTTATACATATACTTTCCGCTATAGCAAATTTTCGTTCCAGGTGCTTTGCAACGATTTTAGTGGCTGATGTCCATCACAACTGGCACCTCGTGAGTGAAACGATTAACCTACTGAAATCCGGGAATAAGTCAGCCTTTCGAGGTATACGTTTCATATAGATTGCAACGAACCTTCCTGCTGGAGAGTGACAAACACCAACGAGGCACACAGTCATGGATTACAGAGCGCGCGTAACTGTCGGTCGCTACATAAGAACGTCGTCATTTGCATCCGATCTGGGAAAGCTAAAAGCCTTTCGTGGAGGGTACGCTGGCGCCTCACTGCTCGAAAGCCTTGAAGAACTAGGGCTTCTTCGACCACGCATGCGCCTTCACTGGCCAGATCCAATTGCACGACCGATCTGGCAGGAAACTCGCCGAAGAGAAGGGCCAGAACTACACGATCCGGTTGAGCCCGATGGCCCCCGCATGGACGCAGCGGCAGACCTTTGGAATGCTCTGCAAGATGCAGGGATGAGAAGTCTGAAGGGTGACAATGAACCGCGCCGGGTTTGCCGGAGGCTCCAACTGATGAGTAGGATGGAGCATGATGACAAAGACAACGAACGAGTATTCACCAGAAGTCCGCGAACGTGCTGTGCGGATGGTGCTGGATGGCGCAGGGCAGCATGAGAGCCGTTGGGCGGTGATTGTGTCGATTTCATCTAAGATTGGCTGCGCGCCGCAAACGCTGAACGAATGGGTCAAGAAGGTCGAGGTTGATACCGGCCAGCGCGGCGGCCTCACGACACAGCAGGCCGAGAAGATGAAGGCTTTGGAGCGCGAGGTTCGCGAGCTGAAGCAGGCCAACGAAATCCTTCGCAAGGCGTCCGCATATTTTGCCCAGGCGGAGCTCGACCGCCCACTGAAACGATGATCCGGTTTATAGAAGATCACCGCGCGGATCATGGGGTCGAGCCAATCTGCCGTGTGCTGCCGATTGCCCCTTCCACGTTCCATGACCACATGGCCAAGCGCGCGGACCCTGACCGGTTGTCGGATCGGGCAAAGCGTGACGAAGAACTGAAGCCCGAGATTGAGCGCGTCTTTGAGGAAAACCTCAGTGTCTATGGTGTTCGCAAAGTATGGCATCAGATGCACCGCGAAGGGTTTGTTATAGCCCGCTGCACGGTTGCCAGATTGATGAGAGACATCGGCATCAAAGGTGTTGTGCGTGGCAAGAAGCCGAAGACAACGATCCCTGACAAGGCGCTGCCGTGTCCGTTGGACAAGGTGAACCGCCACTTCTATGCACCCGCACCAAACATACTTTGGGTGAGCGACTTCACCTACGTCGCGACCTGGCAGGGGTTTGTGTACGTCGCCTTCGTCATTGACGTCTTTGCCCGCCGCATCGTTGGCTGGCGCGTCAGCCGCACGGCGACCGCCGGGTTTGTCCTCAACGCTTTGGAACAGGCGGTACATCAACGTCAACCTGGGTCAGGCCTGACCCATCATTCCGATCGCGGATCGCAATACCTCTCCATTCGCTACACAGAACGATTGGCGGA
The DNA here is from genome assembly GCA_030066905.1 of Paracoccaceae bacterium. Taxonomy (GTDB): domain Bacteria; phylum Pseudomonadota; class Alphaproteobacteria; order Rhodobacterales; family Rhodobacteraceae; genus JASJAR01. The sequence continues at coordinate 441 of JASJAR010000030.1, read as the reverse complement.
AGCTGGGATCGAACCGTCTGTCGGCAGCGTGGGAGACTCGTATGACAACGCACTGGCCGAGACGATCAACGGGCTGTTCAAGGCTGAGGTCATCCACCGGCGAGGGCCATGGCGCAGTTTCGACGCTGTGGAATACGCCACCTTGGAATGGGTGCACTGGTTCAACAATCGCCAACTTCTCGAACCCATAGGGAATATTCCGCCAGCCGAGGCCGAAGCAAACTTCTACGCGGCTCTGGAAAGATCAGATATGGCCGCGTAACTCAGACAAATCAGCCTCAGCCAAACCCGGCGCGGTTCATAGCGCAAAGTTCCGCAGGGTCGCGCTGACGAGCAACTTCTGACGGACGATATCATTGAACTGGCGGACAAATACGGACGCTACGGATATCGGATGGTCCCCGGCCTGCTGAACAACTCTGGCTGGCGTGTGAACCACAA
>JASJAR010000010.1 GCA_030066905.1 Paracoccaceae bacterium | reverse complement strand
AAAAGTAGTAAAGATCGTGATCGTGTGACATTCAAGCCAGAGAAACAGTGTCTGGTAGTGGACCGATCACCTTCAATGTGGACCATACCAGCCATTTAACCGTATCGCAGCAAACGTCGGCTCCGAGCCTAACCTGCTCATTCGTCGGGGCGCAGCTAACGGCTGCTTTCATGTTGAGTAGTCGGTCTACCTGGAGCAAAGTGAGCGGAGGCCTTGCTCTGGCCTCCGCCCTCCAACCGGGAAGCATTGGTCATGTTGAGCGAACTCATCTGAACCTGTCTCGTTCGAGCGCAAGCATAAGGAGGGATTGCAAAAGCGGCTCGAAAGAGGAGGAAGACACATGCAGTTATCTGCCCCCATCTACGTGCTGAAACGGAAGGCCAAGCTCTTGGCGCGGGACATCGACATTGCCCTGCATCAAGCACTCGACAAAGTAGCCATCGAAGAGGGGTTCCAAAATTGGAGCCATCTCGTATCGTCGCCAGCGACTGCTAGTCCAGCAAGAGATGTTCTGTCGCAATTGGAACCCGGCGACTTAGCACTCATTGGGGCGCGGCCAGGGCATGGCAAGACACTTCTGGGCCTCGAACTGGCGGCGAAGGCATCGCAACTCCACCGCAAAGGCTATTTCTTCACGCTGGATTACCATGAGCGCGACGTTGCAGATCGGCTCTCGACCATGGGTATTGGCCCAAGCTCAATCAATGATGCTTTGGTGATCGATACATCTGACGATGTTTCTGCGGACTATATCATCAGGAAACTCAGAACCGAGACGGAACCTGCGTTCATCGTTGTAGACTACCTTCAGCTCCTCGATCAGAAGCGCACCAATCCAAGCCTTGATGATCAGTTCAAGTCTCTCCGGAGGTATGTGATCGAAATGGGCGCTATATGTGTCGTGATCTCTCAGATTGATCGGTCGTTCGATTTAGCCGAGAGAGCTATGCCAACCATCTCAGATGTTCGATTGCCCAACCCGCTCGATCTATCCGTCTTCCGCAAACGCTTCTTCTTGCACGACGGCAAGATCCAATTCGATCAGGCTGCGTAGTCAGCCGTTCAGAAAACTTTGCGGACATTCAACGATTGTCCGCAAAGTCCGCTAAGCGGACACAAACCCCCTGACAATACCTGTGCGCCAAAAACGGTGAATTCTGTCCGTGTTCCTCTGCCACGCAGGATCAGCGCCTCTGCCCCGCCAGCAGTTTCCGGTAAGGGTCGCACGTTAACGGAGGGGTTCTGACCAGCTCCAGTCGTGTGCATCCGCAGGTTTGTGCAACAGGGCACGCTTGCCAAGGTTTCTGCAAACGCATCGTTACGCTAAGAGCCCATCTTGCAAAGTTTATGCTTCGCGGCGAAAGTCGACTAAGCGGAAACGCCATAATTGGAGAGGCAGTTCTTTGATACTCGATCCCACACTAACTGCTGCCTATGTGCTGCTCGCGACCGCCCTTGCGGTAGCTCCCGGCCCAGATGTGCTCTTCGTGGTCGCCAACGGAATGCAACATCGGGTCAAAGGTGCAATCGCTTCTGCCTTGGGTATCGGAGCAGGGTCCGTTCTTCATGCGCTCGCTGCTGCACTAGGAATTTCGGCAATTGTTGCTGCATCACCAACTGCCTTTGAAATTCTGCGATACGCGGGCGCGGCATACCTTACCTATCTCGGCGTTCAAGCACTCAGATCATGGTGGAACTACTCAAGCAACCTTGATCCAAATCAAGCAGTTGTAGAGATATCCGCGTGGAATGTTTTTCGGCGTGGATTGATTACCAACATTCTGAATCCGAAAGTGGTTGTGTTCTACCTAGCTCTCTTGCCGCAATTCATCAGCGTCGAACTTGGCAACGTCGGGCTTCAGATTTTCCTTCTTGGTTGCATTCACAACATCATAGGCATCACGTTCCTCATTTGCATTGGCCTTGCGGCTGGAAAGGCCTCTGGTTGGCTCGCTCGCACCAGTTTTGGGAAATGGATGGACGGTATTGCCGGTTTGTTCTTTATAGGTTTGGCTGTAAGGCTGGTGCTGTCTGGAAAACCCGAACACTAGTCGGGAGATTTCCGTAACCGGACATTCATTCCAAAACTTCCTACGGCAAGTTTGACCCGCCCTACCGTCATTCGAACGCCCTGCAGCTACGGTCTGTCGAGAGCCCATTCTCATCATCGCTGCGACGTGGACGAATGACTGCTAAATCGGCCCAAACAGCCGCTCATTGGGAAATGCAGCGGTCCGTGTCACCAATCGAGAACCGGTTGCTCAGCAATTATCCCGTGGGGGTTATGGTCTCCGTCGTTCAGATAGTAGCCCCGTCTGATCTCGTCGAAATCAACGGTCTGCTGAACCTTTGGCATGCGATAGATGTCACGTGTAAACCGCCAGAGATTTGGAAAATCCGTTAGCCTGAAACGGGTGCATCGAAAATGCGTGGCGTAGACGGTATCAAACCGAACGAGGGTTGCGAACAGCCGAACATCCGGTTCAGTCAGGTGGTCTGTGAGAAGATATTGCTGGAACCGGAGACGGTCTTCCAGCCATTGAAGCGTCTCGTACACGGCCTCGACGGCTTCTTCATATTCGTCCTGCCTCTGCGCTTTTCCGGCGCGATATACCGCGTTCGCCAACCCGTCGTGGATTCTGGTCAGGAGCTCATCTATCACCGCTTCTTGTCCGGCGGGGCGCAGGTTCGTGTGCATTCCAAGCGTGTCGAAAAACCTCAGGATCGTCTTTGAGTCATTCGATGCGATCCGGCCTTTGCCCCGGTCCCAAAGCAGTGGAACGGTTGCCCTTCCGGTATAGGTCGCGTCCGTCCTGGAATAGAGGCGATGTAAGAACTCGCCTTCAGCGGTGAGCGGACCGTTCGGGGCAAGGCGGTAGCCTTGTGTTCTTGGGCCAGTGGCGAGTTGAGGCGGGATGCGATCCGCCAGTTCGTTCAACGTATGCACGATGGTCGCCGCATGGGACCAGGGACAACTCAGCGACGCCACAAACACAAGGTCATCACTAATTGCATCCACCCCGGGTAAAAGACGTTGCGGCAGTAGCGAGGCCTTGCGCCGGTAGCGTCCGTCTTCCATCGTCTGGTCTGCATCGTCGTACCAGACCCCATCGACCAACATACCCATGGGTCAGACCTGGACAACGCACTGGTGGATCGAGCCAAAAACGGATTGCCCATCTGGGTCCTTGACCTCGATCCGAACCGTATCACCGACACTCAGAAACGGTGTCGTCGCTTCCCCCGTTTCGATCTTTTCGATCATGCGTTTTTCCGCAAGGCAGCATGATCCTTTGCTGTGATCCCGATTGGAAACCGTGCCTGATCCGAGGATAGTTCCCGCTCTCAAACGTCGGGTTCTGGCCGCATGGCTGATCAGGCGCGGGAAATCGAAGGTCATATCGACGCCGCAATCCGGATTGCCCATCAGCACACCGTTCAGGTAGCACTCGATAGGCAAACGCAGTTTGCCGTCCCGCCAATGCTTGCCTAGCGCCATAGGGGTCACAGCAACCGGTGAGAAAGAGTTCGCCACCTTGCTCTGGATGAAACCAACACCTTTCGCCAGTTCGCCAGGTAGTATGTTGCGGAGCGTCAGGTCGTTCACCAACATGACGAGTTTGATGTGCTTTACAGCCTCTTTTTCGCTGACGCCCATAGGAACGTCATCGAGAACGACGCAAACTTCTGCTTCCAGGTCCAGGCCATGATCCGCATCAATTACCTCCATGTCGGCCGTGGGACCACGGAAATCATCTGAAGCGCCCTGATGCATCGCAGGCTCGGTCATGGCATTTGGCGGCATGTCCGCACCCCGCGCCTGACGTGCCAATTCCATGTGATGAATATACGCCCCGGCATCGAGCCATTGATACGACCGGGGCAGCGGTGATGCGAGGCTGGAAACGTCCAACGCAAAGCCGTCCACTTTCCCTGCTTCAAGGTCTTTGGCCAGCGACTCGAGGCGTGGTTCGACTTCTCTCCAATTTTCGAGGGCGTACTGAAGTGTGCGGGCGATCCCTGTGGCATCGACGGCCGTTTCGAGATCGGTAGCGACGACGATCAGGCGGCCGTCTCGACCTTCATTGAGTGAGGCAAGTTTCATAGTTATGTCCTTAGGTCTGCGGGGGAGCGAACACCGAAGCAGCGGCCTCGCCATGCGCCAACCGAGCGGCTGCATCCTCAAAATCGATGTCCGCGCCGATGGGATCACGCTCAAACGCGCCAGTTGCGAACCAGTCGTTCAGGTCGGCGATAGATGGAAAGTTATCGGTGTAAAGCTCGATCTTTGTCCCGTCCGGGTCGGGATAATAGAGAGACGTGATCATGCCGTGATTGGTCGCGCGGTTCGGAAGATGCCCGCTTGACTTCAACCGCTCATACTGCGCCACAAGGTCATCATGGTCCCTGCATTTGAAGGCGATATGATCTACCAGGCGATCCTTCAACGCCGCCGGAGAACCCGCGCGCCTCTTGGCAATTACCAAACGATGATGAAATCCGTCGAAGGTGAGAAAAGCCAGTCGGTCGGTTTGCAGCACGACGTCCATCTCAAGAACGGCGCTATACCAGGCCACAAGGCGATCAACGTCTTCGGTAATAAGAACGAAATGGCCGAATTGGGGCGTCCATCGGGAAGCATCCCGTTCAGGGACATGGGCGGATTTCATTTGCTTCCTCCTTTGTTCCGGAACCAGACTTCACTGTGAAGCTCACATCTCGCGAGCCCTGGCGGCAGCCCGAGAGCTTCTACGTCACAGCGCGTAAAGCCCAGCTTGGTCAACACCCTGAGTGACACCGCGTTCTGTTCCTGTGCATGTGCAATCAATGTATCGGTCACAAAGCCTTCGAAGCCCGCGTCGATCATTGCCGTCGCGATTTCGGTGGCGATACCGCTGCCCCAGAACCGTGGCCGCAGGCCGTAGGAAATTTCGATGACATCGGGTTGATCGGGCGCGTAGGGGCGAAACCCGCACTCTCCGACAAAGGCACGCGTTCCCTTGTCAAAGACGGCATAGAGCCCGAACCCCCGCGCGCTCCAGAGATCGACAAACTCATCCAGTTGGGACGCGGTCTGTTCCTTGTCCTGAACGCCTATCTTGCGCGTCGTCATCACCTTAGAATCGCCGTAGAGCAGAAACAGGTTTTCCAAATCGGTGCATTCAAACGGGCGCATGACGCACCGTTCTGTTGCGATACGGTCCGGGAGCAGTGGCTTCATGATTAATCACCCCTGTGGATGACAAAGACCTCGGCATTCTCTTTGCGGACGCGATGGGGCATGTCGACAACCTGTCCCTCTGCCGGTCGCCCAATCGCGATCGCTGTGACAGGATCGAAGCCGGATGGCAGAGCTAACAGCCGTCTGCAGTCCGCCGCCACAAAGCCCTGCATCTGATGAATTTGAATATCTCTTTGAAGTGCGGCAATCGTCATGTGGGCCACGGCCTGGCCGGTGTCGTAGAACGCATAGTCGTTCTTCAGCCCATCGCGTTTGCGTTCACGGCGGGCGACACTGAAGACGAGCGCCGAAGCATTCTGTGCCCACTCCTGATTGCTTTCGGTCAGAACCTTCACGAAGGAGGAAAACGCCTGCTCGTCTTGCCTCAGGGCAATGTGAAACAGCCAGGGCTGTTCATTGTAGGCGGATGGTGCCCAGGACGCCGCTTCCATGATCGACGTAACATTGGTTTCCTCGATGACACTTTTGTCGAATACTTTGGGGCTGAAACGGTTGCGTAGGTCGGTCACTGGCTTCTCCTGATGCTGGCTGTCAGGATAGCAGTCCCCAAGAAATTTGATGGTCTACAAGCCGCCCGTTTTGGTCTAAAATAGTGACCATGAATTATGTTCCCCTTAACTTGCTTCGAACCTTCTCCGCCATCTATGAGACCGGCGGTATTCGCGCCGCTGCCCGCTCGTTGGACATCGCGCATTCTGCGGTGAGCCGCGCGTTGCGCGAGCTTGAGGGCTATCTGGATGTGGACCTGGTGGAAAAGGCGGAGGGTCGCCGCATTCTCTCGTTTACCGACGAGGGAGACAGGGTTGGCAGGGCGGCGGCAAAGGCCATCAACGATCTGGAACGCACACTCGATAGCGTCAAACGCATCAGGGGCAGGGCATCGGTCGTCCTTGAGACCACACCCAGTTTTGCCTCACGGTGGCTCTTCCCGCGCCTCGGAGACTTTGAAGTCGAGCTGCCGTGGATAGAGCTTTCTGTGACAGTCGACCAACGTATATCGTCGCCCGGTCAAATGCGAGCGGACTTCGCGCTCCGTTTGGGAAACGGCCCTTGGAACAATCTCAACTGCGAGCCGCTAATGGATGACGAACTCATTGCGGTTGCAAGTCCCGCCTATCTTAATTCCCAGAATGGCCGGTTTGATCTATCAAAGAGCCAGCTACTCCACGACCGCGATCCTGCAGCAAGTTGGACAGGTTGGCAGAACCTGTTTAGTAATCTAAGCGAAAACGTAAAGCAAGGGCCACGATATACATCGGGCGACTTGGTGCTGAGAGCGGCCGAGAGGGGCATGGGGGTTGCTTTGTCGCGCAGGTCCCTCGCTGAAGAAAGCCTGGAACTCGGAAGGCTTGTGGACGCAGGTGGCGGGCGAACGATGGCACTGCCTCAATCAATCTGGACGGTAACTCCCCCTCACAGTCAGATCCGAAAGCCGGTAGAGAAAGTGATCGATTGGTTGAAGGTTCAAGGCAAGGGATAATCATAAGAGTCGGACCGCTTTCAGTTAAGCAGCGGGCATTCAGAAGGCGTGCAGCGATCGACTGGTCAGAGCCCAACTTGTGAACTCAGGTTTTTCGTTACGCGCGCAGGCAGCGCGAAAAATGCTGCAAGTGCGCAGTCTTCGACGCTTTGCAGCGGCGGGCATAGCGGCCATTCGTCCATAGCGCAGCAAAATTTCGGACGGTCAGCCACATAACCAATTTACGGCACTCGGCTGGTTCGGGTCATTTCTGGATTGTCTGCTCCGAGGACAGACCTGGCTTCGGGCTAGAAACAAGCGTCGACACCTCAGCGGCAGCATCCTTTAATGTCGAAATGAGTTCCGCACTGCGGTCGCTGTTAGTCAACATTCGGCTGCTTGGACCAACGATGCCCAATGCGCCAGCCAGAGAATTCCGATAAAAAACTGGGACGCATATAGAGTATACGTCGTCATCCAGTTCGCTTTCGTTTTCGGCAAATCCATCAGCCCGGATCTCTCGAAACATCTCTCTTAGCTCTTGCTTGTCCGTAACGGTTCGCGGTTGGTACTTTGGAAGTTGCAGGTTCTCAGGAAGGTCAAGAACTGCGTCACTCGAAAACGCATGATTGACCTTGCCAGCCGCGGTCGCGTGGGCGGGAAACTCGAACCCGGGATGAATGAATATGCTGGTTCCCGAATTTGGAAGTGCAAAGTCGAGCAGCCGGTTCCCGGTTTCTGTTGCGGCAACAAAAAAGCAGGTTTCCTTTGTCCGGCTGGCCAGGGTTTTCAGAGTTGGTGCAAGCGCTTCTTTGAGCGAGGCCTGTCCGGAGATAAACAGACTTAACCGAACGGCACGCGGTCCTGCGGTATATGTCTTGTTTCCCGCATCAAAGCTGACCATCCCACTCTCAACCAGATTTGAAAGAAGCCGGAACGTCGACGACTGCGGCAAACCACTGGTCTGAACCACCTCAATCAACGAGATTTCACGTCCTGCGCTGGCAACAATGTCGACCAGTTTGAATGCCCGTTCCAGCGGGTTCGATTTGCTCATATCCTGCCGTCTCAATGTGCGATCATCACATGCCTGAGGATACTGTAGTCGTTCAAGGCGACCGCAGAAAGATCGCTTCCGTAGCCGGAGGCCTTTAGCCCTCCATGCGGCATCTCGGTTGCCAACAGCTGATGGGTATTGATCCAAGTACAGCCGAACCGCAGGGTGGATGACATTCGCATTGCGCGGCCGACGTTCTGTGTCCAGACGGAGGAAGCAAGCCCGTAACGCGAGGCGTTGGCTTGTTTCAGAGCGTCGGTCTCATCCTTGAAAGGCGTGACGGTGACGGCTGGTCCGAACAACTCCTGATCTGAGCCATCAGGCTCCAACAGGATCGACGGCGCCACCCAGAACCCGTCGCTATCTTCATCGACGACCCCCGGCGCGCGCAGAACGTTGTCACCGGCGGCCGAAATGCGACTTTGCACGCTGTCTTGCTGGGCTCTGGTGATCATTGGCCCAATAACTGGCCCAGAACCTTCCTGACCTTCCCGGCCCAGACCCTGAATTGCGGTGTGGAGGTCGGCAACAAATCTGTCATGGATTCGCGACGAGACCAGAATGCGGCTGGCTGCGGTGCAATCCTGACCTGAATTGTAGAATGCGCCAAAGAGCAACCCTTGGATTGAAGTATCAATGTCTGCGTCCTCGAACACAATCGCAGGGGCCAGACCGCCAAGTTCAAGGTGCGTGCGTTTGATATTAGGGATCGCCGCTTGCAGTGCATATTGACCCGTTCGCACGCTCCCGGTGACTGAGATCATATCAACCTCGTCATGCGCGGTGAGGCGGGCGCCGATCGTGCCGCCCGCTCCCGGGACAATATTCAACACGCCGGGCGGGAGTATCTTTGCCGCGAACTTTGCGAATTCTAAGATCGACAGGGGCGTCTCTTCTGAGGGCTTCAAAACCAACGTATTCCCGGCGGCAATGCACGGCGCGATTTTCCAGGCAGCCATCAGCAACGGGTAGTTCCAGGGCGATATGCCCGTCACGACACCGATGGCGTCGCGTCTGAGAAAACTTGTGTAGTCTTCAAGATATTCGCTCGCCGCCTGCGCAGCTTGGGTGCGCGCGGCTCCGGCGTAGAAGCGATAGACGTCCGCGACCATCGGGATCTCTTCGTCCCTGACCTGGGCCAGGGGTTTGCCGGTATCGAGATGCTCCAATTCCGCCAGTCGCATTGTGTTCGCGTCAACCGCATTTGCCAGATCCAGCAAATGCCCGGCCCGATCTGCCGGCGTACGATGCGACCAGCCCTCGAATGCGGCCCGCGCCGCATAAACGGCTGCATCGGCTTGTTCTGGGCTCGCATCTCGCAAGGTGGCAATCACGGCGCCGGTTTTGGGAGCAAAAACGCGTCGCTCCACCCCTTCTGGTGAAACCAACCGACCGTCGAGCAGCATCCGTGTCGCGAAATTCGCCTCGCTCATTCCGGTAAGACCTTTCCGGGGTTGAAGATGTTATCTGGATCGAGCGCCTGTTTAATGACGCGCATGAGCGGCAATGCAGGTCCGTGCGCCATGTCCATAAGGGCCCGTTTGCCGATCCCAATACCGTGCTCGCCGGAAATCGTGCCGCCAACGTCGACAGCTTTCTGCGCAAGCCAGGTCTTGAAGGTTTGCGCGTCCTGCGCCTCGTGCGCGTCACCAGGCGCCACAAGAAGGGCGTAGTGAAAATTGCCGTCTGCCAAATGCATGCTGAGCGGGGCAGTGAGGCCCAGGCGGTCCAGTTCGGTCGTCGCGTCGGCGATAATCGTCGAGAGCTTGGAAATGGGCACGCAGACGTCGGTAACGATCACATCTGCACCTGGTTTGAGGTGCCTTTCAGCTTCCGCCGCACGGTGCCGGACGGACCAGATTTCCGAGATCTCTTCGGTCCGCCAACTGGCACGGATCGCCACACCGCCCGCCTCGCGGCAAAGCTCTTTGGCCAATTCTGCGCGGTCCGGGGCCGTCGTCTCATCACTATGGATTTCAAGGCAGAGAAGATGGCAGCCTTCATCCGGTACCTTCTGCATGAGCGACACGCCACGCATCAGCACACGATCCATGAACTCCGCCCGGGCAAGTGGAACGCCGGAAGCGGTCAGTTGCGTTACCGCCGTGACGGCATCGAAGACTGTCTCGAACCGCGCACGCACCGCGACCCGCGCTTCGGGAAGCGGATGCAGTTTTAGGCGTACCTTTGTGACCAACCCCAACGTACCTTCGGCGGCGACGAAGAGCTGCGTCAGATTATACCCGGACGACGATTTCCTGGCGGCTGATCCCGTTCGAACGATCTCTCCGCCGGCTGTCACGACTTCCAGCTCAAGCACGTTGTCTTTCATTGACCCATAGAGTGGTGTCAGCGTGCCTGACGCACCGGTAGAGATCATCCCGCCGATGGAGGCATCCGCGCCGGGGTCGACGGGGAAAAACAATCCCTTACCGCGCAGTTCTGCCTCAAGCTGAAGGCGTGTGACCCCGGCTTCAACGAGACAGGTCATATCCTCGGTACTCACCTCAAGCACCCGGTTCAGGGAGGAGGTATCAATCGAAAGCCCGCCATTCAAAGGAATGGCTCCGCCTTCCTGCCCCGACCCGACCCCAAAGGGCGTAACCGGTATACGGTGTTCGGCGCAATGGCGCACCGCCCGCGCCGCGTCCTCGGTGCTTGTCGGTGTGAATACGGCGTCCGGTCGATGCGCCCGGAATGGGCTTTCGTCGTCGGCATGAAGGTCCAGAATGCTTGACCCGGTTTGGACGTCTCCCTCAACCGCACTGGGCAGGGTTTCGATAAAGGCTGCGCGGTCAGGCATCCTCGTCCGTCCAATGGCCCTGGGCGAGATGGATTATGGTTGGCCTGTCGGCGGTCAACGCCGCTTTGACAGCGCTGGTAAGAGCTTCGGCAGAGGTAACCGTCACGTATCCCGCGCGGTAAGCTCCTGCCATTGCTTCGAAATCGGGATTTTCAGGATAGACATCTATCTGCGGAATTTGCCGGGCTTTCATGAAATCTGCGATCTCGCCCAACGCGTCATTGTCCCATAGAATGATCGGGATCGGCAGACGCTGTTCGACTACAGTCGCGAGCTCGGCGAGGGTGAACTGAAAGCCGCCATCTCCCATAACCACCGCCACGGCACGGTCAGGACAAGCGATCTGACCGCCGATCGCGGCCGGGAGCGCGTAGCCGAGTGTGCCAAACCCCATCGGAAAGTGCCAACAGGCTGGCTGCTCAACCGGGAAGGTCACGCAGCCCGTATAGCCGATTTGGGTCATATCCGCGTAAACCAACGCGTTTGCCGGCAAGCCCGCACGGACCGCGGTCAGCACTTTGTCATGGGCCTGTTCCAGCGGCGACAACGTCGCGTGATTGGCCGCCTTCATGGCAGCAACGCGGGCAGACGGGTCAGCAGATGCGAAGGAATACTCACCAAGTGCGGCTACAATCCCCTCAGCAGCCAATCTTGCATCCGCCAAAAGCGTGATGTCGGGATCGTAGTCCCGGATCAGCACGTCCGCGTCGATGTCGACGCGAACGAATTTGCCCTTCATTGCCAGTTTGGGTTCCAATAGCGCGGGATCGACATCACCGGAGGCTTCTACATCTGCCGTGACATAAAGATCGGGCTCGCTGATCTCTGTCCCGAAGGCAATGACCAGATCCGCTTCCGCGATCTCGCCGCAAGTGGGCAAACGCTGGAGTGTCGACCCCAAGGAGTTGGGGTGGCTCTCTGGCAAGATCCCTTTGCCGGCGACCGTCGTAACAAAGACCGCCCCAGTCATTTCCACAAGCTGCGTCAGCGCAGCACTGGCATGAACGGCGCCGCCCCCAGCCAGGATTACCGGTCGTGTGGCACCGCGCAGGAGGTCGGCGATTTCGGCAATGCGCGCGGGGTCCGCACCCGGTGCTTGCGGCAAAGAGGTCACCGCCTGCGCCTTGGGCAATGGGTCTTCCAGCACGTCGATGGGTACCGAAATATGCACAGGCCGTGGGCGCTCTGCCCCAAACCGGGCGAAGGCGCGCGCGAAATGCTGTGGCACTTGGGCGGCGCGATAGGCCATGGCGCTGAGGCCCGTAATCGGCGCGCTCAGCCCCCTCTGATCCGTGATCTCGTGCAGCATGCCCCGGCCCATTCCCTCGTCCTCAGTCGAGATGGCCGCGGTCAGCAAGAGAACCGGAACGCTGTCGGAATAGGCCTGGCCAATCGCGGTCGAGGCGTTCGTGACACCGGGACCCGAGATGATCATGGCCACGCCGGGCCGACGGGCCGCGCGGGCATATCCATCGGCCATAAACCCCGCACCCTGTTCATGGCGTACCCCGATATGACGCACGCCCGCGTCCTCCAGGGTGCGATAGAATTCCAGCGAGTGGACGCCCGGCATGCCGAACACCGTGTCCACACCGTAATCGCGCAGAAGATAGGGGATCTGTTCACCGCAGCTTCGGTCGGTCATCGCGCGGTTCCTTCCGCAAAGCGTACGATTCGTCGGGCCGCGTCCTCCAGCACGGGCACGTCTGACAAGAATCCGACGCGCACCGTGTTGCGCATCGAAGCACCAAAGCCGAACCCCGGCACAACAGCCACGTTTTCCGCGTCAAGCAACTGCTCCGCAAAGGCCTTGCCGTCGAGACCCGTTGCGGACACATCGATCAGAAGAAACATACCGCCTTGCGGCTCCGCGAAGCTCAGCACGTTGCTTGATCTCAATGCCGCGGCAAAAGCATCTCTGCGCGCTTTGAAGACCTGAAAAATCTCCCGAGGCGCTTCCGCATCTTGCAGTGCGGTTAAGGCGGCTTCCTGTACAAACTGGTTGATCCCGAAATATTGCGGCTGAGCAAGATCGGTCAGCGCATCAATGATAGGTTCCGGTGCAATGGCCCACCCGATGCGCCAACCGGTCATAGCGTGGGATTTCGACAGGCTGTTGATCACAATCACATGGTCGCGCGTCTCGATCTGACGATAGGGCGAGCTGTGTTCACGATCGTAGCTGAGTGACCAATAGACCTCGTCTGAGACAAGCCAGATGTCACGTTCCATGCACATCCTAGCAAGCGCGTTCATGTCCTCTTGCGCGAACACAACACCAGATGGATTACCTGGTGAATTCACAAGGATTGCGACGGTCTTTTTCGTAATCGCCGCCGCGATCCGCGCTAGATTCAATTGATACCCCGCCTCCCTGTCCAGGATAACCGAAACCATCTTGGCCCCGCCTGCCTGCACCACAGCCGGATAGGTGGCGTAAGATGGCTCAAGCACGATCACCTCGTCCCCGGTTCCTGCAATAGTCAGAAAGACCGAAAACAGAGCCCCTTGCGCACCAGACTGAACAGCGACCTGGCTAGCTTTGAGTGTGCCGCCGTAAAGGTTGCTCCCGTGCGATGCGATTTCCTCTCTAAGTGCTGGTTCCCCAGCCAAGGGTGCGTAATGCGTTTTGCCTGCCTCCAACGCTTCGACGAGAGCGGCCCGGATATTGGCGGGAGTGTCCAAATCCGGGTCACCCACGCCGAGGTGGATGATGTCTTGCCCGTTGCGCATTCGCTCATAGGCATCATCGCCCACCGCCCAGGCCTCGGCCGCAGGGCCTGAGATCCTGTCAATCAGGGAAGAGGTGCTGGCCATGTTCAGACTTGGCTCGCGATGGCGTCTGAAATGATACACAACAGTTCGAACATGAAATTCGCCGCGGTGATCGAGGTCACGCCAGTGGGATCATAGCACGGCGCCACTTCCGAGATGTCGGCCCCGACCAGATCCACACCCTGTAGCGAACGGATGATGACCTGCACATCGCGTGGCGTGAGGCCACCGATTTCAGGGACGGGCGTGCCAGGGCAGAACGCGGGGTCGAGACCATCGATGTCGATGGTCATGTAGGTGCGCCCGGTTCCGAGCACCTCATGGACTTTCTTGATGGCGGCGGCACGTCCCATCTCTTCGTATTCGTCGAACGTGATAATGGTGAAGCCCGCCTCATAACCGAATGCGATATCATCCGGGCTAAAGCGTGTGCCGCGCAGGCCGAGTTGCACAACCCGCTTCGGATCGATCAGCCCTTCTTCCAACCCGCGGCGCATGAAGGTCGCGTGATTGACTTTGGTCCCACAAAGCTCGTCAAGCGTATCGGCGTGGCTGTCGATTTGCAGGATGCCGACAGGTTCCTCGCGCGCCAAACCACGCAGAATGGGTGTCGGGATCGTGTGGTCGCCGCCGACGGCGATGGGACGGATTTTGAGTGCTGTCAGGTCGGCAAAAAACTTCTCGATGGTCTCAATGCTCTCATCCTTGTTGAGCGGGTTGACCGGCGCGTCGCCCAAGTCGGCGATATTGCAAAGTTTGTAGGGCTGAATGTCGGAGGTTGGATGCGCTTTTCGGATGATGCGGCTGGCCTGACGCACCGCACCGGGGGCCTCTCGCGGGCCGCCGCGATAGTTCAGACCGATGTCGAACGGTACACCCACCAAACCAATATCGATCTCTTCGTTCATCTCGACACGCTGCGTCCGCAGAAAGGTCGCGACATCCGAAAAACGCGCAACTTTCGCCGCATCAACCGGTTCATATTTTGGGTTCACCATATCATTTCCTTATTTTTTTGCGGCTATGCGACCGGGCTTCTGTTCTGCTTGCGCGTTGGCAAGTGAAAGTGTGGCCTGAAGCAGAACGTTCGTTCCGGCCTCGGCCTCTTCAGGCGTGATGGATTCCGCCGGGTTGTGGCTGATCCCGTCCTTGCAGGGTGTGAATATCATAGCGGTCGGGCAAACTCTGGCGACGTAGACTGCATCATGCCCGGCGCCGCTGACCAGGTTCATCGCGTCGTATCCGCAGGTTTCCACCCCATCTCGAATGGCCGCGATGCAGTTCGCGTCAAAGGCCAGTTCCGGTGAAGCGCCAAATTCCTCGCGCGAGATTTCATATCCACTCGCGCGTTCGCGGTCGGCGGCGGCCTCGTAGACGTCTTTCATCTCGCCAAGAACACTCTCGCTGGGGTGGCGCAGGTCCAAAGTGAAATTCACTTGATGCGGGATTGTGCTGTGAGAGGCCGGGATGGTTTCGATCAAGCCGACTGTGAAGCGTCCAGCGGCAACGGCGTAGGCTTTCTCGTAGCAGGCCGCCGCGATCCGGGTGAATGCCGCGACCGGATCAAGGCGCATATCCATCGGTGTTGTCCCGGCGTGTGACTCTCGACCGCGAATAGTGACGTTGTTAAAGCTCATCGCCTGAGCCCCGGTCACAATGCCAACCTGCTTGCCGGCGCGTTCCAGCACAGGGCCCTGTTCGATGTGCAATTCCAGGAAAGCCGCAAACTTGCGCTGCCCAACAGGCTCGGCGCCCTCGTAGTCTATTGCCTTCAAAGCCTCGATAAATCCGATGCCTTCCCGGTCCTTCCAGGTGCGGGCCTCAGCCATCGAGAAGACATCAGAATAGACGCCGCTGGCCGCCATGGACGGGACGAACCGGCTGCCTTCTTCGCTGGTCCAATTCACAATGCAAATCGGGTGTGCGGTCCGTTTCCCAGCATCGTGCAAGGTGCGAATGATCTCCAGACCGGCAAGAACCCCAAGCACGCCGTCGAACTTGCCGCCAAAAGGCTGCGTGTCCAAATGGCTCCCAATCGCGACGGGCAGGAGATCGCTGTCGGTCCCTCCATAGGTGGCGAACATATTGCCAAGCGCGTCCACCGCAACATCCATGTCGAGCTCGCGGCACCAGCTCGCGAACAGATCGCGGCCCTGCCGGTCCTCGGGCGTCAGCGCTTCGCGGTTTATCCCACCGTCTGAACGGGCACCAATTTGGGCGTGCTCCATGAGGCTCGCCCAAAGCCTGTCCTTGTCGATGCGAAGCGCCTGCGTCATGCGGCTTTCGCGTGCTCTTCGTCGGCAATCTCCAGGCCGTAGTCGAGCGCGTCCAGAATGCCGTGCAGCTCGCTGTCAGAGATGACAAATGACGGCGCGATGAACAAGGAAATCTGTTCACCGCTGGTTCCGATCAGCGCTCCAGCCTCCAACGCCCGCGCCGAAACCTTGGAGGCGATTGGTGCCTCGCCAGTGTTGTTTTCCCACGTACGCCAGTCTGGTCCGTGCAGTTCAACTGTCCAGTGAAGCCCGTTCCCATCCACGCGCGAAACGCTGGGATGCTTCTCGGCGATCTCTAGCAGGCGGCGTTCCATGATCCCTTCCAGGTGATTGACCCGTGCAATCAGGTTGTCGCGGCGCAGCACCTTAAGGTAAGTCCGAATGCAGGCGACTGTCAGGGAATGACCCCTGAAGGTGGAATAGGTCTGCCAGCTTTTGTCCTCCATCATATCGATGATATCCTTGGACAGAACGACAGCACCGACAGGCGATGAACCGCCCGCCAGCCCCTTGCCCATTGTCACGATGTCAGGGCGCGACGCCGCGCCCTGGAACGCAAACATCCGACCAACGCGACCGGTTCCGGTGACGACCTCATCGGCGATCCAGAGTGATCCCGCCTTACGCGCGGCCTCGGCCACGCGATCCTGATACGTGGGGTCGTAATAGATACCGCCCTGCGTGTAGTCGATGATCGTGCAGGCCGTGTCTGATAGCGTATCCTCGATACCGTCCAGACGTTCCGCCAGAGGGCGGTTGTCGGTGATGCGTCCGTATTTGGCGCCCATGGGTTCAGGGATTTGCCGAATGGGGATTGTTACGGGCACAGGCATGGCTTTGCCATTCTGAACCGCGAGACCGCCATGCCACTGCGGTTGCACCGTCAGATGCTGCGACATGCCGGTCATCCCGTGATAGGCCCGCACGCGCGTGGCCAAAGGCGTCCGCCCGGTGATCGACTGCGCCAGCGACATGGCGAGGTCATTCGCCTCTCCGCCGCTGAGGAAAAAGCGCACGCCACCCACCCAGTCAGAATCGCCGTCGAAGCAGATGTTAACCACGTCTTCCGCGGCTTCTTCGCGTTCTTTCCAGAACCAGCCTTCGTTGATGATCGGATTGGCGGCCGCCCGCGCCACCGTTTCCATCATATCGGGGTGCTGATGCCCCAGCGGGCCACCGGTGTTGCTTCCATCGAGGACCTTGCGACCATCTTCAAGGTGGAAGTAGACACCCGCACCGCCCACCACTTTGAACGATGTGCCCTTGCCTGCATTCAGGCCGGTGTAAACCAGTTTGCTCATGCCAGTATCCTTTCGTTCAATCGCCAAGCTTTAGAGGACTTGTTTGCGGAAGGTGTCTTTGACCGCGATCTTGCCATCGCGGATCACAAAAACATCGCAGCCGCGCACGTTGACCGTGCTGCCGTCCGCCTTGGTGCCCGTAAATCGCCACTCGGTCACCGCGCGGTCGCCCGCTATGAAGTGCTGCACATCGTTCCAAGCCGCGTCGGGAAATGTCTGCCAAAGTGCGGAGTATGACGCGCGCAGCTCTGCTTTGCCTTTGGTCGTGGCTCCGTCAGGCTCTGCCCCCGCAGAACCGTAGAACACGCCGTCATCAGTCATGCAGTCCAGCAGGGCATTAATGTCGTGGGCATTCCAGCCCGCAGCGAATTTTTCAAGTAGAACCAACGTCGACATGAGCGATAACTCCCCCAGCGATTATTCCTTTTTTTGGATTTTTAATCTATTATATGGAATTATCAAGAGCTTCCTCATGCGCGCTCTGTTGTCTCTTTAGACAGGTGGCGCAGGAGCCCACAGAGCGTACTCAGACAAGCCATAAGCTGGCTGATTTCAATGAATTCATCTGGTCGATGGGCCTGCGCTATGCTGCCTGGCCCCATGACCAAAGTTGGGATGCCAGCGCCATAATAAATTCCTGCCTCTGTTGCGAAGGGCATTGACGACATGGCCCGGTCTCCGATCCAGGTGGCCAGCCATGATGGGCATGCGTCTTTGCTCATAGACAGACCTGGCACGGTCACAAGGGGCTGGTCGAACCTTCGCGCTGAGTTCGGACTTTGAAAAGATGCCAGCGCGACCTTCACCTCTTCCCCAAGCGCGGCCGAGGTGTGACGGATTTCCCAGTCGAGTGTGCAGTTCTCGGCAACGATGTTTCGCGCGCTCCCACCACGCATTTCGCCGACACTGAACTGAACGCCTGCGTCCGCATATTGCGCGTCAAGTTCGTAAAGATGGGACACAAACGCGGCAGCTGCCTGAATCGCGCTCACACCAAGATCTTTGCGAGACGCATGTGCTGCCTTTCCGTGAAACGTGGTCGTCATATCCAGAAAGCCTGGGTGCCGGACGGCAATTTCCATCTCTGTTGGTTCGCCAACGATCGCCGCACCCGGAACTATGTCAAGTTCGCGCAGCTGCTCAGGCAAGGCTTTGGCGCCGCGAAATGCAGTCTCCTCGTCGGGGGTCAGGCACAGTGTCACTGGCCGACAGCGCGACGTCGCTTTTATCTCGTCGTTCAATGCCAGACAGCACGCAACGAAACCCTTCATGTCCGTCGACCCACGCCCAACAATCCTGCCCTGATCGGATCGGGGCTCAAAAGGATCTGATGCCCAACTCTGTCCCGTGACAGGCACAACATCCACATGGCCTGCAAGCATAAGGCCGCCCGGCCGCCGGTCGCCAAAATGTGCGATTAGGTTCCGCCCCCCGTCGAAGGGGCAAAGCCAGACTGACGCGCCTTCGTCTTCCACGCGCATGGCGATTTGTGAAAGACAGTCATCCGCACCCGCGCGCGACACGGTGTTCATGGCAATCAGTGCAAAGAGCTCGTCGATGGCAACCTTTGTGGCCGCTGCCAGTTCAGGCTGCCCTTGCCTCAAGCCCCGCTGCGCCCGCATCACGAGGTGACAATCATGTGGCGTGTCAGACGCCGCTCAACCTGCTTAAGACCGAAAAGCAGCAGATAAACCAATACCAGATAGAATACAGCCGCCGTCAAATAAAGTTCGTAGTGATCAAAAGTCCGGTTGGCCCGGACCGTCGCGGCGCCGGTGATGTCCTGGATTGTGATGAGTGACACAAGCGCGGTAGCCTGAAGCTGGAACACAACTTCGTTGGTATAGGTCGGGATCGCGTAAGAGAAAGATTGCGGCAAAATCACCATGCGCATCCGCATCCATGGGCTCATTCCATAGGCTTTGGCAGCCTCCCTTTGTCCCGTTGGCACGGCAAGAATGGCCCCTCGAATGATCTCTGTCACATAGGCGGTCGTGGAAAGTGTGAACGTCAATAGTGCACAGTTCCACGGATCGCGGAAGAACCACCACAGGCCAATGCTTTCCAGTGCACCGCGAAACTGGCCTGATCCGTAGTAGATGAGGTAAAGCTGCACCAAAAGCGGCGTGCCGCGGAAGAAGAACGTGTATGCGAAGATGGGCGCGTTCAGCCAAGCTGGACCGCTCGCACGTGCCATTGCCAAAGGGATGGCCAGAAACAGGCCCAAAACGACAGTTGTCGAAGTGAGGGTCAGCGTGACCCACATCCCATCCACGAGGTCCGGCAAAGCCTCGATGATAGACTCGAAATCCATCAGCCCTTTGCCTCGTTTCCACGGAAGGCAAAGACCTCTGTCCGTTTGATGACGAAGAGCGACACGATTGTAATGGCGAGATACAAAAACGCTGCCGCGAGATAGAAGGTAAAGGGCTCACGCGTGTTGGCCGATGCGACCTCGGCCGAGCGCATCAGTTCGTCCAACTGGATCGCTGAAATCAGCGCCGTGGCTTTGATCAGAACCAGCCAGACGTTGCCCAGACCGGACACTGCAAACCTGAGCATTTGCGGGAAGATAACCATGCGCGTCAGGGTCAGACCCTTCATGCCATAGGCGTAGCCCGCCTCGATCTGGCCTTTGGGAATGGATTGGATTGCGCCCCGAAAAACCTCTGTTGCGAACGCCCCATAGATCAGGCCAAGCGTCGCAACCCCAGCGGTGAACGGGTCGAAGTCGACCCGAAATCGCGCAAGACTTTCGGGCCCGAGTGCCCGAACCATCGATTGGATCAGGCTGGGTGTGCCGTAGTAAATCAGCAGGATCAGCACAAGTTCGGGAACACCGCGGATTACAACGGTATAGACCTCGGCTACGCCGCGCAGAACCCGCCCGCCATAAAGCTTTGCGGACGCTCCGAGCAGGCCCAGAAGAAAGGCCACGATAAATGCCGCCAGCGACACACCGATTGTTATCGCCAAGCCTTCAAGCAGCAGAGGCCCGTAGCCGTGCAGCATCTAATCCCTCCTGAACGTCGGGGGCGCCTCTTTTCGGACGCCCCCGCAACACGACTTATTCGCCGTAAATGTTGAAGGTGAAGTAGCGGCTATTGATCTCCGCGTACGTACCGTCTTCCAGGATGGTTGCTAGGGCATCGTTCATGGTCGCCAGAAGCTCCGTATCTTCTTGGCGCAAAGCGATGCCATTGCCGGTTCCAAAGTATGCAGGATCAGACAAAGCAGCACCGGCAAACCGGAAGTCGGCTCCCGCGTCTGTAGAAAGCAGGCTCTCTTGGATTGGTATGGCGCCATCGGCATAAGCGTCGATGCGTCCAGCGATCAGATCTTGCAGCGCGTCGTCCATCTTCTGATAGCTGCGGAATTCAGCAATATCACCAAAATTGTCTCGGACATAAGGCTCTGCCGCCGTCGCGGCCACAAGACCAATCACTCTACCAGCCAGACCCTCGCGAAGCTGCGCCAACCCGTCGCCACCTGCCGCTTCGACGGTTTCTGCCAATTCGTTGCCCATTACAAAATGCTGGGGTACTTGGGCGTACTTGTTGGTGAACGCGACCACTTCGGCACGTTCTGGCGTCATGGTCATGCTAGCGATGATCACATCGTATCGTTCTGAAAGGAGTCCCGGGATAATGCCGTCCCAATCCTGGGCAACGATCTCGCAGTCAAGTTCAGCCGCCTCGCACAGGGCGTTGGCGATATCGACGTCGAAACCACCGAGTTCTCCGTTGGCGTCAACGAAGTTAAACGGAGGGTAGGCGCCTTCGGTTGCGATCCGTACCGCTTCTGCATTTGCGGCCGCGGCAAGCGACAGGACAGCAGCGGTCCCCAGAATGGCTGTTTTGATATTCATCTTAATCTCCTTGCTGGATTCTTAGTGGTTGGACGTGGACAGGAATTCCCGACAACGCTCTGACTGAGGGTTCTCGAAAACCTCTTCGGGCGTGCCTTCTTCTTCGACGCGGCCCTGATGGAGGAACATCACGCGTGTCGATACGTCTCGCGCGAACTTCATTTCATGCGTAACCACGAGCATGGTCACGTGATCATCTGCCAACGTGCGCATTACCTGCAGCACCTCCCCCACGAGTTCGGGGTCGAGCGCGGATGTTGGCTCATCGAAAAGGATGACCGACGGCTCCATGGCCAGGGCGCGCGCGATGGCAACACGTTGTTGCTGACCGCCGGAAAGCTGCGCCGGATAGGCGTCACGCTTTTCCGCGATGCCCACGCGCGCCAGCACAGACATTGCCATGCCCTCGGCTTCAGTGCGCGGGCGCCCCAAAACCCGAGTGGGTGCGGCAACGACGTTTTCAAGGATCGTCATATGGCTCCACAAGTTGAAGCCCTGAAAAACCATTGGCATACGCGATCGGAGCTTTGCGGTTCGGCTCCGATCGCGGTTGGTCGAGTAGGTCGAATTTGACGACGAGAACACCGTCTCACCGTTGAGATTGACGACGCCGGTTCCGGGTATCTCCAGAAGATTCAGGCATCGCAGGAACGTGCTCTTGCCTGATCCCGACGAGCCAAGAATCGAGATCACGTCGCCCTTATGCGCTTCCAGTGAAATACCTTTCAGGACTTCCAGCGAGCCAAACGACTTGTGGATGTCCTCGACGCTTAAAACGACCGGATGCGCATCCACCCGGTCTGGATAGTCGACGGTTTCAGTCAAAATGGTCAAACAGCAGTCTCCCGTTTTATGGGCTTTTATTCTGTTTTACGGAATATGTCTATTGTGCTTGTTTTGAGATTTGGAACCAGCGCGACGCTCAGATCCGTGCGGGAGCCGAACTATCTCAGCCCGCGGCTGACTGAACGCAACCGCAAAAAATCCCTTCTTTTTTAGATAGATAACCAAGGTTCACCACGCCACTCAGACGCGTGGGAAAGAAGCTTGATGGCAGGCAGCGGCGTGATGCCGTGTCCTCAGCTGAAATTTACCGCATAGGGGAATGCCCATTTTTTGGGCGTCATTTGCACTCAAACGTCCAAAACTAAGCGGAGACCGAACTTCTGCGCCTGCGCTCGAATGTTCGACCAGCCCCTAAACCAAGAAGCTTTTGGAACTCTTGGGGGAACTAACTACGCTCAAATGGGCTGCATCTCCATAAGTCGGGCCAAAACGCAATCTCGCTAGAATTCAGATGGCTCACATTCTGCCAACAGTTTCAGTCCGAGCGTCGCGGATGTTGTGAACTGCATACGTGCGGGCGGCAACTGCAGCATTGGAAGCGTCAGTTCGATCATTGCTTCATGTGGCCGTCCGAAAGATACCAACATTGGCGTTCTGCAGGTCATTACGGCCTTTTCAAGTTTCTATTTCGCAACAACTTAGCTTCTAAGTGGCCCGATGCACCAAAAGAACTGTCCTCGTTGGTCGCCCCTCTGAACCAGCTGTTCAACCTTACAGAATTGTGACGCTGTCAACGCGGTGCTGATGATTGGGGAGGCAGGGAGGGTCGGAGTGCTTATCATGCCCAGACTTCTACTTCCCGCGGTCACCCCCGAAGCGCTGTGCCAGGAACAAGGGACGGAACATCGGTCAAACGCGACCGCTGTTGCCGAAGCAAGTCTTGGCGATCCGCGCCCGCCTAGAACTCTCGAACATTCTTCGCGAGCCGGCCTTGCTTAGCTGAGCCATCGATAGCACGTTGCGCCGCTGTGATCCGGTCAAACTCGCCGTTGTTGAAATAATCACATATGGCCGGGCGCTGAGCGTGTTTCCGTCATCAAAAGCAAAACCAAGCGACCTGTTCAGCCCGAACTGACGGAAGGGATGTACTAGACTGTACTGGCCTGGATTGAATCGCCGAAAATGTTTGCCAATAGGTTCACGTCGTCGAGCCGGCTCAACAAACGGCCTCATATAGCAACCCGCCAGTACGGTCGGCTTGTTCTTGACCGGGTGACGGAGGTTGGCTGGAGCCAAGCGGGTACGGCACCCATTCGCTTCGGCGGACCAAGGCGGCCGAGAATTCTCGAAAGACCGGCAACCTTCGTGCGGTGCAACTGGTGCTCGGACGCGCCAACCTCGACAGCACTGTGCGCTCCGTTGGCGTCGAACTCGAAGACGCACTTAAAAACGCCGAGCGGATCGACATTTCAACCAGCTTGGCGAATGGTCCTGCTGTTCGCTGTCCAAGTGCGGTCTTAGTCGCAGGCAATACAAGGACTGCGAACGGCCGCTCTGGTGAAGCGCGCCGCGAGACCGCGATTTGAACGTCGCACCGGCGCGCAAATGCTGCGTCAGCAAAAGCCGCAACTGCTCAAGTCCGGTTTGTCCGCGATGCGGACTTTGAGGTGGATCACGCCGAAGGTCCGCAACCCGCGCTTTCGTGACAAACTCCGAACGTTCCCCTAGCCTGGCGCAATGTCGAGCCAAGCGTGGACAGATGCAGAGAATGACCTGATCGTCGCGGAGTATTTTGCGATGTTGGCTGACGATGTGGCAGGCCGTCCCTACAACAAGGCCGAGCATCGGCGGCAGCTTCTACCGCGCCTTAACGACCGCTCGGACGGGTCGGTCGAGTTCAAACACCAGAACATCAGCGCTGTGCTCAAGGGGCTGGGTGAGGTCTGGATCACCGGGTACAAACCCGCGTTCAACTTCCAGGCCAGCTTGATCGACGCCGTCGCACGCTGGCTTGCGATGAACCCAGACTGGGCGCATCGTTCCCTTTCTTCCCGGCCGATGGAAGGTATGGCCGAGGCGGCGCAACTCTGGGTCGGGCCTGCACCGACGCTGACAAACCAGCCCCCGCCCGACGAGCTTGAGCAGATGCTCCACATTGCCCGTAAGTTCGACGTGGCCGCGCGGGATGAACGCAACCGCGCCCTTGGCAAGGCTGGAGAAGAGCGCGTCTTGAAACACGAGCGTAACACTCTGACTGCAGCGGGGCGGGAGGACTTGGCGCAACAAATCCGCTGGGTTTCCGAAAAAGACGGAGATGGCGCGGGCTATGATATTGCCAGTTTCGATGCAGACGGACGGCAGCGTCTCATCGAGGTGAAGACCACAAACGGGTGGGAACGCACGCCGTTCCATGTCTCGCGCAATGAACTTGCAGTGGCAGATGAACGGCGCGAGGAATGGTGCTTGTTTCGCCTTTGGAACTTCGCACGAACGCCCAAGGCTTTCGAGTTGCGCCCGCCGCTTGATGCGCATGTGTCGCTCACGGCGACCAGCTTTCAAGCTAGCTTTCACTGATTTTTTTTGACGAGACATGGTCTGAAAATGGAGCGCGAGATAAAAGGGGTGCCGCATTCGGCACGCAACTGGTTGTGGTGACTGACTTTATTCAGCCGCACCCCTGTACGCGATGCGGCAAAAATAGGGTTAACGCACTGACTTCGCGGGAATAATTCAGCGGCACATTCCCCATGGGCGCTTTTTGCGGCGTCAAATTCAACGCCAAATCAGATATTTAGGTGCCTAGAAGCGGCAAGGGTTGAAGGGTTGCCGTGCGATTTCTTCATCAACATCAGACACCTAGGCACGTGTTACCGCACCTCTTTTATCTTGCGCTCCCATTGTTGGGCGCAAGGTACCATCTCTTGATGCTCCGACTCGTCACCTCGTCTAAAGAGTAGCTGCCAAGAGCGGGTTTTCGCAGTGTGCATACTAGAGGTCTGAAAACACTGCGAAATTGCAGGAAACCTGCACACGACCGATTTGCATGCACGCGAAAACGCTTGTCACGTCAGTGACTTGCGGCATTCGTGGCAGGCGCTTTTATCTTGCCCTTCTTCCTGTTGTCTTCCGCAGCCCTCCGAAATCAGCTCTTGGCGCGCGTTCAAAGCCCCAAGAATGCAGGCTCGGGCGACGCTCCGAGACGCATGAGTCGGGGGCCGGGCGCGACCGCCAAGATGCTCACTTCGGTGCTTCGATTTGAGCGGCGCGTTTGGAGGGTTAACTGTCCGATTCGCACGCTGTGACAGGCCGCTTTGCGCGGCGCGGCCGCGCGCCCTGCACAAGACGCACGCGCCGCCTCATGGTTTCAAGCATGGCACCGTCGCGCCCATCAGCATCACGCACCGAACCGGCCCAGCCGGTCGATGCCGCGCGGATCGAGGCGGCATTGATGAAGGTAGCGGCGCTGGTCGCGGAGGACCCGGCCTTCGCGTCGATCTTCGAGCGGTTGGAGGCAGAACTGGCCGCGGCCGTGAAGAAGGAGAAGTGGTTGTCGGAGGCGCAGCGTCGGGCGCGGGCGTTGCTGGCTCAGAAGGCGATGCGGGCGACGAGTTCTGCGACATGTTCCAGCGATGCGCCCTTGCCGTACCGTTCGCGGTCGAGACGGTGACCAAAGAGGTCGCGCCTGATCCGGTCGTCAATCCCGGCGGCGAGCATGCGGTCTTCGAAGGAATGGCGGAGGGAGTAGAACGAATGGCGTGGGGTCTCTAGGAGATCATTCGCGCGAAGGTACTTGTTCACGACCGCGCTCAGGGTCGCGCGATTGCGGTAGCGAGGGAAGCCGCCCGGATAACGCTTGAAGGCCTCGAGCGAGACCCCGGTCAGCGGGATCACCCGGCGGGCGTAGTGCGACTTCAACTGCCGCCCCTCGGGTTCGATGGAGATATGGGGAACGTCACCTTCGAGCCGGATCGTGTCTGCCGTCAGCGCCGCACCCTCGGACGGGCGGTAGCCGGTGTTGATCATGCCAAGCAGCAGCGCGCGGGCCTGGCCGTTCAAACCATCGAGCGCACCGGGGGCGAGCAGGCGCGTCCTGATCCAATCCTCGCTGAACGGCGGGCGCGTCAGCTTCTCGCCTTCCTTGAAAGACAACTCGCCCAGTGGCAGCACCAGTCCAAGCCGCTTCATCGTATTCACGGTCTTCAGCACATCGCCCAAATGGATGAGGTCCTTGTTGGCCGAGTTCGCCGTGACCTCGCCCGCCTCGATGCGGTCGAGCCAGTGCTGGCGGAAGTCCAGCATGTCGTCGCGTGTGATTTTGGCGATCTCCTTGTTGCCGACGACCGCGACGAAGTTCTTGATGGCTTTCTTGCGGGGCGCTTCCCAGCGGCGCAGCTGGTCCTCGCTCTTGCCGAAGGTCTTCTCCTTGGCGAGACCCCAGTAGAGCTCCAGTGCTTTGGTGACCGACATCCGGGGTTCCGGGACGGTGCCGAGAAGGGCGGCGGCCTCGATTGCATCGGGTTGCTTCGCCGGGGCTGGGATTGCCTCGACGCGCTCGACGACATCCTCGAGCGGCAGTTTGGCCACGCCCCCCGCGTCCAGATACCGAAAGCCGCGCGCCCGGGCGAGGTCGCGCGCGGCTTCGTAGCGGGCCTCTGCATCTTCACTGTTCCCGGCCAGCCGCGCCTCCCAGGCCTCGATCATCTGGGACCAAGCGCGATCCGCCTTGCTGTGGGCGACCGACTCCGAGTCGGTATGCAGGCTGATCCAGACCGTTTCGCGCGGCTCAACCCCGCGATACCGGCGCGGGACGCGGCGGCGGAGGTGGTAAAGACGGCCTCGTTTCGCGATGCTCATAGCGGAAATCCTCCGCGTTTGTGCAGCAAATTGTGTAGCAAAATGTGCAGCAAATCAAGCGGACCAAACACCGCCGTCGGCGCGAAAACGCCGAATTTCGCCCTACTATCATCGGGTTATGATCTAGCGATCCTGAGAAAAATGGCGGAGACGAAGGGATTCGAACCCTCGAGACGGTTTCCCGCCTACTCCCTTAGCAGGGGAGCGCCTTCGACCACTCGGCCACGTCTCCGCTGGCGGGTCTATCGCTCCGGGGCGCGGTTATACAAGGGGAAAGTCGCGGGTGGCGTGCCGGTCATTCGGCGGGGCGAAGCCCTTCCATGAGCGAGGGCACGGGGAGCGTTGCGACGCCCTCGCTCTCCGGAACGGTGTAATCGACGAGGATCGTCTGCGGCGACCCCGTTCGGGCGGACTGGGGGTCGAAGACGATCAGCCGGGTCGGGTTGACGATCGCGGTGCCGGTCGCGGCCTGGGCGGTTTCGTTGTAGATGCTGCCCTGAACGAGGTCGCCCTCGACGCGGATCTCGAAGGAGCGGTGCCCTTCCCGCAGCCACTGGCCGAACTGCGCAGCCTTCTCGCTGCCGATCGGGAGCTGCGAGATGATCCGGGCGAGATCGACCTGAATGCGATTCTGGAAACTGAGATTTCTGAACCGGACCTGGCCGATCGACACCCGGCCGGCCGAGGCGACGTTGTTGATCGGGTCGAAGCCCCCGATATCGACATGTCCGGCGAGCCGCACGGCCGCACCCGGCGCGCCGAGGGCAAGCGCGCGTTCGGCTTCCGGCTGCGTCACGCTCAGCGGCCGACCCCGGTTGCTCGCCTGCCATTGAATATAGGCGTTGGTCACCGCGGTTCGTGCACCGGAATTGCCGTTGAGCGTGTCGATGGCCGCGACGATGTCCTCGGCCCAGGCAAGGGGGGCATGCAACTCGACCGTGGCCCGGTCCACCTCAGCCTGGAGCGGGGCCAGTTCGGCGGTGAAATCGTAAAGCAACTGGGCCAGAGACTGGTCGGCGAAGAGCGCAACCTGGGTCACCGTTGCGCGGGCCGAAAACCACTGGTTGCCGTCGCTGGCCGTGACCCCGCGCGGCGCCCGCGGGTCGATTTCGGCGAAGACGGCGAGGTGAACGGTCATGTCGCCCCGCGCCCGCAGGAAGGTATCGAGCTGGCGCGCCTGGTCCTGGGTCACCCGCAGCCGGCGCGGCAGAACGACGTTGTCGAACGCATTGCGTAGCCGGATGTTGTTCCAGCCGACCGCCTGGTGCTGCCGGAGGCGCTCGACATTGTCGAGCGCGAAGGAACTCGTCGCGAAGTCGAACTCGCCAAGGCGGAGCGGCACCGAATGGTAGACGGGGATCGCCCCCGTCTGCCGGCGCTGGTCGAGACCGGGTTTCACCTCCCGCCGGATGCGTTCTGCCAGGTCGCGGCGCTCGAAGACGGATATGTCGCGCATCCGCTTGCCGGCGAGCGGCCCGAGGATCTGGGCGTATTCCGGGCCCGTGGCCATCTGTCCGAGAAGATCGATGGCCAGATCGTCGTTTTGCAGGATTTGCGGGTTCGCCGCGTAGAGCCGCGCGGCCATGACCCGGGTCCAGACGTCGGAATTCGAGAAGCTGACATGGCCGCGGAGGCTCGGCATCGAGCCGAACATCGAAACGAAGGTGGAGAATTCGAGGCCGGGCTCGATCTCTGGTCTCACGGGGCGCGCGGGGGCGGGGGCCGGCTGGGACGTGGCGGTCTGTTGCGGCGCGGCGGCAGGTTGTGCGGCCGGTGGCGCCGCGACCGTGGCCGATGCCGGCGGCGTCGCCGGGGCCGGTACGGCGACCGCTGGCGTGGCGGCCGGCTCGGCGGCGTCCGAGGCGGGGTCGAGCCGCCAGCCGCCGGCCCGGGTGACCTCGAACGAAAAGGAAACGCCGCGTTCCTCGCCGCGAACCGTTACCCGGTCGAGCGTGTCGCAGGAGGCTGCCAGACCCTCGGCCATTTGCGCCACCAGCGTATTGAGCGCTGCCCGGTTCATCGCAAACAACGCCTGCCCGCCGCCTTCCAGCGTGAAATCCGGCGGCTCGGCACAGTTTACGGCGGCGGGGGCGGAAAGCGTCATTGCGCCGTCCTTCAACTCAATACGGTCGGCGGCAGCGCCGGAGGCGGCGAACACTGCCGCGACCGTCACCATGCCAACCAGAACACGCACCATCGGGGCACCCTCGAACCGCTGCCGGACAAACGCCCACAGACTGGCATCTGGGGGCGGTCTGTCAAGCGCCGGGCGCCTACTCGGCCGCCAGGCGAACCACGCCCGGGGCGGGCTCCGCCACCGCTTCGGGCGCCTTGCGAGGCCGGACGAGGGCGAACATCTGTGGCGTGAAGTAGAAGCTAACGACGGTCGACAACAGCACCCCCCCGGCTATGGCCATTGCAAAGGGCGGCCAGAACCCACCGCCGCCGAGGATCAGGGGAAGGAACCCCCCGGCGGTGGTCAGTGTGGTCGAGGTGATGTGGCGCGACGATCCCATTACCACCTCGGCCATGGCCGACGGGTCGCCGGCGCTGGCGTCAGGGGAATTCTGAAGCCCTGTCAGGATGATGATCGCGGCGTTGATCGACACGCCGATGGAGCCGATCACCCCGATCACGGCATTGATCCCGAAGGGGTAGTCGAAGACGGCGAGTGACAGGATCGAGAGCCCCGCCGCCAGCCCGGCGACGAGGAAGGTCACTGCGGTCAGGCGGAAGGAGTTGAACGTCATCACGACCGTGGCGATGGAGAGCGTGACGATAAGGCCGATCGGCGCGAGAAGATTCGAGACGACATCGTTGCGCGCATCGCTGTCGCCGCCGATTTCGAGCCGGTACCCGGCAGGCAGCGCGAAGCCCGCCGCGTCGAGCGCCGCGCGCGCATCGGCGAGGACCTCTTCGGGCAGGGCGCCGGCCTCGGTGAAGGCCTGCACGGTGTTCACCCGCTCCCCGTTGCGGCGCACGATGGCGGCATCCGACGGTGTGTAGCGGAGCGAAGCGACCGCATCGAGGGGCACCGCGCCGCCGGGGCCGACGAGATCGAGCGTGGCAATGCGCGCGGGGTCGGTCCGCAGATCGCCCGCGAGGCGAACCCGGACGGGAAGCTCCTCGCCCGCCTCGATCACCGAGCCGCCGGTCGCGCCGTCGAGCGTCGCTTCGAGCTGGCGGGCGACGCTGCCGAGGTCGAGCCCGACGAGGCGGGCGGCGTCCTCGTCGACATCGACGGCGAGTTTCGGCGCCCCGCCTTCGTAATCGGCGCGTACCGAGGCAACGCGGTCGACGCCGAGGAGCACGTCGCGGATCGCGTCCCCCGTTTCGCGGAGCGTTTCGAGATCGGCGCCGACGATGCGGAACTCCACCGGCGCATCCACGGGCGGGCCCTGAACAAGCCCACGCACGAGGATGCGGGCCTCGGGGAAGCTCGCATCCAGCTCCGCCTGAAGCGGCGTGAGGAGTGCGGCGGTGGCTTCGGCACTCTCGGTCGTGACGAGCGCCTGGGCGAAGGCCGGTTCGTTCTCCCGGCTGCCGACGATGTTGTAGTAGAACGCAGGCGCGCTTTCGCCGATCACCCACACGACCGTTTCGATGCCCGGGGTGGCAGCGAGCGCCGCGTCGATCCGTTCTGAGACCGCACGGGTCTCCGAAAGCGCTGTCCCGGGCTGAAGCTCGACCTCGATATGGAACTGGTCGCGGTCGACACCTGGGAAGAACTGGGCCGTCAGCGTGCCGAAGCTCGCAAAACCGGTGACGGGAAGGACCAGGGCGAGGGCGATGGATTTCAGGGGGTTCCGCACCGACCATTCGAGGCTGGCCCGCAGTATCCTGCCGGTGCGGCCCGACCGGATGCCCCCGGGCCGGTTCGCGGCGAGAAAACGGCCGGCGATGGCGGGCGTGATGGTCAGGGCCACGATGAGCGACCAGGCGAGCATCAGCACGACCGCGATGGCGATGGAGCCCACGAAATCCCCAGCCGGGCCGGGCAGGAGGATCATCGGCACGAAGGACAGCGCCGTTGTCACCGTCGAGGCCAAAAGCGGCGCGGCGAGGCGGCGGACGCCATCGCTCACGGCTTCGAGCCGTGGCAGACCGCGCCCGAGGCGCTGGCGGATTTCGTCGGTCATCACGATGGCGGCGTCGACGAGGAGCCCAAGTGCGACGATGATCCCGGTCACCGACATCTGGTGGATCGGCAGGCCGATGAAGCTCATCGAGGCGATGGTCGCCAGGCTGACGACGGGCAGGACGAGTGCCACGATCAGCGCGGCCCGGACGCCGAGTGTCACCAGCAGCACGGCAACGACAAGCGCGATCCCGATCCCCATGTTCGTCGCGACCTCGGCAAGCCGTTCGTCGGTGTACTCGCTCTGGTCGAAGACCTGGGTCAGCGTCAGCGAGGCGGGAAGATCGGCGCGGAAGGCGTCGAGGTCTTCTTGCAGCCAGCCCATCCACTGGTCGATCCGCAAGCCGTCCTCGACCATCACGGCGGCGACGATGGCCGGCTGTCCGTTCGACAGCGCAACGGAGGCGGCGGGGTCCTCGACCGCCCGGCGCACCTCGGCGATGTCGCCGAGCCGGGTGACGTTGCCCCGACCGTCTTCGGCGAGCACGACCTCACGCACCCGGTCGAGGGTTTCGAAATCGCCGGAGACGTCGAGTAGAATGTCCTGGCCGGACCCGACGGCGCGCCCCGAGCGCACCTTGGCATCGGCCTGGGCGATTGCGGCTGAGATCGCGTCCGGCGTGAGGCCGAGGGCGGCGCTGGCTGCGGGGTCGATCTCGACGAGAATCTCCTCGGTCGCCTCGCCATAGAGCGTGACGAGCTTGGCGCCGGGCGTGTTGCGAAGGCGCTCGGCCAGAAGATCGCCGTAGCGGGCAAGGATCGCGGGGTTCGGGGCGTCTGTCTCCGCAGTCAGGGCCACGATGGCGGCATAGGCGCCGAGACGGTCCGAATCGACCTCCGGCTGGAGCGCGCCAGCGGGAAATGCCAGGGCGGCATCAGCGACCGCGTCGCGTGTCTCCGACCAGATTTGCTCGATGCTGCCGGGGTCTACGGTCTCCTGCAATTCAATGCTGACAATCGAGATCCCCTCGGCCGAGGTCGAGGAGATCACGTTGATTTCTGGGATCTGGCGAAGCTCTTCCTCGATGGGCCGGGTGACGAGGGTTTCGACGCGCGCCGGATCGGCGCCGGGATACGCCGTTGTCACAACAGCGTTGATATTGGTGATTGTCGGGTCTTCCTGCCGGCCGAGCGTCAGGAACGCCGAAAGCCCTGCAACGACGATCACCATCAATGCCAGGGCGACCAGGCGGGGGTTGCGGACGGTCAGGGTTTCCATCGTTCTAGCTCCCGGCCGGCGTGACAGGCTGGCCAGCGGCGATCCGGTGAGGGCCAGCGCTGACGACGGTGGCGCCGTCGGCGAGGTGACCGCGGACATAGGCGCGCGCGCCGGCGGTATGGACGACCTCCACGGCCTCGCGCCGCGCCAGGCCGTTCTCGATGACAAAGAGCGTCCAGAGCCCGCGCACCCCCTCGCCGAGGGCCGCCGTAGGAACCCAGGCGCCCGTTCCCGGAACGGTGCGGGTCAGCGACAGCGTTGCGAGCGTGCCGTCGGGAGAGGTTGTGCCGTCGGGGAGCGCGAAGAGGAGATCGCGGGTGCGCGTCGAGGGGTCGATGTCAGCCCGGACGCGCAAAAGGCTGGCCTCGACGGTCTCGCCGCCGATTTCGACAATGGCGGTCTGGCCTGGGGTCATTTCCGCCGCGACGGCTTCCGGCACGCCGACCCGCAGCCGAGGAAGGGCGGTTTCGTAGAGTTCGACCACGCTCTGGCCTGCACTCAGCCGGGCCCCGTCGTCGGCCGCCCGCCGGCCGACGATAGCGTCGAACGGAGCTTTCAGGGTGGATTTCTCGAGCGCGATGTCGAGCGCGTCGATGGCCGCGCCCGCGCGGCGCAGTTCGGCTTCGAGCTGCACCAAAGACAGTTCGGCCTCGTCGAGGCGTTGGGCTGAGGCATGGTCGCGCTCGGCCAAAGCCCGTTGCCGCTCGGCGGTGCGGCGGGCAAGCTCGGTCTGGGCCGCGAGCGCGTCCCGCGCGGCCACCTGTGCGGCCCGGTCGGCCTCGAGCGCGCGCGTGTCGAGACGCGCGATAACCTCGCCCTTGCGCACCCTGTCGCCCTCGTCGACCAGAACCGAGACGAGCGTGCCGCCGGCCTCGAAGCCGATATCGACCCGTTGGCCGGCTTCGACCCGGCCGCGGTAGGCAACGGCGACCTCGTAGCTGTCCTGTAGCCGGATCGTCTCGGTGAGCACGGCAACCACGGCCTGTTCGCGCTCGGTCTGTTCCGGCGCGCTGCGTTCGGCCACAAGGGCCGATGCCCCGGCCACCAGACCGCTGGCCAGCGCGAGGGTAAGAACCGTCGTCGCCGCCGTTCCGGCGCGACGGAGGAACGGGTGCTTTCGGCGGGCGTTCTTTTCCGGCATGGTATCGGTCCTCGGGCCTGGTGTCTTGGAAGCTGGGTCGTTGACGCTACATTGTAAGAAGCTCTAACTTAGTTAGACGCTCTAACATAGCCGTCAACCTCGCGCGACGGATTTTTTTACGGACAGGGCCATGGATCAGGTCAAACAAAAAACCGGCTATCATCACGGAGACCTGCGTCAGCAGCTTGTTGCGGCCACGCGGGCGCTGGTGGAAGAGAAGGGGCCGGACCTGTTTTCGGTCTCCGAGGCCTGCCGGGCCGCCGGTGTCTCCACCGCCGCGCCATACCGCCATTTCGCCGACCGAACCGAGATGCTGATTGCCGTCGCTCTCGAAGGGTTCGGGGAGATGACCGCCTCGTTCGAGACCGCGCTCGCGGGCCATGAACCGGGCTCGAACGATGCGATTACCGCGGTCGGGACGGCCTATGTCGACTATGCCGAAGCCAATCCGGGGCTCTTTCGGATGATGTTCGCCGGTGATCACCAATCCGACGCGCTCGAAGAGGCAGGGCACGGCTGCTACGCGGTCGTGCTCGGTCAGGTCGCACGACGGATGGGCAGAGCGGAGGTCGATGACGCTGTGATGCAGGCGGCGTTCCCGCTCTGGACCTTTGTCCACGGGCTCGCGTTCCTGCGGATCGACGGGAAGGCGGAGTTTGCCAAGATGCAGACGGAGGTGCGCGATCTCGTCGGGTTCGCAACGCAGCGGCTGATGGTGCGGCCGGGGTAAAAGGCTCCGGCAGAGCCAGGATGGGATGGGCTTTGGCTCGCGCCGGACCGAAAGGGCACGGTTCCCATGAGACGACGTCCGGGCGACAGCCCCGAGCGCCCTCCTGCCCCAGCGCTACCGCGCGCGTTCGGCTGCGATCACCTCGCCCCAGGTCGCGATGGCGCGGGCGGTCACGATGTCGACGACCGCGCTGTCGAAGGACCGGGCCAGCGGGCTGGCGCGATAGGCTTCGAAGTCGCCGGAGGTCTCGAAGGTCTGAAGGAGCATCACCTTCCCGGGCCGGGCGGCATCGCCCAAGGCCTCGGCGCGCAGACAGCCCGTATCCTCCGCGACGGCGGCCCGGATATGAGCTTCCAGCGCCTGCATGAAGGCTGCCTGCTGGCCGAGCCTGATCGAGAAGGTGACCGTCACCGCGAACATCAGCCCGCCTCGCTGTCGAGCCAGATCGTCACCGGACCGTCATTGACGATCTCGACCTCCATCTCCGCGCCGAACCGGCCCGTGGCCACCGGCACCCCGGCGGCCTGAAGCGCGGCGGCGAAGGCGAGATAGAGCATTTCGCCCTCCTCGGGCGGGGCGGCGGCCGAAAACCCCGGTCGATTGCCGCGAGACGTGTCGGCCGCGAGCGTGAACTGGCTGACGACGAGGGCCGCCCCGCCGGCATCGCGCACCGAACGGTTCATGCGGCCGTCCTCGTCGCGAAAGATGCGGAGCTTGGCGACCTTCGCCGCGAGCGCTTCCGCCGTTCGCGTATCGTCGCCGGCCATCGCGCAGACGAGGATGGCAAGCCCCGGACCGATCTCGCCAAGCACCGCCCCCGACACCGAGACCCTGGCCCTCGAAACGCGCTGGAGAACCGCCCGCATCGCGGGGCTACATCTCGTCGAGCCAGGGCGGGTTGGCCCCGGCACGCGATACGGTGATCGCGGCGGCGCGCGCGCCGTAGCGCAAAGCCGAGGCGACGGTCGCGTGGTCGATATCGCCGATCAGCTCCTTGGTGAGGTAGCCTGACGAATAGAGCGCGGCGAGCAACCCGGCATTGAACGTGTCGCCCGCGCCGACGGTATCGACCACGTCGACCTTTTCGGCCCCGACCCGGATCGCCCCGTGGGCGCAGTAGCCGACCGCCCCTTCCGACCCCTCGGTGATGCAGACGACCGACGCCCCGCCTTCGATCAGGGCCCGGGCGTGGTCGGTCGGTGCGCCGTCGCCCAGAAGCCAGGCCATGTCCTCGTCAGACAGCTTGATGATGTCGGCCATCGCCATCATCCGCTTGATGCGGGCGCGGTAGGCGGCCTCGTCGGTGATGAAGGAGCTACGGATGTTGGGGTCGATCATAATGGCCCGCGTTGGCGCGAGAGCGGCCATCAGCGCTTCATAGGCGCCGCCGCAGGGCTCGCCGACGAGCGAGATGCCCCCGAAGAAAGCCGCTTCGACACTTTCGGGCAGGGTGGGCATGGCATCGGGGCGCAGCATGCGGCCGGCGGTGTTCTCGTCATAGAACGTATAACTGGCCTGCCCGCCGGTCAGCCGGACGAAGGCGAGGGTGGTAGGCTTGTCGGAACGGATGGCGTGGGTCGTATCGACATCGGCGTCCTCGAGCGCGTCCGTCAGGAGCGCGCCGAAGAGATCGGTGGAGAGGCCCGAAACGAAGCCCGTTGGCGCGCCGAGGCGGCCGAGCGCAATGGCGGTATTGAACACCGCCCCACCGGCATAGGGGGCGAAAGCCTCTTCCCCCGCTTCGGTCTTGCGGGGCAGCATGTCGATCAGAGCTTCGCCTGCGCAAACAATCATTTGAGGGTCCTTCGCTCGCGTCCCCGCCCATGCTTAGCGGTGGCGGATGGGGGGAGCAATGCGCGTGACTCGGCGGGTGGATCATCGGCGGGACGGGACCGGTTCAGGGGGCCTTCGCGGGCGCGACACCGGAAGGCGAGGTCCGCGTGCCTGAGTTCCAGTTGTTCCTGGGTCGATCGTTCGAAAGCGATAAACCCACCTCGGGGCTCGGCCCGTAGGGCAGGCCATCCGATCGGGGCCCCGGGTCAGGCCCCGGGCGTGGCCTGGTCGTTTTGCGCCGTCGCGCTCAAGGACGCCGATCCGGAATGAGCGTTTCGACCGGGAGGACTGCGCCCGGCACTCAACCCTGGTTTTGCGCCGCGAAGTAACCGACCGCACCGGCGACGAGGAGGCCAAAGATCACCGCGATGGCGATCTTGATCGCCGACCACGGCCGCTCGCCGGAGACCGCACCCGTGCGGCCGTTAACCGCGAACCGGTAGGCCTTGCCGCGGTAGCGGTAGGCCGCGATCCAGACCGGCAGGAGAATGTGCTTGAACGTGACGTCGGACACCATGGTGTCGATGTGATGCACCCGCTGCCGGTCGCCTCCGATGTCGCGCTTGACGTCGCCGAGGATCACCCGGTCCATGATCTCGCGGGCCCGCACGAAGGCGGCTTCGAGCTCCACCGAATAGGCTTCGGCGCGGAACCCCGCCAGATAGACCGGCTGGTAGGCTTCAAGCTCGGCGAGGTCCCACTGTCCCAGCGCGGGGCGGAACCGGTCGGGCAGGGCTGCGGAGGCGGCCACGAGCACGTCGTCAAAAAACCGCGCCACGCGGCCCGAGGCCGCCCGCCAGCGAACCTTGGTGACGGTGACCGTCTCGCGCTTTCCGTTGCGCATGACCTGGCGGCGGGTCTGGTACTCGGTGCCGCGCTCGCCACGGTAGGTCGAACGCGTGTCGGCATCGAAGGTCCAGTAGGGCATGTAGACGCCCGACATCTTGCGGCCCTTGCGGGCGTAGTCCTGAAGCCCGTTCGGCGCGAACCAGAGCGAGCCGAGCCAGTCGGTCATCGCCGCGCGCGCGGCATCCTCGTCGAGCGCGAAGGGCAGCAGCGCCTTCGGCTTGATATGCCGGTTCGAGCCGGTGTCGGTGACGACCGGAGTGGCGCAGAACGGGCATTCGGCGGCGTGTAGGTTGGGGTCGAACTCCACCGTCGCCCCGCAGTTCTTGCAGGTGACGACGCGGGATTCCTCCATGTCCTCGTCGGCGAGCGACCGGTCGATCCCCGCCCGGATGTCG
Source organism: Paracoccaceae bacterium (assembly GCA_030066905.1). Classification (GTDB taxonomy): domain Bacteria; phylum Pseudomonadota; class Alphaproteobacteria; order Rhodobacterales; family Rhodobacteraceae; genus JASJAR01. Next base: position 54,060 of record JASJAR010000010.1, on the reverse strand, counting down.
ATCTCCTGAACCGCGGCGGCGCGGGTCCAGGGCGAGCCGGTGATCTCCTCGACGTTGCCGCAATGGTCGCAGACCAGCCGGTCGGTGCCGGGCTGAAATCTGAGGTCCGACCCGCAGGTCTCGCAGGGAAACTTGTGGATTTCGGACGGGGCGGCGGCGGTGTCGGGCATGGGGCTCGGGGCGGCGAAAACCGTGTCTGCTATGTGTCTGCCTTTCGTATGGCAGGCGTATGGCATGAACGCCAGATCGGCCGGGCCGAACTGGCGCAAAACCCCAGCGTCAGATGCCGAGATGTGCTGTCGAGAGGAGGACCCGACGGGGTGGGATCCGGGCACCGATCGTGAGGCGCGCGGCCCTGCGCGACCTCAGAGCAGAGCGGGTTCGAGATCGGCCTCGGCGGGATCGTCGACGATGTCGTCCTCCTCCTCCGGCGGCAGGACCGGCAGCATGGCCGAGGCCTCTTCGGCGCCGGGTTCGGGTGCGGCGCTGGCGAAGACCCCGCCCGACCCTTCCTCCTCGATGATATCGAGTTTCACGTTTTCGTCGCCGATGGTGACCGTCGCCTCCTGCGCGCCATCGAGGTCGCCGCCCTCGAAGACCACCCGGTAGGTCCCCGGGGGCAGTTCCAGCGTGTAGCCGCCCGCATCCCAGGTGGAGGTCGTGTAGACCTTGCTCTCGTCTTCCTGATCGATGGCGGTCACCTTCACTCCGCCCTGGCCCTCGCCGATGTCGTAGAAGTCGTCGCCGTCCGCGTCGTCGATCACGACGCCGGTCAGATAGGTGTTGTCCCGGTCGGAGAAGGTCTGGGTGACGAATGTGGCGCCATCGTACTCCACGCCGTCATCCTCCCAGTCGCCGTAATCGTAGCCGACCCCGATCTCGGACCAGTCGTCGTTCATCAGGTTTTCCTGATGCCCGTCGCTCTCCCAAAGCCCGTAATGGAGGTCCTCGACCCGGGCCTGTTCGTCGAAATCGGTCCAGGTGGAGCCGATGACGCCGATGTTTTCGCCGACATTGGTGGAGCCGTGGCCGGCCTCGACCGCCCGGTCCCAGGGCTCCTGGCCGTCGGGGTTGGTGTGGTCGAAGAACTCGCGGTCGTCCATGTCCTCGGAATGCTCCCGCGAGGAAACCGACAGTTCCGGCGTAACCGCGAGCGGCTGTTTGGGGTCCGAGCTGATGTTCGAGGTCAGGGGCTCGTCGAGCCGGTCGACCTCCGCATCGGGGTCCATGCGCGCGCGGTTGACGAGTTCGACCATCATCTGCTCTTCGGCCGTCAGCCCGCCCCAGTCGAGGGTGTATTCGTCGTCCGGCAGATCCGGTGTGTCGTCGGTCGGGGTGGCGACGATGTCGTCATCGTCGTCATCATCGGCGGTGCTGCGCGATCCGAGGGGTTGCGTCGCGGTCGATGTGGTCGAGCCGCCGCCGCCGAGGGCGAAGGCGCCTCCACCGAGGATCAAGGCGATGAGGGCTGCCCACATGGGCGCGGTCCTTTCGTTCGAACCGGGGACACGGTCATCGGGAGCCCTTTGAGGAGCAAAGGTGCGCCGCGACCGCTCACGGTCCGTCTTGCGCCCCCGCGGAGAGTGCTAGCAACGGGGTGTTAACCAAATCAATTGCCGAACCGGAAACGGTTTGTTGCCGGCGGGGGACCGCGCAGCCCCGTCTACGGGCTGGCGAGGGGTCGCCGAGTTTGGCGTTGTCTGGCCTTGAGCGGACTTTGGGCTCACCGCCAAAGCAACCCAACGAACACCCGTCCCGGGCTTGACCCGGGACCTCGGAAGGCTTGGTACTCCAGAGGATCGGGGCCCCGGATCAAGTCCGGGGCGCGATTTGCTACGGACATTTGGAGCGCTGACCCCAACGCCCGCTTCAGGCCCACCTGGCCAGCTTGTCCGAGCCCCGTGCGCTACACCCCCGGGGGCGGCGGTGGCGGCATGATGGTGAAGAGTTGCGCCAACTCGTCCACCTCGTCGGCTATCTTCCAGCCGTCCTGCCCCGGGGTCCAGACATGGGTCTCGCGCGTCAGCGTGCCGTCGGCGGCCATCTTGCCGAGATCGGCCTTGGAAAACGGCCCCGAGGTCTCGCCGCCCTTGGCGATATGCCAGACATGCTCCACCGGCGGCGGGGGCGGGACGGGGGCCGCGGCGGGCTGAGCCCCCCATGGGCCACGGGGGCCGCCCATCATCATGTTGCCCATCTGCATCCCCATCCCGGCCCCGAGCCCGGCACCCATCGCGTCAGACGCGGTGCCGCCCTTGCCCATCGCTTCGGCGGCTTTCCATTTCAGGTGATCGTCGAGATTACCCGCGATCCCCCGGGAGGTGCGCTCGTCGAGCGCCTTTTCCACCGCCGGCGGCAGGGAAATGTTCTCGATGTAAAGCTCCGGCAGGGCGAGGCCGTAGTCGTGTACCACCGGGTCGATGGCTTGCGCCACGAGCCTGCCGACATCGGCGGTGTTGGCGGCCATGTCGAGAACCGGCAGGCCCGACCGGGCGATGGCGCGGGAAAACTCCTGGACGATGATGTTGCGGATCTGGAAGGTCACCTCGTCGGAGGTGAACTCGCCGTCGGTGCCGACGATCTCGGTGAGGAACTTCGCCGGATCGGCGACCTTTACCGTATAGGTCCCGAAGGCGCGCAGGCGTACGGGGCCGAATTCGGGGTCGCGCAGCATAACCGGGTTCTTCGTGCCCCATTTGAGGTTTGTGAACCGGTTGGTGTTCACAAAGTAGATTTCCGATTTGAACGGGCTCCGGAAGCCGTGGTCCCAGTGGTTGAGCGTGGTCAGGATGGGCATGTTGTTGGTCTCGAGCATGTAGAGACCGGGGGTGAAGACATCTGCGAGTTGCCCCTCATGGACGAAGACCGCCGCCTGACCCTCGCGCACGGTGAGCTTGGCGCCGTATTTGATCGCGTGGCCCTCGCGCTCGAAGCGCCAGACCATGGTGTCGCGGGTGTCGTCGGTCCAGTGGATGACGTCGATGAATTCGCCGGTGAGAAAGTCGAGAATGCCCATGGGTGCGATTCCTTGAAAGGGACGCGGTCGGAGCGAAGGTAAGTGCAGGCGGCGGGAGGGGCAACGGGGCGGAGAGAAATGCCCGCCCCGGGCCTGACCGGGGGACTCGTTTCCAGCGTGCGCCCGATGGATCGGGTCCCGGATCACGTCCGGGACGGGTCTTCCAGTGGCTTACCCCGCTTCCGGCAGCGCTTTCCCGGCCGTCGTGATCGTCGGGCGCGGCAGGCGGTTGGCATTGGCGGCCAGAAACACCGAGAGCGCCTCGGGGTCGCGCTTGCCGGCCTCTCGGAGCCAGGAGCCGAGGGCTTTCTGGACATAAGGATGCGGGTCTTCGGCGAGGATGTCGGCGAGGCGGAACGTGTCGTCGGTCTGGCCGCGTTTCAAGAACGCGTAAGTTGCGACGATGGCGGTGCGCCGGGCCTGGGGGAGCGGCGAGGCGGCCAGCGTGTCGAGGGGCGACCGGTCGCGGTCCAGAAGATACTCGCCAATGACGAAAGGGGCCGCGCGATCGACGAGGTCCCAATTGTCGATGCGGTCGATCTTGGCGAGGTAGAGGTTGAAAAGCGCCTCGTGGTCGGAGCTTCTGAGCCGGGCCTTGGCGTCGAGGATCGTCATCGCGGCCATGCGCACTTCGTAATGGGGGTCGTCGAGGAGCGTCTCGACTTCCGAGAGCGCGATGTCGCGGTGGGCCTTGGCGATAGGGAAGATCTTGGGGATGCGCAGCCCGAGGATGCGGGTGTCGGGGTCGCCTGCGGTGTAGAAGCGGGCGACGTCTTCGGCGTCTCCGGGGGCGCGGGCGGCTTTCAGTTCGGTAATGAGGTCGGCGGCTGTCATTGGGCGATCATAGCAGGCGGGCGAGCGCCAGGGCGAGGGCCCCGCCGAGGGCGGTGTAGAGCGCGGCGACGGCGAGGGTTTGGCGGAGGATCGGGCCCTCCTCGTTCGTCAACCCCACCGTGGCCGAGCCGGCGATGATGTTGTGGGGGGCGACGACGTTGCCGATGGCCGATCCAAACCCCTGTGCGGCGGCCAGCGCAGCGGGCGGCAGGCTCAGCGCGGCGGCCGCAGCGGTCTGAAGCTCGGTGAAGAGGATGTTCGAGGCGGTGGCCGAGCCGGTGACGAAGGTTCCCGCGACACCCAGCAGCGGCGCGGCGAGCGGCCAGAAGGGGCCCAGGGCGGCGGCGGCCTCGGCGAGCGCCGTGATGAGGCCGCCATGGACCATCACCCGGGAGAGCGCGAGCATCGCCAGAAGCGCGAGGGCGACCGGCAGGAGCCGGGCCAGCGTCGGCCCCATCGCGTCGCGCGCCGCGGTGCCGCGGCCGGTCAGGAGCGCACCGAGCGCGAGGCCGAGCAGGAGGAGCGTGCCGGGGTGATAGAGCGGCTCGAACCGGCCGCGAAAGGTGCCCGCCAGCGTCCAGTCGATGGCCGGCGCGCGGGCGATGTCCTGGAGTCCCGGGAGCAGCCGGGTGGCGAGAACCAGGGCGAGGATGATGAGATAGGGCAGAAGGTCGGGCAGGAGGCGGCGCACATCCGGCGGGGCCGCGTGTTCGGCCCGCAAGAGAAGCCAGACGAACGCCGCGCCGCCGATGAACGCGCCGCCGAGGGAGGGAAGTTCGGGCCCGATGGTCCAGGCCAGCGCGAGGGACGGGACGATGAAGGCCAGCGCCGCAACGCCGGCCCAGCGGAGGTCCCGACCGGTCAGCGGGCCGTCGCCCGCAAGCCGCATCATCGACAGCAGAAGCACCGGGCCGAGGATGGCGTGCATCGTCGCGACCGGGCCGGAAATCGCGGTCGGCGCGAGACCGGTGAGGTCGACCTGCACAAGTGTCGGCGTTCCCACCGCGCCGAAGGAGACCCCGGCGGCATGGCCCAGAAGCGCAAGCGCCACGGCGCGCACCGGCGGGTAGCCGAGCCCCGCCAGAAGCGGGGCGGCGAGCGCCACCGGCGTGCCGAAGCCCGCAGCCCCCTCGATGAAGAGACCGAAGAACCAGGCGATGAGCACAGCTTGCAGCCGCCGGTCGCCGGTGAGCCCGGTGAGCGCGTCGCGGATACGGGCGATGGCGCCGGAGCGCGATTGGTACTCGTAAAGCGCAAGCGCGGGAAAGATGATCCAGAGGATCGTGAGCGTCGAGAACGCCGCCTCGGCCGCCGTGCCGCCGAGGGCGGGGAGCGCCGGGCCGTCAAAGCCGAACCCCGCCGCCGCGAAGGCGAGAAACAGCGCCACGGCGAGGCCGATGCTGCCTGCGGCGGCGGCCGACAGTCCGCCCGCGCCCATCGCGACCAGCACCAGCAGCAACGGCAGCGCAGCGAGGACCGGTGTCATCTCAGAAAGCGTCCGGCCCCTCGCCGGTGATTTCGGCCGCAATCGTCTCGACGATGGGTGCCGCCGTGCTGCCCGTCATCCCCGGCGCCAGCCGGTCGTCATAGAGGATCGACAGCATCGCCTCGTCCTGCGACGTCAGGAAGGCGAATTCCTCGTCGTCGTTGAAGATCGAGGGGCGGGCGAGCGGGCTGTCGTTCGAAAGCCCGAGCCCCTGCGCGATTTCTTCGTGGAGGCACGACAGCCGCAAAAGGTCGGGATGTTCGCCGCGGATCACGGCGACGGCGCGTGTGTAAACCCCGTCGTTCCGCGGCGCGAGCGCGATGACGAGGCAATAGCTGGTGCGCGGCAGGCTGGTCACCGCCGCAACCGCGTTGTCGGAAATCGACGGGACAAGCTGACGAAGCCGGGGAGCGAGCGCACGGCGTTCGTCCTCGTTGACGATCAGCACGGTGAAATTCCCCCCGGTCTCGACGGTACGGATCGGATGACCCGTCGCCGCCGACAACCGCCGGGCCAGCCGCTCAATGGCGTCGGTGTCCTTCAACTGCTTGACGGGCGACACCGTCTCGCCGAACTCGACATTGATCCGCACCGGTGCCTCCCAGCGGTGGATGCGGCTTGCGGTCTGGCGCTGGATGATCTGGCCGCCTGCCGTGTCGTACTCCTCGAACGTCGCGATGCGGATGAAGTTGCGTGTAAGGTCCTCGCCGTCCCAGGGCGTGTCGGGACCGCCGCCATCGGTCCGCAGAAGCCCTTGCGCGCTCAAACCGTTTTCGATGCGTGCATAGTAGCGCTCGAGCGCAAGGCTGTCGGCGGACCGTGCCGGCGGTTCGGGGGCTTCTGCCGGCGGCGGGGCCGTCGTGCTCAGGTGCTCGGGGTTGAAGAGGTCGCAGCCCGCGAGCGTCGCTGCCGCCATGATGGCGAAGAAGGTGCTCCGGGCCGCCATCGCTCAGGATGGCACCGCGGTGCCGGCTGTATCGCCGACCTTGTCGCCGCGGGCGCGCGCCGATGCCAGCGTGTTCTTCAACTCCTCCTCCATCTTCTGGAGTTCGATCTCGGCGGCGGCCCGCTTGGCCTTGCCCTCGTCGGCGATCTGGAGGCTTTCCTGGATCGTCGCGATCAGTTCGGCATTGGCCGACTTCACCGCCTCGATGTCGAACACCCCGCGCTCCATTTCCTCGCGCACTGCCTTGTTGGCGGCCCGCAGGTTCTTGGCGTTCGCTTCGAGCAATTCGTTGGTGAGATCGTTGGCATCTCGCACGGCCGCCGCCGCCTCGGTCGAGCGCTGGATCGTAACGGCCTGGGCGAGCTGTGTCTCCCAGAGCGGGACGGTATTGACCAGTGTCGAGTTGATCTTGGTGACCAGCGACTTGTCATTCTCCTGCACGAGCCGGATCGAGGGCAGCGACTGCATCGTCACCTGGCGGGTGAGCTTCAGATCATGCACCCGGCGTTCGAGATCGTCCCGGGCCGCGCGGAGGTCGCGCAATTCCTGGGCCCGCATCACGCCTTCTTCCTCCGGGGCGGCGTTGACCTCGGCCTCCTTTGCCGGAATGTCCGTCTCGTCGAGGCGTTTCAGCTTCTCTTCCCCGGCGGCGATGTAGATCGCGAGTTCGTCGTAGAAGGCCAGCGTCTTCTCATAGAGCATGTCGAGGGACTTGATGTCTTTGAGAAGCTGGTGCTCGTGGCCGAGAAGGTTGTCGGTGATCTTGTCGATCTGGCCCTGCACCTCCTCGAACCGGGAGACGAAATTCGCCATCGGCGCGGCGCGGCCCAGCAGCCGCTCCCACCAGGACCGCTTGCGGCGGACGTCGAGCTCGTCGACCGAGAAGCCGCGAATGGTGGTCACGATTGAGCGGAGAGAATCCCCGGCCGGGCCCACATCCTTGTTCTTGACCCCTTGCAGCATGGATTGGGAGATTTCCTGAAGCTCGGCTTGCGCCGCCGAGCCGAAGGAGACGATGGACCCGGTGTCGGCCATGTTAAGCTCGCCGATGCGCTTTTCGATCTCGGCGGCCGTGGGCGCTTCGGCCTCGGCATAGGGCACCAGCGCCGTCGAGGGCTCAGGCAGAAGATGTTTCGAGACTTCCTCGACTTGCGCCAACTCGGCCTGGGCTTTCTTGCGGGTTTCGACAACGGACATGGGGGCCCCTCTTTTTCGGTTATCTCTTCAAGGTCAATCGGTGTGGCGCACGCCCTCGCGGGCGAGCCGTTCGCGCAGGACCTCGATTTCGATGTCGAGGCCGGATTTGTCGTCGAGAAGGAGCTTCTCGGTGCGTTGGGCGAAGCTTTGTTCGAGGTCGTCGAGAAGGGCGAGATAGTCTGCCCGGGCCTCGGCATTGCGCGATTGCGCGTAGAGATCGGCGAACTTCACCGTCGCGTCCTTCGCCCCCAGAAGATAGACGCCGAGATAGCGGCGGGCGGCGACGAGGTCGCGGGGGTCGTTCTCGACCGAGCGGAACATCTGGCGGGCGGTGGCCTGGAAGCTTTCGACGCGGCGTTCGAGTTGGGGTTCGCGCGCCCGCTTGATTGCCTCCGTCATGCCCGAAAGGTGCTTCTCGGCCTCGTCGACGGCGCGGGCAACCCGGTCGGACTGCATCTGGTCGATGCCTGTCGCCCCCTTGTCGCGCATCGGGTCGGGGCCGAAGGCGAAGAAGTGCAGCCCCGCGCCGAAGAGCGCAAAGATCGCCGCATCGGGCATGCCGAAGCCGGCAAGGCCCGCGAGACCGAGGCCGGCGCCAGTGAGGAGCGAGCCGAAGCCTTTGCGGGGGATCGCGGGGCGCTTGGCGATCTTTCGCGCCTCGTAAGCCTCTTCGGCCTTGAGCCCCTCCCGGGTGAGCCAGGCGGCGAGCATCAAGATCGCCCAGGCGCCGAGATATTGGCCGAGAACGATGGGCTCGGAGAAGAACGCCTTGATGACAAGGGGAAACGGGGCGACGAAGAGAAGGTTGGCCCGGAAGCCGGCCTTCGTGCGTCGCGCCGCGGTCGCACCCGCCGTCTTGGCCGGCCCGGATGCCCCGCCGGGGCTGTATTTGCCGCCATAGCGCTCGGCCATGTCAGGCCGCGGCCCCCATGATGGAGACATAAAGCATGAGCGCGATCAGCACGGCATAGGCGACCTTCTGCATCGGCGTTGTCCCGTCTTCAAAGCCCGGCCCCCCGGCGGCCTTGCGCAAGCCCGCTGCGAGAACCGCCACCAGCCCGACAAGGGCGGCGACCAGAAGGATCGCAAGAGCAAGGCGTTGCATGGGCCTGTTGGGTTCCTTGGTTGTTGTCTCAACCATATGGGAAGCCCCGGGGGCTTTCCATAGAGGATCGGCCCTCTCAGCGCTTTCGCGGGGTCTTGCCGGGGGCGCGTTTCGGCGGGGGCTTCTTGGCGTCGAGGCCGAGCTGCTCGCGGAGGACTTTTCCTTTCACCTCAGAGACTTCCCCCGGTTTGAGGTCGCCTAGACGGAACGGTCCGTAGGAGATGCGGATGAGCCGGTTCACCGGCAGCCCGATGGCCTCCATCGCCCGGCGGATCTCGCGGTTTTTGCCCTCGCGGAGCCCCACCGTGACCCAGGCGTTGCGCCCCTGCTGGCGGTCGAGGCTGACGGTCATCGGACGGAACCGCTCGCCGTCGAGGGTGAGCCCCTTTCGGAGCGGCTCGAAGGCCGCGTCGTCGGGCGCCCCATGGAGGCGGACGCGGTATTTCCTGAGCCAGCCAGTCGACGGCAGTTCGAGCCGGCGCTTGATCCCGCCGTCGTTGGTGAGCAGGAGGAGCCCCTCGGAGGCGATGTCGAGCCGGCCGATGGACATCACCCGGGGCAAAGTGTCGGGCAGGGCGTCGAAGACCGTCGGGCGGGCCTTTTCGTCCCGCGCGGTGGTCACGAGGCCCTCGGGCTTGTGGTAGAGCCAAAGGCGGGGGGCTTCGGGGGCCTCGACCGGTTTGCCGTCGAAAGTGATGGTATCGGCGGGCGTGACGTTGAGCGCGGGGCTCTCGATGGTCTTGCCGTTGACCGCCACCCGGCCCGCCGCGATCAGCTTCTCAGCATCGCGGCGCGAGGCGATCCCGGCGCGGGCGAGAACCTTGGCGATGCGCTCGGATGGGTCGGCCATGGGGCGGGGGTAGCGCCTTCAACCGGGTAAGGAAAGCCCGACCTTGCCGGGGGTCGGCGCCATGCCGAGGTGAAGGGCATGGCACGAGATGACAGATTGACCGACTTCGTGGCCGAGGCGCTTGCCGCCGGCCGGGCCCGCAACGAGATCGAGGACGCGCTCGGCGCGGCCGGATGGTCGGACCGCGAGATCGCCGACGGGCTGTCGGCCTTCGCCGACACGCCTTTCACGCCGCCGGTCCCGGCACCCGTCCCGGTGGTCTCGGCCCGGGATTTCTTCACTTATGCGCTGATCTTCATCTCGCTCGGCGCAGCAGCCTGGCATCTCGTCGAACTGGCCCTTCATCTGATCGACCAGATGTTCGATCCCGCCAAAGACTGGAGGATGCGCCGGATCAACTGGTCGATCGCCGCCCTGGCGGTTTTCGGCCCGATCTACTTCTATCTTGCGCGCGATGCTGCGGCGCGGCTCAGGGCCGACCCGCAGCGCCACCGCTCAGCGGTGCGGCGCTGGACCGAGGCGCTGATTCTGCTTCTGACGGTGCTGGCCCTTCTCGGCACGCTTGTCGCCACGGTCTACGCCTTCCTCGAAGGCGAGGCAGACCTTCAGTTCATCCTCAAGGCCGCGGTCGCGGCGGCGGTGGCGGGGGGGATATTCCTCGTCTATCGTCGCGGCGATGGCTGAGAGCTTCCGCAGTTTCATGACCTTGGCGCTCGACGAGGCGCGCGCGGCGGCGGCTCGCGGCGAGGTGCCGGTGGGGGCCGTGATCGTCAAGACGGGCAGGGTGATCGCGGCGGCCGGGAACCGCACACGCCAGGACGCCGACCCCACCGCCCATGCCGAGATGCTCGCGATCCGCGAAGCCGCCGCCAAGCTCGGCTCCGAACGGCTCGCAGGCTGCGACCTCTACGTCACGCTCGAGCCTTGCGCGATGTGCGCCGGTGCCATCGCCGCGGCCCGCATCGCACGGCTCTACTACGGGGCGGAGGACCCCAAGTCGGGCGGGGTGGCCCATGGCGCGCGGGTCTTCGATCACCCGCAAGCGCATCATGCGCCGGAGGTCTATGGTGGGATCGGCGAGGCCGAAGCCGCCGCCCTTCTGCGCGACTTCTTTTCCGTGAAGCGCTGAGGGGCTCCCTTCATCTTGGCAAAAATACCGCCGCCGGAGGCGGTCCGACGTCAGATCTCGATCGGAACGAGCACCTCTGGCTCGACCACATCGACCCCGGGCAGTCCCGCCTTCAGGGCCTCGGCCGATTGTTCCAGCAGCGGGAAGGTCCGGTAATGGCAGGGGATCACCGTCTTGAAGTCGAAATACCGCTTCGCGGCATAGGCCGCGCGCGCCATGTCCATCGTGAAATGCCCCCCGGCGGCGAGAATGCCGATATCGGGTTTGTGGTAGTCGCCCATCCAGTCCATGTCGGCCATGATGTCGGTGTCGCCCGAGAAATAGATCACATGGCCCTCACCGGCGATCATGTAGCCGGCTTCCGAGCCCGCCGCGATGGGCCCGTCGGCCCCTGGAAGGGTCGAGGAGTGAGAGGCGTTGACCATGGTGACGGCGGCCCCGCCGAGGTCCACCGTGCCGCCTTTGCTGAACCCGGTCACGGCGATGTTCTCGACCTGCTCGAACCGGCTCGTGAGGTCGAAGATGCCGACGACCGGGATGTCGAGGTCGCGGGCGAGGGTGACCGCATCGGCGGAATGATCGCCGTGTCCGTGGGTGAGCAGGATATGGGTCGCGCCTTCGATGGCTTCGGCCCGACGGTCTTCGGGGAACATCGGATTGCCGGTCATCCAGGGGTCGAGGAGGATCACGGCCTTTTCGATTTCAAGCCGGAAGCCGGCATGGCCGAGCCAGGTGATTTTCATATTGCCCTCCCGTTTGTCCTCCGGCGAGGGTAGCAGCGGGCAGCCCGGGAGGTCACGCGTGGATTGGTTTCAGCAGGTCGATATCTACTGCGAGCGGACCGATTTTTCCTATTGGTCCGAGCCGCTCAACGCGCTGACGAACCTCTTCTATCTCATCGGGGCGATCTGGGCGGCGATGCGCAACCGCGAGCCGGAGCTTGGGATCGCGCGCACGCTGGCCGTCCTTCTCGGGTGCATCGCGGTGGGTTCGTTTCTCTTTCATACCCATGCGACCCAATGGGCGGCGACAGCGGATGTCACCCCGATCGGGCTCTTCATCCTGACCTACCTCTTCGCGGTCAATCGGGACGTGATGGGAATGCGATGGTGGGTGGCGGCGGGGGCGACGCTTTTGTTCCTTCCCTATGCCGCAGCCCTCGTGCCGGTGCTCGACCGGCTGCCGTTCTTTCAGATCTCGAACTTCTACTGGACGGTGCCGATCCTGATCGCGGCCTACGCGCCGTTCGTGGCCCGGCGTGCGCCGGAGACGGCGCGGGGGATGCTGATCGGCGCGGGGATACTCACGGTGTCGATCACGCTTCGCTCGCTCGATCTCATCCTCTGCGAGGTCTGGCCCGTCGGCACGCATATCTTCTGGCATACGCTCAACGCGATCATGCTGCCCTGGATGATCGAGGTCTACCGGCGCCACCGGCTGCGGGCGGCGGTCTAGGGGGCGCTGCCCCCGGCCCGTTCGGGCCTCCCCCGGCGGTATTTTTGCCAAGATGAAGCGGCTTGCGGGCGCTCTTGAAGAGCCAGGGTCGGAGAGGTAAAGCCGGCGGGTCCTTTTAGAAGGGGAACGCCCATGTCCATCGATATCGAAACCGCGCGGAAGGTGGCGAAGCTTGCGCGTATCGCGGTGCCGGAGGAGGACCTGCCGGCGCTCGCGGGCGAGTTCAACGCGATCCTCGGGTTCATCGAGCAACTGGGCGAGGTGGATGTCGAGGGGGTCGAGCCGATGGTCAGCGTCACGCCGATGCGGCTGAAGCGGCGCGAGGATGTGGTGACCGACGGCGACCGGCAGGCCGAGATACTGGCGAATGCGCCCGACGCAAGGGAAGGGTTTTTTGCCGTGCCGAAAGTGGTCGAATGAGGTGCCGGACGTGACCAAGGAGCTGAGTTCCCTGACGATTGTCGAGGCGCGCGACCGGCTGCGGGCCGGCGAGGTGACTGCCGCGGAACTGACCGAAGCCTGTCTGGCCGAGATCGAGGCGGCCGATGCGCTCGGCGCCTTCGTCCACAAGACCCCCGAGATCGCCCGCGCACAGGCCGCGGAGGCCGATGCGCGCCTAAAGAACGGCGAGGCACCATCCCTGTGCGGCATTCCGCTGGGGATCAAGGACCTCTTCTGCACCAAAGGCGTGGCGAGCCAGGCGGGAAGTGCCATCCTCGACGGGTTTCGCCCGGAGTACGAATCCACCGTCACCCAGCAGCTTTTCGAGGCCGGGGCGGTGATGCTCGGCAAGCTCAACATGGACGAGTTCGCCATGGGGAGCTCGAATGAGACGAGCACCTATGGCAACGCGGTGAACCCCTGGCGGCGGGGCAACGACGATACCGCGTTGACCCCCGGCGGCTCGTCGGGCGGTTCGGCGGCGGCGGTGGCGGCCGACCTTTGCCTCGGGGCGACGGGGACCGACACCGGCGGGTCGATCCGTCAGCCGGCGGCCTTTACGGGGATCACCGGGTTGAAGCCCACCTATGGGCGGGTCAGCCGCTGGGGGATCATCGCATTCGCCTCCTCGCTCGATCAGGCCGGGCCGATGGGGAAATCGGTGCGGGATTGCGCGATCCTCCTCGAAGCCATGGCCGGGCATGACGCGAAGGATTCGACCTCCGCCGATCTGCCGGTGCCGGATTTCGAGGCGATGCTCACCGGCGACATTCGCGGCAAGACCATCGGCATCCCCCGGGAGTACCGGATGGAGGGGATGCCCGACGAGATCGAGGCGCTTTGGGCCGAGGGCCGTGCGATGCTCGAAGGCGCGGGTGCCAGGATCGTCGATATCTCCCTGCCGCACACGAAATACGCGCTGCCGGCCTATTACGTGATCGCGCCGGCCGAGGCCTCGTCAAACCTCGCCCGCTACGACGGGGTGCGTTACGGGCACCGCGCCCGGCTCGCCCAGGGCGACGGCATCGTCGAGATGTACGAAAAGACCCGCGCCGAGGGGTTCGGCGCCGAGGTCAAGCGCCGGGTCATGGTGGGCACCTATGTGCTCTCGGCCGGCTTCTACGACGCCTATTACAACCGCGCGCGGAAGGTGCGCGCGCTCATCAAGCGCGACTTCGAGGAGGCGTTTGCGGGCGGGGTCGAGGCGATCCTGACACCGGCGACGCCCTCGGCGGCCTTCGGGCTCGGGGAGATGGCCGAGGCCGATCCGGTCGCGATGTATCTCAACGACGTCTTCACGGTGACGGTCAACCTTGCCGGGCTGCCGGGCATTGCGGTGCCCGCAGGCCTCGACCGCCAGGGATTGCCGCTCGGTCTCCAGCTCATCGGGCGGCCATGGGAGGAGGGCGATCTTCTGAACACCGCCTATGCGCTCGAAGCCGCGGCGGGGTTTGTTTCCAAGCCGACGAATTGGTGGTAACCGTGCGGAAACAAAACCGAGCAGAGTGATGAGACCGGTTCTACTTTTGGCGCTGCTGGCGCTGGCCGCCTGTGCGCCCGAAATCCCCAACTCGGCCGCCGGGGTCGGGTTCGAGGATTATGAAAGCTACGAGACCGAGGCGCTCGGTCAGGGCGAGGCGGGGCCGCAGATCTCGAACGAACGGCCCGGCGGCGCGAGGGCCTCGGCCCCCAGCCTCAACAATCCCGGGATTTCCGACGAGCAGGATTTCGAAGCGGTCAGCGAGCGCCAGACCATCGAGAGCGACGCGGCCCGGCTCGAACGGCTGCGGGCCGAGTACCAGGTGATCCAGCCGAGCGCCCTTCCCGAACGCAGCGGTGCGGACGGGCCGAACATCGTGGCCTATGCGCTGGAGACGACCCATCCCGTCGGCCAGCAGGTCTACCGCCGCTCCGGGCGGCAACCGACGCGCGAAGACCTCCTGATCCGCTGCGCGGCCTATGTTTCCAACGATGCTGCCCAGAGGGCGTTTCTGGAGGCGGGCGGGCCGCAGCGCGACCGGCAGGGGCTCGACCCCGACGGCGACGGCTATGCCTGCTTCTGGGACCCGACGCCGTTCCGCGCCGCGCGGCGGTGAGGACGATCCTTCTGGCGAAGGATCGGAGATTTCGGTGCCTCCGGCGGCGGTATTTTTTCCAAGATGAAGGGCCTTTGCGGTGCGCCTGAGCCACCCGTCGCGCAATTTCGGTGAGCGGCGCGGCGGGGCGCGGCCGTCGCTGATCGTGCTTCACTATACCGGCATGGAGAGTGCGGCGGCGGCGGCGGCGCGGCTGTCTGACCCGCAAGCGGAGGTCTCGGCGCATTATCTGATCGATTACGACGGCGAGGTGAGGTCTCTCGTCGCCGAAAAGATGCGGGCCTGGCATGCGGGCGCGGGGGCCTGGGGGGAGATCGGGGACGTCAATTCCCATTCCATCGGGATCGAGCTTCAGAACACCGGGGCGGAGCCCTTCCCCGAACCGCAGATGGCAGCGCTCGAGCGGCTGCTGGGAGAGATCATGGGCCGTTGGGGGATCGGGCCGGCGGGCGTCATCGGGCATTCCGATTGCGCGCCGGGGCGAAAGATCGACCCCGGGGCGCGCTTCGACTGGGCGCGGCTGGTCCGGCAGGGGCTCGCCGCACCCGAGCGCCTTGATCGGGCCGCGACACTCGCATAGGTGAGGCGGGCGGAGGGCCGGGCGGCCGCGGGTTTCGGCTCGAGGAAAGTCCGGACTTCACGAAGCGACGGTGCCGGGTAACTCCCGGGCGGGGCAACCCGACGGACAGCGCCACAGAGATCAAACCGCTGGTTTCGGCCAGTAAGGGTGAAACGGTGGGGTAAGAGCCCACCGCGGGACGGGCAACCGGACCGGCACGGCAAGCCCCACCGGAAGCAATGCCGAATAGGGACCTCGCGCCGTCTTCGGGCGGCGGGCGGCTTCGGCCCAGAGGTCCGGGTAGGCAGCTTGAGCGCACCGGCAACGGCGTGCCCAGAGGAATGGTCGCCCATGGGGGAAACCCCGGGACAGAATCCGGCTTACAGGCCCTCCGCAGCCTTGCCCCTCTCGATACCACGCTCGGGAATGACGGATGTCACCCCACCCGCGCGGGAGAACATCGTATGCCGGCAGAGCCAGAGCGTCAGACCGGCGGCGGCCAGGAACAGCCATGTGTCGAAAGGTTGCGCGTCCGGCCAGGCGGGGTTGTTGAGCTGCCAGTGAAAGAGCATCGGCAAGAGAAGTCCGCCGCGGGTCGCGTTGAAAAGCGCCGTGACCATGACGCTGATGGCCGTGGCGCCGAGCACGAAGGGCAGGAACTGCCAGTTGCTCTGTAGCGTGCCCGACAAGAGGAAGGCGGGCAGATGCCACACGCCCCAGATCACGCCAAGGACGATGCTGGCGGCAAAGGGCGTCATGAGCCGCTGAAGAAGCGGCAGCCCCACGCCGCGCCAGCCGAATTCCTCCATCGGCCCGAGGATCGCCATGAAGCCGAGGACGGCGAGGAAGGCCGCCGCACTCTCGAAATCCGGAACGAGCGGCGCCCCCTTTATGAGGGCCCCGGCGTAGAAGAGCGCCGGCAGCCCCAGAAAGAGCACCGCGTACCAGACGGGCGGAGCGCGCCAGATCGCCAGCCGGGAGAGGAATGCCATCAGCCCGGCCAGACCGCCGCGGACCAGAACCAGCAGAAAGGCCGCGATTGCGGGGGCGTAGACCGCGAGTATGAAAAGCGGATGGCTGCCCGACGGCGGACCCAGTACTTGCTCGACGACCCCGGGGGCGAAGGCGAAGAGCGCGAAGGCGCCCCAGGCGATACCGAAAGTCAGCCCGAAGAAGGGGACGAGGTCGCCGGGTCGAAGGTCGGTGAATCTATGCGGTTCGGGCATGGCGGTGGTCCTTTGTTCCCGATGGGACAAAGTGTACCGCCCCCCGCCGCACCGGGTCTTGACGCCGCGCAAGCCCTGAGACCGTGCAGCAATGTACCCCGAGCCATGCTAGCTTTTGCGGCGAATCTGATGGGGAGGGACAGACATGAGCTTCGTTCGGACATTGGCGACCCTTGCGGCGGGTTATGCCGCGGCCAAGGGCGTCGATCATTTCAAGAAGATGGGCGGCATGGCCGGCGTCCAGAAAGCGATGGCCGAAAACCCCGCGATGGCGGGCATGGCCGACCAGATGGGTGCGATGATGGAGAAGATGGGCGTGCCCGGCGGCGGCGACGCGCTGCAAAAGATGATGGGCCAGTTCGGACCCCAGACCGATCAGGGCGGCGCGGCGGCGGCGGGATTGGGCGGTCTCATGGCCGCCCTCGGCGGGGCGGCGGCCACGGGTCAGGAACAGGCCGCCCAGATGATGGACAGTCTCACCGGCACGACGGCGGCGACCGACACCCAGGAGGCCAATGCCAAGCTGATGATCCGCGCGATGATCCAGGCGGCGAAAGCCGATGGCGAGATCGACGAGGCCGAGCGCGATGCGATCCTCGAACATATGGGCGAGATGGATGCCGAGGAGCTTGAGTTCGTGAAGGCCGAACTGGCCGCACCGATCGACATCGAGGGGCTCGCCGACGACACCACCGAGCAGATGAAGGCCCAGGTCTATGCAATGAGCCTGATGGGCATCCGTGTCGATCACGCCCAGGAGGTCGACTATCTCAACGGGCTTGCGACGGCGCTGGGGCTCTCGGCGGCGACCCGCGATCAGGTGCACCGGTCGATGGGGGTTTCCTGAGCCGCCACGCTTGACTTGGCGCGCGACCCCGGTAAAAGGCGGCCTTCGAACGATGACCGGGGGCCGCCGCCTCCGTGCGCAGGAGACGGCACATGGCCAAACCGACGACGATCAAGATCCGGCTCAACTCGACGGCCGATACGGGCCATTTCTACGTGACCAAGAAGAACGCCCGGACGATGACGGAGAAGATGACCGTACGGAAGTACGACCCCGTCGCGCGCAAGCACGTCGAGTACAAGGAAGGCAAGATCAAGTAAGGTCTTCTCCTTGGTGAAGACGAAGCCGCGCGGGGCGACCCGACGCGGCTTTTTCATGTCCGGAGGCCGGTCGATGAAAGACTGCATATTCTGCGAGATTGCCGCGGGGCGGGCCCCGGCGGCGATGCTGTTCGAAGGGGAGCGGCTGGTGGCCTTTGGCGACACCCGGCCCATCCGGCCGGGTCATGTGCAGATCGTCCCGCGTGCCCATGTCGAGACGTTCGACGACTTGCCTGCGGACCTCGCCGCCGAGATCGTGGTTGCCGGCCAGGGCCTCGCGCGGGCGATGAAGCGGCATTACGGCGTCGCGCGGGTGGGGTTCGTCTTCACCGGCAATGAGGTGGCCCATGTTCATGCCCATCTCGTCCCGCTCCATGCCGCGACCGACATCACCTCACGCCGCTACACCGACCCCGGGGTGCCTCGGGTGGGCCCGGGTGCCGTCGCCGGCGAGATCGCCGCGTTGCGCCAGAGTTGGGAGGCCGTGCGATGACGGCCGCAGCGATCACCGTCGACGTGGCGTCGCCGGCCGACCTCGCGGCGGTCGATGCATTGCTGTCGCGCTCCTATCCGGTGCTCCTGAAGCCCGATTACCCGCCCTCGGTGCTGGTCACGGCCCTGCCGCTGATCTCCCGTGCTCAGCCGCGCCTGTTGGCCTGCGGTACCTATTATGTGGCGCGGGACGGCGATGAAATCGTCGGCGCGGGCGGCTGGACGATGGCCGCGCCTGGCGGCGCACGGGCGCGGCAGCGTGTTGGCCATATCCGCCACGTTGTGACGGACCATCGCCGCACCCGGCAGGGGATCGGCCGGGCATTGATGGCGCGGGTCTTCGAGACGGCGCGGGCGGCCGGGATGACCCGGCTCGAGGCTCAGGCGACGCGCACGGCCGTGTCGTTCTACCGGGCGATGGGCTTTGCCGTTCTTGGCGCGGTCGATGTGCCGTTGCGGCCCGGGATCGTCTTTCCGGCGGTCGCCATGGCGCGGGCCCCGTGACGGCCGAGGGTTGACCGGCGCCGCGAGGAATGCTGGCCTGTGGGGGGCGGAAGGAGAGAGCGATGCGAAGACTGGCGATGGCGATGACGGGCCTCCTGGCGCTCGGCGCCTGCGGAAGCGACGGCGGGGGACAGGGGTTCGAGCTCTACGAGGTCACGCCCAGCGGACAGTCCGGGCCGCAGCAGGCCGAGACGGTGATGCAGGGGCTCCCGGCGGTGCCGCGCCATGTGGTCAATGCCGCGCCGTCAGCAGCGGCCGCGGCGGCGATACGTCCCTATGCCTCGGATCCTGCGGCAAGCGTTGCCGCGGTGGCGACCGAAAACACCTGGCTCCGGGTCGTCGATGCCGGCGGGCCGGTCTGGCTCGTGGCCGAGGCCGGTTCCGGCGGTGCGCCGGACGCCGCGCGGCTCAGGAGCGAGGCGACCCAGCGTTCGGGCTGCCTCGCCGGTGGGGGCGCCACGACCGTCGGTCGGGCGATGGTCTTTCTGCTGGACTGCTCCTGACATGGCCGGGCGCTCCCCGAAACCCGCCCAACCCGTCTATGCCCCGGCGGAGGATCGCTACGACGGCATGGTCTACCGCCGCTGCGGGCGCTCCGGCCTCCGGCTTCCCGCGATCAGCCTCGGGCTCTGGCACAATTTCGGCGAGGATGCCCCGCGCGGCGCCGCGCGCGCCATCTGCCGGACGGCCTTCGACGCCGGCATCACCCATTTCGACCTTGCCAACAATTACGGGCCGCCTCCGGGGAGTGCCGAGGAGGCCTTCGGCGACATCCTCGCCACCGACTTCCGGGGCTACCGCGACGAGCTGATCATCTCCTCGAAGGCGGGCTACGATATGTGGCCGGGGCCCTACGGCGAATGGGGCAGCCGGAAGTACCTCATCGCCTCCTGCGATGCCTCGCTCAAACGGCTGGGGCTCGACTATGTCGACATCTTCTATTCCCACCGGTTCGACCCCGAAACGCCGCTTGAGGAGACCATGGGCGCGCTCGACCGGATTGTGCGGTCCGGGAAGGCGCTTTACGCGGGCATCTCGTCTTACAACTCGAAGCGGACCCGGGAAGCGGCGGCGATCCTTCAGGACCTCGGGACGCCCTGCCTCATCCACCAGCCGAGCTACAACATGTTCAACCGCTGGGTCGAGCGGGACGGGTTGCGCGAAACGCTCGCCGAGTTGGGGATCGGGTCCATCGCTTTCGTGCCCCTGGCCCAGGGGCTTTTGACCTCGAAGTACCTCAAGGCAACGCCCGAAGGCAGCCGGGCGACCCAGGGCAAATCGCTCGACGCCGGGGCCATCGACGCCGATCTACTTGCCAAGATCAGGGGGCTCGACGAGCTCGCGCAAGCGCGCGGTCAGACCCTGGCGCAGATGGCGCTGGCCTGGGTGCTGCGGGAGGAAAAGATCACCACCGCGCTCATCGGCGCATCGCGCCCCGAACAGGTCACCGATTGCGCGGGCGCCATCCAGAACCTCGATTTCAGCGCCGAGGAACTCGCCCGCATCGACGAGATTGCCGAGGACCGCCCCGATCTCAATCTCTGGGCGCAATCGTCGGAGTACGTCTGACAGTTCCCGGGCTTCATCTTGGCAAAAGTACCGCGGGGGAGGCCCGCATGGGCCGGGGGCGGAGCCCCCAATAGAAAAGGGCCGGCGCTGGGCCGGCCCTCTCGTTTGGCACTCTTCGAAAGTTACTCCCGGTTCCCGAGGAACTGGAGGAGAAACATGAAGAGGTTGATGAAGTTGATGTAGAGCGACAGCGCCCCCATGATCCCCGACTTGTCGAGCCATTCCTGATCCGCATGGCGGGCATGGGCGATGTACTCGGTCTTGATCCGCTGGGTGTCGTAGGCCGTGAGCCCCGCGAAGATCAGCACCCCGAGCACCGAGATCGCAAACATGATCATCGGCGAGCCGAGAAAAAGGTTCACGATCGAGGCGACGATGAGCCCGATCACGCCCATGATGAGGAACGACCCCCAGCCGGAGATGTCCTTCTTGGTGGTGTAGCCCCAAAGCGAGAGGCCCGCGAAGGCAATCGCCGTCACGAGGAAGGTCTGGGCGATCGAGATGCCCGTAAAGGCGGCGAAGATCCAGGAGATCGAGAGACCCATGAGCGCCGCGAAGACGTAGAACAGCGACTGGGCGCCGGCGGCGGAGACCCGGTTGATCATCGCGCCGAAGGCGAAAACGAAGATCAGCGGCGCAAACATCGCAATCCAGCCGAGAATGTTCGGTTGCAGCGTGATCGGATCGCGGAAGATCGCGAGCAAAGCGGGCGAAGAGCCCACCGCCCATGCAACGCCGCCGGTGACCAGCATGCCCACGGACATCGTGCCGTAGACCTTGTTCATGTGGGCGCGCAGGCCCTCGTCGATCTCGGCGGTGCGGACACCGACACCGGCGCGGACCGTTTGATATTCAGCCATCCAAAGCCTCCAAATGTTCCAGTTGGCAGCGGGCCGCGACGGGCCCGCCGGTCTCACCGGGAATATCGGTCGGTTGCCCCTTCATTTCAAGGGGATTGCCTGACGGAAACGGTCGGAAACGCGGTGTTCTCAGCGCAGCCAGTGCGACGGCGCATCCCAGACCGGGCGGTCGGCTTCGGCTTCCGCCGCCTCGCGGCTCACGCCGATGTCGTCGAGCAGGTGGTCGGGCAGCTCCGAAAGGCGATGGCGCTGGCGATAAAGCGCCATCCAGTCCACCAGGCGGGACAGGGCGTTCCGCCGGCGCCGGGCCGGCAGGGACGGGAAAATGCGGGCGATGGTCCGTGCGGCCATGGAGGTTTCCTTTCGCTTCTGAAATACAATCTCGCTATCGCATCAGCGATGTTGATGTATATGTCAGGGCGTGATACTTTCGTAAAACGAATGTTTTTGAGTTAACGCATCAAGGATTGTGATATGCCTCGGAACCTCGACCTCACCGCCCTGCGCTCCTTCGTCGCGGTGGCCGACACCGGGGGGGTGACCCGGGCGGCGGGGGTTTTGAATCTCACCCAATCGGCGGTGTCGATGCAGCTCAAACGGCTCGAGGAAAGCCTCGGCGTCGGGCTTCTCGACCGCTCGGCCCGGGCGGTGGGGCTGACCACGGCCGGCGAGCAACTCCTCGGTTTCGCCCGCCGCATGGTGGAGACCAACGACGAGGCCATCGCCCGGCTGACGGCGGAGGAATTCGAAGGCGAGATCGTCCTCGGCGTTCCCCATGACATCATCTATCCGGCCGTGCCCCATGTGCTGAAGCACTTCGCCGCGGAGTATCCGCGGGTAAAGGTTCAACTTTTGTCGTCCTACACGCGAAAGCTCAAATCGCTGTTTGCAGACGGCAAATGCGATCTCATCATGACCACCGAGGATCAGGTGGACGCAGGCGGCGAAACGCTCACCGAACAGCCTCTCGTCTGGGTCGGGGCCCGCGGCGGTTCGGCCTGGCGCGACCGCCCGCTCCGGCTGGCGTTCGAATCGCAATGTATCTTCCGCCGGATCACCCAGGAGGCGCTCGACCGGGAGGGCATACCTTGGGAACTTTCCGTCGAGGCGGGGTCGGTCCGGACCATCGAAGCCTCGGTCGCGGCCGATCTGGCGGTCACGGCCCAACTTCTCGGCACCGAGGCGCCGCAACTGGCGCCGGTGGCGCATGGCGGCGCGCTTCCCGACCTCGGTTCCACCCGTATCAACATCTACCTGCGCGACGCGCGGAGCAATCGCGTGGCCGCCGACATGGCCGAAATGGTCCGCGCCGCCTACCGCATCGGGGCGACGACGACATGGGCCCCGGCCCACCGCTCCGGTCGAATTGACTATGATTCCCGGGCAATCCAGGGTATGACAGAACACGCATAGGGCGAATGTCTGTATAGCCCGATGTGGCCTCTGACCGTTCAACGGCCATTTCGAAGTTAACGTAAGATTCAGATTTCACAGCACGAATGGCGCCCAATCGGCGCGATCTGTCTAAAAGTACAGGTTGTAATGGTCGGAGAGAACGCTGACTAAGTAATTGCTTAATTGAATGTACCCGAACCAGAAGGAGCAGCGGAAATGAAGCACCCCGTTGACGTTCATGTCGGCAAGCGTGTCCGACACCGCCGCTGGATGGTCGGTATGACGCAGCAACAGCTGGCCGAGAAGGTCGGCATCAAATTCCAGCAAATTCAGAAATATGAGACCGGAATGAACCGGATCAGCGCCTCCCGCCTTTGGGATATTTCCGAAGCGCTCGATGTGAAGGTCGGATTTTTCTTCGAAGGTTTGGAAAGCGCGGACGATGCGGCCCATGCCGACGATCTTCCAGCCGATATTCTGGCCGACAAGGAAGCCCTGGAATTGGTTCGTTCATACTACGCCATCCCGGAAACGCAGAGAAAACGGCTGTTCGAACTGGCCCGCGTCCTGAGCGACGCTGCGGCCTGAAATCAGCCCGAAGATGACGGCGCGCGGCCCGGTGGCGGGACCATGACGGGCGGCGCGCTTCCGGCAGCGGAACTGTGGGCGGTCGCCGAGGCGGCGGCGGACGCGGCTGCCGCCGTCACGCTGCGCCATTTTCGCGGGCGAGCGCTTCTGGCCGAAAGCAAGGCCGAAACGTTCGACCCCGTCACCGTGGCCGATCGCGAGGCGGAGGCGGCAATCCGGGCCGCACTGCGCGACCGGCGGCCGGCGGACGGGGTCGTCGGCGAAGAGCAGCATCCCGAGGACGGGGTGTCGGGGCTGACCTGGGTGATCGATCCCATCGACGGCACGCGCGGCTATATCTCCGGCACGCCGACATGGGGGACGCTGATCGCGCTTCGGGACGCCGACGGCCCGGTGCTCGGGCTGATCGACCAGCCCTATATCGGCGAGCGCTTCATGGGCGGGCTCGGGCGGGCGGCGTGGCGCGGCCCCCAAGGCGAGGGCGCGCTTGCGGTGCGGCCGGCCCGCGAACTCTCCGAGGCCGTGCTGTTCACGACCTTTCCCGAGATCGGCACGCCGGAGGACCGGGCGGCCTTCGACCGGGTCGCCGAGACGGTCCGCCTCGTTCGCTACGGAATGGATTGCTACGCCTACGCGCTCCTCGCCCTCGGCCAGATCGATCTGGTGATCGAGGCGGGGCTCCATGCTTATGACATTGCGGCGCCGATTGCCGTGATCGAGGCTGCCGGGGGGCTCGTCACCGACTGGGAGGGCAGGCCGGTCCACGATGGCGGGCGGGCGCTGGCGGCCGCCTCGCCGGAGCTCCACGCGGCGGCCCTGGCGCGGCTTGCCGGCGGCGAGACCGCATGTCCGGAAGGGTGAAGATCGGCCGGGCGCCGCCGGTCGGGGCCTGCGGCCACCGCCCCGCTCAGCCGGGCTGCGCCGGACGGCCTGCGACATAGACGGCCGAAACCGCGCGGTCGTCGCCCATCATGATCGTCGGAAAGACCGCCTCCCAGATGTCGTCGGCACGGACCGCGCGCTGGGCGATGGCCGGCGTCGAGGCAAGGTCGAGCACCACGATGTCCGCCACCCGGCCCGCTTCGAGGCGGCCGATTTCGGCCTCGAGCCGGAGGGCGCGCGCAGAGCCTTCGGTTGCCAGCCAAAGAAGTTCGGCCGGATGGGCCGCGCGGCCGCGGAGCTGACCGATCTCGTAGGCCGCAGCCATCGTGCGCAGCATCGAAAACGACGAACCGCCGCCGGTGTCCGTCGCCAATCCCACCCGCGCCCCCTTTGCCAGTTCGAGGTCGAACAGCCCCGACCCGATGAAGCTGTTCGAGGTCGGGCAATGGGCCAGCGCCGCGTCGGCTTCGGCGATCCGTGCCCGCTCGCGCGCGGTCAGATGGATGCAATGGCCAAAGACGGCACCGGGGCCGAGAAGCCCCGCGGCCTCGTAAGTGTCGAGATAATCCCGCGCCTCCGGATAAAGCTCGGCCACCCAGGCGATCTCCTCCTTCTGCTCGGCGAGATGGGTCTGCATCAGGCAATCGGGATGCTCGGCCCAAAGGGCGCCGAGGGCGGCAAGCTGTTCCCGGCTGGAGGTCGGCGAGAAGCGCGGCGTGATCGCATAGATTGCCCGGCCGGCAAGGTGCCAGCGCCGCAGCAGGGCGAGGCTGTCGTCGTAGGCCGATTGCACGGTGTCCCTCAGCCCGTCGGGGGCGTTGCGGTCCATGCAGGTCTTGCCGGCGACGCAGGCCATCCCGCGCGACGCGGCGGCCTCAAAGAGCGCGTCGACGCTTCCGGGGTGGATCGTGCAATAGCTCGCCACCGCCGTCGTGCCGTGGCTCAGGACGAGGTCGAGATACCGCCCGGCCACCTCGGCGGCCACGCCGGGGTCCGAAAAGCGCATCTCCTCGGGGAAGGTATAGGTGTTCAGCCAATCGATCAGCCGCTTGCCCCAGCTCGCGATAATGCCGGTCTGCGGGTAATGGACATGGGCGTCGACGAACCCCGGCAGGATCAGCCGGGCCCCATGGTCGACGGTTTCGGCCTCCGGGTGCCGCGCGCGAAGGTCGGCCCCGTCGCCGAGGGCGGCGATTCGCCCGTCCCGGATCAGCACGCCGCCGTGCTCGGTGTGCCGGAACGCATCCGGGCCTTCGAGAAACGGGTTGCCCCGGGTCTCGAGGGTCTGGCCGAGGAGCAGAAGGTCAGGCACCGCGTCGTTCCATAGCGTCGACCATAGGGCCCGGGAATGACGGCGTAAATCGGCCCACCCGCACTTCATTCGGTTGCGGGCATCGCCTATGGTCCCGGCCAGAACAGGAGGCGGGCATGGCGGCAGAGAACGACACCCTCACCGAGGACCGCGAGGACGACGCCTACGCCCTCGACGCCGAGCTTGCCCCGGCGATCCGCCTGGCCATCGCCAGCGGCGATGTCGGCCGCATCGAGGAGCTCTTCGAGCCGCTGCACCCGGCCGACATCGCCGACCTTCTCGAACAGCTCCAGCCGGGGCAGCTCAAGGAGCTTCTCTTGCTTGCGGGCCATCTCATCGACGGTGAGACGCTGTCGGAGATCGACGAGGGGCTGCGCGAGGAGGTCATCGCCTTCCTGCCGAGCGATGTGCTCGCCGAGGCGGTCCGCGACCTCGAATCGGACGATGTGGTCGATCTCGTCGAGGACCTTGCAGCACCCCAGCAGGAAGCGCTTCTGGAACATCTCGAAGATGCCGACAGGGTCGCGGTTCAGGCCGCGCTGTCGTTTCCGGAGTACTCCGCCGGCCGGCTCATGCAGACCGAGGTGGTCGCGGCCCCCGAGCATTGGAATGTCGGACAGGCCATCGACTTCATGCGCCGCCGCGAGGACCTGCCGGAGCAGTTCTATCACATCATGCTCGTCGATCCCCGCCACCGGCCCACGGGGTATGTGACGCTCGGCAAGCTGATGTCGTCGCGCCGCGATGTGACGCTGGGGGACATCACCGAGCCCACGTTCCGCACCGTGCCCGCCACCCAGGATGAGGGCGAAGTGGCCTATGCGTTCAACCAGTACCACTTGATCTCGGCCCCGGTGGTCGACGACGACGGGCGTCTCATCGGTGTGATCACCATTGACGACGCGATGATCGTGCTCGACGAGGAGCATGAGGAGGACATCCTGCGTCTGGCCGGTGTCGGCGAGGAGAGCCTCTCCGACAAGACCTTCGCCATCGCCCGACGGCGGTTCCCCTGGCTTTTCGTAAACCTCATCACCGCGATCCTGGCGAGCCTTGTGATCGCCCAGTTCGAGGCCACCATCGCCGCGATCGTCGCGCTGGCGGTGCTGATGCCGATCGTCGCCTCGATGGGCGGCAATGCCGGGACCCAGACGCTGACCGTGGCGGTCCGGGCGCTGGCAACGAAGGACCTCACCCCGTCGAACGCGCTGAGGGTGATCCGGCGCGAGGTCGTCGCCGGGCTCCTCAACGGGCTGGTCTTTGCGCTCATCATGGGGGCGGTGGGGATCGCCTGGTTCGGCACGCCGATGCTCGGTGTCGTGATCGGGATCGCGATGGTCATCAACCTCGTCGTCGCGGGGCTTGCGGGCATTCTCGTGCCGCTGACGCTCGACCGTGTCGGGATCGACCCGGCACTGGCCTCGGGCGCCTTCGTGACGACGGTGACCGACGTGGTGGGGTTCTTTGCGTTCCTCGGTCTTGCCGCGGTCCTCTTGCTGTGAGCGACAAGGCGGCCCCGCGGAAGGCGGCGCGGGCGCGGCGCAAACTCGCCTTCGAGACGGTCGATCCCGCACCGGCCCTGGCCCGGCTCGAAGCGGCGCTCGACGGCGCGACCGGCCCCGTCGCCTTCTACTGGCCGATGCGCACCGAGATCGACCCGCGTCCGGCGATGGAACGCGCGGCCGGGCGGGGGCCGGTCTGCCTCCCGGTCACCCACGGCTTCGGCCCGCTCACGTTCCGGCTCTGGGCGCCGGGTACGCTGCTCACGCGGGACGATTTCGGCACCGAGTTCCCCGCCGGCGGCCCTGATGTCAGGCCTGCGACACTCGTCGTCCCGCTGCTGGCCTTCGACCGGCGCGGGCACCGTTTGGGCTACGGCGCGGGGCATTACGACCGAACGCTCGATGCGCTCCGCCGCGACGGGCCGGTCACCGCGATAGGTTTCGCCTATGCCGCCCAGGAGGAACCGCCGCTCCCCGCCGAGGCCACCGACCAGCCCCTCGACCTCATCGTCACCGAGACCGAGACAATCAGGCCGGGCGGATGATCGCGGGGGGCGTATCCGTCAGCGTTTCGAACACCCGCAGCACCCGGCGCCCCATCGAGGAACCGCACGACACGCGGCCCGGCCTCGCCGATATGGAAGTAAGCGAGGACCGGAAGGCGGACCTTCTCGCCCTCGCACCCGCCATCTCGGCCGGAGGCATTGGGCCGGCGATCGACAGGCGGTTTCCCTTCGCCGGGATCGCCCGGGCCCATTGCCATGTCGAATGCCGCCACCGCAAGGGTGCCATCGTGTTCGACATCGCACCGGCGCCTGCCCGCGCGGCCTGAGCCGAAACCCCTTGCCCGCGCCGGGCCCGAACACTAGCCATGGGCGCCATGCGCATTCTCTACCTTGGCGACGTGATGGGCCGGTCCGGGCGGGACGGGGTGGCCGCACGGCTCCCCGGCCTCCGGCGCGACTGGAAGCTCGATTTCGTCGTCGTCAACGGCGAGAATGCCACCAGCGGCGCGGGGCTGTCGCCCGACCATGCCAGGGGACTTCTCGACGCCGGTACCGATGTCGTCACCCTCGGCGACCATGCCTTCGACCAGAAGGACATGCTCTCCTTCATCGCCACCGAACCGCGCATTCTGAGGCCGATCAACTACGCCAAAACCGCCCCCGGGGTCGGGGCCCGGGTGTTCGATGCGCCGGGGGGCCGGAAGGTGCTGGTGGCCCAGGCGCTCGGTCAGGTCTTCATGAAACGGCCCTTCGACGACCCGTTCTCGGCCATCGACGCGGTCTTGAAGGCTCACCCCCGAGGCGGGCTGGTGCAGGCCAGCATCATCGACATCCATTGCGAGGCGACCTCGGAGAAGATGGCCATGGGCCATTGGTGCGCCGGCCGGGCCAGCCTCGTCGTCGGCTCGCACACCCATGTGCCGACGGCGGATGCGATGATCCTCGACGGCGGAACAGGGTACCTCACCGATGCCGGTATGTGCGGCGACTACGTTTCGGTCATCGGCATGGACCGCGAGGAACCGATGCGGCGGTTTCTCACCGGCATGGGCAAGGGGCGGTTCACCCCGGCCCTCGGCGAGGCGACGCTTGCGGGCGTGATGGTGACAACCGATGACAAGACCGGGGCGGCGGTGGACATCCATCCTGTGCGCCAGGGCGGGGTTCTGGCAGAGGCGGGCCCGCCCGCGCCGTGAGGCCGCGCCGCCGCCGACATGCCCCGGAGCGCAAAGCTCGTCGCGGTCCTCTCGGACCGGCTCCGGGGCGGGCAGGGTCGGGCCCGGGACGCCTGTCCGAACCCGGCGCGATGGCCCGCCCCGCCGCGAAGCCGCTTGCCCCCGCCGGTCCGAGGCGAAAGAATGCCGCGACGAGCACCGGGGCAAGCCCATGATCCTGCCGGAGTTTTCGGCCACGACCGAAGCGATTCTGACCCTCGCCGTCGTTGCGGGCATGTTCGTTCTCTTCATCCGCGAGACCTATCCGACCGAGGTTGTGGCCATTGGCGGCGTGTCGATGCTGCTCATTCTGGGGCTTCTGCCCTATGAGGACGCCGTCGCCGTGCTCTCCAACCCGGCTCCCTGGACGATCGCGGCGATGTTCATCGTCATGGGGGCGCTAGTGCGCACGGGCGCGCTGTTGTCCTTCACGCTCTGGGCGGAGGGGCTGGCCGCGACCCGGCCGGCGCTCGCGGTGGCCGCCCTTCTGGGCTTTGTTGCGTTGTCTTCGGCGGTGGTGTCGAACACGCCGGTCGTCGTCGTGATGATCCCGGTCTTCGTCCAGCTTGCCCGCAAGCTCGGCCGGCCGGCCTCGAAACTCCTCATTCCGCTCTCCTATGCCGCGATCCTCGGCGGCACGCTCACCTTGATCGGAACCTCGACGAACCTCCTCGTCGACGGCGTTGCCCGGGCCCAGGGACTGGCGCCTTTCACGATCTTCGAGGTCACCCCGCTCGCCATCGTTCTCGTGGCCTGGGGCATGGCCTATATCCACTTCGTCGCGCCGCGGCTCCTGCCCGACCGCCAGAGCCTCGCGGCGCATCTGTCGGACCGGTCGCAGATGAAATTCTTCACCGAGGTGGCGGTTCCGGAAGACAGCGAGCTTATCGGCAGCCCCGTCACCGAGGTCGAACTCTTCCGGCGCAGCGGCGTGCGGCTGATCGACGTTCTGAGGGGCGATGCCTCGCTCCGCCGCGATCTTGCGGGGGTCACGCTCGAGGCCGGGGACCGTGTGGTTCTGCGCACCCAGATGTCCGAACTCCTTGGGCTTCGCGACGAAAAGAACCTCCGGGCCGTCGACCGGCTGTCGTCGGTCCAGACGACGACGGTCGAAGTCCTCATCACCCCTGGCACCCGGATGGTCGGCCGCTCCCTCGGCGCGCTCCGGCTGCGGCGCCGCTACGGGGTCTACCCGCTCGCCGTCCATCGCCGCGACCAGAATATCGGCCGCCAGCTCGACGACGTCATTATCCGCGTCGGCGACACGCTGCTTCTCGAAGGCACCGCCGAGGACATCCAGAGGCTGGCGGCGGATATGGACCTTGTCGACGTATCCCAGCCCGCCGAGCGGGCCTATCGGCGCAGCCACGCGCCGGTCGCGCTTCTGGCCCTGCTCGGCATCGTCGGGCTGGCGGCTTTCGGTGTCGCGCCGATCTTCTTTCTCGCGGTGCTGGCGGTGGCCGTGGTGCTGCTGACCCGGTGCATCGACGCCGAGGAGGCGTTCCAGACCGTCGAGGGCCGGCTTCTGGCGCTGATCTTTTCGATGCTGGCGGTGGGGGCGGCACTGGAAGCCTCCGGCGCGGTGCGCCTCATCGTCGAGGCTCTGGCGCCGCTTCTGATGGGTCTGCCGCCGTTTCTCCTTGTCTGGGCGGTGTATCTGATGACCTCGGTGCTGACCGAAACGGTGTCGAACAACGCCGTCGCCGTCGTCGTCACCCCGATCACGATCGCCCTTGCGGCGGCCGTCGGCGTCGATCCCCGGCCGCTCGTGATCGCGGTGATGGTGGCCGCGTCGGCGAGCTTCGCCACCCCGATCGGCTATCAGACCAACATGATGGTCTACGGGCCCGGCGGTTACAGGTTCACCGACTTTCTCCGGGTCGGCATCCCGCTCAACCTGTCGGTGGGGATCATCGCCTCGGCGCTGATCCCGATGATCTGGCCGCTCTGATGCGTTGGCTGGCGGTGCTGGCGCTCGTCGCGGCCTGCGCCGCACCGCCGGCCGCGCCCGTGGCCCGGGTCGAGCGGGTCATCCTCTACAGCGAGGCGCTGACGGTGCTGATGTCCGATGGCAGCCTCTGCGTCTCCGACCGGCCGGGACGGGCGACCGGCTGGTCGGGAACGCTTGAGGGGTGTCCCCACGCGCTCCGGGTGGTGGTGAACGCCCTGCCGCCCGCGCCGCGCCGGGAGCTGGCGCCGGGCGGTGCGCTGGTGCGGGTCGGCGGGGCGGGCTGGGGCTAGAGCGGGATGAATTGCGGTGGGCCCGGAAGGTCGGGTTCTGGGCTTTAGGGGAGGTTGGGTTGCGCGCCCCGGTCATGAGACGTCCCCGTCCCGGGCTTGACCCCCGGACCTCGACAGGCCTGGCACCCCGGTGGATCGGGCCCCCGGATCGGGTCCGGGGCGTGTTTCGCCAAGGTCTGCCGGAGCAAGACCCGAACGTCCCCTCCCGGCAAACCCCCCGTATCGCAGACCGGCCGCGTTCCTCAAAGCGGCCAGAACACCAGGATCGCCGGGATCGACACCGCCACGATCAGGATCTCCAGCGGCAGTCCCATCCGCCAGTAATCGTTGAAGCTGTAGCCGCCGGGGCCGAGAATGAGCGTGTTGTTCTGGTGTCCGATGGGGGTGAGGAACGCGCAGGAGGCCGCCACCGCGACGGCCATCAGGAACGGGTCCGCCGAGACCCCAAGCGTCTCGGCCATGCCGATGGCGACGGGGGCGGCGACGATGGTGGTCGCGGTGTTGTTGAGCACATCCGACAGCGTCATCGTGACGACCATCAGCGCCGTCAGCACGGCCCAGGCCGGCATGCCCTCGGTGAGCGACAGAAGACCGCCGGCCAGCAGCGCGGTCCCGCCGGACGCCTCCAGCGCCGCGCCAAGCGGGATCATAGAGCCGAGGAGGACGACCACGGGCCATTCGATGTGTCGGTAAATCTCCTCGACCGACAGGACGCCGGCGAGGATATAGCCGATGACGACGAGGCCGAGGGCGACGGGGAGGTAGACAAGCCCAAGCGCCGCCAGCGCCACCGCCCCGCCGAAGAGACCGATGGCGAGCCAGGTCTTGCTGTCCTCGGTGACCGACAGGCCGCGGTCGGCGAGCGCGAGGCAGCCGAGCCAGTCGATCACGTCCTGGTGCTGGTCCTTCGGCGTCAGCAGCAAAAGGATATCGCCGGGCAGGATCGCCGTCCGGCGCACCTGGCTCGTGATCTTCTGGCCCTGACGCGAGATGCCCATCAGCACCGTGCGCCGCCGCCAGGCGAGACCCACCGATTGCGCGGTCTTGCCGGCGATCCGCGCGCCGACGGGGACGACCGCCTCGACCACCGCCACCCCGTCGCCATCCGCCCGGAGCCGGTTCTCGCGGTCGCTGTCGGCGACGGTCAGCTTGGTGGCCGAGCGGAATTCGTCGAGCGCCTCGGGCCGCGCCTCGATGACGATGACGTCGCCGGCGCGCAGCCGCGAGGTGCGGCCGGTGCCGTAGATACGCCGGCCGCCGCGCACCAGCCCCAGAATGGCGACGTCGGCGGCCTCGGCCGGTTCGGAAAGCTCGCCGAGGACCTGGCCGATAAGGTCGGAGTCCTCGGGCACCGTGAGTTCGGCGATGTACTCGGCGATCTCCGACAGCGTGTCGGAGCCCGCATCACGTTCGGGCGCGGGGATCAGCCGCCAGCCGATGAGTGCGACGAAGGCGATCCCGGCAAGGGCTGCGATGCCGCCGACGGGGGCAAAGTCGAACATCGCAAAGGACGTACCGAAGGTGTCCTCGCGAATGCCCGCGATGATGATGTTGGGGGGCGTGCCGATGAGCGTCAGCATGCCCCCGAGGATCGTCGCGAAGGAGAGCGGCATCAGCGACAGCCCCGGCGGGCGGCCGGCCTTGCGGGCGGTCTGGATGTCGACGGGCATCAGGAGGGCGAGTGCTGCGACATTGTTCATGAAGGCCGAGAGCGCCGCGCCGACGCCGCCCATGACCGCAATATGGCCGCCGAGCGCGCGGGAGGCGTCGATCAGTGTGCGGGTGATGAGAAACACCGCGCCGGACCGCACGAGCCCCGCCGAGACCACAAGCACCAGCGCGACGATGATGGTGGCGGGATGGCCGAAGCCAGCGAACGCCTCGGCGCTCGGAACGAGGCCGAGGACCACGGCCAGCATAAGCGCGCCGAAGGCGACGAGATCGTAGCGGAACCGGCCCCAAAGAAGCAGGCCGAAGACGGCGGCGAAAAGGGTGAAGAGCTGGATCTGATCGGCCGTCATTGGGCAATGCTACGCCCCCAGCCGCCGCCGTCCATAGCGATTGCGTCACACCAGCGGGCCGAGCCGCGACAGGACGGCCTCGATGTCGGCCGGTGCGACCGGTGCGAGCAGGACCGGTCGCGGCGCGTCGGCCATGGCCTCGTCGGCCACGATCACCGCCCGCCGCGCCCGGTCGAGGGTCATGTGCCGCAAGGCGCCCTCGGCCATCTCGGCGCCGACGAGGATGAGCGCCAGTGTCGGGGTGTCGGGGTCGGTGAGGATGCCCCGGGCGATGGGGACGCTTTCGGCGGAGAGGATCGTTGCGAACAAACCGGTCGAGCGCAGCGTCCGGCGCAGGGCGAGGTGGCGTTCGATATCGGCATCGATGACCAAGGCAGCGAACAGGCCGCTTGGTCGCCTGCCGTTCACGGCAGGGTCGGTACTGGTACTGGTCATGGGTCACTCGTTACAGAACGTTACTGGGGTGCACCGTTCTGGCGCGGCGCGGAGCCTTATCCGGTCCGGCCGCCTCTCGCATCACGTTTCTGACCTTGCGGTTAATGCCGCCGGGCCCGGGCCGGCCCGGGCCTCAGAACAGGACCGGAAGCGTCGAGCCGACGAGAAGGAACGCCATCGTCCAGTTGAACGCGCGCAATCGGCCCGGATTGTCGAGCCAGCGGCGGATGCCGGTTCCGAGCCCCGCCCAGAGCGACACCGACGGCAGGCTGACGCTGAGAAAGACGAGCGCCGTTACCGCGACCGCGAAAAGCCCCTCGCCGGGGGCATAGGCCGTCACCGCCGTGAGCGCGACCGCCCAGGCCTTCGGGTTGACCCATTGAAAGAGCGCGGCCTCGAAAAAGGACATCGGCCGGCCCGTTGCCTCGGCCCCCTCGGGCGGGGCGGCATGGGCGATCCGCCAAGCGAGCCAGAGAAGGTAGGCCAGACAGGCGTACTTCAGAATCGCGAAGACGAGCGGCGCGGCCGCGAGCACGCCGGCAAGCCCAAGCCCCAGAACGACGACCATTGCCGCATGGCCGATCATGATCCCGAGCATGTGCGGCACGGTGCGCCGGACACCGAAATTCGCGCCCGATGCGAGGAGCATCATGTTGTTCGGTCCCGGGGTGAAGATGGCCACCACGACGAAGACGTAGAGCGCGAAGAGCAGGTCGGTATCCATGGTCAACATCTACGCAAAGTTGGTCCGGCCGGGATTGCAAATCGGCCGCCTTCGCGTCTAACTCTGCAACAAATGAGAGAAATCGACCAGATCGGCGCGCGAATATTGCACATCCTTTCCCGCGAGGGGCGGATCGCCAATACCGAGCTTGCCGACCGGGTGGGTCTGTCGCCCTCGGCCTGTCTGCGCCGGGTGCAGGAGCTTGAACGCTCCGGCGCGATCCGCGGCTACCGCACGGTGATCGACCCCGCGGCCCGGGGGGCGGGGTTTCTGGCCTATGTCACGGTGGGGCTCGCCGAGCACACCAAGGCCGCCCAGACCGATTTCGAACGGGCGATGGCGCGCACCCCGGAGGTGCGCGAATGCCACAACATCACCGGCAACGTCGAATACCTCCTTCGCGTCGAATGCGCCGACATGGCGGCCTACAAGGCCTTCCACACCGACCGGCTCGGCGCACTGCCCCATGTTCGCCAGATTACGAGCCATATCGTTATGGGCAGCCCCAAGGACGAGCGCGCCTGACGTGCCGCCGACTTGCCCCTGGCCTGCCGGGTTCGATATAGGACCGCGACGATTGACAAAGCCGTAACGGAGGGGTCGATGGCAGGCCATTCGAAATGGGCGAACATCCAGCACCGGAAGGGCCGGCAGGACGCCGCACGCTCGAAGCTCTTTTCCAAGCTCTCGAAGGAAATCACGGTCGCCGCCAAGATGGGCGACCCCGACCCCGAGAAGAACCCGCGGCTGAGGCTGGCGGTCAAGGAAGCGAAATCGAACTCGGTGCCGAAGGACGTCATCGACCGGGCGATCTCGAAATCCCAAGCCGGCGAGGGCGACGATTACGAGGAAATCCGCTATGAGGGCTACGGGCCGGGCGGGGTGGCCGTGATCGTCGAGGCGATGACCGACAACCGCAACCGAACCGCCTCGACGGTGCGGTCAACCTTTGGAAAACATGGCGGAAATCTCGGCGAGACCGGCTCGGTAAGCTTCATGTTCGAGCGCAAGGGGGAGATCGTCTACCCCGCCGAGGCCGGCGACGAGGACACCGTGATGATGGCCGCCATCGAGGCGGGGGCCGAAGACGTGGAAAGCTCCGACGACGGGCATACGATCTACACCGCCGATACCGATCTCAATGAGGTTTCGACCGCGCTCGAAGCCGATCTCGGCGAGGCGGAGTCCACCAAGCTCATCTGGAAACCCACCACCACCACCGAGCTCGACCTCGAAGGCGCTCAGAAGCTCATGCGGCTGATGGAGGTCCTCGAAGACGATGATGACATCCAGCGGGTGACGGCGAATTTCGAGGTCTCCGACGAGGTGATGGAGGCGCTGTCGGCGTGAGCCCACGGGTCGGCCGGGGCCGCCAAACCGGTGTCTGCAAAACGTATGGCAAGCTGTCGGCTTTTTGTATGGCAACCTGTCCGGCACCGTGCAGGGGCGGCATGCGCCGCCCCGGCAATTCGCGCAACGGGCCGGCCGCCCGCCGGACCGGCCTCCGGCGCGGCGGACCCGCCGCTGGCGCGAAGACCGACCCGCCCTGCGACGCTTTGGCGTCGTCCGAATTTTGCCCCGATATGCAGTGATAGCCGGAAACTGGGGCGGAGGGACGCGATGAGGTGGAGTCGTTTGGCAAGGGTCGCGGCGGCCGTCTTGGCACTGGGCGGAACACAGGCCGGCGCGGAAGCGCCCTGGCCGGAGGTTCAGGTGGGAGAGATCGGCGACTGTCCGGCCCTTCGCGGCATCGCGCTCTACACCTATTCCAGCGTCGCCCGGGACGACACATGGAACCGCTATGTTCTGGGCGACACCTGCTGGTCGCCGGAGGCCGGATGGCATGTGGGGGCCGAGACGATCCAGGGGCTGACGCTCGTCGAGGAATATCCCGGCGAAGCGGGGGGGGCGCTATGAGGTCATCGAGGAGGCCGCCCAGAGCCATCGCCGGAGCCAGGTCGGGTTCGGCGGCGTGATGGCGGCGGATTTCCAGACCATGCTCCGGCCCGATGTGCTGGGCGAGGTCTACATCTCGGTCCCTGACGACCGCGTCACGCGGTTCCCCGGGGCCGACGATGCGGAGGCCGTGGGCTATGTCTATGGCGCGGCCTTCGAGGGCCCGGTGCCGATGGGCCGCTGGACCGCCGAGATCTACGGCGCCTACAGGTCGCGCCTGCAAGGGGGCGAAGCCGTCGAGGGGGATGTGATGGCCTTCCAGGGCACAATGCATCTCGTCGAGCTGTCGGAAGCCGGGGTCGAGGTGCTCGCCTCTCCGGCGGGCGTTCCGGCCCCAGAGATCGACCTGACCTTCGACAGGTCGCTGCGCTGGTCGGCGGCGGCCTGACGATCAGAAGCGAGAACCGGGTCCTGCCCGCGGCCCGCGAGGCGCGCGACCATGACACCGCGGTGCTGGAAATCGCCTGGCTCCGGGGGCGGGTCGTGGCGACCGAAGCCGGGCCGATGATTGCCGCCGTCGGCGTCGGCCGGAGCCTTTTCCGCAACACCGCAGGGGCCGAGAATATCGAGGACGGCTGGGCGCAGATCGTGTTGCGCCCCGCGACGGGGATCGACCTTGAGATGATGGAGCGGGGCTACGGCGTGCCCTTCGTTATGCACGAATAGGGCGCCGGGTGGGCAGATTGCCCGCCGCCCCGGACGCCGCGCGCGACGGATCGGCGGAAGGGGCGCCCGGTGGGCAGATTGCCCACCCTACGGGACCGGCCGGTCCGAATGCGGTGGGGGCCTTGCGGCGGATCGGCCGGTGCGTCATTCCGCCCGGGTCATGCCTGCCTTTGCCTCCGGCTTCCTCCTCGGCTTTTCGCTGATCCTCGCCATCGGGGCGCAGAACGCCTTCGTGCTGCGCCAGGGGCTTCGGAACGCCCATGTGTTCTGGATTTGCCTTGTCTGTGCGCTGTCCGACCTCGTGCTCATCGCGGCCGGGGTCGCGGGCTTCGGGGTGATGGCCGAGCGGGTGCCCTGGCTGGGGGAGGTGTTTCTCTGGGGCGGGGTGGCGTTTCTCGCCGTCTACGGTCTCTTGGCGCTACGGGCGGCCTGGCGCGGGGGGCAGGCGCTCGATCTTGCCGGCGAGACCACCCAGAGCCTCCGGGCCGCCCTTCTGACCTGCCTCGCCTTCACCTGGGCGAACCCCCATGTCTATCTCGACACGCTGGTGCTGGTTGGCTCGGTCGCCGCGACCTGGGGAGAGGCGCGGTGGCGCTTCGGCGCCGGCGTGGCGACGGCGTCGGCGGTGTTCTTCTTCGCCCTCGGCTACGGCGCGCGGCTTCTCGCCCCGGTCTTCGCCCGGCCCGGCGCCTGGCGGGTGCTCGACGGGGTGGTCGGGGTGACGATGCTGGTGCTCGCGGCGGGGTTGGCGCTTGGGGGGTAGGTGCGGGGTTGGGCCTTGTCGGGTTTGGGCGACAACGTGGACCTCCGAGGCGTTAGCTACGAACGTTCGGTTTGCGGACGATGCTGACTTTCGCTGCGTTTGTGCCAATGGCGGTTTTCCAACGGCAAGCGAACTTACAGTGTCCCTCCACACTGCCCGTCAGAAATCGCGTACGTGCCCAAGACATAGCGTCCTACCGCACCTCCTGAGACGATGCGTACCGCAATGAATTCTGGTTCCTCGATGTCCGTTTGTTGCTGAACAAATGGAATGACATACGGCGCATAGTGATTACAAAGCGCTAGCAAGAGGTCATCTAAAT
The DNA here is from genome assembly GCA_030066905.1 of Paracoccaceae bacterium. Taxonomy (GTDB): domain Bacteria; phylum Pseudomonadota; class Alphaproteobacteria; order Rhodobacterales; family Rhodobacteraceae; genus JASJAR01. Next base: position 16,661 of record JASJAR010000010.1, on the reverse strand, counting down.
TTTTGTCTCCGAACAATCCGTCAGGCATTGGATCAGGTTGGATCCGCATCTCTATTCCCTCACCGTAAGACGAATGGGACAAGACTCCGGTATCGACCAATTGCCATTGTACATCTTGTGCTGAGACTGGCAGAGCAACTGACAAAAAGAAGCTTGCGGAAATCGTACGAACTTCCATGTAGAAACCCATCTGGAACTTCCTGCTACTCTTGGAGCAAGGTGCAGCATCGGTCACCTTTGGGCTCCTTGCCGATATTCGTGCCGTCATACGCGAACGTCGGCTCAGTGCCAATCGCTTCCCTCCCCCGCGCCCGGACTTGCAGCCCCGCCCCCGGCCTGCCACCCATCGCCCATGGCCGAGCGCAACCGTCCCCTGATCGGCGTTCTGTGGATGCTCGCCACGGGGCTCTCCTTCGTGGCGATGACGGTTTTCGTCAAACTGGTCGGCACCCGTCTGCCCGCCGCCGAGGTGGGGTTTTTGCGCTATGCGCTCGGGTTGCCGCTGATGCTCCCGCTTCTCGGTGCGGTCCGGCGGGCCAGGGTTTCCGCGCCCCTCTGGCGGCTCTTTGCCTGGCGCGGTGCGGCCCATGCGGTGGCGGTGATCCTCTGGTTCTTTGCCATCGCCCGGCTTCCCGTCGCCGAGGTCACCGCACTCAACTACCTCGCCCCGGTCTATGTCACGCTCGGGGCCGCGCTCTTTCTCGGCGAGCGCCTCGCGCTGAGGCGGATCGCGGCGGTTGGGGTGGCGCTCGCCGGGGCGCTCGTCATCCTCCGCCCCGGTCTTCGGGAGATCGAGCCGGCGCATCTTGCGATGCTGGGAGGCTCGCTTGCCCTCGGCGCGTCTTACATCCTCGCCAAGCGTTTGACCCGGCAGGCGAGCCCCGAACTCGTCATCGTGATGCTTTCGACCATGGTCACGGCGGCGCTCTTTCCCTTCGCGCTCATCGGCTGGGTCTGGCCGACGGCGGGCGAGCTTGGCCTTCTCTTCCTCGTCGCGGTCTTCGCGACCTTGGGGCATTACTTCATGACGCTCGCGTTCCGGGAGGCGCCGGTCTCGGTGACCCAGCCCGTCACCTTCCTCCAGCTTCTGTGGTCCGCACTCGCCGGCTGGGCGATCTTCGACGAAGCGGTGGACCTTTGGGTCATCGCCGGGGGGAGCCACATCGTGATGGCGGTGAGCTTTATTGCCTGGCGCGAACATGTGCTGGCGCGCCGGGTGACGCCGCCGGTGGAGGCGGTGAAGTCGTGAAGCGGTGGCGGGGTGAAACCCCGCCCTACGGGCGCGAGGCCAGGAGGCGCTTTAGCACCGTGTCGGGGGTGATCTGGCCGAGGAGTTCGCCGTCCCTGGCCACGCCGACCGGGGCGCCGAGGCGTTCGACCTCGGCCATCACCGCGTTGATTTCGGTGTCCGGCGCCACGGTGACGGCGGGGGCCGCGTCGCAGGGCTCCATCACATCGGCCGCGCAGAGCACGCCGAGCGGGTTCATATGGGCGACGAAGTCGGCCACATAGGCGTTGGCCGGTTCGGTATAGATGTCGCGCGGCGTGCCCACCTGGACGATCCGCCCGCCTTCCATGATCGCGATCCGGTCGCCGAGCTTGAAGGCCTCGTCGAGGTCGTGGCTGACGAAGACGATCGTGCGGCCGAGCTTTTTTTGCAGCGCGATGAGCTCGTCCTGGAGATGGGTGCGGATGAGGGGGTCGAGGGCTGAGAAGGGCTCGTCCATCAGAAGGATCGGGGCGCGGGTGGCGAAGGCGCGGGCAAGGCCGACGCGCTGCTGCATCCCGCCCGAAAGTTCGCCGACCTTCGCATCGGGGCGGGCCTCGAGGCCGACGAGGGCCAGCTCCTCGTCGACCCGGGCGGCCCGCTCGGCCCGGGACATGCCGCCGAGTTCGAGCCCGAGGGCGACGTTGTCGCGCACGCTCCGCCAGGGCAGGAGGCCGAATTGCTGGAACACCATCGCGACCCGGGTCTGACGCAGGTCGCGCAGCGTCTTTGGGTCGGCCTTCGGCACCGAGACCATCTTTCCGCCCACATCGACGAGCACATCCCCCCGGGTGACCGGATTGAGCCCGTTGACGGCTCTGAGAAGCGTCGATTTCCCCGAGCCCGAAAGCCCCATCAGGACGAGGATTTCGCCGGTCGCCACGTCGAGCGAGCAATCGTGGACCCCGAGGATCTGGCCCGACTCCGCCTGCACCTCGGCCCGGTCGCGGCCGGCGTCCATCGGCGGCAGCGCGCTCTCGGGCTCGGCGCCGAAGACGATTGAGACCCTGTCGAAGCGGACCGCGAGGCTCATCGGGATTCCGGGGTGAAGCGCAGCAGCCCCGCGAGGCGTTCTTCGTGGCCGTCGGACGGGTGGCGGGTGCCGTCGAAGACGGGGACCTCCGTGAGATCGAAGGGCGAGCAGCCGTCGAGGCAGGCGAGGTTGACGCCCATCTCGGCGGGGTCCAGACGGCGCCGGTGATGGGTGTAGATGCCGCAGACCGAACAGAAGTAATGCCGCGCGGTCCGGCTGCCCCATTGGTAAAGGGTGAGCGCGTCGGCCCCTTTCAGCACCTCGAAATCGGCGGCCAGCGCGGTGACCGCCACCGCCCCGCGCATCCGGCAGAAGGAACAGCTGCAACGCGACGCCGAAGCCAGGCCTTGCGGAAGGGTCGCGCGGAACCGCACCCTGCCGCAATGGCAGCCGCCCTCGCGGGTCTCGACGCTCATTCGGTGTCCCTTCTGAGCATCCGGTCGAGGATGATGGCGACGACGACGATGACGAGCCCGCTTTCGAACCCGAGGCTCGTGTTGACCTGGTTCAAGGCACGCACGACCGGCACCCCGAGCCCGTCGGCCCCCACGAGAGCGGCGATGACCACCATCGAGAGCGACAGCATGATCGTCTGGTTGAGCCCGGTCATGATCTGCGGGAAGGCCGAGGGCAGCTCGACCTTCAGAAGGGTCTGCCAGGGCGTCGCGCCGAAGCTGCGTACGGCTTCGAGGAGGGCCGGCGGCGTGGTCGAGACCCCGAGATGGGTCAGCCTTATCGGCGCGGGGAGCACGAAAATCGCCGTCGCGATCAGCCCCGGCACCATGCCGATGCCGAAGAACACGATCGCCGGGATGAGATAGACGAAGGTCGGCAGGGTCTGCATGAGGTCGAGAACGGGCCGCATCCAGGCATAAAGCCGGGGCCGGTGGGCCGCGGCGATGCCGATGGGGACGCCCAGCCCCATGCAGAGGACGCAGGCCGACAGCACGAGGGTGAGGCTTTCGGTGGTTTCCTCCCAATAGCCCTGATTGAGGATGAAGAGAAACCCCGCCACCACGAGTGCGACCACGCTCCAGCGCCGCTGGAGCCCCCAGGCGAGGGCGGCAAACCCGGCGATCACCAGCAGGGGATGCGGCGTCTGCAACACCCAGAGGATGGCGTCGATCATCGCTTCGAGCCGGTCCGACACCCAGTCGAAGAACGCCGCGCCGTTGGCGTCGAGCCAGTCGAACCCGTCGGCGGCCACCCGGCCCACGGGGATCTTGTTGTCGGTCAGCCAGTCCATGTCCCGGACCGGCTGCCTTCATTTTCCCATAAGTACTCTCGGGGGTCTGGGGGCAGACAGCCCCCAGTCCTATGGCTGGCCAATAGCGCCAAGCTCACATCCCGAGGGCGGCGGAGACGGCCTCGGCCGCATCGCCACCGTCCTTCGTCGTCACACCCTCGACCCAGGCGAGTGCGACGTCGGGGTTGGCCGACAGCCAGGCCATGGCCGCCTCGGCGGGGTCTTCCCCGTCATTGAGGATCGCCCCCATGATCTCGTTTTCCATCGCAAGCGAGAATTCGAGGTTCTGAAGGAACGTCCCGAGGTTCGGGCAGGCCTCGGAGAAACCGGCCGTGGTGTTGGTAAAGACCGTGGCACCGCCCAGATCGGGGCCGAACCAATCGTCGCCGCCGGTCAGATACGACATATCGAAATTGGCGTTCATCGGGTGCGGCTCCCAGCCGAGAAACACCACCGGCTCGCCCCGCCGGTCCGACCGCTCGACCTGGGCGAGCATCCCCTGTTCGGAGCTTTCGACCACCTCGAACCCCGAAAGCCCGAAGGCGTTTTCGTCGATCATCGACTGGATCAGCCGGTTGCCGTCATTGCCGGGCTCGATGCCGTAGATCTTCCCCTCAAGAGCGTCGGCTGCACCCGCGATGTCGGCGAAATCCGCGATCCCGAGATCGGCCGCCGCCTTGTTGACGGCCAGGGTATACTTCGCCCCTTCGAGGTTGGCGCGCACGGTTTCCACGGTGCCGGCCTCGCGGTAGGGCGCGATGTCGGCCTCCATCGTCGGCATCCAGTTCCCGAGGAACACATCGATGTCGCCCTCGGCGAGCGAGGTATAGGTCACCGGCACCGACAGCACCTTGATGTCGGTCTCGTACCCGATGGCATCGAGGATCACGGTTGTCGCCGCCGTGGTCGCGGTGATGTCGGTCCAGCCGACATCGGAGAAGGTGACGGTGTCGCAATCGGCAAGTGCTGCGCCCGCGCTCGCAAAAAGCGCGAGGGCGGCGGTTGTGGTCTTCAATGTCATGGGTCTCTCCCTGTCTTTTGATTGGCGCCCGTCCGGCGGCGGCCCCGGCTGCCGCGGGTGCGTTTGGACCTGAGCCCAAGCCTACAAGCCGGGTCGGGCGCGTCAATCGCCGAGCGGCGATTGTCCGGCCTCCGGGGCCGGCGCCGGGGCCCGACAGGTCCCAGCGGTTTTTCGTTGCCGAAGCCGCCGTTCGCGCCCATGGTCGCGCCCCGTGAGAGAGGTGTTGCAGGGCGTTCTGGCGTCGGTGCTTGTCCTGGCGGCCGCAACCGCCGCGGCGGGGCCCGACGGTCGGGTCAGGGTGACCGACGGGGACAGTCTCGTCGTCGGCGGCGAGCGGGTGCGGCTCTTCGGGATCGACGCCCATGAGCTCGACCAGTCCTGCTGGGATAGGGCGGGGCGCGAGATCGCCTGCGGCGCCTGGGCCAAGCGCGCCGCCGCGCGGCTTTTCGAGGGCCGCCGCGCCCAATGCCGCACGCTGAAATTCGACCGGTACGACCGCGCGCTCGCGACCTGCCGGATCGCCGGGGCGGATGCCGGCGAGACTCTCCTCAAAGCGGGAATCGTCGCGGTCTATCCCCGCGAGACTTTGCGCGACTACCTTGCGTTCGAGAAGGAGGCCCAGGTGCTCGGCCGCGGCATCTGGGCCTGGGACAGCCAGCGTCCGCTCGATTTCCGCGCCGCGAACCGGGCTCCGGCGCGCCCCGCGCCACCGCCCCCGGGCGCCTGTGTTATCAAGGGCAACATCTCGGGATCGGGCCGCATCTACCACCTTCCAGGCCAGGAGCACTACAGCGCCACCCGGATCGACACCGGCAAGGGCGAACGCTGGTTTTGCACGGAGGCCGAGGCCCGGGCCGCCGGCTGGCGGCGGGCACGCCGGTAGGGCAGCCTCCCGCCCCTGTGCCGCGCCAGCGCGCAGTATGAGCGCGAGGTCCAGGTCACCGGCAACACACGCCCCCGGACGCGATCCGGGGCCCCGATCCACCCGACGGACAAGCCTGTCGAGGTCCCGCGTCAAGCCCGAGACGCGGGGGTACTTGGATCTGGGGCACAGCACCAACGTCCGCCCAAGGCCGATGCTGACACACGCCCCCGACGCGATCAGGGGCGGGTGCCGTTTGGCGCGGCGGCAAAAGCCCGGAGGACCGTCGAACGAAGGCATCAATCGGCCCGGCCGCCCCGATGCTCGCCCCGCCCTTGCGCTTTCCCCGGGGCGCCGTCCGGGTTAGGTGGTCTCCCATGATCCGTGGCATCATCTTCGACAAGGACGGCACGCTTACCGACTTCCGCAAGACCTGGGGCGGCGCCACCCGGACGCTGGTTGCGGACCTTTCGGCGGGCGAGGTTGCGCTCGCGGCCAGGCTCGCCGAGGCCCTGGGCTTCGATCCCGCCACTCACGATTACGCCCCGGCAAGCCCCGCGCTCGTGGGGCCGACGAGCGCGATGGCCGACGCCCTTGCCGCCCATCTTCCGCATCTCGACCGCGGCCATCTCGTCATGCGGATCATGGCGGCCGAGGCCGAGGTCGACCAGGTTCCCGCGGTCGACCTGCCGCCGCTCTTCGATGCCCTGGCGGGCGACGGCTACGTCCTGGGGATCGTGACCAACGACAGCGAAGGCGCGGCGCGGCGGCATCTCGATTTCTTCGGCGTCGCCGAGCGGGTCGCCTTCGTCGCCGGGGCCGACAGCGGCCATGGCGCGAAACCCGCGCCCGGACCGCTTCTGGCCTTCGCCGACGCGACCGGGGTTGCCCCCGAAGCGGTGGTGATGGTCGGCGACACCGGCCACGACCTCGAAGCGGGCCGGGCTGCCGGGATGGCCACCGTCGGTGTGCTGACCGGGGCTGCCACCGCGGCGCATCTGACCCCATTGGCCGACGCGGTTCTGCCCGATATCGGCCATCTGCCCGGCTGGCTGGCCGCGCTCTGAGCAATCGCGACACTTTCTGTCGTATTTCCGCGACGGTCCGGCCGTGCCCGGTGAAATGATCGGTCATCGGAGATGCGCGGGACAGAGAACGGGCGATGACCGAAGAGGCAACGAAGACACGGCGGCGCGGCGGCGGCCGGGCCGGCAATGCCCGGCGGACCCGGGCGAGCGCTCTGGCGCAGATGCCGTGGGCGCCGCCGGTGGTGCCCGACCGCCCGGTCGAGCCCCTCGCCGAGGAGGGAGTTGCCGCGATCCATGACGGGGCGATGCGCATCCTCGAAGAGATAGGCATCGCCTTTCTTAACGAAGAGGCGCTGGCGCTGTTCCGGAAGGCGGGGGCGGATGTCGACGGCGAGACCGTCCGGATGGGCCGGGACTTCGTGATGGAGATGGTGGGAAAGGCGCCCCGCACCTTCACGATCACGCCCTGGAACCCCGCCCGGGAGATCACCGTCGGCGGGCGGCATCTCAACTTCGCCGCCGTCGCCTCGCCGCCCAATTACTGGGACCTCGAGACCGGCAAGGTCCCCGGAACGCGCGCGCAATGCCGGAACCTTCTGAAGCTCTCCCAGGCCTTCGATTGCCTGCATTTCAACGGCGGCTACCCGGTCGAGCCCGTCGATGTGCACGCCTCTGTGCGCCATCTCGACGTGGTCTTCGACATGCTGACGCTGACGGACAAGGTGGTCCACGCCTATTCGCTCGGGCCGGAGCGGGTCGAGGATGTGATGGAGATGGTAAAAATCGCCGCCGGTCTCGACGAGGAGACGTTCCGGTCGCGGCCCCATATGTTCACCAACATCAACTCGACCTCGCCGCTGAAACACGACCAGCCGATGATCGACGGATGCCTGCGCTGCGTGCGCCGGGGCCAGGCGGTGGTGGTCACCCCCTTTACGCTCGCAGGTGCCATGGCGCCGGTGACGCTCGCGGGTGCCGTCGCCCAGTCGATTGCCGAAGCGCTCTCGGCCATTGCGCTCTTTCAATGGGTGGCCCCCGGGAGTCCCTGCGTCATCGGCACCTTCACCTCGAACGTGGACATGAAATCCGGCGCCCCGGCTTTCGGGACGCCGGAATACATCCGCGCGACCCAGATGACGGGGCAGATGGCGCGGTTTTACGGTCTGCCGCTGCGGGCTTCGGGCTCGTGTGCGGCGAACGTGCCCGACGGACAGGCGATGTGGGAAACCGCCCATTCGCTCTGGTCGGCGGCACAATCGCGCACGAACATGGTCTATCACGCCGCCGGCTGGCTCGAAGGCGGGCTGATCGCGAGCCCCGAGAAGCTCATCATGGATTGCGAAATTCTCCAGCAGATTCAGCGCTATTGCGACCCCGCGCTCACCGCGACCGGCGCCGAGGACATCGCCGTCGACGCGATTGCCGAGGTCAACGCCCTGCCGGCCAGCGAGCGGCACTTTTTCGGCATCGACCACACCCAGAGCCGGTTCGAGGAGGCCTTCTATCAGCCGTTCCTGTCGGATTGGCGGAACTACGAGAGCTGGCGCCTCGCCGGAGCGGCCTGGACCCATGAGCGGGCCCATGCGCTTTTTCGCGAGATCATGGCGAGTTTCGACGCGCCGCCGCTGCCGGCCGACCGCGCCGAGGCCCTCGCCGCCTTTGTCGAGCGGCGCAAGGCCGAGGGCGGCGCGCCGACCGATTTCTGACGCCCGGGGTATCGGTTTTCGGGCTTCCTTAACATCTGCCGCCTAGGCTCTCCGGCGTTTCCGGAGTGCAGCATGCATGGGTTGATCAACAAGGGACTTCAGGGGTTTCTGGCCGAAACCTACGGGCGCCAGACCTGGTCGCGGATCGCTGACCGGGCCAACATCGCGCCCGAGGGCTTCGAGGCGCTTCTGACCTATGACGCGCAGGTGACCCATGATGTGCTCGACGCCGCGGTCGAGGTTCTCGGCAAGCCGCGCGCGGTGCTTTTGGAAGACCTCGGCACCTATCTCGTGTCGCACCCGACGACCGAACCGGTCCGGCGCCTTCTGCGCTTCGGCGGTCTCGATTTTTCGGATTTCATGAACTCGCTCGACGAGTTGCCCGGCCGCGCCCGGCTGGCGGTGCCCGACCTGTGGTTGCCCGACATTCAGACGCGGGAAGTTGCGCCCGACGCCTTTGCCGTTGCCTGCTATTCCGAGTTCCGCGGGTTCGGCCAGATTCTCACCGGTCTGTTGCGGGCGATGGCCGACGATTACGGAGCGCTGGCGTTCATCGAATGGGAAGGCGAACGGGGCGGGGCCGAGCAGGTCTCGGTGCGCCTGCTCGAGGGGGACTATTCCGAGGGCCGGCAGTTCGACCTGTCACGCAAGCAGGCCGTATGATGCCCGATCCGAGCCAGATTCCGGTGCCCGTCGAGGCGCTCGATGCCCTGCTGCCGATGCATGTGGTGGTCGAACCCGATGGCATTGTCCGCCATGCCGCGCCGACGTTTCGCAAGATCTGTCCCGTGGCCGAACCCGTGGGGATGAGGTTCCTTGATCTTCTGGAAATCGAGCGGCCGCTGACGAAGGTCGGGACGGGGGATTTCGAGAACCTCGTCGGGGCGAGGCTGCGGTTGCGGTTCAGAGGCAGGCCCGGGACGAGCATGAAGGGCGTGATGACGCCGCTTGCTCCGGAAACGGGCCTTCTCGTCGATCTTTCATTCGGGATTTCGGTGGTCGCGGCGGTTGCGGAATACGGGCTGACGGGCGCGGATTTCGCGCCGAGCGACCAGACGATCGAGATGCTCTATCTGGCGGAGGCCAACGCCGCGGCGATGGCCGAGGCCCACCGGCTGATCGGGCGGCTGGAAAGCTCACGCGACGCGGCGAACGAAGCCTCGCTCACCGATGGGCTCACCGGCCTCGGCAACCGCCGGGCGCTCGAAGCCTGGCTGGCCGCCCGGGTGCGCAGCGGTCGGACCTTTTCGTTGCTCCAGGTGGACCTCGACTACTTCAAGGCGGTGAACGACACCCATGGGCATGGGACCGGCGACGCGGTGTTGCAGGCGGCCGCGCACCGGTTGCGCCAGGGGCTGCGCCCCGGCGACGATCTGGCCCGGATCGGCGGCGACGAATTCGTGGCCTTGCTCGACCGTACCACCGATGCGGCCGGTCTCTCCGCCCTCGCCGAACGGCTGATCGCCGCCGTCGAAGCCCCCGTCTGCGTCGGCACGACGGAATGCCGGATTTCGGCATCGATCGGCGCGGCGGTTTCGACGGGATATGCCGAGCCCACGCTCGAAGCGATGCTCGCCGATGCCGATGATGCACTCTACACGGTAAAACGGACTGGGCGCGGTCGGGCCAGGATCCATGCCGGGTAAGGCCCGGCCGTCGGGCGTGACGGGGGCCTGGTCCTGCGGCGCCGGGATGCCGCGTTTACCGCGCCGACACGGAGGCCGGCGACGGGGCGGCTCGCCCCGCCGTGCCGCCCCGGGGCGAGCTTTCGCCGGGTGCCGGGGAGGGCGGCCGTCGACACGGCCTCAAGGCATCGCGCGTCAGGCCTCGGCCAATCCGCGTTGGGCCGCTTCGAGGTCGGCGAGTTGTGCCGGTTCGTAATGGTCGAACCGCGAGACGAACCAGGCCGTCCCCCGGGTTGCGCCGGCAAGCGCCCGCAGCAGCTCGTCGGTTCCCGCAGCCGGCAGACGTGCAGAGAAAACGTCCCAGCCCGTCGCCGTCGGATGGCCCTCGAAACCGAGCACCTGGCCTTTGAGGCCTGAGACCACCGGAACCAGCCCGCCGGCGAAGACGGAGGGAACGTGGATGTCGATCCGAACGATGGGTTGCAGCACTGTCGTGCCCGCCGCCTCGAACGCCGCACGGAGGGCGGCCTTGCCCGCGGTCCGAAACGCGAAATCCGAGCTGTCCACGGCGTGGTGCTTGCCGTCTTTCAGGACCACCTCGACATCGACGACCTCACATCCGTTCGGCCCCTCGGAGAGTGCGTCGCGGGCCCCTGCCTCGACGGCAGGGATGTAGTTGCGTGGCACGGCCCCGCCCTTGACGACCTCGGCGAAGGAGAAGCCCGCGCCGCGCGCGGCGGGCCGCACCTCGATGAGGACATCGGCGAACTGGCCCGCGCCGCCCGATTGCTTGCGGTGCCGGTGATGGTGCTCGACCGCGCCGTTGATGGTCTCGCGGAAGGCCGGCGGCACGGGATGGAGCGCGACCGGCACGCCGAACTCGGCGGCGAGCTTTTCAGACAACCGCCGGGCGTGGAGCGCGCTCTGGCTGGCGAGGATCGGTTTGCCGCTGCCCGGGTCCTGATCGACTGTCGCACCGGGATCGATCTCGGAAAGCCGCGCCAGCGCCACCGACAGACGCACATCGTCGCGGTCGTTGGCGGGCGTGACGAGTTGGCGGCAGGGGCCGGGATGGGCCTGCGTCCAGTCGGGCAGGGGCCCGGACCCGGCGGCGCTCAGCCATGACCCGGGGTGGATATGGTCCGTTTTCACCGCAAGCCCGACCTCGCCGGCGCCGAGCGACTTCACCGGGGTCTTGGTGTCGAGGGCCGTCAGGGTGCTCAGGGTTTCGCCGCCGAGCGGCTCGCCGGCGCGCAGATCGCCGGCGACGGCGCGCAGGACGGTGACCTTGCCGAGGTGCTTTCTGACATCGGCCAGGCACGCCAGTGCCGTCGCCTCCCCGAGCCCGAGCCGCCCCGGCAGGTCGGCGACGTGCGGCGCTTCGTGGCGCAGCGCCTTCATCAGCCGGAACACGCCGTTGGCATGGGAGGCCGCGCCCAGATAGGCCGAGATGAGGTCGTTGTGCCGCAGAACGCGGGTGGCGAGATCGTAAACCTCGCCCGTCAGCGGCCGCTGGTCCTCGATGAGCTGTTCGAGGAGCGCATCGTCGAAATCGGCAAGCGATTCGAGCAGCTCGGTGCGCGCCTCGGCCTCCCGGGAGGCCATGTCCGCAGGGAGTTCGACCAGGGCCGAGGGCTGGCCTTCGCGGTAGGCCCAGGCGCGCTCGGAGATCAGGTCGACCGCCCCGGTGACCTCGCCGCCTGACCGGATCGGCACCTGTCTGAGAACGATCGAGTGGGACGAATAGGCCTGAAGGGCGGCCACGACGTCGCGGACCCGCTCGGCGGTGGCATCCATCTTGTTGACAAAAAGAAAGCAGGGAATCCCTGCTTCCTCGACCAGTCTGAGCCACGGTGCCGCCAGCACCGCGGCCTCGCTCTCCGCCGGAACCGCGAGCACGGCGGCATCGCTGGCCGCGAGCGCCTGGGCCGCGAAGGGCAGGGCGTCGGCACTGCCGGCGATGTCGAAGGCGGCCCAGGGCTCGTCCATAAACCCGAACCGGCTCAAGCCCACCGCATCGGCGACGTCGAAGCGCAGCGGTCGCCCGCCGTCGAGGGCTTCGATCGCCCCCAGAAGCGTGGATTTCCCGGACTGCGCCGGTCCGAGAACGGTGATTACTCTCATTGCGAATGCCTCCCTGGTGTCGCGCGACCGTCTTGCCTGCGCGACCCGAACCGCCCGCGCGCTGGGGCGCCCGGCGACGCTTCGGAGTAGACACCTGCCTCTGCTCCGCATTGCCCGATGGCACCACAAGACACTCAGAACGCAGCAATGCAGAACACCGCAACTCTGGGCGACGGTGGCCCGGGCCGTCAAGCATCGAGGCGTGGCGGCCCCCGGCAAATCCGATTGACGTACCTCACAAAACCCGACCTACTGCCGGGGCGAGGAGTGCGATGGGTAAGCCCACAGTTCACGACATTGCCAAGGAGGCCGGCGTCAGCCTCGCGACCGTCGACCGTGTGCTGAACCGGCGCCCCGGGGTGCGCACCGCCACCGTCGCCCGGGTCCAGGCGGCGGTCGATAAGCTCGGATATGTGCGCGACCTCTATGCCGCGAACCTCGCACGCGGGCGGCTCTACCGGCTCGCCTTCGTTCTTCCCGAGGGCAAGAGCCAGTTTCTGTCGGCCCTCGAGGAGGCGGTGGCCGAGGCGGCGACCGGGCTCCGGCTCGACCGGTTGGACATGCATGCGGTGCGCGTGCCCGCCGACGACCCGGCCGCGGTGCGCCGGGCCTTCGAACGGCTCCTGCGCCAGCGTGTCGACGGTGTGGCGGTCATGGCCAACGAGACGCCGATGGTCCGGGACATGATCGCGCGGCTGAAGTCCGAGGGCATCGCGGTTGTCGCCCTTGTCACCGACCAGCCCGAAACCGAGCGCGATCATTTCGTCGGCATCGACAACGTCGCTGCGGGGCGCACGGCCGGGGTGCTCATGGGCCGGTTTCTTGCCGGGCGCGGCGGCGCGGTGATGGTGATGGTGAACTCCACCCAGGCCCGCGACATGGTCGAGCGACGGCTCGGCTTCGACGAGGTGCTGGCCACGCGCTTTCCACAGCTTTCGGCCCTGCCGTCGCTGGAGGGCCACGACGATTTCGAAGAGACCCACCGGCTCGCCTCGCGGGTGCTCGACCAGCGCGACGATGTCGTGGGCATCTACAGCACCGGCGCGGGGCTGCGCGGGGTCACGCAGGCGGTGGCCGACCGGGGCCGCGACGATATCGTCGTGATCGGTCACGAACTGACCGCCCATTCGCGCGACGGACTGGAGGCGGGGCTTGTGGATGTGATCATCAACCAGAATGTCGGCCATATCATCCGTAGTGCGAGCCGCGTGCTCCGGGCCCAGTGCGACGGCGTGGACGTGATCGCGAGCCAGGAGCTCATCCGCATCGAGATTGTACTCAGGGAAAACCTGCCGGAGCGCGGGGTTTAGGGAGGACAGACATGAAGACGATCAAGGGGCCGGCGCTGTTTCTGGCCCAGTTCGCAGGCGATGACGCGCCGTTCAACTCCCTCGATGCCATTGCTAAATGGGCCGCCGAGTGCGGTTATCGGGGCGTGCAGGTGCCAAGTTGGGATGCAAGGCTCTTCGACCTCCAAATGGCCGCCTCGTCGAAGGATTACTGCGACGAGGTCAAAGGGGTCGCCGCCGAGAACGGCGTCGAGATCACGGAATTGTCGACCCATCTCCAGGGCCAGCTCGTCGCCGTTCATCCCGCCTACGACGTCGCCTTCGACGGGTTTGCCGACCCGTCGGTCCACGGCAACCCCGAGGCCCGGCAGGCCTGGGCGGTCGACCAGGTCAAAAAGGCGATCACGGCGAGCCGGAACATGGGGCTCTCGGCCCATGTGACGTTTTCGGGCGCGCTGGCCTGGCCCTATGTCTACCCCTGGCCGCAGCGCCCTGCGGGGCTCGTTGAGACTGCGTTCGACGAGCTTGCCGCGCGGTGGCGCCCAATCCTCGATCACGCCGAAGAGCACGGGGTGGACGTCTGCTACGAGATTCACCCCGGCGAGGACCTCCATGACGGGGTGTCGTTCGAGATGTTCCTTGAACGGCTCGATGGGCATGCACGCTGCAACATGCTCTACGACCCGTCGCATTACGTGCTGCAGGCGCTCGACTATCTCGACAACATCGACATCTACCACGAGCGCATCAAGATGTTTCACGTCAAGGATGCCGAGCTCAACCCGACCGGGCGGCAGGGGGTTTACGGCGGCTATCAGCCTTGGGTGAACCGGGCGGGGCGGTTCCGGTCGCTCGGCGACGGGCAGGTGGATTTCGGGGCGGTGTTTTCGAAGCTCACCCAGTACGATTTTGACGGCTGGGCCGTGGTCGAGTGGGAATGCGCGATGAAGCACCCTGAGGACGGGGCCCGGGAAGGGGCGGCCTTTGTGCGCGACCATATCATCCGTGTGACGGAAGTCGCGTTCGACGATTTCGCCTCAGGTGGGACGGATGAGGCGGCCAACCGCAAGATGCTGGGGATCGACGGATGAGCGACCGTATCAGATTGGGCATGGTCGGCGGCGGGAACGACGCGTTTATCGGCGCGGTGCACCGGATCGCATCGCGCATCGACGATCAATATGAGCTGGTGGCGGGCGCGCTGAGCGCCACAGCCGAAAAGGCGCGCGCCAGTGGCGCAGCACTGGGGCTGCCGCGCGTCTATGACGATTTCAAACAGATGGCGATCCGCGAGGCGCGGCGCAAAGACGGGATCGAGGCGGTCAGTATCGTGACGCCAAATCACGTGCATTACGCCGCCGCGCGGGAGTTTCTCAAACGCGGCATTCACGTGATCTGCGACAAGCCGCTGACCTCGACCCTGGCGGATGCGAAGAAACTGGTGCGTGCAGCCGAGAAAAGCGATGCGCTGTTTATCCTGACCCATAATTACACCGGCTATCCGATGGTGCGGCACGCGCGCGAGATGGTGGCCAATGGCGCATTGGGTGCCATTCGGGTGGTGCAGGTGGAATATCCGCAAGATTGGCTGACGGTCGAACAGGATTTCAAACAGGCCGAGTGGCGGACCGATCCCGAACGGTCGGGCGCGGGCGGATCGACAGGGGATATTGGCACGCATGCCTTCAACCTGGCGTGTTTCATCACCGGGTTGGAGGTGGAAAGCCTGGCCGCTGATTTGCAGGCGTTTGTGCCGGGTCGGCGGGTGGACGACAATGCGCATGTGATGCTGCGCTTTGCTGGCGGGGCGCGCGGCATGCTGTGGTCAAGCCAGGTTGCGCCGGGCAATGAAAACGCATTGCGCATTCGGGTCTATGGCGAAACCGGCGGACTGGAATGGGCACAGGAAGACCCGAATTACCTCTGGCATACGCCATTTGGAGAGCCCAAGCGCCTGATCACGCGCAACGGGGCTGGCGTTGGTGAGGCCGCCGCGCGCGTGTCGCGTGTGCCGCCTGGGCATCCGGAAGGATATTTGGAAGGGTTCGCGAATATCTACAGCGAAGCGGCCCTGGCCATTCGGGCCGCACAGGCCGGGCAGCCCGTGCCTGACGAAGTGGTGTATCCAACGGTTCACGATGTCTGAAGGGCGTGCAATTCGTGTCGGCCTGTGTGAAATCTTCGGCACGGAATGCGGCCTGGGTTGCGCTGGATCACTGATGTTTCTGGGGATCGATCTAGGCACCTCCGGCGTTAAGGCGCTGCTGATCGATGAGGATCAGGTCGTCATTGGCGACACGCAGGCCGCGCTATCGGTGTCGCGGCCGCACGACGGATGGTCCGAACAGGACCCGGCGCAATGGATCGAGGCCACCTGCGCGGCTGTGAGGGACCTTGGCGCGCATGCCGATCTGTCGGGCGTTCGGTCCATCGGATTGTCGGGCCAGATGCACGGTGCGACGCTGCTGGATGGGTCGGACGCGGTGTTGCGCCCCTGCATCCTGTGGAACGACACACGCGCCCATGTCGAAGCGGCCGAGATGGATGCGGATCCGCGGTTTCGGCAAATCACGGGCAACATCGTGTTTCCCGGCTTTACCGCCCCGAAACTAGCTTGGGTAAAAAAACACGAACCGGAGGTTTTTGCGCGGACGCGGAAGATTCTGTTGCCCAAAGATTATCTGCGGCTTTGGCTGACGGGCGCGTATGTGTCGGAGATGTCGGACGCAGCGGGCACGTCCTGGCTGGATACCGGGGCGCGGGATTGGTCGGATGCGTTGTTGCAGGCAACGGGTCTGGGCCGGGACCATATGCCTGCGCTGGTGGAAGGCAGCGCGGTTTCAGGTCATTTGCGTGCGCCGCTGGCGGCAGAGCTGGGATTGCCGCCGGGCATTCCGGTTGCAGGTGGTGGGGGTGACAATGCAGCCTCCGCCGTGGGTGTTGGCGTCGTGGAGGCGGGCAGCGCCTTTGTGTCGATTGGGACTTCGGGTGTGCTGTTTGCCGCCAATGATGGCTATGCGCCGGACCCGGAGACTGCGCTCCATACGTTTTGTCATGCGCTGCCGGGGCGGTGGCATCAGATGGGCGTGATCCTGGCCGCCAGTGACGCGTTGGCCTGGTACGGACATCTTGTGGGGGCGACGCCGGCCGAGTTGACCGGTGCGCTGGGCGATCTGCAAGCGCCGGGGCGGGCGCTGTTTCTGCCCTATCTGGGCGGGGAGCGGACACCGCATAACGATGCGCGCATTCGCGGTGCGTTTTTGGGGCTGGACCATGCCACAGATCGCGCGGCGGGCACGCGCGCGGTTTTGGAAGGGGTCGCCTTTGCCTTTCGTGATAGCCTGAACGCCATGACGGCGACCGGCACCAAAATCGACCAGGTGAATGCCGTGGGTGGCGGTGCCAATTCAGACTATTGGCTCAAGGCCATAGCGACGGCATTGGACGTGCCCGTGGCCGT
>JASJAR010000009.1 GCA_030066905.1 Paracoccaceae bacterium | reverse complement strand
CCCGTCTTGGGCCCCAGGCACACCATGTCCTCCCCGCTCTCCAGGGCCAGATAGCGGCTGATCCGCCCTTCGGGGCTCACGAATTCCGCCTCAAGTCCGCGCGGGGTCTGTCGGAACAGCCAGCATTGCGGGGCCTCCCAGTTTTCATAGGCGAAACAGATCTGGCCGTCCTCTTCGTACCAGACGCCTTCGACGCATTCGCCGTCGAGAAACGACCATTCCACGCGGCGCCCGTCCATGTAGCGCTCGACGCCATAGTCTTCGCCGCCGGTGCTGTAAAACAGCACCTTGCCACGGGTGGCGGCGTCGAATTCCTCGGCACTCATTTGCGCAAAGGCAATACCCGGCAGGGCTGAGAGGATCACGATCAGGGCTTTCATGCGCCAGCTATGACAGACCCGCCTCGGCGCTGCCAAGCGCGCGCGATGTCACGGGCGGGGTTTCGCCCGACCAGCGCGCCGCTCGCCTGTCCATCATCCGCCGCCAAAGCGGGGGCACCAGCGCCGCCGCCCCCATCACCGGCAGGGACCGGGGCAGCATCGGCATCGTGCCGGCATTCAGACGCAGATCCGGGAACGGGCGGGCAGGCGCGGTGTGATGATCGGAATGGCGTGGCGCGTTCAGCATCAGTGCCGACGAATACCAGTGCGGCGCGTTCCAGCTATGCTCGGGTCCGGCGGGCGCGTAGCCGCCATCGGGACGGCGCGCGCGGCGCAGCCCGTAATGCTGCACATAATCCGACAGCAAAAGCTGCATCTGCGCATAAAGGGCCAGCGCCAACCAGATCAGCACCGCCTGCCAAGATCCTATAACATAAGCGATAATCAGGCCCAGACCCGCGCCGCCGACATAGACCCCATAGGTCGCCATCACCCGCCCGCGCCGCCGCTCCGCCGCAAGGCCGGCGCGGAACGAACCGATCCAGGCACGCGGCCAGAAGCGCCAGAAGCTCATCCCAAGCGGCGCTGAATTGGGATCGTCGGGCGTGGCCACATGCACGTGATGCACCAGCCGGTGGGCTGAGGCGTGATGACCAAAAAGCAGCGACGCATAGACCGCCACGCCCAGCCGCCGTGGCCAGCGTCCGGCGCGGTGGATCAGCTCATGCGCGTTGGAATTCGACACCTGGCCAAAATACAGACCCAGCGCCAGCGCCAGCGCACCGGCCTGCGCGCCACCCGCACCGTGGGTCAGCGACCAGACCCCCAGCGGCAGGAGCCCCAGATGCGCCAGACCCAGCGCCACGCTGACCCCGTGTCCGGTGCCTGCGGGCGAATCCGCCGGACCGGGCAGCCGGTCCAGCCCCATCACCAGCGCGGTGATGCTGATCAGAGCAGCCGCGCTCCACCACCCGCCGAGAAGGCAGGCGGCCACCAGCAGACCAACCGGCAGAAACGGTGCGATCACAAATCGTATCATGGGCTACAGATTAGCACGCTGCCGGGCGCGGAATAGCGTCAATTCATGTATACTGTGTTGACGACAGGCCGCAGGACGTTCCGATCCGCCCCCAACGATCGCGCAAAACCGCGCAACCATGTCGTTTTTGGGCGCACGGGGTAGGCCCCGCGCGCTATGGTCCGTCAAAACGGGAGGCCCGCTATGGCACTGGATCAGTCCGACAAGAAAGGCGTCTGGAAAAAGGGCCGCGGCAAGGGTCGCGTCACGCCAAAAGGGCGCCAGCTTGACGATCAGGCCTGGGACCAGGTGCGTGCGCTGTTGGGCGACCGCCCGCGGCGCCGCGATCTGCTGATCGAATTCCTGCATCTGATTCAGGACGCATACGGTCACCTCAGTGCCGCCCACCTGCGCGCACTGGCCGAAGAGATGCGGCTGAGCATGGCCGAGGTGTACGAGGTCGCCAGCTTCTACGCCCATTTCGACGTGGTGAAAGAAGGCGAGACGCCGCCGCCCGCGCTGACCATCCGGGTCTGCGACTCGCTCTCTTGCGAGCTGGCGGGCGCGCAGGCGCTGAAAGCCGCGCTGGAAGATGGGCTCGACCCCGCCGACGTGCGGGTCGTCCGGGCCCCGTGCATGGGCCGCTGCGACACGGCCCCCGTGCTGGAACTGGGCCACAATCACATCGACCATGCCACGCCCGAGAAGGTACAGGCGGCAATCGCGGCAGGCGACACCCACACGCATCTGCCTGACTATCAGGGTTTCGCCGCCTATCGCGCGGATGGCGGGTATGAGAAGCTGGAAAGCTTACGGAAATCAGGGGATTGGGAGGCAGAGTTCGACCAAGTCCTTGACGCCGGTCTCCGGGGTCTCGGCGGCGCCGGGTTCCCGGCGGGCAAGAAAACCCGCTTTGTGCGGGCCGAGCCGGGGCCACGCTATCTCGCCGTAAACGGCGATGAGGGCGAACCCGGAACCTTCAAAGATCGCTGGCACTTAGAGCGCCATCCTCATCTTTTTCTCGAAGGCATGCTGATCGCCGCCTGGGCAGTGGAAGCGGCAACCTGCTTTATCTACATGCGCGATGAATATCCCGCTGTTCTGGAAATCTTGCGCCGCGAAATCAAAGCACTGGAAGACGCAGGTCTTGTGGATAAAGGCTATATCGACCTGCGCCGGGGCGCGGGCGCCTATATCTGCGGCGAAGAAAGCGCGATGATCGAATCGATCGAGGGCAAGCGCGGCCTTCCCCGGCATCGCCCGCCCTATGTCGCCGAGGTCGGGCTCTTCGGCCGGCCGACGCTCGTTCACAACGTCGAGACCCTCCACTGGGTCGCGCGCATCTGCCGCGAGGGCCCGGAAGTCCTGAGCGGCACCGAAAGGAACGGCCGGACCGGGCTTCGGAGCTATTCCGTCTCCGGCCGGGTCGCCGCCCCAGGCGTCTATCTTCTGCCCGCCGGCTCCACGATCGCCGACATCATCGACGCCGCCGGCGGCATGGCCGAGGGCCATGTCTTCAAGGCCTATCAGCCGGGCGGGCCCTCCTCGGGGCTCCTGCCGGCCTCCATCGACAACGTGCCGCTCGATTTCGACACGCTTCAGCCCCTGGGCTCCTTCATCGGCTCGGCCGCCGTCGTGGTGCTCTCCGACCATGACAGCGCGAAGGCCGCAGCGCTCAACATGCTCAGGTTTTTCGAGGACGAAAGCTGCGGGCAATGCACGCCCTGCCGGGTTGGTTGCGAGAAGGCGGTGAAGCTGATGGAAGCGGAAACCTGGGACCGGGCGCTGCTCGAAGAGCTCTGCCAGGCCATGGCCGACGCCTCGATCTGCGGGCTCGGACAGGCCGCCCCGAACCCGATCCGCCTGACAATGAAGCATTTTCCCGACGAGGTCTGACCGGGCCGGCCGGCCCTCGACCCCGCCGCTACCCCGGCCGGCAGACTGCCCGGGCTTCCATCCGACGCGCGCTGGTATTACGTGGCAGGGCGGAGGTGGCGCGCGTGGCGTTTTTCAGAAAACTCAAGGACCGGCTTTTTAAGTCTTCGTCGAAGCTCGACGAGGGGCTCGAAGCGATTGTCGAAGAGGGTGGGGCGCTGGAAGCCGGGGAGCCCGAAGAGGTCCCGACGCCGCCGGAACCTGCCCCGGAGCCGGAGCCCGAACCCCTGCCGCCGCACCCCGAACCCGCCCCCGAGCCGGGTCCGGCCGAGGAGCCTGCGCCCGAACCGGAACTCCCCGAACCGGCCGAGCCCGAACCCGCCCCCGAGCCAGGTCCCGCGCCGACCCTGCCCGAGGAAACGCCGCCCCCCGCGCCCGAGGAGATGCCGCCCGACCCGGTGGAGCTTCCCGAGCGCCCGGTCGAACTGCCCGATGCGCCGCCCGTCGAGATCCCGGTCGATATGCCCGGCGAGGTCATGGGCGGCGTCGTCGTCGGGGAAACCGCCGAACGCCCGGGCTTCATGGGCCGGATTTTCGGCCGGAAACCCGCCGAGCCGGTCATGCGCCGCGCCCTCGACGACGACATGCTCGAAAGCCTCGAAGAACTCCTGATCACCGCCGATATGGGGGTCGACACGGCGATGCGCGTCACCGCGAACCTCGCCGAGGGCCGGATGGGGAGGAAAGTGTCGACCGCCGAGATCAAGGGATTTCTGGCCGACGAGATCGCCCGGATCATGGAGCCGGTGGCAAAGCCGATGCCGCTCTATGCGAAAAAACCCCAGGTCGTGCTCGTCGTCGGCGTCAACGGATCGGGGAAGACGACGACCATCGGCAAGCTCGCGAGCCAGTTCCGCGCCGCCGGGAAGTCGGTGGTGATCGCCGCGGGCGACACGTTCCGCGCGGCCGCGGTCGAACAGCTTCAGGTCTGGGGCGAGCGCGCCGGGGTGCCGGTGATGACCGCACCCGACGGGTCGGACCCCGCAAGCCTCGCCTTTGACGCGATGGCCCGGGCCGAAGCCGAGGGGGCGGACCTTTTGATGATCGACACTGCGGGGCGGCTTCAGAACCGCCAGGACCTCATGGAGGAGCTTCAGAAGATCGTCCGGGTGATCGGCAAGCGCGACCCCGATGCCCCCCACAACACGCTTCTGGTGCTCGATGCGACCACGGGCCAGAACGCGCTCTCGCAGGTGGAGATCTTCCAGAAGATCGCCGATGTCTCGGGGCTCGTGATGACCAAGCTCGACGGCACCGCCCGCGGCGGCGTGCTCGTGGCCCTGGCCGACAGGTTCGGCCTGCCGATCCATGCCATCGGAGTGGGCGAGCAGATCGACGATCTGGCCCCGTTCGATCCCGGGGATTTCGCAAAGGCGCTGACCGGAGCCGAGGGGTGAACCTTGTCTGGACGGAACGGGCCGCGCCCACGGCTGAGGAATACGTCGCCCTGAGAGAACTCACCGGCATGGGCGCGCGGGACCTGGCGGCGGCACGGATCGGCCTTCGAGGCAGCCTTCATGCGGTGACCGTGCGCGATGGCGGCACGCTTGTGGGAATGGGACGCATCGTCGGCGACGGCGGCTGTTTCGCGCAAGTCACCGACATCGCCGTCGATCCGGCCTATCAGCGGCGCGGCATCGGGCGCGAAATCGTGCGTCGCCTGAATGCCTGGTGCGACCGGGAATTGCCCGCGACATGCTATCTGTCGCTGATCGCCGACCCCGGGGCCGAGGCGCTCTATGCCTCCGAAGGGTTCGCCTTCGCCACCGGCATGGGCCGCCATATCGGATGAGCGCCTGGCTTGTCGGCCTCGAAGGCACCGACGGGGGCCGGACGCTGGCGGCCGCTCTGGCGCTGCTGGCCGCGTTGCTCCACGCGGTGTTCGGCGCGATGCAGAAGGGGCGTCTCGACCCCTGGACGGCGCGTGCCTCCATCGACGTATCCTACGGTCTGATGGCGCTGCCCTTCGCGGTTTTCGTCGTGCCATGGCCGGAGCCGCATATGTGGCCGATCTTCGCCGGTGTGATGGTGATCCATCTCGGCTACAAGGTCTCCCAGGCGGCGGCCTATACGGCGGGGGCCTATACGGTCGTCTACCCGGTGGTGCGGGGGATGGGCCCGTTCTTTACGGTGATCGGCGCCTCGCTCCTTTTCGACGAGCATTTCACCGCGCAGCAATGGGTCGGTGTCGGGGTGCTGATGGCGGGCATCCTCGGGCTCGGCGCCTACAACCTCGTTTTTCAGGAGGTCCAGCGCGAGACCCTGCGGCGGGCGCTGGCCCTTGCGGTGCTCACCGGCGCTTTCGTGGCCCTCTACACGACCTACGACGCCTACGGCATCCGCGCCACCGCCGACCCCTTCACCTTCCTCGCGTGGTTCTTTCTTCTCGACAGTTTCTCGATGCCGCTTCTGCGCTGGCTCGCGCCGCCCGCCTCGGCCAGGCCGGCGACACTTTCGGCCATGGTGCGGGTGGGCCTGCCCGGCGCGGTGGTGGCGATCTTCTCCTTCGGCTCCATTCTTCTGGCGACCCGTCTCGACAAGGTCGGCGAGGCGGCGGTGCTGCGCGAAACCTCCGTCGTCTTCGCCGCTCTCATCGCCTGGATTTTCTTCGGCGAGCGCGTCGGCCCGCGCCGGCTCGGCCTGATGGCGTTGATCGCAGCCGGTGCCGTGATAGTTGAAACGGGCGGATGAGGTGAGACATGGCTGAAAAGAAGATCAACCCCGCGCTGAAACAGACCCTCGAACTCGGGCCGCCCCTGCTGTTCTTCGCGGCCTATCTCTATGTCCGCGACGAGACCTATCTGGTGGGCGGGGTGGAGTATGACGGCTTCATCGTCGCCGCCGCCGCCTTCGTCCCGATCCTGCTTTTGTCGATCGCGATCCTCTGGAAGCTGACCGGCAAACTCAGCCGCATGCAGGTCTTCACCGCGGTGCTGGTGGTGGTCTTCGGCGGCCTGACGGTGTGGTTCAACGACGAGCGGTTCTTCAAGATGAAGACGACGCTGGTCTACGCCACCTTCGCGGCCATTCTCGGTGTGGGGTTGCTTCAGGGACGGTCCTACCTCGCCTGGGTGATGGCGGAATTTCTGCCGATGCGCGAGGCGGGCTGGATGATCCTGACCCGGCGGCTGGCGCTTGTCTGTGCGGGGCTCGCGGCGGCCAACGAATTCGTCTGGCGGACGATGTCGACCGACACCTGGGTCAAGATCGAGACCTTCGGGTTTCCCCTCGCCCTGACCGCGTTTCTCTGGATTCAGATCGTGGCCTTGCACCCTTACGTCATCGAGCCCGAAAACGACTGACCGGCGTTATGGGGGCTCCGCCCCCGGCGCGTGCCGCGCCTCCCCCGCGGTATTTTCTGCCAAGATGAAGGGGCCTGGCGGCGCTCCGGGATTTCATCTTGGTCGACATACCGTCGGGGGGCCCGGCCGCGTGGAAGCGGCCGGGAGAGGGCTGACAGCCCCTCCGCCGGCTCGCAGGTTCCCGGTCAATCGGTCTTTTCGAACTTCCCGAAGAGAATGTCCTGGGCCGCCTTGTTCGAGGGCGCGCCGCCGGCATGGTCCTTGGCCACCGCGAGCCCGCGCCCGACTGCGGGACGCGCCGCCATCCTGTCGAGCCAGGCGGTGAGATCCGGCCTGTCGTCGAGGCTCTGCTCCTGGCGCTCCCAGCCGCGCACCCAGGGGTAGAGCGCCATGTCGGCGATGGAGTAATCCCCGGCCACGAAGTCCTTGCCCCGAAGCTGTTTGTCGAGAACCCCGTAGAGCCGCCCGACTTCGCGCCGGTACCGCTCTTGCGCATAGGGCAGGACCTGTGGCGGGTCCATCGTGGGGGCGTACTTGACGAAATGGTGGTTCTGGCCCGCCATCGGGCCGACCCCGCCCATCTGCCACATCAGCCATTCCTCCACGGCGACCCGGGACCGCTCGTCCTCGCCGTAGAACCGGCCGGTCTTCCGGGCGAGATATTGTAGGATCGCCCCGGATTCGAAGACCGAGATCGGCGCCCCGCCCGGCCCCTCGGGGTCGACGATGGCGGGCATCCGGTTGTTGGGCGATATCGCGAGAAAGTCCGGCCTGAACTGATCGCCGGCACCGATGTCGACGAGCCGGACCTCATAGGGCAGCCCCATTTCCTCAAGTGCGATGGAAATCTTGTACCCGTTCGGGGTGGGCCAGAAGAATAGGTCGATCGGCTGTGCCATGGGGCCTCCTTGCGTTGTCCCCGCTATGATGGGACGCGGGCGGGGCCTGGCAAGGGGGGCGGTCTGAACCGGCGCAGGAGGGTTTCGAGCGCGCCGCGCCGCGCGCCGTCGGGAAGGCGCGCTGCGAGGGCCGGCAGCGGCGTGGCGGCGGGTTCGCGCAGGAGTGCCCGGTGGAGGTCGAACATGCCCGGCCGCATATAGGCCGACCAGTGGCAGATGCGGCGCTCGGGGGCCGGGATGTCGAACCCGATCCCGGCCAGTGCCGCCCGTGAGGCCGCGTCGTCGATGCGGATGTCGAGCCAGTTGGCCCGGTGCGTTCCGAGACCTGCCGACAGCGCGGGGTCGAGCGGCCGGTGCGGCGCGACGCAGGCGCGAAAGAGGCCGTCGAAAAGGTCGTTCTCGCGGGTGGTGATGTTGAAGACTTCGGCCGCCGCGCCGGCCGGCGTCGCCAGGGCAGCCCGCGCGCGGGACCGGAACTCGGCGCCGTGCAGCAGCACGATGCGCCCCACTGTGCCGCTGGGCAGACCGGACAGACCGGTCAGGGCGACCCGTGCGCCGAGGGAATGAGCCAGGACATGGACCGGCCGTCCGGTGCGCAGGGTCACCTCGTCGAACAACGCGCCGAGAGCCGCCCCGGCGCCGTCGGCGGCTGCGGCGGCCTGCCAAATCGTGCCGGTCGCGCGCCAGCCGAAGGCGATGCAGAGCCCTTCGGCCCGGTCGGCCCCGCCGAACCCCATGGCGCGCGGCCAGGACCGGCAGCGGCGTAGGCTGGGCGAAGAGGTGGCTGCAAAGATCGACCGGTGCGGGCAGCGGCGCCGGTCTCCGGGGTCGTATTTATAGCCATGGAGCATCAGCACGACGGGAGCGCCGGGCGGGAGGGCGGCAAGCGCCGCCTTCAGCGCCGGGCCGGCTGGGTCCCCGCCCTGGCAGAGGGGACGTCCACCTTCCGCGTTGACCCTGAGAAGGGGCATGGGGGCTCCACTACATGTTGTGGTGCGGGCGTAGCCAACCCATACGACAGATCGGTGAAGCTCCCGTGACCCCTCCGTGACGGTGCTTGACCGCAACAGGCAACGCCGGTACCGGTTTCCCCCGTGGCGATTTGTGCACCGGATTGCGGGCCACGTTAAACAAACCGCTAAAGAGGTTGGGACGCTTCGAAAGCCCCCGGCGCTCATGCGGTGGGGGCTTTGTTGTCGAAAGGAGCACGCCCTTGTCGAAGGATTGGAAAGCGAGGACGAAGCTCGTCCACGAAGGCATCCGCCGCTCGGATTACGGCGAGGTGTCAGAGGCCATCTTCCTGACCCAGGGCTTCGTCTACGAAAGCGCCGAGGCCGCCGAAGCGCGGTTCATCGGGGCGGGATCGGACGAGTTCATCTATGCCCGCTACGGCAACCCGACGGTGCGGATGTTCGAAGAGCGGATCGCAGCGCTTGAGGGCGCCGAAGACGCCTTTGCCACCGCCAGCGGCATGGCGGCGGTCAATGCCGCCCTGATGTCGATGCTGAAGGCCGGCGATCACGTGGTCTCGTCGCGGGCGCTTTTCGGGTCCTGCCTTTACATCCTCGAAGAGGTGCTGACGCGGTTCGGTGTGGAGGTGAGTTTCGTCGACGGGACCGACCTCGATCAGTGGCGCGCGGCCGTGCGCGACGGCACGAAGGCGGTGTTTCTCGAAACCGTGGCGAACCCCACCCTCGAGGTGATCGACCTCGCCGCCGTGGCCGATATCGCCCACGGCGTCGGTGCTACGGTTATCGTCGACAACGTCTTTGCCACGCCCGTCTTCTCCCGCGCCGTCGAGCTTGGAGCGGATGTGGTGATTTATTCGGCGACCAAGCATATCGACGGGCAGGGTCGTGCGCTCGGCGGTGTCGTGCTCGGCACCCGGGACTTCATCCGCAAGACCGCCGAACCCTATCTCAAGCACACCGGTGCGGCGATGAGCCCGTTCACGGCCTGGCTGATGCTGAAAGGTCTGGAGACGATGGACCTGCGGGTCCGGGCCCAGGCGGAGACCGCACTGCGGGTAGCGGGCGAGCTTGAAGGCCACAACAAGCTGTCGCGCGTGCTCTACCCCCACCTTCGGTCCCATCCGCAATACGCCGTCGCCCGACGCCAGATGGGCGCGGGGGGGACGGTTGTCTCGCTCGACATCGCCGGCGGCCAGCCGGCTGCCTTCCGGTTCCTCAACGCCCTCGAACTTGTGACGATCTCCAACAATCTCGGCGATGCGAAGTCGATCATCACCCATCCCGCGACGACGACCCACCAACGGCTCGGCGACGAGCAGCGGGCCGCGCTCGGGATCGGTCCCGGGCTGGTGCGGCTGTCGCTCGGGCTCGAAGACGCCGACGACCTCGTCGCCGACCTCGCAAGGGCGCTGGAGGCGGCGTGACGATGGCCGGGGATACCTCCGCCGTCGCCAGCCGGCGGCGCCCCGGGTTGGTCGTCCGCGATATCGCGCCCGGCGAGGCGGCCGCACTCGGAACGCTCTTTTTTCGCGCGGTCCGCGACGGCGCGGCGGCGGCCTATTCCGCAGAGCAGCGGCGCGCATGGGCCCCCGAGGCGCCGTCGGGGGCGACCTGGGCCCACCGGCTCGAGAGTGCCGAAACCCTCGTTGCCGAACAGGACGGACGGCTCGTCGGCTTCATGACGCTCAAACGAGAGACAGGAGTGATCGATCTGGCATTCGTGCTGCCGCAGATGATGGGGCGCGGCATCGGAACGACGTTGTATGCCGTTCTCGAGAACCGGGCGCGGGCGGCCGGGATACGCCGCCTTTCGACCGATGCAAGCGACATCGCGCGGGCCTTCTTTGAACGGCAGGGCTGGGAAACGGTCGCCCGGCAATCGATTGTTCGGGGGGGCGTGATCCCAAAAAATCAGAAGATGAGCAAAGCACTGACGTGAAGCGCTTTCTTCTCCTCCAGCTTCGCCCCGAAACCGAGGCGGCAGATGACGAGTTCGCCGCCATCCTCCGTCAGGGGGGATTGGCCGAAAGCGAGACCCATCGCCTTCGGCTCGACCGGATGCCGCTTCCGGCAGACCTGCGCCTCGACGACTACGCGGGCGTCATCGTCGGCGGCGGTCCGGGCTGCGTGAGCGACCCGCCCGACAGCAAGGACCCCCTCGAAGCGCGGATCGAGGCCGATTGCCTGGCGCTGATGCCCGAGATCGTGTCGCGGGACATGCCGTTTATGGGCTGTTGTTACGGGATCGGCATTCTCGCCCATCACCTCGGTGCGGAGGTCTCGAAGCGGCGCTATTCGGAGCCGGTCGGGCCGGTCGAGTGCCGTCTGACGGACGCGGCCGCAGGCGACCCGCTGACCGAGGGGCTCGACCGGACGTTCACGGCGCTGGTCGGCCACAAGGAGGCGGTGCAGGAGCTGCCTGCGGGAGCGGTTCACCTTGTGGCGTCGGACCCCTGTCCGTTCCAGATGATCCGGGTCGGCCGGAACGTCTATGCCACCCAGTTCCACCCGGAAGCCGACGGCGACGTCTTCGAAACCCGCATCCGGGTCTATGGCGACCGGGGGTACTTCGCGCCCGACGAGGCCGAAGACCTGATCGCCGCGGCCCATGGGGCGGCGGTGACGGTGCCGCCGAGGATGTTGGCCAATTTTGTGGCCCGGTATCGGTAGCCTGACGGCATCTGGTGCGCTGGGCGGTGCCGGTCTTGAAAGGCCGTCCGTTTCTCCGTGTGGCTGGGGACAAGGCCGAGAGGCCGCATCGTCACTGGGTGCTCGAACGGGTTGCGCATCCAATGACGACCATCGCCCGGGCCGCCCTGTCCGGAGGGGTCCTGTCATCGAGGGACCGACGGCGATCCTGTGGGCCGCCCCCGCGGCCCGTCGATGGCGCGGCTCAGCGCTTCGGTAGCAAAACCCGCCCCATGCCGGAAGCGGTCCTGCAAGGTCTGTTCGATGCCCGTTCGGCTCTAGTCGAAAATTCTGCCGCTTCAACGCTTTAAATCCGGCAAATGCGCCCCATCTTCCACCCTCCGCAGCGCCGAGAGGAAAAGATGAACGTTCATACGCCAGAATTCGACGTGATCCCCGACCAGGAGGATGCGGCGCGTGCCCTTCGCCTCCTGCGGCGCTGGGCCGAAACCGCGCAGGAAACCGAAATCGTGGCGCTCGACCCGGCCATCGCGCGCCTGCTGCCCGGTCGCGACGAGGGGGGTTACCCGGACCTGTCCCGCGAGTACCCAGATGATTTCTCGGTCGATGAGGCGTACAAGGCAACGCTCCCCGATCTGCAGAACGGCCCCGAGAGCCTTATCAAGGGCGCCCGGCGGGCCATCCAACATGTCGGGATCTCGAACTTCCGCCTGCCGCTCGCCTACCGCACCCGCGCCGGCGGGTCGCTGATGCTCGAAACCTCCGTCACCGGCTCGGTGAGCCTCGAGGCGGAGAAGAAAGGCATCAACATGTCGCGGATCATGCGGAGCTTCTACAAACATGCCGGCACGACCTTTTCCCTCGGCGTCATCGAGGCCGCGCTCGACGACTACAAGCGCGACCTCGAAAGCTTCGATGCGCGCATCGCCCTGCGGTTCTCCTACCCGATGGAGGTCGCCAGCCTGCGCTCGGGGCTGACCGGATGGCAATATTACGATGTCGCGCTCGAGCTGATCGACCGGGATGGGGTGCGGCGGCGGATGCTGCATCTCGATTACGTCTATTCCTCGACCTGCCCCTGTTCGCTCGAACTCTCCGAACATGCCCGCCAGACGCGCGGGCAACTCGCCACGCCGCATTCCCAACGGTCCGTGGCGCGGATCTCGGTGGAGCTTACCGGCGACGGCGATACGCTCTGGATCGAGGACCTCGTCGAGGCCGCGCGCCGGGCGGTACCGACCGAGACGCAGGTGATGGTCAAGCGGGAGGACGAGCAGGCCTTTGCCGAACTCAACGCCGCGAATCCGATTTTCGTGGAGGACGCCGCCCGTCTTTTTGCCGCCGAGTTGCAGGCCGACGCGCGGGTCGGGGATTTCCGCGTGGCCGCCAGTCATCAGGAGAGCCTGCATTCGCACGATGCGGTCAGCGTGCTGACCGAAGGGCCGACATTCGCGGGTGACAGCCTTGATCCGCGCTTTTTCCAGACGCTGTTTCACACAGGGTAGGGCGTGGAGTTCTACCCCTATGAGATCACGGCCGAAATCGAGGCCCTCGATTTCGGCAAATACCACTACGAGGTCGTTTGGCTCGACGCGGCGCTGGCGGCGGCGCTTCCGCTGGACGCGCATCCGAGGTTGCGCATCGCGGGAGAAATCGGCGGGCGGTTCTTCTCGGGGGCGCTGACGCCGTCGGGCGGCCGGCATTACCTCATGGTGCCCAAAGCGATCCGAGAGGCAGCAAAGCTCGGGCTCGGCGACCGGATCACCCTTCGGTTCGGCGTGGATGATCAGGACCGGGTCGATCTGCCTGCCGAACTTGAAGAGGCGCTGTCGGAGCATGACGATGTCCGCGATCTCTGGGCCGCGCTGACCGCAGGACGCCAGCGCGGGATCGCCCACCGCGTCGCGTCGGCAAAGACCCCCGAGACCCGCCGGCGGCGGGTGGACGAGGTGTTGGGCCATATTCTCGACGGCAAGGGCCCGGGCGGCCGCTGAGCCGTTTCGCGGTTGACCGCTCCGCGCCCACGCCCCAAGCATCGCCCCCATGATCGACCTCAGACCTGTCGGCTATGTCATCGGGCTTCTCGTGACCGTGCTCGGGGTCGCTATGGTCGTGCCCGTCGGTCTCGATCTGTTCTACCGCAGCGGAAATGCCGGGGCCTTTCTCGAAGCCTCGGCGATTACGGTGCTGGTGGGCCTCTCGCTCACCCTGTCGACGGCAAACGGCGTCGGCGAGCGCCTGACGCTGCAACAGACCTTCCTCATCACCACCGGTGTCTGGCTCGCGCTCCCTCTCTTCGGTGCCTTACCGTTCTTCATCGGCCAGCCGGGCCTGCGATACGTGGATGCCTTCTTCGAGGCGATGTCCGGGCTGACGACCACCGGGGCGACGGTGATGTCGAACCTCATCTACCAGCCGCCGGGGGTGCTGGCCTGGCGGGCGATGCTGCAATGGTTCGGCGGCATCGGGATCATCGTCGTCGCCATGGTGTTTCTGCCCGAACTTCGGATCGGCGGCATGCAGATCTTCCGCTCCGAAGGTTTCGACACGTTCGGCAAGATCCTCCCGCGCGCTCAGGCCATCGCGACGCGGATTTCCGTGATCTATATCGGCCTGACGGCGGTCTGCGCTCTGGCCTACGGGTTTTTCGGGATGGATGCGTTCGACGCGATCACCCATGCGATGACGACCATCGCCACCGGCGGCTTCGCAAATTACGACCTCTCCTTCGGCGCGTTCGGGCCCGGCGTGGAGTACACCGCCGTTCTCTTCATGATGCTCGCGGCGATGCCTTTCGTCCGCTACGTCCAGATGCTCGGCGGGGCGCCGGGGGCAGTGTTCATCGACCGGCAGGTGCGGGGGTTCTTCTGGGTGCTGGCGGTGTCGGTCTGCGTCATGACGCTTTGGCTCTGGACCCAGACGGGCTTTCAACCCGAGACGGCGTTTCGAAAGGCGCTCTTCAACGTCACCTCCATCGTGACCGGGACGGGCTATGTCAGTGCCGATTACATGGTCTGGGGCGCCTTCCCCGTGGCCGCCTTTTTCTTTCTGGGGCTGATCGGCGGCTGCGCGGGCTCGACGAGTTGCTCGATCAAGATCTTCCGCTACCAGCTTCTGATTGCCTCGATCCGAACCCAGGTGAAGGCGATCCACAGCCCCCACGGGGTTTTCACCCCGCGCTATGACGGCCGGCCGGTGAGCGAGGACGTGCTCTCCTCGGTGATGGCGTTCTTCGTGCTTTTCATCGTGACGCTCGGGGTGATCGCCGTCCTCCTCGGTGCGACGGGTCTCGATTTCGTGACCTCGGTGACGGGGGCGGCGGCGGCTCTTGCCAATATCGGTCCGGGGCTCGGACCGGTGATCGGCCCGGCCGGCACCTATGCGCCGCTGTCGGACACCGCGAAGTGGATCCTGTCGGCGGCGATGCTGATCGGGCGGCTCGAACTGATGGCGGTCTATGCCATCGTGACCCTGCGGTTCTGGCAGGCCTGAGCGGTGGCGCCGTTCCGGAGCGGACGGATAGCCGCCATCAGTTCCAGCAATTCACGAGCACGGTCATGTCGGCGGCGAGAAGCGTGAGATCCTCGGGGGCCATCGCCTGGCCCGCATCGGCGGCGGCGGCCGCGATCCCGGCATTCGAGAGGAACTCGGCGATCACCGCCGCATCGGTGGCAAAGTTCACGTCGCTCGGCAGGACCCGTCCGTTTCCGTCCTGTCTCGGTTGCAGCATGCCGACCACCGCGCCGGCGCTGTCGAAGACCGGGCCGCCGGCGTCGCCGGGTTCGGCGACGAGAGCGAGACGGTCCGCTCCGGTATCGCCGTCGAGCCCGCGGACATCGGCGAGGCTGCCATAGGTCAGCGTCGGCGCGCTGAGCGCACCGCCGAAGGAGTAGCCGGCCACCGCCACCTCCGATTGCAGCCTCGGCGCCGACGGCGAAAGCCGCGCGACCGCCAGTGGAGAAAGCCGCAACCGTGGCGTCAGAAGCGCGAGGCCGGCGGCAGGGTCTTCCGCGGCGATGTCGGCGTCGGTCTCGTCGCCGAAGGTGATCCGCTCGCAGGCGCCGACGACCTCGCTCGTCGTCACAACCGCACCGGCGTCGGAGACATAGAACCCCGACCGCGATTTTTCCGGCCGGCGGATTTCGAGCCCGGCGACAAGGTCGATGCTCTGGGCGTTTGCGTCGACGACGTCGGGCAGAACGCCGGGGATCGGCTGGAAGCTCCCTTCGAGGGCAGAGAGCACTAGATCGCGGCGCTTGAGATCGTCGGCGGGCCAGACGAGCGTGAACCCCTTGACGGCGCCGCCATCGACCACCGCGAAGCTGTGGGAGGCGATCTCGTCGTCTGCGCCGGTCAGCACGAAAGAGTTGCGCCGGCGCTCCCGGCGCCCCTCAAGCGGGACGATCTCGAGGGTCTGCAAGATGTCGTAAAGCCCCGCCAGCGCGGTCTGGTCGCCGGCCTGGCTGATGAGGAGCACCATTGCCCCCGATCCGTCGGTGGCTTCGTAGCGGGCGAAGGGCGGGTCGTAGACCGGCGGGCCGAGGAGGCCGAGCGGCAGGTCGATCTCGACCCCGGCGCGGGTGTCGGCGACCGTTGCGAGCCCGAGGCTTGCCAGCGCCTCGCGGTAACCGCCGAGGAGGGCCGTGCGCTGCCGCGAGGTGAGAAACCCTGTCGCCTCGAACCGGTTTGCCGATTGCCAGCTCTCGATGGCCCGCCGGGTGCCGGGCCCGAACGCGCCGTCAATGGTCGACCGGTAGAACCCGTCATAGGCCAGGGCGCGTTGCAGTTCGCGGCGGTCTTCGCCGCTGAGCTGGCGTTCGGCGGCGCGCGCCTGGGCCGGGGTTTCCTCGGCCGGGATCAGCGGTTCGGGCTCCGGGCCCGGTGCGGCGATGTCCGGTCCGGGCTCAAGCGGTCCCGGCACCCCGGCATAGACCTGAGCGCCGAAGCCCCGGCCATCGACGACGAAGCTGTCGGCCGGGATCAGCCGCCGGGCCCGGAGGTCGAGAAGCCGCCGCCGTGCATCGGTTTCGGTGAAAGGCCCGATCACGATGGCGTACCAGCGGCCCCCCGTCGAAAAGCTCGCAACGTCGTCGAGACGCGCGTCCCACTCTGCGGCCCGCGCCTCCGCCTCGGCCCGGCTCGGCCGTGCCTCGACCTGAATCCATGTCTCCTGGGCGGCTGCGGCCCCGGCGACGAGGACCGCCATCAGAACGATCAGCACTCTTGTCGTATTCAAAACCACCTGACGTCCCCTTGGGCTCGATGCCCCGCCTAGCAACCGAAGAAGACCCCTGCCGTCAAGGGCGCGCGCGGGAGGGTGTCCATCTGATTGACCCTGTGTGACCCGTTCCCTATGGAATGGGCGATTTCGGCGAGGCACCATGGCAAGCGCGGTCAGCAAACCCACCTCCTTTCAGGAGATTCTCCTCCGGCTCCAGACCTACTGGGCGTCGCGGGGCTGCGCCATCATGCAACCTTACGACATGGAGGTCGGTGCCGGCACGTTCCACCCGGCGACGACGCTGCGCTCGCTCGGGCCGAAGCCCTGGGCGGCGGCCTATGTGCAGCCGTCGCGGCGGCCGACCGACGGGCGCTACGGCGACAACCCCAACCGGCTGCAGCACTATTACCAGTTCCAGGTCGTCATCAAACCCTCGCCGCCGGATTTCCAGGCGCTCTACCTCGGCTCGCTGGAAGCCATCGGGATCGAAATGGGTCTCCACGACATCCGCTTCGTCGAGGACGACTGGGAAAGCCCGACGCTCGGGGCCTGGGGGCTCGGCTGGGAAGTCTGGTGCGACGGGATGGAGGTGAGCCAGTTCACCTATTTCCAGCAGGTCGGCGGGCACGATTGCCGGCCCGTCACCGGCGAGTTGACCTACGGGCTCGAACGCCTGGCGATGTACGTGCTCGGCGTCGACCATGTCATGGAGATGCCGTTCAACGACCCCCAATCGGGCATCGCACTCAGCTATGGCGATGTCTTCCGCCAGACCGAGGAAGAGTATTCCCGCTGGAACTTCGATATCGCCGACACCGAGGTGGTGCTGCGGCATTTCGAGGATGCCGAGCGCGCGGTGGAAACGATCCTGTCCCACCCCCAGACCGACCCCAAGACGGGGCGGCATATCGTGATGGCCCACCCGGCCTACGACCAGTGCATCAAGGCGAGCCATCTTTTCAACCTCCTCGACGCGCGGGGGGTGATCTCGCCGACCGAGCGCCAGGCCTATATCGGCCGGGTGCGCACGCTCGCGAAAGCCTGCGCAGACGCCTATCTCGAAACCGAAGCGGGGCGGGGGTGATGGCCGCTCCGGCTGAATGGCGCATCCATCTCGGCGCTCACAAGACGGCCACGACCCATGTCCAAACCGTCCTTGCCGCTCTTGCGCCGAGCCTTGACGGTCCGGAACGGGTGCTTGTGCCCACCTCGGTAACTCGGCCCGTATCGCGAATGGCGGCGAAGGCGGCCGGGTCGGCAGCGTGGATGCCTGCCGTGCTTCGAGTTGACGGACGAGCACGGCTCGAACGATCCGTACGAGGCGCACGGGTGGCCGTCGTCTCGGAGGAGAATCTTCTGGGCCGGTCCTACGGGCTCTTCGAGAACCCCTTCTACGTCCGGCTGGCCGGCTTTGGCCTGCTCGAACGGCTAGCAAAGACTTCGCGGCTGCGCCTTTTCATC
Organism: Paracoccaceae bacterium; assembly: GCA_030066905.1. Lineage (GTDB taxonomy): Bacteria > Pseudomonadota > Alphaproteobacteria > Rhodobacterales > Rhodobacteraceae > JASJAR01. Next base: position 76,985 of record JASJAR010000009.1, on the reverse strand, counting down.
TCGGTCCGCAGCTACGATAAACTTCTACCGTCGGTCTACTATCAGGTGCTCCGCAACCGCCCCGAGGCCGGACTACAGTTCGAACGAGCCCGCAAGGCGATGCTTGCGGGGCACGGCGGCTGGCCAGAGCTCATGCAGCGGATAATGGACGCCCTTCCCGGCTCCACGCTGTCCTTTTGGCAACAGGAGCGCTACCGCGACAATCCGCGCCCGATGCTGGAGGCGCTGACCGGGACGCGAATTCAGCAGCTGCCCGAGGTATCCGTGCCGGAGCGGACGCGTTCGCCGGCCGCCGGGGCCCTCGAAGAAGTGGGCCTATTGCCAAGAGACATGGAAAAAGGCCGCTGGACGGCGGAAGTCGAGGCGATATTCGCGCGCCATCCGGTCGCCATGGGTCCGCCTGCGGACCTGCTGCCGGAAGACGCAACCGCTGGGTTGCGGACGCTCTACCGGTCGCATTTGGCGCAGATGCGCGAGCTCTACGAAGAGGTTGGCCGATGAACGGCAAGATCGTCGGGCTCGTTCTCCTCGTCTCCGCGCTTCTCGCCGGCGCGGGGCTCTATTGGACGCAGGTCTATGCGTTCTACGAAGAGGTCGAGGCGGAGCCGGGAGGGGTGCAGTTGACCGCGCTGGTCTCCGAAATGGCGGAGCCCGTCGCCCATGATGGTTTCGAGGCGATCGACGCGGGAAGCTCCCCCCTGCGCTACCGCGCCTGTTTCGACGTTGCGATGTCGCTGCCGGCGCTGACCGAAACCTACGTTCTTTATGAGGCTCCCGTACCTCTCGAAGCGCCTGGCTGGTTCGACTGCTACGATGCCGACGAGGTCGGGGCGGCGCTCGAAAGCGGGGCGGCGCTCGCCTTTCTCGGCGAAGCGAACGTGGTTTACGGCATCGACCGCGTGGTCGCGGTGTTCCGCGACGGGCGCGCCCGGTCCTGGCACCAGATCAATCGGTGCGGCGAAGCGGTGTTCGACGGGCGTGCGGCCCCCGAGGGCTGCCCCCCGCCGCCAGAGAGGAGCGAATGATGCCCGATCTTCTGGTCGAACTTCTCTCCGAGGAAATCCCCGCCCGGATGCAGACAAAGGCCGCGGCCGACCTCAAACGCCTCGTGACCGACGGGCTGGTGGAGGCCGGGCTCACCTACGCCGCGGCCGGCGCCGAGGTCACACCGCGGCGGCTCTGCCTTTCCATCGAGGGTCTGCTGGCCGAAAGCCCGATGCGGCGCGAGGAGCGCAAGGGCCCCCGTGTCGATGCGCCAGACAAGGCACTGGACGGGTTCTTGCGCTCGACGGGGCTCGCCAAGGAGGACCTCGAGGCGCGGGAAACGCCGAAAGGCGCGGTCTGGTTCGCCACGCTCGAGACGCCGGGCCGGCCGGCGGCCGAAATCGTCGCCGAGGTGCTCGAGGCGACGTTGCGGACCTTCCCCTGGCCGAAATCCATGCGCTGGGGGAGCGGCACCCTGCGCTGGGTACGGCCGCTCGAGAGCGTTCTGTGTCTTCTCAGCGACGAGGCGGGGGGCGCCGTTGTGCCTCTGGAGATCGAAGGGATCGCGTCGGGCGACACCACGGTCGGGCATCGCTTCATGGCGCCGGCACGCTTTGCCGTGACCGGGTTCGAGGATTACGAGGCGAAGCTCAAGCGGGCCCATGTGATGCTGCGGGCCGCCGAGCGCGCCGCTGCGATCTGGGGCGATGTCTCGACCCAGGCCTTCGCGCGCGGGCTGACGCCGGTGGAGGATCCGGGGCTTCTGGAGGAGGTGGCGGGGCTCGTCGAATGGCCGGTCGTGCTTCTCGGCGAGATCGATGCGGCGTTTCTCGGTTTGCCGCCCGAAGTGCTCCGGACATCGATGAAGGAGCACCAGAAGTTCTTCGCGCTGAAAGCCAAGGACGGGCGGATCACCCATTTCGCGACCGTCGCCAACATCGAGGCACCCGACGACGGGGCGACGATCCTTTCGGGCAATCGCAAGGTGCTCGCCGCCCGGCTGGCGGATGCGAAGTTCTTCTGGGAAAACGACCTGCGCGTCGCGAAGGACGGGATGGGCGCCTGGCAGGCGACGCTAGACACCGTCACCTTCCATGGCCGGCTCGGCAGTCAGGGCGACCGGGTGCGCCGTATCGCGGCGCTCGCCCGGCAGATCGCCCCGGCGGTCGGGGCAGACCCGCAATGGGCCGAGGCGGCCGCGCGCATCGCCAAGGCCGATCTCGCTTCGGAGATGGTCTATGAATTCCCCGAGCTTCAGGGCGTGATGGGGGCCTATTATGCCGAAGCCGCCGGCCATCCGGCGGAGGTGGCGGCGGTGGCCCGGGAGCACTACCACCCGCTCGGGCCGTCCGACCGGGCCCCGCGCGCGGCCCTGTCGGTCGCGGTGGCGCTGGCCGACAAGATCGACACGCTGACCGGCTTCTGGGCCATCGACGAGCGCCCCACGGGCTCGAAGGACCCGTTTGCGCTGAGACGCGCGGCTCTCGGTGTCATCAGGCTCGTTCTCGAGAACGCCCTGCGGCTCGACCTCGACCGCTACATCGATATCGGGCTTGTGCGGCATAAGGCCCGGCTAGTCGATCCGTTGGAGGCCGGGGAGGTTGAGGAACTCATCGACGAGATCGCCGATCACGGTGTGTTCGGCGGCGCCTTCCGGACGATCCTTCAAAAGCGCGACAGCGCGGTTTCGAAAGGGATGGAGACCCTCGCGGACGAGGTGCCCGACAAATCCGATGCGCTCCTGGCGTTTCTCCATGACCGCCTCAAGGTCCATTTCCGCGAAGAGGGTATTCGCCACGACGTGATCGACGCGGTTCTGGCGATGCCGGGATCGGACGATCTTGTGCTGGTCGAGAACCGCGCCCGCGCGCTCGACGCATTCCTCGGCTCGGAGGACGGGGTGAACCTCGTTCAGGGCTTCAAACGCGCCAACAACATCCTCACCCAGGCTGAGGCGGCCGACGGGGTGGAGTATTCCTACGGCGCCGACCCGAAATTCGCCGAGACCGGCGAGGAGAAGGCGCTCTTTGCCGCGCTCGACGCTGCGCGAGCGGCGCTCGGGCCGGCGATGGAAGCCGAGGACTTTGCCGCCGCCATGGCCGCGATGGCCGCCTTGCGCGCACCGATCGATGCGTTTTTCGAGGCCGTTCAGGTCAATGTCGACAACGGGCCGCTGCGCCGGAACCGGCTGAACCTCCTGCACGATATCCGCACCATCTGCGGACAGGTCGCCGACCTCACCCGCCTCGAAGGGTAGCATTTCCACACTCTGCGACAGAGTTGCACGGGGTCTGCCGCCGCGCTTGTCATGTTTTCGTGACAGCGTATGCTCGCCTCGGAAGGACATGCCGCGGTGCAGAAACGAGTTGAAACACCTGACTTTGCCGAGGTCACGCCCACCACGGCGATGGCGGCCTCGACGCATGGCGGGCGCGCCAAGTGCCTGCAACGGCTGATCCGCCTTGGGCTGCCGGTCCCCAAAACGGTATCGATCTCCTTCGACGGCGTCCGGCACATCGCGACAGGGCACAGGTTCGCGACCGAAGACCTTCTGGCTCTCTTCGGCCTCTCGCCGCTGGTATCGGTGCGGCCTTCCTCGGAGGTTGCCGACTGGGGCGGGCCCGGCGCGATCCTCAATATCGGGATGAACGATGCGCGGCATGCCGCGCTGAGCCGTACCCATGGCGCGGAGACGGCGGAGGCGCTCTATCTGCGCTTCATTCAGGCCTATGCGGTGCAGATCGCCCATCTCGACGCCAGCGCGTTCGTGCCCGGCAGCGGTGCCTCGGTGGCCGACGCGCTCGCGGCCTATGAAGAGGAGATGGACGAGCCCTTTCCCCAGGATCCCGCGCGCCAGCTCATCGATGTCCTGCGGTCCATGGCGCGGGCCTGGGACGGCACCTCCGCCCGGCTCCTGCGGCAGGCCAAGGGGGCGCCGGCCGATGCCGGGCTCGGGCTCGTCGTGCAGCAGATGGCTCTGGGCGTGGGCCCGGCCGAAAGCGGCGCAGGGGTGATTCAGTTCATCGACGACAGGACCGGCCTGCCGCAGGTCACCGGTCGCTACCTCTCCCAGAGCCAGGGCCGCGACGCGCTGAGCGAGAGCGAGGGGGCGATCTACCTCACCAAGGACCCCAGGGGGCGGTCGCTCGAAGAGCTCTGTCCGGAGCTTTTCGCCGACCTCATCGGCTTCGGGGAGCTGTGCCGCAAGCGCTTGCGCGAAGAGATGCAGATCGAGTTCACCATCGAAGCGGGGCGGCTTGCCGTGCTCGATGCCGTGCGCGTGCCAAGAAGTGCGCGGGCCAATGTCCGGGTGGCCGTGGCACTGGCCGACGACCGCATCATTTCCAAGGACGAGGCGGTGCTCAGGGTCCCGCCGCACGCGCTGATCGACCTTTTGCACCGGCAGGTCGACGAAGCCGCCCCGCGCGATGTGTTCTCGCGCGGCATCGCCGCGAGCCCGGGCGCGGCGACGGGGAGGATCGTGTTTTCCGCCACGGCCGCGCAGGCCGCGGCGGCACGGGAGGAGCCCTGCATTCTCGTCAAGCGCGAGACCAAGCCCGAAGACATCCGGGGGATGCATGCCTCGGTGGGCGTTCTGACCGAACGCGGCGGGATGACGAGCCACGCCGCGGTCATCGCGCGGGGGATCGGGCTGCCTTGCGTCGTCGGCGCTTCGGGTTTGCGGCTCAACACCCGCGAACGCACCATCACGGGCGATGACGGGCGGGTCTACCGCGACGGCGACGTCATCACCATCGACGGCAGTCGCGGCGAAGCGCTGGCCGGTGCGGCAGCACTGCTCGAACCGGCCCTCGATGACGCCTTCCGTACTCTGCTCGGCTGGGCGGACGCCGCCCGCGACATCGGCGTGCGGGCCAATGCCGATACGCCGGCGGACGCCCGCACCGCGCGCGAGTTCGCCGCCGAAGGCATCGGCCTCTGCCGTACCGAGCACATGTTCTTCGAAGAAGACCGGCTGACGGTGATGCGCGAGATGATCTTTGCCGGCACGCCGGAGGACCGGGCGGCGGTGCTCGAACGCCTCCTGCCGATGCAGCGGGCCGATTTCGTCGCCCTGTTCGAGGTGATGCGGGGGCAGCCCGTGTGCATCCGCCTCTTCGACCCGCCGCTACACGAGTTCCTCCCCGACGGCCGCGAGGGATTGCGCGAACTGGCCGATGTTCTGAACCTGCCCCTGGCGAAGGTCACCCGGCGGGTCGAGGCGCTGGCGGAGTTCAATCCGATGCTCGGGATGCGCGGTGTACGCCTCGGGATCACCATCCCCGAAATCTACGACGTTCAGGCGCGCGCGATCTTCGAGGCGGCCGTGATCGCCGGCGAGGCGGGCGCCAAGGTCGTGCCCGAAGTGATGATCCCGCTGGTCTCCGCAAAGCGGGAGGTGGAGCTGGTGAAGTCGCGGATCGATGCCGTCGCCGCCGCGGTGCGCACCGAAACCGGTCAGGATTTCGACTACCGGCTCGGAGTCATGGTGGAGACCCCGCGCGCCTGCCTGCGGGCCGACGAGATCGCCCAGCACGCTTCCTTTCTCTCCTTCGGCACGAACGATCTCACCCAGATGACCTATGGGCTGTCGCGAGACGATGCCGGGCGGTTCATGGGCGCGTATGTCCGCGAGGGGGTCTATCTCGAAGACCCGTTTCACCGGCTCGACCTCGACGGGGTGGGCGAACTTCTGATGATCGCCGCCGAGCGCGGAAAATCGGCACGCGGCGACATCACGCTGTCGATCTGCGGCGAGCATGGCGGGGACCCCGAGGCCATCGCCTTTTGCCGCCGGTTCGGCTTCGACTACGTCTCCTGTTCGCCCTTCCGGGTGCCCGTCGCACGGCTTGCGGCGGCCCATCTGGCGCTTGCCGGTCGAAGAGAAGCGCAGCATCAATCGGCGGCCGAGTAGGCGGATTGTAGCCTATTCCATTAGGGTTATCGCCCGATCCTCGTCCATTGCTTTACCCATCTTAGGGATTCGGTTACGGGCTGATGCGTTTAAAGTTTGAAGTAACGCGTAGTGATCCGAAGGGGGCTCCACGATGTTTGGCCTGTTGTGCCGCGCATTTGCGGCGAGCGTTGTCTTGTCTTTGAGCGCAGGTGCGGTGAGCGCCGATATGGTCATGAGTCAGTCCAACGACCCCACCGCCGAGCTTGGGGAAAGCCTCAACGAGATGCTGATCGCAGAACGGCGCGTCATCGCAACGATGCCGGGCAACCGTCTGAAAAAGCTTGTCGAACCGCCCGCGCCCCGCGCCGTCGAGGAACGTCGGTTCGACCGGCAGTGGATCGACGCCCAGCCGGTCGCGCGCGGCGGAGCGGAATGGGCTTGTCTGGCCGAAGCGCTCTATTTCGAAGCGCGGGGCGAGAGCCTCGAAGGCATCTTCGCGGTGGCCGAGGTGATCCTGAACCGGGTCGATGCCCGGCGCTATCCCGACACCGTCTGCGGTGTGATCAACCAGGGCACGGGCGAGCGGTACCGCTGCCAGTTCACCTACAATTGCGACGGGCTGGCCGAGACGATCCACGAGCCCCGGGCCTACGAGCGGGTCGGCAAGGTCGCCCGGATGATGCTCGACGGGATGCCCCGGACGCTCACCGGCGGGGCGACCTATTACCACACCAAGGCGGTCGGGCCGCACTGGGCGAAGGTGTTCGACCGGACGGCGACGATCGACGACCACCATTTCTACGTCAATCCCGTCTACGTCTCGCGGTCTCGGATCGAGTAACCGCGCTTTTCCGACGGGCGACAGCCATGCTACACTGTTCTGACGCAAATGACGGGGCAGAGCAGAGATGACCCGCAGGCTTTTTGGAACGGACGGGGTGCGCGGCACCGCGAACAGCTATCCGATGACCGCCGAGATGGCGCTGAAACTCGGCGCGGCGGCCGGCCGCTACTTTCGCCGGGACGGCCAGAACCGCCACCGGGTGGTTATCGGCAAGGACACGCGCCTGTCGGGTTACATGCTGGAGAATGCGCTCACGGCGGGACTCACGTCGACAGGCATGAACGTCCTGCTCCTCGGCCCGGTGCCCACGCCTGCGGTCGGGCTTCTGACCCATTCGATGCGCGCCGATCTCGGGATCATGATCTCGGCCTCCCATAATCCGTTCGAGGACAATGGCATCAAGTTCTTCGGCCCCGACGGGTTCAAGCTCTCGGATGCCGCCGAGGCCGAGATCGAAGAGCTCGTTGCCGGCGACCTCGAACCGGTGCAGCCCCAGAACATCGGCCGCGCGCGCCGGATCGACGATGGCCATGGGCGCTACGTGGAATATGCCAAGACGACCTTTCCCCAGCGGGGCAGGCTCAACGGGCTGAAGGTGGTGATCGATTGCGCCAACGGGGCGGCCTACCGCGCCGCGCCCGAGACGCTGTGGGAGCTTGGCGCAGAGGTCATCCCGGTGGGCGTCAGCCCGAACGGTACGAACATCAACGACGGTTGCGGGTCGACCGATGTGCGCGCGGCCTCGGAGGCCGTGGTTGCCCATGGCGCCGATGTGGGGATCTGCCTCGATGGCGATGCCGACCGGGTAATGATTCTCGACGAGACCGGCGCGGTCGCGGACGGCGATCAGATCATGGCGCTTTTTGCCGCCCGCTGGGCCGAGGAAGACCGGCTGAATGCGAGCACGCTCGTGGCCACCGTGATGTCGAACCTCGGGCTCGAGCGCTATCTCGGCGGGAGAGGGCTTGCGCTCCATCGCACCAGGGTCGGCGACCGCTATGTCGTCGAGGCAATGCGCGCCGGCGGCTTCAACCTCGGCGGCGAGCAGTCGGGCCATATCGTGATGACCGATTACGCCACGACGGGGGACGGCCTCATCGCCGGGCTCCAGTTTCTCGGCGAAATGGTGCGCCAGGACCGCCCCGCCTCGGCGCTTGCAGCGTCTTTCGAGCGGGTCCCGCAGATGCTGAAGAACGTCCGTTACGCCGCCGGTACCGACCCGCTCGCGGCCGCAACGGTACGGTCTGCGATCAGCGCGGCCGAGGGGGCGCTGAACGGGCAGGGCCGGCTCCTGATCCGCAAATCGGGCACCGAACCGCTGATCCGGGTGATGGTCGAATGCGAGGACGAGGGGCTTCTCGCGGCCACGGTGGACGGGGTCGTCGCCGCGGTGGAAGCGGCGGCCTGAGACCGGCCGCCGCCGGGGTCGTCAGTTCTTGGCCTGGTCGACGAGCTTACCGGCCGAAATCCAGGGCATCATGCCGCGGAGCTTCTCGCCGACCTCCTCGATCTGGTGGGCGTCGTTGATCCGGCGGGTGGATTTGAACATCGGCTGGCCGACGGCGTTTTCGGCCATGAAGTCGCGCACGAACCGGCCCGTCTGGATGTCGGTGAGGATCTCCTTCATGACCTTCTTGGTCTGCTCGTAGGGCAGCACCCGGGGCCCCGAGACGTACTCGCCGTACTCGGCTGTGTTCGAGATCGAGTAGTTCATGTTCGCGATCCCGCCCTCGTAGATCAGATCGACGATGAGCTTCACCTCGTGGAGGCACTCGAAATAGGCCATCTCGGGGGCGTAGCCCGCCTCGACCAAGGTCTCGAAACCGCAGCGGATGAGCTCGACGAGCCCGCCGCAGAGGACGGCCTGTTCGCCAAAAAGGTCGGTCTCGCACTCTTCCTTGAAGTTCGTCTCGATGATGCCCGAGCGCCCGCCGCCGATGGCCGAGCAATAGGAGAGGCCGATTTCGAGGGCCCGGCCGGAGGCGTCCTGGTCGACCGCCACGAGGCAGGGCACGCCGCCGCCCTTGACGTATTCGCCCCGCACGGTGTGACCGGGGCCCTTCGGCGCCATCATGATGACGTCGACCCCCGGCTTCGGCTCGATCAGCCCGAAATGGACGTTGAGCCCGTGGGCGAAGGCGATGGCCGCGCCCTCGCGGAGGTTGTCGTGGACATGCTTTTTGTAGGTCTCCGCCTGAAGTTCGTCGGGCATGGTGAACATCATCAGATCGCACCAGGCCGCGGCTTCGGCGATACCCATGACGCTAAGTCCTTCACCTTCGGCCTTTTTTGCCGACGGCGAGCCCTCGCGGAGTGCCACGGCGAGGTTCTTCGCGCCGGAGTCCCTGAGGTTCAGCGCATGGGCATGGCCCTGGGAGCCATAGCCGAGGATCGCGACCTTCTTGTCTTTGATGAGATTGATGTCGCAGTCGCGATCGTAATAGACGCGCATGTCGTCGCCCCTTGGTCCCTGTTTCCGGTTCGCCGCGCTCTCTGGCCCAAAAAAAGGCTGTCTGCAAGGCGTCTGCTATCCGTCGGCTTTTTGTATGGCACGGCGAGGGCCACCGGCCCGAACGGGGCGTCTGCGCGCTGTCTGCCACCTGTCGGCTTTGCGTATGGCACCCCGTATGGCACCGCGAGCGCCAATCACCCCGACGGGGGCTTTGCCAAGCGGTGCGGGGAGGGGTAGGTCTTCGACGCAAAGACGGAGGACCCGATGCCAGCCCTGCACCCAGAAATCGACCCCGACGGCCTCCTCGAATTCTCGGTCGTCTTCACCGACCGGTCGCTCAACCACATGTCGGCCGCCTTTCAGGGGGTCATGCGGGACATCTCGGACATGCTTCGCGAGGTCTATGCCGCAGACGCCGTCGCGGTGATCCCCGGCGGCGGAACCTACGCGATGGAGGCCGTCGCCCGGCAATTTGCGACCGACGCCCGGGCGATGGTTCTGCGGAACGGATGGTTCTCCTATCGCTGGACGCAGATCTTCGAGGCAGGCGGCATCCCGGCCGGGGAAAGCGTGATGATGGCGCGCCGGGTGGGCAACGCCCCCGACGCACCCTTCGCCCCGGCCGCGATCGAAGAGGTCGAAGCGGCGATCCGGGAGGAGCGCCCCGAGGTGGTCTTCGCGCCCCATGTGGAGACGTCGGCGGGGATCATCCTGACGGATGAGTACATCTCCCGCGTCGCGCGGGCGGTGCATGACGTCGGCGGGCTCTTCGTGCTCGATTGCATCGCCTCGGGCTGCGTCTGGGTCGACATGGCCGCCCTCGGCGTCGACGTGTTGATCTCGGCGCCGCAGAAGGGCTGGTCGGCCTCGCCGTCGGCCGGTCTCGTCATGTTGTCGGACCGCGGGCTCGAACGCGCCAAGGCGCAAAGCTCGACGAGCTTTGCGGTGGATCTCGGCAAATGGCTCTCGATCATGGAGGCCTATGAGGCCGGCGGCCACGCCTATCACGCGACGATGCCGACCGATGCGCTGCGGGGGTTCCGGGACGCCATGCTGGAGGCGAAGGGCCATGGGTTCGACCGTTTGAAGACGGCGCAATGGGAGCAGGGGGACCGGGTGCGCGCGCTTTTCGAGGGCCGGGGCTTCCGCTCCGTGGCGGCCGAGGGCGTAAAGGCGCCCGGCGTGGTCGTGTCCTTCACCGACGACCCGGCGCTTCAGACGGGCAAGCCCTTCGCCGAGGCCGGCGTGCAGATTGCCGCCGGTGTGCCGCTGATGGTCGGCGAGGGGGAGGACTACCGGTCCTTCCGGATCGGGCTTTTCGGGATCGACAAGCTGAAGGATGTCGACGCCTCGGTCGCGCGGCTGGAAGCGGCGCTGGACCGGGTGGCGCCCGCCTAGAGCGGGACGCGGCTCGATTGAACCCCGGACGGCCGTTCCAGGCATGGATCGAGGGTTGGGGCTTTGTCGCGGGCAAGCCCGACGCGCAACCCGCCCCGGGCCCGATCCGGGGCCTCAGGCCGATGGCGCGCTCGGCTCGTCGGGGCCCCGGGTCAGGCCCGGGACGGGCTTGCTCTGAGGTTTGGTCGGACAGACGAGCATTCGGGTCAGCCCCGATACAGACGAACAGGTTCGGTCGATGAGGCCCCCGCCTAGCCGCCGAGCCCGGCGGTCATCACTGCCCGGCGCAGGGGCGCGATGTCGTGGACGAGCTTCAGGCCGGCCGACCGCAACGCCTGGACCGGCGCGTCGCCTGAGCGGCAGAGCCGGTTGTAGAAATCGATCACGCTCGCCCGGACCCGGATGTCGCGCTCGCGGTCGCGGGCAAAGCGGTCGAGCACCTCCCGTGCCCCGGGATCGCCCGGCCGGGCGTCGATAGCGGCGACGAGGCTCGCAACGTCGTTGAGAGAGGTGTTGAGCCCCTGCGCGCCGATGGGCGGCATCACATGGGCCGCCTCGGCGAGGATCGCCACCCGCTCGGCGACGATTTCATCGGCGGTTTGCGTGATGACGGGCCAGATCCGGAGCCCGCCGATCCGGGTGAGATGACCAAGGACGCCGGTTGAGCGTTCGGTGGCGCGGGCGTCGAAGTCCCCTCCGGAGAGGGCAGCGGTCTCGAGCGCGTCGCGCCCGTCCTGCATCCAGACGACCGCCGAGGCGGGCTTGCCGTCGTGGTCGGGAAGCGGGACGAGAACGAAGGCGCCGCCCCGGTGGTAGAGTTCGGTCGAGACGTTCTCGTGGGGCACCTCGTGGGTGACCGAGAAGGCAAGCGCCTTCTGGCCATAGCGCGTCGTCGTGGTGCCGATCCCGAGGCCGGCGCGCAGGGGCGAGGCGCGCCCGTCGGCGGCGATGGCGAGCCGGGCGATGAGGCGGGTGCCGTCGGTGAGCCGGATGCGTGCCTCGCGCTCGCGGGTCAGGATGCTTTCAAAGGCCGTACCGAGGCGGAGATCCACCCCCGGGGTCACCGCCAGCGCCTCGGTCAGCACCTTGCGCGTGAGCCAGTTCGGCAGGTTCCATCCGAAGGGCGCGTCCGAGATTTCGGCGGCCTCGAAACTCCTGACGGTGCGCGCCTGCGGCGGGTCTCCGGCGGTGTCGATCACCCGCAGGGTCTGAAGGGCGGTGGCTTCCGGCGCCAGTGCCGCCCAGAGCCCGGCCTCCTCGAACAAAGCCCGGGCCGGTTGGAGAAAGGCGGTCGAGCGCAGATCGGCGCCGGGGTCGGACGCCGAACCCTCCGGCGGGGCGGGATCGGCGATGGTCACGCTCAGCCCGCGCCGGGCGAGCACCGCCGCCGCGGTCAGGCCGGCAATGCCGGCGCCGGAGATGAAAACGTCGCTGCGTTCCATGGGCCAGACCTTAGGCCGGATCAGCCATCGACCAACTGCGACAGAAACGCCGCAAGGTCGTCGGTGTGATGGTGGATATGGTCCGCAGGCGCCGGCCCGGGTGCGACATGGACGGTGCGCATGCCGAGGGCGTGGGGCACGGCGAGGTTGCGCGGGTCGTCTTCGAACATCGCGCCGCGGGCGGGGTCGAGGTCGGCCTTCGCAAAGACCGCCGCAAAGGCCCGGGCCTCCGGCTTGGGGTGAAAGCCTGCATCCTCGACACCGAAGACCGCGTCGAAGAGCCCGGCGAGCCCGCGCGCGGCCAGCACCCGGCCGGCATAGTCCGCCGAGCCGTTGGTATAGACGATCCGGCGGCCCGGCAGCGCCGCGATGGCGGTCCGCAATTCGTCGTCGGCGTCAAGATGGTCGAGCGAGATGTCGTGGACATGAGTCAGGTAGGGGGCGGGATCGACCCCGTGTTCGGTTATGAGCCCCGCCAGCGTCGTGCCGTAAAGCTGCCAGTAGTGGCGGCGCAGCCGGTCCGCCTCGCCACGCGCGACGTCGAGTTCCTCCATGACCCAATCGGTCATCCGCGCCTCGATCTGGTCGAAAAGCCGGGCCGAGGGTGGGTAGAGCGTATTGTCGAGGTCGAAGACCCAATGCTCGACATGTCTGAATTCGGCGGCGAAGGCGTCGCGGGGCATGGGGCAGGGGCTACAGGCTGGCGCACCCGTCCGCAACGGACAGCTTGGCGTGGCGCGGCCGCGTCATTACACTTCGGCGCGTTGAGGGGAGTTGACGATGGACGACGGCAAGACCGGGCATCGCGATGCCTATGAGCTTATCCTGCACGCCATTGACATCGGGACCTACAAGCCCGGTGACCGGCTGGTGGAATCCGAACTGGCAGACCGCTTCGGAGTGTCGCGGACCCCGATCCGCGAGGCGCTCCAGCGGCTGGAGACGCAGTCGCTTCTGGCCCGGGACGGGCGGAGCCTGATCGTCGCCTCGCTCGACCACAACCAGATGGCCGAGCTCTATGTGGTGCGCTCCGAGCTCGAGGGGCTCGCCGCCCGCCTCGCCGCGCAGCACGCCACGGAGGAGGAGGTGCGGGTCCTGCGCCGGATGATCGCCGACGACCGGGGGCTTCTCGGCGACCCGGCGGCCCTGTCGCGGGCGAACCGGCGGTTTCACCGGCAAGTGCATCTGGCCTCCCACAACCGCTATCTCGTCCAGCAGCTCGACCTCGTCTACCGGTCGATGGCGCTGATGGCCACGACATCGCTTTCGGCGACGGGCCGCGGCGAGCGGGCGCTTGGCGAGCACGTCGCCATCGTCGATGCCATCGAGGCCCGGGACGGGGATGCCGCCTATGCCGCGCTGAAGGCGCATATCTCGAAGGCCTTCGAAACCCGGCTCGAGCGGGTGGCCGAAAGCGAAGGCTAGGTCTCCGGTACCATGTCGGTGCCGTGTTCGCCGTGCTCGGTCTTGTCCCAGAAAAACGGGCGGGACACGATCTCGGCCAGGCCCTTCCAGGAGGCGACGGCGGCGAGCGGGAAGTAGAAATGCATCGTCGGAACCCAGGGGATCAGCCAGCGGTGGCGCGGTCCGCGACAGGCCCATGCGCCGAGGGCGACGTTGCCGACTTCGGCCGCCAGAAACAGGGTCGCCAGCGCCACGATGACGCCGTGCGGCAGGGCGCTTGCCACCGGATGCGGCGCGCCGAACAAGACGAGCCAGAACGACCACAGAAACGGTGCCAGAACGAACTGCGAGAGCGAGCCCAGAAACACGATCTGAAACCCGACAAAACCCCAAAGACCGAGGTCGGAAAGCAGCGTCCGGGGCCGCTGCATATGGACCGCCCAGGTCATCGCATACCCCTTGATCCAGCGGGAGCGTTGGCGGATCCAGGGCCAGAGGCGGCAATTGGCTTCTTCCTCGGTCACCGTCGGGATGAGTTCGGTCCGCCATCCCATGCGCGACAGGCGCAGGCCGAGATCGGCATCCTCGGTCACATTGTGAGCGTCCCACCCGCCCAGGCGGTTGAGAACGTCGCGGCGAAAAAAGAGCGTGGTCCCGCCGAGCGGTACCGGCAGGCCGAGGCGCGACAACCCCGGCAGGATGACCCGGAACCAGACCGCATAATCGATCGCAAAGCACCGCGCGAGCCAATTGGTCCGCGGGTTGTAGAAGTCGAGCCGCCCCTGGAGGCAGGCAACGTCCCGACCCGCCGTCGCGAAGCGCTCGGCCACGACCCGGAGCTGGTCAAATGCGGGGGCGTCTTCGGCGTCGTAGATCCCGACGATGTCTCCTGAGGTGAAATCGAGGGCATAGTTCAGGGCCCGGGGCTTTGTCTGGAGGTTGCCGGGAGGCACGACGATGAGGCGCATGGAGCGGGGCAGGTCCGCCCGCGTGATCGCGGCGCGGGTGATCACGTCGCGCTTTTCGACGATGAGGCAGATTTCGAGCTTGTCGGGCGGGTAGTCGAGCCGCGACAGACGGTCGATGAGATGGCCCGCGATGTCGCGTTCGCGAAAGACCGGGACGAGGCAGGAGATCGTCGGCAGGCCGTCGGGGGGGAGGGCCGGGGGCGGCGGCCTGTCGGGCTCCGCTGCGAAGGCGGCCGCCAGCCGCAGGAGCGTGGAGGCCAGGAGCCAGCCTGCCGCCCAGAAGACCAGCACGCCCGCGACCGTCGCCGGTGCGAGGAGAAGGGCAAGGGCGGTGAACGCCGCCGCCGCCGCCAGCACATAAGGCAATCGACCCTGCCCGATCCCGCGGCAACTCAGGGCTTCGTCCGTCCGCTCTTCGGCGCGGCTGGCGAGGCAGCCGCGGCGGATTGCGAGGACCGCGCTTTCGATGTCGGCAAAAGAGGTTTCTGCCAGGGCCACCGGGCCGAAAAGCGCTTCGAGCGCGCCACGTTTGCGTTCAGCCTGCGACGGCGAGGTCGCCCCGACGATTGTCACAGCACCCGCCCGGCGCCAGGGCAGAACCCCGTCGCGGATCGCCCGGTCCGCCCCCAACGCATCGAGAAGCCCCGCATCCGGGCCCCCTTCCGGGAAAGGCAAGCGCCCGTAGGTCGGTTCGGGCACCCCCGCCGGACGCTGCGGCGGATGGGGCAGATTGTCTGCGAAAGGTCTCTGCTGCCGGACCGGCGACGGGCAAGCGGGCATCCGCCCCGACCTCTCGCTCATGCCCTTGCTCCCGTCCAGTCTGTCCGGGGGCGTAGCGGCCTCGTGGTTAAGGCGGGGTTAAGTGCGGCAGGTCAGGCCGGGCTCCGCACCGCGTCCATCGCCGCCGCGAACCGCTCGAACAGGTAGTAGCTGTCCTGCGGACCGGGGCTGGCTTCGGGGTGGTACTGCACCGAAAAGACCGGCCGGTCTTTCATCCGGATCCCGCAATTCGACCCGTCGAAGAGCGAAACATGGGTTTCCACAACGCCCTGCGGCAGCGTCTGCGCGTCCACGGTGAAGCCGTGGTTCATCGAGGTGATCTCGACCTTCCCGGTCTCGACGTCTTTTACCGGGTGGTTCGCGCCGTGGTGCCCGTGGTTCATCTTGATCGTCTTTGCGCCGAGCGCGAGAGCCAGCATCTGGTGGCCAAGACAGATGCCGAAGACCGGGATGTCGCGCCTTTCGAGAACCTCGCGGATCATCGGGACGGCGTAGGTGCCGGTTGCCGCCGGGTCGCCCGGCCCGTTCGACAGAAAGAGCCCCGCGGGGGTCTGGGCGAGGACATCCTCCGCCGTCGCCGTTGCCGGCAGCACCGTCACGTCGCAGCCCGCCGAGGCCAGGCAGCGCAGGATGTTGCGCTTCGCCCCATAGTCGATCGCGACGACCTTGTGGCCGGGGCCGGTGCGCTTGCCGAAGCCGTCGGGCCAGGCCCAGCGGGTCTCGTCCCAGCGATAGGACTGGGCGCAGGTGACTTCCCGGGCGAGGTCGGCGCCTTCGAGCCCCGGGAAGGCGCGCGCGGCGGCGACGAGCGCTTCGATGTCGAACGCGCTGCCGGGATCGTGGGAGAGTGCCACATGGGGCGCACCCTGCTGGCGGATCGCCCGCGTCAGCCGCCTGGTGTCGAGGCCGCCGATCCCGGGCTTGCCCCGGCGGGCCAGCCAGTCCGACAAATGGTCCGCCGCCCGCCAGTTCGAGGGGTCCGTCGGGTCCCAGCGGACGACCATGCCCGCGGCATGGGGGTCGGTCGCCTCCTCGTCCTCGGTGTTCGCCCCGACATTGCCGATATGCGGAAAGGTGAACGTTACGATCTGACCGGCATAGGACGGGTCGGTCATGATCTCCTGGTAGCCCGTCATCGCGGTGTTGAAGCAGAGCTCGGCCGTCACATGCCCCGTCGCCCCGAAGCCCTGACCGAAGAACAACGTCCCGTCTGCGAGGGCGAGGCAGGCGGTCGGCGGTCTCTGGTCTGGCATGGGGGCGCTCCGGGCAGGGTTGGGCGAACCTAGTTTGCAGCCAATCCCGGGTCAAGCCGCTGGTATGATTGGGTTTTTGTTTGAATACAGGGCCTTGGCCGCGGCGGGCGGTTGTCTGCCCGCGGCCGATCCCCTATATGCCGGTGCTCGTGGCGTCCCAGGGGATGACGACAATGGACTTGCAAACCAAGATCAACGAGAACCTGAAAGAAGCGATCAAGGCCAAGGACAGCGTGCGGGTATCGACCCTGCGGCTGATCAACGCCGCGATCAAGGATCGCGAGATCGCCCGGCGCGGCGGCGACGACAGCGAAACGGGGATCGACGACGGCGATGTCCTTCAGATCCTCGGCAAGATGGTCAAACAGCGGCAGGAAAGCGTGCGTGCCTACGAAGAGGGCGGGCGGCTCGAACTCGCCGAATCCGAACAGGCGGAAATTTCGGTGCTCGAAGCCTTCCTGCCGAAGCAGCTTGACCCCGCCGAGACCTCGGCTGCGATCGACGCTGCCATCGCGAGGACCAAAGCCGAGGGCATCCGCGACATGGGACGGGTGATGGCCGAGCTCAAGGGCAAGTACACCGGGCAACTCGATTTCGGCCAGGTCGGCCCCGAGGTGAAGGCGCGTCTGACGAAGTGAGGAGGCCAGTGGCGACCGGCCCACCCGGACCGGCCGCCTGATGGCAGAGGATACCGAACTCTGTCACTCGTAAACTGCCTCGATTCGCACCCAGGTAGCGCGAACAGGCCAATTCTGGGGGATTTGCCGCAGCGCGGCAACTATATCTGCCGCTTGTGGATAAGTCTGCCCCCTACCTGTTGTGTTTCTGCCGCGCTATCGCAGGAGGCGAGTGAGGTCCTCGAAAAGTCCTTCGCGTTCCTCGGGACTTAGGAAGGACCCCAGTTCCACCTCCCGCCCGTTACCGCGCAGGGTGAGATATTTTTCCACCGGTCCGTCCTGATGCAGATGCACGGTTACCCAGTGGGGATTCGCCTCCCATTCGAGGGCGGGGCCCCGCGCGGGCAGGTGCGCAAGATGCATCCGGTCCGGCGAAACGGTGAGGGCTTCCCGGCTGTGCCGGGCTGCGACATTGGCGCTGAGCGCCCACCAGAGGGCGGCAAGGGTGGCAAGGAAGAACGCCAGGAGAACCCAGACCACCGGGGAACCCAGAAGCGCGATCAGCGGCAGCGCAAGGAGCGCGGCGGTGGCGCCGATGAACCAGGTGAACCCGCGCGGGGTCATCGACTGGTGGGGCCAGAGGTCGAGCGTGGTCTCGGTCGGGGTTTCGGTCCAGCGGTAGGGCATCTTGGCGGTTTGTCCGGTCGGTTGCAGGAAATATAGCGAACGGGCGCGAAAGCGAAATCCGGTGCGACGTTGCCGCGCGGGCCGGGCGAGGTCGCCTGTTGGGGTCCGGCCTATGCCGACCGAAGCCGGTCGCATCCCTGATCCGCTTGGCATAGGCTCGTCCCAGCAAGGAGGACCCGCCAATGACCCATCCCGCCCTGACAGCCCAATCCGTCGCCGTGGTCACCGGAGGCGCCTCCGGCATCGGTCTCGCGGCAGCGAAGCGCTTTGCCGGGATGGGCATGCGGGTCGCCATTGCCGACCGCGCCGAGGACAGGCTCGCCGCCGCGGAGACGGCCCTCGCCGAAGCGGGGGCGGCAGAGGTCCTGACTGCGGTGACGGATGTCTCGGACCGCGCGGCGCTGGTGGCGCTGGAGGCCGCGGTCGCCGGGCGCTTCGGTGGCACCGACATCCTGATGAACAATGCAGGCATGGAGATCGGCTCCTCCTGCATCGGGTCGGAGGACCCCTGGGCGGCGACGCTCGGCGTGAACCTTTGGGGCCCGATCCACGGCACCCAGGTCTTCGCGCCGCGGATGATCGAACGGGGCCGGCCCGGTGCCATCGTCAACACCGGCTCGAAACAGGGGATCACCACGCCGCCCGGAAACCCGGCCTACAACGTCTCCAAGGCCGGGCTGAAAGCGTTTACCGAGGCTCTGGCCCATGAGTTGCGCAACATAGAAGGCGCGGCCCTCACCGCCCATCTTCTGATCCCGGGTTACGTCTTTACCCCGCTGACAGGCGCGAAGGAGGGCGACCCCAAACCCGCCGCGGCCTGGACGCCCGACGAGACCGCGGAGTTCTTCATCGAGAGCCTCAATCGGCGGGATTTCTATATTCTGTGCCCCGACAACGACGTGCCGCGGGACCTCGACGAAAAGCGCATGGCCTGGGCCATCGGCGATATCATCGAGAACCGGCCGCCGCTCAGCCGCTGGCATCCCGACTACACCGAGGCTTTCGCGGCGTTCATCGCCGGGAACGGCGCGTGAGGGATGCGCGTCGCCTGAAACGGATCGCGCGTTGCCGCCCTTGAGCGAGCTTGGAAACGTCGGACGGCGAATTGGCAAGGGCACGCGTCCCGGGCTTGGCCCGGGGCCTCGAACCCCGTGAAGCGCGATGCCGATGGAGGTCCCGGGTCGAGCCCGGGACGGGTTCTCAAAGGCGCGGGCCCAACGTCCGCTCAAGCCTGAAATGGCTCCAAGCACATCGAAGCGATACCGACACGTCCAACACCGCCGAAAGCGCGTCGGCCGGTCAGAACGAAAAAAGGCCCCGAGGGTATCGGGGCCTCCCGGTGCTCAGTCGCTGACCCTTAAGGCTTGAGCGCTTCGGGTGCCGCGCTTTCGGGATGGCTCCCTTCGGCCCATTCCTGAACGGTTGGGTAATGACCGTGATCAGTGTCCCAATCCTCACGCTTGGGCAGCGTCTCGAAGGTGTGCTCCGGCGGCGGGTTGGGAAGGGTCCATTCCAGGGTGTCGGCATGGGGGTTCCAGTAGTTGGGCTCGGTGACCCGAGCCCCCCGGGTCAGTGTGTAGAACACGATGCAGATGAATAGAAGGAACGAGGCGAAGGCGATGAAGGCGCCGATCGAGGAGATGTAGTTCCAGTAGGCATAGGCCTCCGGATAGTCGATGTAGCGCCGCGGCATCCCCTGGCGGCCGAGGAAGTGCTGGGGGAAGAAGGTGATGTTCGAGCCGATGAACATCATCCAGAAATGCACCTTGCCCCAGAATTCGGGGTATTGGCGCCCCGACATCTTCCCGATCCAGTAATAGATCGCGGCGAAGATGCCGAAGACGGCGCCGAGGCTCATCACGTAGTGGAAGTGGGCGACGACGTAGTAGGTGTCGTGATAGGCCCGGTCGACGCCGGCCTGGGAGAGGACGATGCCCGTCACCCCGCCAACGGTGAAGAGGAAGAGGAAGCCGAAGGCCCAGAGCATCGGGGTTTTGAACTCGATGGAGCCGCCCCACATCGTCGCGATCCACGAGAAGATCTTCACCCCTGTCGGCACCGCGATGACCATGGTCGCCAGCATGAAATAGGTCTGCTGCCGGAGCGACATCCCAACCGTGTACATATGGTGCGCCCAGACGACGAAGCCCAAGGCGCCGATGGCGATCATCGCCCAGACCATGGGCAGGTAGCCGAAGACGGGCTTCCTGGAGAAGGTGGCGATCACATGGGAGATCACCCCGAAGGCCGGCAGGATGATGATGTAGACTTCCGGGTGCCCGAAGAACCACAGGATGTGCTGGTAGAGCACCGGGTCGCCGCCGCCGGCGGGGTCGAAGAAGGTCGTCCCGAAGTTGCGGTCGGTCAGGAGCATCGTGATGGCACCCGCGAGCACCGGCAGGGCCAGAAGAATGAGCCAGGCGGTGACGAAGATCGACCAGGCAAAGAGCGGCACCTTGAAGAGCGTCATGCCGGGCGCGCGCATGTTCAGAAAGGTCGTGATCATGTTGATCGCGCCGAGGATCGACGAGGCGCCCGAGAGGTGGACGGCGAAGATCGCCAGATCCATCGAATAGCCGGCCTCGGTGGTCGATAAGGGCGGGTAGAGCACCCAGCCGACACCCGAGCCAAGCTGTCCGTTGCCCCCCGGTGAGAGGAGCGAGGCCACTGCCAGCGAGGTGCCCGCCACATAGAGCCAATACGAGAGGTTGTTGAGCCGCGGGAAGGCCATATCGGGCGCGCCGATATGCAAAGGCATGAAATAATTGCCAAACCCGCCGAAGAGCGCGGGGATGACCACGAAGAACATCATCAGGATGCCGTGGCCGGTGATCAGCACGTTCCAGAGATGTCCGTTCGGATCGGCGCATTCGCCATTGGCGATCATCCGCGCGCCCTCGGCGCACATATACTGCACGCCGGGCTCCATGAGCTCCATGCGCATGTAGATCGTGAAGGCCACCGCGATGAAGCCGACGATGCCGGAGGTGAAGAGATAGAGGATGCCGATGTCTTTGTGGTTCGTCGACATGAACCAGCGGGTGAAGAAGCCCCGCTTGTCCTCGTGATCGTGGCCGTGGACGGCTGCGTCAGCCATGCCTACCCTCCTGATTCCCCTTGGCGCGGTGTGCCCGCAACGTTTCACCCGTGTCTAAAGGGGCCGCCCGGTGGGGGCAATGCGCGATGCTGCCGCGCAGGGGGATAAAGTGACGCGGGGGCCGGGGCGGGCGGCAGGCGACGGTCGGGGCCTTGATATGTGTCACGGCCGCGCCCCGCAGAGCCCGGTAGCCATGTCCCATTCCCAATCGTGGAGATCGGCTCACATGCGACGCACCCCCCTCCGGGCCGTGGTCACCGCCGCCGTGCTGGCCGTGGCCGCCCCCTCCGCAAAGGCCGACCTGATCGCCGGCGTGCGGATCGTCGATGTCGAAGCCGGCACTGTCTCGGCGCCGCGCGATCTTCGGGTCGACGGCGGGCTTGTTGCCGAGATCGCAGAGGCCGGGGCGCTGGAGCCCCGGGCCGGGGAGCGCGTGTTCGACGGGCGCGGCGCCTATGCCCTCCCGGGGCTTTGGGACGGGCATGTCCATGTCTTTTCGAGCCCCACCGAGGCCGACACGGCCCTCCCGAGCTACATTCTGAACGGGGTCACCGGCATCCGCGACATGGGCGCGCTCGTGCCGCTCGCCGACCAGCGCCGGATCGCCGCCGAGATCGAGGCCGGCAGGCGGACCGGTCCGCGCATCGTGATTTCGGGGGCCTGGGTCGACGCGTCGCCCGGCTCCTGGCCGGGGATGCGGCTGGCCGACACCGAAGCCGAGGCGCGGGCGGTCGTCGAAGACGTGGCCGCAGCCGGCTATCCCGCGATCAAGACCTATTCGATGCTGCGCCCGGCCCCCTACCGCGCCCTTGTCGCGGAAGCCAGGCGCATCGGTCTGCCGGTGGTCGGCCATGTGCCCGAAACCGTGACCCTCGACACGGCGATGGAGGCCGGCCAGTCGGGCATCGAGCATTTCGGGCGGGTGGCGAAGGCCTGTTCGACCCGGGAGGCGGAGATGGTCGCGGGCGTACGCATCGCTCTGGCCGCCGACGAGCCCCTTGCCGCGATGATCGCCGAGATGACCGGGCACACCGCGATAATGCTCGAAACCTTCGACGAAGACCTGTGCGAGGCTGTCCTGGCGCGGATGGCCGAGGCAAGGCTCCATGTCTCTCCGACGCTGGTCGTGGCCGATTTCTACATCGGCGAGCGTCCGGCCGAGGACGCTCTGCGGATGCGGCTGCTGCCCGACGAGGTCCGCGCGGCCTGGAACCGGCCCGATTTCCGGCTGGAGGGGATGACCGACGAGTTGCGCGTGCTGGCCGACCGCTCGCTTGCGCTCGATCACGCGGTGTTCCGGAAGGCCCATGCCGCTGGCGTGCCGATGATCGCGTCAAGCGACGCCTCATATGCCAATCCGTTTATCTTTCACGGATTCTCGCTCCTCGACGAGCTCGACCGCTATGTCGATATCGGCCTGACACCGCAGGAGGCCCTGGTCACGGCGACCGTGACCCCGCCGCGATTTTTCGGGCTCTCCGATCAGGATGGCCGGATTGCCGTGGGCCGGCGGGCCGACATCCTGATTGTCGGCGACAACCCGTTGGAGGGCCTTGCCACCCTGCGCGATCCAAGGGCGGTCATCGCCAACGGTCGTGTGTTCGACACCGCAGCGCTCGCCGCTCTTCGCGCAGCGCTTGAGGGCGACTAGAACACCTCCGCGAACGCCTCCTTCAGTGCGGTGTCCACATCCGCCATCGTCACCGGCAGCCCGAGGTCCACAAGCGATGTGACCCCGTGCTCGGCGATGCCGCAGGGGACGATACCGTCGAAATGCGACAGATCGGGCTCGACGTTGATCGAGATGCCGTGAAACGAGACCCAGCGGCGCAGACGCACGCCGATGGCGGCGATCTTGGCCTCATGGAGGCTGCCGTCCGGCCCCGGCGGCAGCTCGGGCCGGACGACCCAGACCCCGACCCGGCCCTCCCGGCGCTCGCCTTTGACGTTGAAGCGGTCGAGGGTGCGGATCACCCAGTCTTCGAGCGACCAGACGAAGCGGCGGACGTCGCGGCCGCGGGCGGCCACATCGAGCATCGTGTAGGCGACCCGCTGGCCGGGGCCGTGGTATGTATATTGGCCGCCGCGCCGGGTGGGGTAGACCGGGAACCGGTCGGGGTCGCGGAGGTCCTCGGGGCGTGCGGACGTGCCAGCGGTATAGAGCGGCGGGTGTTCCAGGAGCCAGACCGTCTCGTCGCCCGCGCCGCGCAGGATCGCCTCCACGCGCGCCTCCATCTCCGCCTCGGCGGCCGTATAGGGAACGGGTGCGTCGGAGTTAAGCCAGGTGACCATGACGGAACGGCGTGCTTTCTGTTGGACCGGCTGGACGTTACCCGCCGCCCGCGTCAGCTGCAATCCGCCGGCGCGGCGGGTCGGGCGGGCAGGGCGCGGCCAACGAGGTCACGCCCGGGATTTGCCCTACCGCGCCGGCCATGCCGTGGTAGACTAAGTTAGATGCGGGATTCTCTGTGCATTGGAGGAAGGTTATGATTGCAAGGCTCATGACGACGGTCGCGGTTGTCGGCGCGGTGGCGGTGGCCCCGACCGATAGGGCGGAAGCCGATGCGGGCGACTTTATCGCCGGCGCGGCGGTGGGCGTGCTCGGCACGCTCGCGGTGCAGGAAGCCAACAGAAGTCGCCAGCAGACCACGACGGTCCGCCGGGCGGCCCCGTCGGCATCGCGCATACCCGTCACCGAACGCGGCCGTCAGACCCAGACCGCGCTCAACTATTTCGGCTACAATGCCGGCGCGGTCGACGGCCAGATTGGCCGCGGCACGCGGGCCGCAATCGAGCGCTACCAGGCCGCGATGGGCTATCCGATCAACGGCCGGGACTTCCCCGATTACCAGTTCGAGAACCTGATGGCGGCCTATTACTGGGCCGACAATGGCGGCCAGCAGCAGACCGGGCTCTTTGGCCAGCAACTCCTGATGGCCTACAAAAGCCAGATGGCGGGCGGCTCGATGACCGGCGGCCAGCCGGTGCTCGCGGGTCAGCCGGGCCTCGCACCGGCGCCGTCGCTGGTCGGGCAGCAGCCCCTCGGCGTGCAGCCGGCCCCCCTCGGCAGCCAGCAGACGCTGGCGGGTCAACCGGCCCCCATCGGCCAGCAGCCGCTCAACCAGGCGCCCGCCCCCGGCGGTCAGCCGGCATTGGCAGCGGCGGCCACGACCCAGCAGCCGCTCCTCGGAGGCGGCCAGCAGGCCCAGCCGGTTCCGCCGCCGGCAGCGGAGGTTGCCGCGACCGGTCCCGCACCGGCGGCGACAGCGCTGCCGAACTTCATGGCCACCGGTCAGGCGCCGTCCCTTGCAAGCCATTGCAACACGGTGTCGCTCCAGACCAATTCCAATGGCGGGTTCACCAAGGCCACGGCGGTGACGGATGTCGACTTTGCACTGTCCGAGCAATTCTGCCTTGCGCGGACCTATGCGATCGAAACCGGCCAGGAGCTCGCGGGCCAGGTCCAGGGCGTGTCGGCCGGGGAGATCGAGGCGCAATGCGGCGCCTTCGGGGGGGCGCTGTCGGCCCAGGTCGCAGCTCTCCCGCTGAAAGATCGCGACGCGGTGCTTCAGGATGTGGCGAGCTTCGTCGTGGGGACCGGGCTCCAGCCGGCGGATCTCGCGGGAACTGCCCGGATCTGCCTTGGCGTCGGCTACCGCACAGATGACATGGGCGTCGCCCTCGGCACCGGGCTGATCCTGACGGCGCTCGGCGAACGGGCCTACGGCGAACTCATCGGCCATCACCTGAGCCAGGGTTTCGGCACGACGAAATCCGCCGAACGGGCCGGACCTTGGTACGAGATCGGCCTCGAAGCGGCCTCCGCCAAGCCGCTCTTCGCCCCCGGTCAGCCCGAGCGGATCGAGGTGATCCGGGCGGCGATGAACGGCGGGTCGGCAGCGACGCCGCCGGTGGTTCCGGCCGCGGCCGGGGACCAGCCGCTGGTCACTTTCACGATCACCGAATGAGCCAACAGGGCGGCGGGAAAAACCTCGCCGCCCCGTCCTTCAGCCCCTTCACATCGACAGAATCACCGGCTATACGGCGCGCCAGTCTACGTAAGGCTTGCGTGCGGTCGTGGCGGAATTGGTAGACGCGCAGCGTTGAGGTCGCTGTGGGGTAACTCCCGTGGAAGTTCGAGTCTTCTCGACCGCACCACTCTTATCTTGCGCTACTGGCCTTCGGTCCACTTGAGCGCGGGGTACGGGGTCCAGGGCGATCCTCTTACCCGCACCAATTCCTGTCTTGCCGACCGCGCTTTGCGCTGGCTGCGGCCGAGGTGCAGGGTCCGGGTCGCACCTCTTGGCGGCAGACATGTCCCGACCGGCCGGATCCATCCGATACCGAGGCCCCGATTTCGCGGTCACGACGAGCCGGTGCGGCTATGCTGTGATGGCCACAACCCTGACGAAACGCCCGGCGGCCTCTATACGTCAGCAATTGCAGCGCCGACACTCATGGCGACCATGATTTCGCCTTTTTGGCATGTAGAAATCCAAAACCGCAGGCCGATCCGCCCAGAAACAGATGGAACCCAATGTCAGACGCCGCCAAGCCAAAGCCAGCCAAGATCAAATCGGCCCAGGATTTCATTGCCGCCCAGTCCCGCCGAACCGAAGCGGTCGCCGAAAGCGCGCAGCCCGCGGCCCAGACCGATGCCGCGCGCTTTGCCGACATCAAGAGCAACCCGTTCTACAAGGTCATGCTGGACGATGCGCGCTCGCCGGAGGAAAAACTCAAGGCGGTGACCGAGGCGCTGACCTTTGCCGACGACCGTGAGCAGGCCCGGGAAACCCTGGCGGCGTTCAACAGCTTCAAGGAGTTCCTTCAGTTCGAGCGGAAGCGGATGGCCCAGGAGATCATCGCGCTAACCGACACCGAGGCCTTTGCCGAGCTGAAGAGCGTGTTTGAGGACATCAACACCGCGCTTCTGACTTTCGAAGACCAGATCGGCCCGCTGACGGACATCGTCGATGCCGTCTACACGCTGCGCATGAACGGTGTAACGTTCGACGTCTTCGCGGAATTGCTGCGCGAGCGCGAAGAGCAGCAGAAGCGCGAGGCCGAGAAGGCCGAGCTCAAGGGTAAGCTCGGCGAGCTTGAAAAGCTCATCCACGGTCTCCGACTGGAGTCGAAGCGGCTCGAGGAGGACAAGTCCTTCTTCGGTCTCGGCGGGACCAAGAAATCCGCCCGTGAGATGATCGCGGTCAATGAGGGCAAGATCGAGGAGCAGACCGGAGCGATGCAGTCGCTCGTCGACCGGATCAGGGCTCTGGACGAGGCGAGCAGCTCCGCCAGCGAGTTCGCCGAGTTCGCGGAAGAAAAGGAGAAGCTCCGCGAGCTTCTCGACATCTCCTCCGAAGACCATCAGGCGCGCCAGGTCGCCCTCGTCGAAAGCGCGCAAGCCTTTATCGACACGACCGAGACCCGGGTGTCGAGCGTTCTGTCCCATTTCAACGGCATGAACGGGCAGATCGACAATCTCGACGAAGCCAATTTCACGATGCGGGGGATGTACGCGATCCTCAACGATGCCATCAAAGGGGCCGAAGGGGCGAACGAAACCCGGCGCGAAGAGATCAAGGCGGCGATCGAAAAGTCCGACAGCGACCTTGAACGGCTTAATCAGGAACGGCTCGAGCGCGATCTGAACGGGCATATCTCGTCGCTCGGGCGTTCGAGCGTGGATACGACGTCGGTGCTGGCCGAACTGACGGCGTCCGGGCACCGGATCCATTCGATGCGCGAGGCGAACGAACAGCAGGTCGCCAAGACCCGCGCGCTGCACACCTCGGGGGTGGCGGGGGTCGCGGACCAGTTGAGCACCGTCTTGCAGGCGGTCTCGGCGGCGGCGCTGGGCGAGTCTTCGGAAGCTGCGAAGATCTCGCTCGAACGGATGAACCGGACCACGAGCGATCTCAGTCAGCGCGAGGTGATCCGTGTCGCCCTCGGGACCAAGGAGCTCAACGAGGACCTGTCGAAGGCGCTGTCGGATCTCTCGGAATACGGCGAGACGATCCGCGCGGCGACGAGCATTACCCGCGAAGGTCTGACCGAGACCCGCGAGCTTCTCGATCAGATCGAGCGCCAGACCGCCGACACCCAGGCGGCGGTCAAGGAATCGCTCGATGTCGCCGCGGATGTCGCCGGCGGCAAGGGCGGCGTTACGCGCGACCGCGGCACCGGCGAGGGCGATGCGGCCGAAGCGCCCGAAAGCCCCTTCGGCCTTGGCAAGTCCTAGGGCCGGCCGATGCCCGATCAGGTCAGGGACTACCTCATTCGCGGCGCCGACGTTCTGGCGGCCAGGCCCGGATTTCGCCTCGTCGGGCGGGAAGCCGAACTGAAGAAGATCTGCGGCATGCTGATGCGCAAACATGCCTCGAACGTGCTTCTGGTGGGGCCCGGAGGGGTCGGATGCTCATCGATCTGCCTTGGCCTTCAGGCCGCGAAGGACGATCCGACGATGCCGTTCGACATCATCTCGAAGCGGCTGTTCTGGCTCGACACGGACGGGCTGTTTTCGTCCGGCGTCCAATCGGTGATCTCGGCGGCCTTCGAGCGGCTGCGCCGCACGCTCCTGCGCACGGCAAACAGTGTCCTGATCGTCGACGACGCGCGGGACTTCATCGATGCGGCCCGCAACAACGGGTCGACCCACCTGATCAACGCGATCATGCGCGACGTTCACAACCAGCGCTTCCAGTGCATCCTCGAAGCGCGCGACGACGACCTCGAAGTGGTGCTGAAGTGCCATTCCAACATGCGCGAGATCTTCACGATGATCGACGTGCGTGAGCCGACGCCGGAGGCATTGCGCGACATCGCCTTGCAGGTGGCGAAGGCGCTCCATGGGCATCATCGCATTCCGCTCTCCGAAGCCGCCATCGACGCGGCCATCGAACTGACCGGCAAATACGACCTGAGCGATATGAGCCTCAGCCGGGCCCAGCCCGAGCGCACGCTCAACCTGCTCGACCGTGCGCTGACCGCATACCGCCAGCGCTACCATGCGGAACCCGCCGAGATCGAACGTCTGCGGGCTGCCCTTTCGGAGCTGCCCGGGGAGGCCGGCGACGTGGCTTCCGCCAGGCGCGCCGCCCTCGAGGCGGAGTTGCAAGCGGCGCAGCGGGACTGGGCGGAGAAGCATAGGCGCTTGTCGTCGCTCCATCAGGCGCAAAAGGCCGGCGAGGAGTTGCTCCTGGCGCTCGAAGACGAACTTGCAAAGGAGCAGGCCCGCCAAGTCGGTGCGGCCGAAGAGCCGGTCGAGCGCACGGGCTTTTCGGCCAAGCTCGGGCAGGCGGGGTTCGGGACGAAGGAAGAGGCGCGGATCAACGAAGAGATCCGTACCGCCGTGCGTGCCATCGCCGACAACCGGTCCGCCTTCGAGGCATTGACGGAACAGATCAACCAGGGGCTCGAACTGACCGACACCGCGGTCACAGAGGAGTTCTCGGCGATCTCCGGCATTCCCGCCGACAAGCTCAATCAGGACACGCGGCTGAAGCTGCTCGGCCTCGAAGACGCGCTGAAGGAGCGGGTTTACGGCCAGGATCACGCCGTGGAAAAGCTCGTCGGGGCGGTGATGATGGCCAATGCCGGCCTCAAAGAGCCCGACAAGCCCCAGGGCTCGTTCATGTTCTGCGGCCCCTCAGGCGTGGGCAAAACCGAGATCGCCAAATCCCTCGCCTGGGCGCTTAAGGACAGCGAAAAGGCGATGCTGCGCTTTGACATGTCCGAAT
The DNA here is from genome assembly GCA_030066905.1 of Paracoccaceae bacterium. Taxonomy (GTDB): domain Bacteria; phylum Pseudomonadota; class Alphaproteobacteria; order Rhodobacterales; family Rhodobacteraceae; genus JASJAR01. The sequence goes on along the minus strand of JASJAR010000009.1, from coordinate 48,423 downwards.
ACATGGAAAAGCACGCGATGGCGAAACTCATCGGCGCCCCGCCGGGCTACGAAGGGTATGAGGCGGGCGGCATCCTGACGAACTCGGTGCGCCGCAACCCCCATTCCATCGTCCTGTTCGACGAAGTCGAAAAGGCCCATCCGGACGTCTTCAACGTCTTTCTTCAGGTGCTCGACGACGGCCGATTGACGGACAACCGCGGGCTCACGGTGTCGTTTGCCAATTGCATCGTGCTGATGACCACCAATATCGGGCAGTCCCAGTTTCTCGACGACAGCCTGAGCTACGACGAAGCGATGGCGGCCACGATGGACGAGTTGGAAGAGAGCTTCCGGCCGGAGTTCCTGAACCGCTTCGCCGGCCGCCAGAACATCATCGGCTTCAACCGCCTGCCGCTGAAGCTGATCGAGAAAATCGCGGTCCGGGAGCTTCAGAAGGTCAATCGCCGGATTGCCGATGGCGGCAGCGAAGTGACCATCCATATGGCACCCGAAGCGGTTTCCGCCCTGTGCCGGGACCGGTACAATCCGATACACGGGGCACGGGGCATCCCCGGCTTCTTTGCCGCCGAGGTCTACCCCCGGATCGCGAGGAAGCTCCTGTCGGAACCCGATACCGTCGACCGGCTGACGATCACCTATACCGGCGAACAGGGCGGGGTTGTCGACCTCTTGGCGGAGGCGGCGTGATGCGCCTTTTTCGAAAGCGCCGGCCATGAATGACGACGATCCCCTTTCCCGCGCCGAGGAGCTTCTGCGCGACGAACAGCGCCGCAGGAAGGCCAAGGAGACCGCGGCGGAAAGCTCTCCGCTCGCTGCGATCGACCGGGCGGTCGGCACGGGGTCGATCCTCTGGCGGAGGTACCTCCGGCGCGTCTGGGCGCTCTTCAGCTGGCCCGTCCGAAAATACTGGTCGCTCTGCAAACGCCTCTTCCACGCCTTCGCCAAGGACGCGGACGGCAGGTACAGCAAACCCCGCGGCGCGGCGACGATCTTCGCCCTTGCGCTCTTCACGGTGTTCTTCGGCTTCCACCTCATCGTGAACGCGATTCCGATGGCCGCGCGGTTCACCTACGACGCCTTGGCGATCAACCTCCTGGCGGATGCGGATGTTCTGGTTTTCAGCCAGCCCAACAGCGTCGAGGGCCGTCCGGGCGAGCTGGTGGTCTACGCCTGCCGGCGCTACCCCTGCGAGGCGCAGTTCGACTCGGTCGAGTTCCGCATCCGCGACAGCATCTACCTCGATGTGGTGTCCTACATCCGGTACTTTCAGCCGCATTACCCCGGCGAGCTGGCCGGCGCCTTCGTCTCCGAGGAGAACGGATGCAAGGTGCGCTTTTACGGCAAGCGCATCAAGTTCCTCGGCTTCTATCCGCAGATCACCCATGCGGTGTGCCAACCGATCAACGGCGCGAACGCCGAGGCGGTTTTGGCCGCCGTGGCCGACGTCGAGCTGCGCTGAGCGGGCCGCCTCGTCAGCGCTCCATCCCGCCATCGGGGGGGGCGTCGTAGACCGACCACCCGAATTTGCCGACACTCCGCGGCAGCTCGTCGTCCTCGAGATTACGCGCCATGTAGGTCTTGGCGATGAAGTTCGCGGTGATAGGCGCAGTAAGGAACAAAAACAGCGTGATCAGCAATTCGTGGATGGAGATCTGTTCCGTGTCGGCGACGAAATAGACCATCGAGGCGATCAGGACGCCGCCGACGCCGAGCGTCGTGGCCTTGGTCGGGGCGTGGAGCCGCTGCACGGTGTCCTTCAGTTTGATCAGCCCATAGGAGCCGACAAAGCCGAAGACCCCGCTGATGACGAGAGCGATGGCGATCACGATTTCGGCGGCAGGATGCATGGCGCTACCTCACTCGATGATGTCGCCGCGCAATTGGTAGCGGCAATAGGCAACCGTCGAGACGAACCCGACCATGGCAATGAGCATTGCCGCTTCGAAGTAGACCGCCGTCCCCCGCCAGATGCCGTAGAGAACCAGGAGCGCGATGACGTTGATGACCATCGTGTCGAGAGCCAGGATGCGGTCGGCCGCATCCGGTCCGGCGGCGATGCGCCAGAGGTCGAGAAGCAGGGCGGCGCCGTAGCAAAGTGCGCAAAAGATGAGGGCGTATTCGATCACGGGAAGATCTCCATGAGGCGGCGTTCATACCGCGATTTGATCGCATCGCGGACATCGTCGGGGTTATCGGTGTGCAGACAATGGACGAGAATGCAGCCGCCGTCGGACGACAGCATCGCCGAAACCGTTCCGGGGGTCATCGTGATTGTCCCCGCAAGCACGGTGATGGCTTCGGCGGAGGTGAGCTCCAGCGGCACGACGACCCAATGGGACCGGATCGTGGGTTCGGGCTTGAAGAGGATGATGCTCGCGACCTGGACGTTCGCCACGATGATGTCCCAGAGCACGACGAGCCCGTATTCGGCGGCCTTCAGCGGCCGCCTGATCTTCGGGCGGTCCGGCCAGTAGGCGGCCGTGAGAAGCGGTATGATCAGACCGAAAAAAGTGCCGAGGATGAGATTGCCGAGGGTGAAGGTGTTGACGAGGGCAAGCCATGCAACGACGAGGGTTAGGCTCAGGAGCGGGTGCGGGACGAGGCGCATCAGCATGTCTCAGCCCTCCTCTGAAGGGCCGAGCACGGCCGAGACGTAACCGGCGCGGTCGAAGAGTTGCTGGGCGGTGCCGTCGAGATAGGCGGCGACCGGCCCGGCGAAGACGGCGAGCAGTCCCAGTGTGGCGAGGGCCGCCATTGTCGGCGCGATCTCCATCGGTGTCGCCCGGGGGGCCGTGGCGACCTCTCCGCGAACGCCCCCGATGGCCGTGGACTTCCAGAACAGAGTGCTGCCCGCACGGGCGAAGCCGATGATGGTCAGAAGCGAGCCGATGAGGATCGCCGACCAGACCCAGGCTATGGTTCCGGGCTCCCGCAACGCGTCGAGAACGAGGAGCTTGCCGAGGAACCCGCTCAGCGGCGGCATCCCGGCCATGCCGATGGCGGCGGCGAAGAAGAGAGCGGCGAAGAGGCCGTTCTGGGCGGTCGCTGGGGCCGGCCGCAGGGTATCTGCCGCGCGCCGGGTGACGACAAGATCGGCGATCAGGAACAGACAGGCGGCGGCGAAGGTCGAGTGCACCATGTAGTACAGCGCCGCCGTCGTCGCGGCCGGCGAGAAGGCGGCGACGGCGACCAGCAACGTGCCCATCGAACCCACGACCGAAAACGCGATGAGCGGCATCAGACGTCGCGCGCCGAGTACGCCGAAGGCGCCGACGGCGATAGTGACGATGGCGGCGGGCAGAAGCCAGGTCGGGGCAATGTCCTCGGTTCCCGCGATGCCCGGACCGAAGGCAATCGTATGGACCCGCAAGATCGCATAGGCCCCGACCTTGGTCATGATCGCGAAGAGGGCTGCCACCGGCGCCGGCGCGTTAGCGTAAGTATTGGGCAGCCAGAACTGAACCGGAAAGAGCGCCGCCTTCACCGCAAAGACGATCATCAGAAGGATCACGGCGACACGCACCAGCGCTGCCTCGCCTTGGGGTATCTCCGCAAGGCGGGTGGCGAGGTCGGCGATGTTGAGCGTCCCCGTCGCGGCATAGAGCGTGCCGAGCGCGAAGAGAAACAGCGTCGAGCCGGCGAGGTTCATCACCACATATTGCAGGCCGGCCTGAATCCGTGCGCGCCCCCCCGAATGGATCATCAGCCCGTATGACGCGATCAGAAGGACCTCGAAGAAGACGAAGAGGTTGAACACGTCGCCGGTGAGGAAGGCCCCGCAGATGCCCATAAGCTGAAACTGGAAGAGGGCATGGAAATGCCGCCCCCGGGCATCCCACCCGGTCGCCATGGCATGGATCAGCACCAGGAGGGCAAGCGTCGCCGTCAGGACCACCATGAGCGCCGAGAGCCGGTCGAGCACCAGAACGATCCCGAACGGCGCCGGCCAGTCGCCCAACCGGTAGACATGGGTCTGTCCGTCGGCGGCGACGAGGACGAGGCCGACGGCGACCCCGAGAAGCAGAACCGTGCCAGCCGTCGATGCCGTCCGGGCAAGGGTAATGTCGTGGCGCATCGCGAAGGCGATGAGCGGTGCGAGAAGGGCCGGCAGAACCACGGGGACGATGATCCAGTGCATCATCGCGCGGCATCCCCGGCATCGTCCTCGCTGTCGAGGAGATCGACATCGATCCGGTCGTCGTCGGCTTCAAGGAAGGCCCCGAGACCGATCATGACGAGAACCGCCGTCATCCCGAAGGAAATCACGATGGCCGTCAGAACCAGCGCCTGCGGCAGCGGATCGGTATAGGAGGCCTCGCCGTAGGTTGACAGGATCGGCGACATGTCGATGGCGAGCCGTCCGCTGGCGAAGAGGAACACGTTCACCGCATAGGACAGAAGGGCGAGGCCGAGGATCACCGGAAAGGTGCGCAGCCGGAGCAGAAGGTAGACCCCGCCCGCGGTGAGCACGCCAACAGAGCTTGCGACGATGACCTCCACCTCAGGCCTCCGCCTTTTCGTCCGCATGGGCGCCGGGGTCGTAGTCCATCGGTTCGACGTTCACCGTCTCGCCGGCGAACCGGGCGATCCGCGACAGGCTGTAGAGCATCAGCATCACTGCGCCGAGCACGGTCAGGAACACACCAAGGTCGAAGAGCATCGCCGTGGCCAGTTCGAACTCCTCGATCGGCGGCAGGTGGATGTAGGTGAAGGCGCTGGTGAGAAACGGCTGTCCCGCGATCAGGGCGCCGACGCCCGTGAGGCCAGCGATCACGACCCCAAGCCCGATCAGCGTGTGATACTCGATGCGTTTGCGTTCCTGGGTCCAGGCAAATCCCGAGGCCATATACTGCATCAGAAGGGCGATGGCGATCACGAGGCCGGCGACGAAGCCGCCGCCCGGCTGGTTATGGCCGCGAAGGAAGATGTAGACGCCGACGAGGACGGCGATGGGCATCAGCACACGGGTGACGACCACCATCATCAGGGGATGGCGGTCGCGCGAGCGGTCGTAATCGTAGACCACCCGTTTCAGCCGCCGGGCCGCCGGGCCGCCGAGGAGGGCATGCATCAGCGCGTAGATCACGAGCCCCGCGATGCCGAGCACGATGATCTCGCCGTAGGTGTCGTAGCCCCGGAAGTCGACGAGGATGACGTTGACCACGTTCGTCCCGCCGCCGCCTTCGTAGCTGTTGGCAACGTGGTAGTCCGAGATCGTGCCGACGTCGCGCATCAGGAAAGCGTAGGCCAGCGCTCCCACACCGCCGCCGGCGGCGAGCGCGATGGCTCCGTCCCGCAGCCTCAGGCCCGTCGGGCTTTCCTTCGGCGTCATCTGCGGCATGAAGTGCAGGGCCAGGAGCAGGAGCATGATCGTGACGGTCTCGACCGAGATCTGCGTCAGCGCGAGGTCGGGTGCGGAGAGATAGACAAAGCCTGCCGAGATCGACAGGCCGATCACGCCGATCAGCACGAGGGCGCGGAACCTGTGGCGGTGCATCGCCACGACCGACACCGTTGCCGCGATCAGCATAAGCCAGCCGACAGCGATGACGGGCGGCACCGGCAGGAGATCGCGCGTCGGCGCCGGAAGGCCGCTGCCCGCATAGGCGATCCATCCCAGGCCAACGGCCGAGACGGTGAAGATCGCCAGATACCGGCTGATCGCACCGTTATGCGTGACGTCGGTGACCGAACGCCCGGCGGCGACCGCGGCAGCCATCAGCCAGTCGAAGATCGCCTTCGCCTCGGGGCGTTTCGCGGCGACCCAGGCCCGGTCGAGCGGGGCGTGGACGGCCAGAAGAACGCCACCGCCGAGGATCGCGATGACCGACATCCAGAGCGCCGGGGTTACACCGTGCCAGATCTTCAGATGGGGGTGCAGATCGCTTCCCGTCACGGCACTGGCCGCCGCCGTCACGATGCCTTCGGCCAGGACCGGCGCGACGCCGATCGCCACCACCAGCACCACAAGGAGCGCAGGAGCCGCCCACAACCCGAAGGGCGGATCGTGGGGCGTGTGCGGGTAGTCGTCGCGCCGGGGCCCGAGGAAGACATGCGCGACGAACCGAAACGAGTAGGCCACCGACAAGAGCGCGCCAAGCGTGGCGAGTACCGGAACGGCGTACGGGCTCCCGAGCCAGCCGGTATGGGAGGCCTCTTCGAGCATCATCTCCTTCGAGAGGAACCCGTTCAGAAGCGGTATCCCGGCCATCGAAAGAGCCGCGACCGTGCCAATGAGGAAGGTGATCGGCATCAGATGCCTGAGCCCGCCCAGTCGTTTGATGTCGCGGGTGTGGGTTTCGTGGTCGACGATGCCGGCGGTCATGAAGAGCGCGGCCTTGAATGTCAGATGGTTGATGATGTGAAACACCGCCGCGACTGCGGCGGCTTGGGTGCCGAAGCCCAGAAGCATCGTCAGAAGACCGAGATGGCTGACCGTCGAGAAGGCCAGAAGCGCCTTCAGATCGTCTTTGAAGAGCGCGATGGCCGCCCCGACCACCATCGTCACGAGCCCCGTGGTCGCCACGATGTAGAACCAGGCATCGGTGCCCGCGAGGGCGGGCCACATCCGCGCCATCAGAAACACGCCGGCCTTCACCATCGTCGCCGAATGCAGATAGGCGGAAACCGGCGTCGGTGCGGCCATCGCATGGGGCAGCCAGAAGTGGAACGGGAACTGAGCGGACTTCGTGAAGGCTCCGAGCAGGATCAGCAGGAGGGCGGGGATGTACCAGTCCGAAGCCCGGATCTCTTCGCCGGCCGCGAGGATATCGGTGAGGTTGTAGCTGCCGGCCACGTTTCCGAGGATCAGCATCCCCCCGATCATCGCCAGCCCGCCCGCGCCGGTCACGGTCAGCGCCATGCGCGCCCCCTGGCGGCCCTCGGGCAGGTGTTTCCAGTAGCCGATCAGCAGAAACGAGGAGAGCGACGTCAACTCCCAGAAGATCAGAAGAAGGAGGATGTTGTCCGAAAGGACAATGCCCAGCATCGCCCCCTGAAACAGCAGCAGATAGGTGTAGAACTGCCCCATCGGGTCGTCGGTCGACAGATAGAACCGCGCGTAGAGCGTGATGAGCAGCCCGACACCGAGGATCATCCCCGCAAAGAGCAAGCCCAGCCCGTCGAGGAAAAACGAGGCCGACAGACCGAGCTGCGGCAACCACTGGAGCTCGAATTGCACGATGTCGCCGCGCAGAACCCCGGGGGCCAGGATCAGGAGCATCGTGAGCGCGAGCGCGGTGGGAATCGCGGTCGAGACCGCGCATGTCGTCCGTCCGGCCCGGATCATGAGACCGGGCAGGAGCGCCCCGATGAAGGGCGCAAGCGCGATCAGAAAAAGCAGAATGCCCCCGTGGCTCATGTCTCGATTTTGCGCAACCCGTTAGACTTTCTGGGAAAGGCGTCCCGCCTGCTATAGAGCATACGGTCGTGGGGCGTGCGAGCGGTTTCGACGTGCGCAGGTCGGCGGCATGCCGGCGCGCCGGGCGACGGTCCCGGCCGCTTGCGAAGCACGATGCTGCCGAGGCGGAGGGCCGATGCCGGCCATGGAGGCCCTTCTGTCCCGTCTCGGCCGATTATCGGCGGATTTCCGCCGATGCCAAGGGCTTCCCGCCGTCGATGGGTCGGCGAATGTTCGCCTGTTTCTGCTATGGTCTCCGCATTATCGAAACACTGGGGACGGGTTCGTCCGCGCTGTTTCCAAGCCGATTTGCAAGTGACGAGCATGGGGGGGGCTTTTCATGCAGTCTGAGGTTTTTGTTGTCGACCATTCATCGCGTTGGAGGGGACTGCCGCAATTTGCCGGGCTGGCCGAGGAGACGCTCACCGAGCTTGCCCAGATCAGTCGGCTGCGATGCTACCGCGCCGATCAGAGCGTGCTTCACGAAGGCGAGCCGCCCGAGTTCGTCGGCTGCGTGACCAAGGGCTTTTTGCGCCTGCGCCGGACGCTGCCCGATGGCCGGCAGCCCATTTTCGAGCTGCTCACCGAGGGCGACATGTTCGGCCATGCCTTCGGCGCACCGCAGACCTATGCGGTGGAGGCGGCGACGGCTGCGGAAATCTGCGCGTTCCGGCGGCGCCCGTTCGACGAGATCGTGCGACGTTCGCCGGACCTCGACCGGGCGCTCCTGATGAACGTTCTTGGCGAACGCGACCGCGCGCGGGACTGGATGACCATCCTGTCGCGGCAGAGGGTGACGGACCGCCTGGCGGGGTTTCTGCTTGTCCTGTGTTCGCGGTTTGCTGACAACGAGGCCGTGATCGAGAAACGAACGGCCGCCGGGATCGACGTCCGGATCCCGATCAGCCGGATGGACCTTGCGCACCTTCTGGGCTCGCGGCCCGAATCCATCTCCCGCGCCTTCCGCGCCCTCGCGGATCGGGGCGACATCGAAATCCGCAAACCCGACCTGATCCACATCAAGGCGCCGGGGGCGCTTGTCGCCGGCGCCGGCGCCGCAAAGCTGTCTTAGACCGCCGTCGAGGCCTGCGGCGGTGCCGGGGGTAGGGCAGAGGTACGTCGGGGGTACGTCCGGGGGCCGCCCACTGCGGGACCCGCGCCGCCGGGGCGTACGACCGGTTTAAGACTCAAAGCCAAATCGAATTCATCTCGGGGCTGCCGAATACTTCGGATGTCACGACGACACACTGGTCAACGATGCCAGTGCCGGCACCGATAATCGCGGCGTGACACGGCCGGCACGACGACCTGATGATGGAGAATTCAAATGAAAATCAGACCCATTCTTTTGGCTGCGGCGACCCTGGCCTCCCTCGCGGCTGCCATGCCCGCGAGCGCCCAGTGCTTCAGCTGCGGCAATGGCAACGGCAATGGCAACGTTGGCGCCGGCAACGGCAATTACAACGGCAACGACAACGTTGGTGCCTTCAACGGCAACGACAACGGCAACGGCAACTGGGGTGCGTTGAACGGCAACCGCAACGGCAACGGCAACCGAGGCATCTCCAACGGGAACGAGAACGGCAACGTCAACACCGGTATCCGCAACGGCAACCGCAACGGCAACGGCAACTGGGGCGGGCTGAACGGCAACGGGAACGGCAACGCCAACTGGGGCCGCAACAACGGCAACGTGAACGGCAACTTCAACTCCGGAATCGGAAACGGGAACGGCAACGGCAACGGCAACGGCAGCTGATCCGAACCCTGCCAGGAACGATAACCCGTTCCGTCTCGGCCGCCCTCTCCCCCTCTGGGCGGCCGAGTTTTGTCCCGACGGGACGTTCTTTCCGAAAATCGAAAATCGATCAGGGGCCCGAAAGGGTCAGCACGACGCCGGTCCAGTGCCGGTCGAACGCTGTCGCCGCGACCCAATGCGCGCCGGTGGCCGGATCGAGGACGGCAAACCGGGCGCCGTCGCGCTCGGCGACGACGACGAAATGCAGGCCCCCGCCGGCGAGGGCCACCTGGGCGATCGCCGGCAGCCGCTCCGCGAGCGCCTCGGTGTCGAGGCCGCGTTCGCCCCTTGCCGCATAGCCGCGCGACTCGGCGAATTCGGCGATCTCGAGCAGGGAGAACCCGCCGCGTTGCCGGATCGCTGCGAGGGGCCGCCCCGCCAGCATGTCGGCGACAATCTCGGCCTCGGTGAGCGCGAGCCCGAACTGGAGGCCGAGAAGGTTGGCAAGCGCGGCCGGCCCGCAGGTGACGTCCTCGGTCTGGCGGATGACGGGGTGATCGGCGAGGAAGGCCTGCGCCGGCGATACGTCTGCGGCGGCCTCCGTGCAGAGTGCGGCCACCAGCGTCAGACGGACCGCCAGGCGCATCGCGTCAGGCATCGGGGTAGGACAGGCTGCGTGCCAGTTCCTCGGGCAGAAAAACGCCCCCCGCTGCGACCACCACGGCGGCCGCCGTCAGGAGATCCGGCGTCGAATGCGCCGGGAGGTAGCCATGGGCGCCGGCGACGATCCAGCCCCGCGCGTCCTGGGCGTTCTTTCGGCTCGAGACGATGAGGATGCGGGCCGCCGGAGCGGTCCGGCGGAGCTCGTCGACGATATGCGCGCGCGCATTGCCGCCAAGGTCCGCCCTCCCGACATCGCGAACGCAGACCACTGGGTAGGGCGAACCGGCCCCGTCGGCGGGGTCGGCGACAAGTTCGAATTGCGGCGCGGCCGTCGCAAAATGGTGCGACAGGCAATCGGCGAAAAGCCGGCGGTCGGAGGACAGAAAGACCTTGATGTTGGCGGTGTGTTGAATGGGGCGACCTCCATGCCCGGCAAGGCGTGGCCCTGTCGCTACTTGCAGTCCTCGATGACGATGCCGAGGAAACTCCGGCGCACGCATGGCACGGGGCGACGGGTCTGCATCTTGGTGACCGCGCGATCGTCGCGCCTGGCGCCGGACGACTTGCCCGACCCATGGGCGCTCGATCCCGACATCGCAACCGCAGAGCCCGCGGCCTCCTTTGCCCGCTGGACCGCACGGTCCGACGCGGCCGAGCCGCCCCCGGAGGTCGCCGACGGTGCCGCGGCGGTGCTGGTCTTCTGGGCCGCACTGCCATTGCCGTTGCCGTCGCTCCGGTTGTTGTTGCCGTTGTTGTCGGTCGTGTTGTTGTTCCCGTTATTGCTGCCGGAATTGTTGTTGCCGTTGTTGTTCCCGGAATTGTTGTTCCCGTTGTTGTTGCCGACATTGCCGTTACCGTTGCCGTTGCCACGGCCGCTGGTTCCGCCGGAGGCGTTTGCTGTGCTGATGGCGTCGCGCACGGCCTCCCTCACCGATTTTTCGACGTCTCCGTGAAAGTCCATCGGGACGAGCATATCGAGATCGTCGGCACCGGGCGGCAGAGCCGGAAGGGTGGGTTGGCCGGCGGCCAGCGCAGCCGAGACGGCGATTGTTGCCAGGCTGTACATTGCTGTCTCCTCATCGTTTGCGTGGGGCATGGCGGCTTGCCCAATTCGAGTGCCTTTCGGCGCCGCCGCCAACTTGGCCAAAGGTGGTAGACGGCGCCTGCCGCCTCGCCATCGGGGCCCGCCGGCGACCGCTTTCGCGCCCCCCGGGGGCCCCGCCCAGGCTCAGTTGTTGCCGTTGAAATTCCCGTTGAACGACCCGATGTTTCCGTTTCCGTTGAACCGGCCGCCGTTGTTGTTGCCGTTATAGGCGCCGATGTTGTTGTTGCCCGAGGTCGACGAGCTGTTCCCGCGACCGTTCCAGGCACCGATATTGCCGGTTCCGCCATTGCCGTAGCCGATATTGCCGTTGGCATCCGGCGCGCCGTTGCCGTTGGCGTTGCCGTTCATCGAGCCGCTGTTCCAGTTGCCGTTCGAATTGCCGGAACCGGCCCCTACGTTGCTGTTGCCATTGCCGTTGCCATTGGCGACGCCCGAGTTGCCGTTCCCGTTGCCGTTGCCGTTCCAGGCCCCGGAATTGCCGTTCCCGTTGCCGCTGCCGTTGCCCGAGCCGACATTGCCGTTGCCGTTCCCGTTGCCGCAGGTACGGCACTGACCGCCGAGGGTCGCGTCGAGTTCGGCACGGCTCATGATCTCGGCCGCTGCGGGTCCGGCCAGCAGACCGGCCCCGATCAGAACAATTGGAATTGATAGACCTGCGCTGCGCATCGTGAACCTCCTGAGAATACTGGCAACCCGGGCTGCCGCTGGGACTTGCCTCGCAGCGTGGCGCCGAATCCGGCCCAGCGTCCATTTGGCCTTTCGGTGTAAGTCTGGGAGGCGTCCCCGGGAGGTATAAAGATGGCCCCCCGGGGTTTGCCGGCGCCGGTCTCAGGCCGTCCGCCGTCTCCGTGTCAGGATCAGCGACGCGATCGCCCCCAGCATCAGCAGAACCGACGCCGGCAGCGGGATCACAGTCGTATCGAGCGGCTCGGAGTAGTAGACATGCTGGTACATGCCGGTCAGAAGGTCGCTCCAGGCCAGATGATTGGGCACGCTTTCGTCGACCGAGAACAACCCGTTCCAGAACGACACGCCGAAGCGCTCCAGCGGCTCGCCGAGGATGATCTCGAGGCTGAGTTCGAAAAAACTCGTCGCCGCGCCCGCCGAGGCGGGGCTGGCCAGTTCGCCCAGACCGTTGAAATTGCCCGAGAACACGCCGATGTTCGCGTTTCCGTTGAAATTCCCGCTGTCCAGTCCGAAATTACCGATCCCGTTGAAGTTCCCGTTGAACGTGCCATCGTTGAAGTTGCCGTTGGCGTTGCCGTTGTCGGCGCCTTCGTTTCCGAGACCGTTGAAGTTGCCGTTGAACGTGCCGACGTTGTCGTTGCCGTTGGCATTGCCGCTGTTCGGGCCGATGTTATTGAGACCGTTGAAGTTTCCGTTGTAGATGCCGGCGTTTCGGTTGCCGTTGAAGTTTCCGCTCGTCGGGTCGTGGCTGCCGATCCCGTTGAAATTACCGTTGGCGAAACCGTAATTGTCGTTGCCGCTGTGGTCGCCGGCATTGTTGTTGCCGTTCATGATGCCGGTATTGCCGTTGCCGCTGAAGTCGCCGCTGTTGTTCCGGCCGTTCAGGATCCCGGTATTGTAGTTGCCTGACGTCGGGCTCGGGCTGTTGACACCGTTGCCGATGCCGTAATTCCCGGTCCCCTCATTGTGGCGGCCGACATTGCCCTGCCCGACATTCATGATGCCGGTGTTTCCGCTGCCGACATTGCCGATGCCCGTGTTGCCCTGGCCGACATTGCCGAAGCCGAGATTGCCGTTCTCGTCGGCCACCCAGGTCCCGTCCGCCATGAGCGAGCCCTGAAACCAATGGGTGATCGTCGCGGCCACGGCCGGCGCCGAAAACGCAGGCAGCAGTACCACGAAGAGCGCAACGATGCGCGTTAGAACCGATGACATGGAATTCCCCCTCCTATCGTACACACAAACACTTGCCCGGCGGCCGGACGGCCTAGGAACCGGTATGGGCCATTGCCGGCCCGAAAGCCGGTTTGCCCGGCAGCAGCGCGGCCTCGACCCGGTTGGTCGCGCCCGTCTTTCGCATGATGTTGCGGACATGGACCTTCACGGTCGAGATCGAGATGCCGAGTTCATAGGCGATGATCTTGTTGGGCTTGCCCATCCGCAGCTTGCCCACGACGTCGCGCTCGCGCTCGGTCAGGCCGAGCCCGGCCATCGGGGCCGCCGAGACTTCGGCGTCGGCGCGCTGGTTTTCGGGGGCCGGCTGGCCCTCCTGCACCGTGGCCGCGCGACGTTGGCAGATACTCCGCCTCGGGAAGCACGCGCCCCCGTGGAGCACCAGCCAGAGGACCTTTGTCAGCCCCTCGATGCCGACGGAATGAGAAAGGCATCCACTGATCCCGATGTCGCAAAGACCCGCCGTGGCGGTCATCGCCTCGGCGTCTTCGGCCAGCACGACGATCGGCACATTGGGCAGCCCGTTCTGAAGCGACCGCAGCAATTCCGCGGCGGCCTCGCAGTCGCCGCCATCGGAATCGACGCCGACCACCACCGCATCCGGCCGGATGTCCTCCGGCGCTTCGGCGCGCGTCGGCCGGGTTACAACCCGGAATTCCGGGCTGAAGGCTTGAAGGGCGCGGCCGAGGCATTCGCGCTCCAGCAGACCCTCATCCTCGATCAGGATGAGAGGGCGATGCTCGGCTCCAGACGCAATGCGGTCAATCTCGATTCCGGTTGGCTTGACGTGCTCCGGATATGTCGGCCAAACATGCCCGAACTCATTGAGATAATTCACTTTCCCCCCTAGGTACCAACATTACCACCTACCTATCATGCACCGTGGTTGACGCTGCGTCATTGATCGCTGTCACTGAAGAGCAAAAAAATTGGGCGTAATCCTCTCGGATAGGGCTTACACCGCCCCACCTACCCCCTGCTGTGCAAAAGGTTTCGGGGTCCCGATCCGGTGCCGGGGTCGCGCGGCTCGGGGTTAGTTATTGTCGACGGGGCGCGACCGCATGAGACCGGCGGTCTCCCGCTCGGCCCGCTTGCAACGAAGCGGCGGGAGCCCGCGATCCATCAGCGCCATATCCTCGAGCACCATGTCCCCCATGCCCTTGAAGGCGACGTCGAGGGCGCCGGCACGGTGGGCCGAACGGAGGAACCCGTCGAGACTGCGCACCGGATGGTCGAGAGGTAGAGGTTCTTCGGGGAAGACGTCGCTCGCGGCCAGAACATGGCCCTCGCGCACCGCGTTCATCAAAGCGTCGAAATCCACGACATCGGCCCGGCTGAGCAGGATGAAGCCCGCGCCTTTGCGCATTCGGGCGAACTCCTCGGCGCCGAGGAAGCCGCGGTTCTGCGCGGTGACCGCGGCCACGACAAAAACGTAGTCGGAGCCCGAGAGTACCGTGTCGAGGTCCGCCGGGATCACACCGGCATCCTTCAGGATCGACGGGGGCAGCCATGGGTCGCAGACCCTGATGGTGCACCGAAACCCCGTCAGCAGGCGGTGGAGGGCGCGGCCGAGATCGCCGAACCCGACGATACCCACCTCCGACCCGGTAATGACCCGGGCGGCCGCATTCCCGTCGCCGCCCCATTTCTCTTCGCCGGCGCGAAAGGCGGTGTCCGCCGCCGTTATGCCGCGGGCGAGGTCGAGCGCGAAGCCGAGACCGATCTCGGCGACCGGAACGGCGAAGACCGCGCCGGTCGTCAAAACGTGGATCCCGCGGGCGAAGACTTCGTCGTAAGGCATGTTGTCGAGGAGGTTCGACTCGACGTTCAGCACCGCGCGCAACGAGGTCATCCTTGCGAGGGTTTCGGACGGGATCGGCGGCTGGCCGAGGACGTAGCGCGCCTCTGCCAGCACCGCCGCGTCGAGCGACGCGACCTCTTCGGCGCGGGCCTCCACGAGGTGGTAACGCGCGCGAAGATCGGCCATCTTCTCCGGCGTAAAGATCAGATCGAGCGTGCGCGGCTCAGGTGCGCTGATGACGACCGGTTTGGTCTTGGATCCCATTTCTCGCCCCTCCCCATGACGAATGAATCGATTTACATTCAGCTTAAACCGATTAATGCTGCGATTCGAGCCGTGATCGGTTGCTGGGGAGGGCTGCGATGGCACGGGAGGAAAAGCCGAAGCGCGCGACCATTCACGATGTCGCCCGCGTCGCCGGCGTTTCCGCGGCCACGGTGTCAAAGGTACTCCGCAGCGTCGGTTCGGTGAAGCAGGAAAACGCCCAGCGGGTGCGCGAGGCCGTCGCCCAGCTCGGCTACCGGATGGACCCGCTCGCCTCGGGGCTCAGAAACGAAAACCGCAAGATCATCGGGGCGGTCGTGCCCGACCTCGAAAGCCCGTTCTTCGGGGCGCTCGTCACCGGTCTCGAACGGGCGGCCGAGGCGGCGGGCTATGCGATGATCGTGGCAAGTTCGCGCGAGAGCGAAGACCGCGAGGCCGATCTGGTCGCGCGGATGAACGACTGGCGTGTGGCCGGCACGGTCCTGATGCCGGTGCGCTCCGAGCGCGGGCGGGGCGCGGAGCAGCTTCGCGCCCTTGGGATGCAGGCGGTCCTCGTCGACAGGGTCACGGCAGACGGGGAGTTCGACACGGTGACGGCGGACAATTACGCCGCCTCGGCTTCGGTCGCGGAACTGCTGCTGTCGGCCGGGCACCGCCACGTCCTGCTCCACGGGGCGACGCAGGTCTCAAAGTCGGTGCGCACCCGGCTCGCGGGGTTCGCCGACCGGGCCGCCGCACTCGATCCGTCGGTCCGGGTCGACCGGCTTCTGTCCGATGACGACACCGAAACCCAGCGGCGTGCGATCCGCGACTACCTCGACGGGTTTGCGGCGGGCAAGGGCCCGACGGCGGTGTTCTCGCTCTCGCAATACTCGACGCTTCTCGTTCTGTCGGAGCTGCGCCGCCGGGGGGTCCGGGTGCCGGACGATATGGCGCTTGTCGGTTTCGACGACGCCGAGTGGATGCATACGACATGGCCGGCGATCACGGCGGTGGCCCAGCCCGTCGAGGCCATTGCCGAACGCGCCGTCGCAACCCTTCTGGCGCGCGTGGAGGCCGGCAGCAGCGCCTTTCCGGTGCAGCATCTCGAACCCTGCAAGGTGATCGAGCGGGAGTCGACCCTGAGCCGGAGCGTACCGGCGCAATCCTCGCTGCCCGGCGAATGACCAAGACCAAGACGGTTCCAACGGAGGAGAAAACCATGACCGAACCGAAGACGAAACTGACCATCGGCGCCGCCGTCGCAGCGGCGCTTCTCGTCGCCGCCCCGGTGCAGGCCGAAGGCGAATACGGCATTCTGATGAAGACCCTCGCCAACCCGTTCTGGGGCGCGATGGGCGAGGGCGTCGAGGATGGCGCCAAGGAAGCCGGCGTGGATTACTTCATGCAGGCGGTCGAGAGCGATCAGGCGGCCGAAAGCCAGCTCAACGTCTGCAACACGATGCTCGAACGCCAGCCGGTGGCGATGATCACGGCCGCGATCAACTCCACGAACCTTCTGCCCTGCCTCAAATCCGCGCAAGAGGCCGGCATCGCGGTGGTCGATCTCGACGGCAACCTCGACCCGGCGATCCTCGACGCCGAAGGGATCGACATCACCTTCCGGATCGGGTCCGACAATGTGCTCGCGGGCGCCCAAGGGGCCGAGTTCATGGTCGGGCAACTCGGCGCGGACGCCACCGGCCCTGTGCTCGTGATCGAGGGGCTGTCGGGCAACATCACCGGCCAGATGCGCGCCGAGGGTTTTGCCAACCGGCTCGGCGAACTCGCACCGGGGCTCGAAATCGTCGCCTCCCTGCCCGGCGACTGGGACCGGGGCAAGGCGGCCAACATCACCAACGACATCCTCACCCGGAACCCCGACCTCGTGGGCATCTTCGCGGCCAATGACGGCATGGCGCTCGGTGCCGTGGAGAGCGTCTTCGCCGCCGGCAAGGGCGGTGATGTGATCATCATCGGCGTCGACGGGAACTCCGATGCGGTCAAGTCGATCCAGGACGGGCGCCTCACCGCTTCGGTGGCCCAGCTTCCCTATCTCGTCGGCAAGCAGGCCGTCGAGAACGTGAAGATGGCGGCCGAGGGCGGCAGCGTCGAGGACCAGATCATCGTGCCCACGCTGGTGCTGACCAAAGAGGTGATGGAGGCGGGCACCGAACCGCTTCTGGAATTCGTGAAGTGATCCTCCCTGGCGGTGGGGCCTTCGGGCCCCGCCGCACCTTCTCCCGCCGTTCCCCCGCCAAGAGGGCCTGATGAGTACAGCCGATACCCGCACGCCGGCCCCAAAGCCGAACCTCTGGACCCGGGTCCAGGTGGGCTCCATCGAACAGCTTCACATCCGGCTTGAAAGCCTGATCGTGCTCTTCGTGCTGGCCGCGATGATGGCGGTTCTGTCGCCGTTCTTTCTGTCGGTGAGCAATTTCATGAACATCCTGCTGGCCACCTCCACCATCGGTGTGCTGGCGATCGCGGCGACCTTCGTTCTGAGCTCGGGCGGGCTCGACCTTTCGCTCGGTTCGGTGATGGGGCTCTCGGGCGTCGTCGGCGCGGCGGTGGCCGTCAAGATGGGGATGCCGACACCGGTCGCGGTGCTCGCCTGCATAGGTGCGGGTGCGGCGGCGGGGTATGTGAACGGCCTCATCATCACCCGCGCATTCGTGCCCGCCTTCATCGTGACGCTCGGGATGCTCGGCATCGCCCGGGGGCTGGCGCTGGTGATCTCCGACGGCCGGGTGATCTACGGGCTCCCCCAGGCGATGGTCTATCTCGGCCAGGGCCGGCCCTTCGGCATTCCGATGCCGGTGATCATCTTCATCGCCGCGGCGGTGGTGATGCATATCATCCTCGCCTACACCCGCTATGGCCGCCATACGCTCGCCATCGGCGACAACGAAAACGCCGCGCGCACCGCCGGTATCAACGTCGAACGCCACCGCCTGTCGCTCTACACGCTTTCGGGCGGGCTCGCCGGGCTCGCGGGGCTGCTCTTTGCGACCCGGATCAATTCCGGCGACCCCACGGCGGGGATCACCTATGAGCTCACCGCCATCACCGCCGCCATTATCGGCGGGACGAACCTCTTCGGCGGGCGCGGTTCGATCCTCGGCACGCTGATTGGGGCGCTCATCATGGGGGTTCTCCAGAACGGGCTGAACCTCCTTGCGGTGCAGAGCTACTACCAGCAGATGGCCATCGGCGCGGTGCTGATCCTCGCGGTCTTCATCGACCAGTGGCAGCTCCGGAAGGAGAGCCGGGTATGAGCCTTCTTGAGATCAAGGGGGTCGAGAAGAGCTTCGGGCCCGTCAACGTCCTCCACGGCGTCGATTTTTCGGTCGACCGGGGCGAAGTCGTCGGCCTCGTCGGCGACAACGGGGCGGGGAAATCCACGCTCATGAAGATCGTCACCGGCATGTACACCGCCGATGGCGGCGACATCACCCTCGACGGCCAGTCGATCAGCGACCGGACCCCGGGCGAGCGGCGCCGGATGGGGATCGAGATGATCTACCAGGACCTTGCCCTCGCCCGGCAACAGGACGTGGCCGCCAACATCTTCCTCGGCCGCGAGCCTACACGGTCGGTCCTCGGGATGCGCTTTGTGGACCGCTCCGCGATGAAGCGCGACGCCCAGGCGATGATCGACCGGCTCGGTGCGCGGCTCCCGGCGATCAACCGGCCCGTCGGCTCGTTCTCCGGCGGCCAGCAGCAATCGGTCGCCATTGCCCGGGCGCTGACCTTCGAGCCCCGCATCGTCATCATGGACGAGCCCACCGCGGCCCTTGCCGTGCGCGAGGTGCAAAGCGTGCTCGACCTCATCCGCCAGCTCAGCGCCGACGGGATCGGGGTGATCCTCATCTCCCACCGTCTGAACGACGTTCTGTCGGTCACCGACCGGATCGTGGTTCTGAACCACGGCCATGCGGCGGCCAATCTCAAGACCGCCGAGACCGACATGACCGAGGTCGTCTCGGCCATCGTCGGCGGCGGGGACATGGCCGAGGCAGCCGCCCACGAAGCGCGGGGCTAGGGGCCGATGGCGCGGCTTGGTCTTCACACCTTCGCCACCGCCGCGAAATGGGACGTCCCGACGATGCGGGCGCTGCTGCCGAAGCTCCATGCGCAGAAGGTCCGGGTGCTCGAAATCCCCCTTCTCGACCCGCGCGAGATCGACACCGACGAAACCCGGGTGTTTCTCGAAGAGGTGGGAATTGAGCCCGTCTGCTCTCTAGGTCTGCCGCCGGAGATCGACGTCGTCAGCGACCCCGAAGCCGGTCTCGCCTTTCTCGAACCGGCCTTCCAGGTGGCCGCCGCGGTCGGGGCGACGGCGCTTTCGGGCGTGACGTACGGGACCATCGGTCGAACCTCCGGCGCCCCGCGTACTGCGCGCGAGTTCGACGCGACGGCGGCCTTCATCGGCCGGGCAGGGGCCAGGGCGGCCGAGTTCGGCTTGAAGCTCGGGGTCGAGCCCTGCAACCGCTACGAGACCCACCTCATGAACACCGCCGCCGACGCCCGCGCCTTCTGCGAGGCCAGCGGGGCGAAGAACGTCTTCATCCATCTCGACACATATCACATGAACATCGAGGAGGTGTCGTTTGCCGAGGCGTTTCGGACTTGCGGCGGCTGGCTCGGCTACGTCCATCTCTCCGAGAGCAATCGCGGCGCGCCGGGGGCGGGCATGGTCGACTGGGCCGCCGCCTTCGCCGCTCTTGTCGACGTCGGCTTCGACGGGA
This sequence comes from Paracoccaceae bacterium, assembly GCA_030066905.1. Lineage (GTDB taxonomy): Bacteria > Pseudomonadota > Alphaproteobacteria > Rhodobacterales > Rhodobacteraceae > JASJAR01. The sequence continues at coordinate 28,801 of JASJAR010000009.1, read as the reverse complement.
TCACGACGCTCGAAAGCATGAACCATGTCCACCCGGCGATTGCGGCCGGCCTCGCGATCTGGCGGCCGGTGGCCGAAACCCCCGGTGACGTGATCGACAAGGGCCTGGCGCATCTCCACCGCGCGGCTGAGGTGGCGGGCTTCCGCTATGCCTGAGGCACATGATGGGCCGCGGGTTGAACCAGATGCTGGGTTTTGGCCTAGAGGGGGCGTTCATTCTGTCCGCCCCTGCCCAAAGACCGCCGCGTCCCGGGCTTGACCCGGGAGCTCGATAGGCTTGGCACCCCGGTGGATGGGGCTCCCGGATCGGGTCCGGGGCGTGTTGCGTTATGGCTTTGGAGCGCGCGCCAAACGTTCCCTTCAGCCCAAACCTAACGAGCGGTCTCGAACGGTGCCGCTCCCGTCCCGGTCGCGGTCCCCCGTCAAACCGCCTGCGTCTCGACCGCGTGGCGGCGGCGGTACTCCCTCGGCGTCGTCCCGTAATGGGCGCGAAAGAGGCGGTAGAAGTAACTGAGGTTCGCCAACCCGCAATCGCCGGCCACCTCTTCGATGGACATCCGCCCGTCGCCGAGCAGCATCGCGGCGTGCTCCATGCGGATCCGGTTGACGTAATCGGTCGGCGACATGCCCAGATGTCGCTTGGCGGCCCGGCAGACATGTTCATGCCCCCGGCGCGAGGCCTCGACGAGCCCCGCCGCACCGCGCCGGAACACCTGCGGGTCGCGCGCGGCGAGGCAGGCGGTGGCGAGCCAGTCGGGCGCGGCGCTTGTGGGGTCGACCGAGATGTCCACGACCCGGGTCATCAGCGCCAGCAGGAATTGTTCGATGCGCGCAAGGCTTCGGTCGTCGGTCTGAAGGTCCATCGCCGTGTTGACCGCCCGTTCGATGCGCGGCCCGTCGAGCTGGCGGGCGTCGGGCAGCCGGGCCGTCGACCAGAAGAACCGTTGCCCGAGATCCGCGCCGTAGCGTGCCCCGAGATGGTCCACCGTGTCGGGCCGCACGACGATGTTCACGATCCGCGCGCGGCTGCCCGCCACCGCCGAAAGCGCATGGGTGTCGGCCGGTCTGACAAACAGAAGCGCCCCGCGTGACAGCCGCTCCCAGCGCCCGTTGATCCAGTGATCGAGCGCTCCGGTCTCCACGAGCAGAACCTCGAAGAAATCGTGATAATGGGCAAACCGGGGCCCCGCGTCGTCGAGCGTCTTGCGGGCGAAATGGAAATGCGCGCCGGGGCGAAGATAGGCGTCGATTGTAAAGAGACGGGTTTTCATTCTGCTCAACATTCAGGCTTTCCGCCCCAGATTTGATGCCAAAAATCAAAGTAGAGCAAGAAATTGTCAAGCGGCGGCGTTTCCCGGGCCGTGCGCGCTGGCTAACGTTTTGCGACGCCTTGGGGGGAGGGACGATGCTCGACGAGCCGCTCGATCTGACATTCGCGCCGGTGACCAATCCGGCGCCGCGGCGCCTCAGCCCGGCGCAGATCGACCAGTACAATGCGCTCGGGTTCGTCCAGCCCTTCACCGCCTATCGGCCGGCCGAGATCGACGGGGTCCGCGCCTATGCCGACCGTCTCATCGCCGATATGGGCGAGGCCGGCGGCTATGGCATCAACTGCTACCAGGCCCGGCTCGGCGGATTGTGGGACATCGCCACGCACCCGGTCATTCTCGATCATGTCGAAGACATCCTCGGCCCCGACATCGTCTGCTGGGCCTCCGCGATCCTGTCGAAACGCCCCCAGGGCTCCCGCAAAGTGCCCTGGCATCAGGATGCGGCGTTCTGGAGGCTGAGCCCCGCGCGGACCGTCACGGTCTGGCTCGCCATAGACGATGCGGATGCGGAAAACTCCGCGATGCGGTTCATCCCGGGCACCCACCGCCAGGGGGCGCTGCCGATCCAGGCGACCGGTGCCGAGGCCGTGTTTCACCAGGAGACCGCCGGGGCCGATGCGATGGGTACGCCTTTCGTCAACGCGCTGAAGGCCGGGCAGTTCTCGATGCATGCCGACATGCTGGTCCACGGCTCGGACGTGAACCGCTCGACCCGTCGCCGCTGCGGGCTGACGCTGCGGTACTGCCCGCCCGAGGTGCGGGTTACCGATCCGGACTGGGCGCGGGGCGTAGAGGCGATCATCTGCCGGGGCGAGGACCCCACCGGGCACTGGACCCACCATCCGCGACCCGACAACGACGACATCCGGGCCACATCGAGCCCCCACGTGATCGGGAACAACTAGGAGGGCCGGGTGGAGATCAAATGGTACGGACATGCGGCGTTCCGCCTTACGCCGGCCGAGGGGCCAAGGGTCATCACCGACCCCTATACGCCGGAAGGGGTCGGCTATGCCCCGATTGCCGACACCGCCGATCTCGTCCTGATCTCATCGGATGACGACGACGCCCATTGCCGGGCCGACCTGATCCCCGGCAGCCCCGACGTGGTCAACGCGCTCGAAGTGGCCCAGAACGGCGGCAACACAACGGCTGCGGGGCTGGAGATCGCGGCCATCGAGGCAGCCGAATGGGACCGCCACCCCGAGCACGCCGTGCCCGGGCAGAACGGCATGTACCGCTTCACGCTCGACGGGATCGCCTGCGCCCATATGGGCGATGTGGGCAACCCCTTGACCGACGCCCAGATTACATTCTTCGAGGATGTCGACATCCTCTTCGCGCTCGCGGGCGGGTATCTGACCATCGAGCTTCCCGACCTCATGGCGATGATCCACCGGGTGCGGCCAAAGCTTGTCATTCCGATGCATTTTCGTACGCTGACATACCGGCCGAGAAACACGATGTGGATCGAGAGTTTCCTCAGCCATTTCAAAGACGAAGATGTCGACTTCGCCTTCGCACCGACCGTCGACATCACACATGACGACATTCCAAGCCGCACCCGGGTCCTGGTTATGGATTACGTGCGGTGAGGGGCAAACCGGCCGTCGAAGGCCGGACCATCACGGGGCCCATTCAAATGGCCCGAACATCTGGGAGGATCTTTATGAGATCGCTAAGCAACCTTGTGACCGTCTCCGCCATCGCTCTGGCGGCAAGCGCCGGGGCCATCGCCGCCCAGGATGTGGCGCGCGAAGACACGGTCATCTTCGACCTCGACAGGACGATCAAGGACCCCGAGAACTTCAACTGGTTCACGCCTGGCACCAAGCGGATGCACGGGGCCCATCAGGTGATGTGGGAGCCGCTTTTCATCCTCAACTACGGCACCGGTGAGCTCGACCCCTGGCTCGGCACCGCGATCACCTCGAACGAGGCGGGCGATGTCTGGACGCTGAGCCTCCGCGAGGGCGTCGCATGGTCCGACGGCGAGGCGTTCAACGCCGATGACGTGGTCTTCACGGTGAACATGGCTCTGGAGAACGAGGAGATTTCCTCCCGCGAAGCCTCGACCGTGCGCGCCCAGGTGGCGAGCGTCGAGAAGGTCGATGACCTCACCGTCACCTTCACCCTCAACGCCCCCAACCCCCGCTTTGCGGTGGAAAACTTTGGGGTGCGCATCTTCGGCTCGTTCCTGATCATGCCCGAGCATGTCTGGGCCGGCGAAGACCCTGCGACCTTCGCGTTTTATCCGCCCATCGGGACCGGGCCCTACACTTACACATCCGGGGCGACCAACCGGATGATCTGGGACCGGAACGACGATTGGTGGGGGGCTCAAACGAGCTTCCAAGACCTCCCCGAACCCCAGCGGGTGATCTTTCTCGAATCCGGCGGCGAGGAAAGCCGGGCGCAGCTCATGCTCGCCAACGAGCTTGATGCCGCCCAGAACGTCTCGGTCGGAACCTTCGAGGCGATCCAGGCGCAAAACCCTGCCGTCATCGCCTGGTACGACACCTACCCCTTCGCCGCCGCCGACCCCTGCGCGCGGCAATTGGAGATCAACACCACGATCCCGCCCTGGGATGACGCGAATATGCGCCGGGCCGTCGCCCAAATCATCGACCGGACGCAGATCGTGAACATCGCCATCGAAGGGGCGACGGTGCCGTCGAAAACGATGTTCGCCGAATACGGCTCGATGGCGCCCTTCATCGATGCGGTGGTCGAAGCCGGCTACGGGCTGCCGGCGACCGCGGATGTCGAAGCCGGACAGACACTGATTGAGGCGGCGGGCTACACGATGGGCTCAGACGGCATCTACGAAAAGGACGGGGAGGACCTCTCGGTCGACATCCACGTCAACTCCGCCTCCATCGAATACACCAAGACCATCGACATGATCGTCGAACAGCTCAACCGGGCGGGGATCGCCGCGCGGTCGATCCCGGTGGAGAACGGGGTGTTTTGGGGCGAAGTGTTGCCCTTCGGCTCCTACGAGATGAGCTATTCGTGGCTCTCCTGCGGGTCGGTCAACGAGCCCTGGGCTTCGATGGGCCGGTACACGGTTAAAGATGTTGTCCCCGTCGGCGAGCGGTCGCCCGGGTTCAACAACACCGCACGCTGGGACGGCCCGGCGGCGGAGGCCTATTCGGAGATCGTCGCCAGGATCGGCGATCTGCCCCTGGGCGATCCGCAGGTTCCGGGGCTCGTCGCGGAAGCCTACAGCCATCTCGACGCGGAGATGCCGTTCATTCCGCTGGTGCAATCGGCAAAGCTTCTGCCGTTCAACACCACCTATTGGACAGGCTGGCCGACGGCGGAGAACTACTACAACCATCCGTTCTTCTGGTGGAACCATGCCCACCAGATCATCCACAACCTCGAAAAGGCCGAGTAGGGCCCACGCGGGCGGGGGCTGTCCCCCGCCCGGCTTCAAACGAAAGCAAAGCCGATGCCCGCCATCAGGGACGCATTCGAAGAGCAGGGCTATTACGTGGCCCGGGGGCTCTTTCGGCCCGATGAGGTCGCTGCCCTTGCGGCTGACTTCGACCGGATCGTCGCGCAGCTCACGGCGAGCGGCGAGGATGTGGACGCGACGTGGGACGGCGGGCAGGCCGAGAAGATCGCCCGTCCGGGAGATGTGATCCTCCATACCCACAACGTTCAGAAATACTCGCGGATCTGGCTCAATGCGTTTTTGAACGAACGGTTTCTCGACGTGGCCGAGGCGATCATCGGCCCCGACGTTGTGCTCCACCACTCGAAGCTCTTCCAGAAGCCTTCCGAGAACGGCTCGCCCTTTCCGATGCATCAGGATTGGCCGTACTTCCCGACACTCCATGACAGCATGATCGCCGGGATCATCCATGTCTCCGAGGCCAGCGACGAGATGGGCTGCCTGCGCGTCTACCCGGGCTCGCATAAGCTCGGGCGCATCAAGGGCAGCGACGGGCGGCGGGAGAACGCGGTCCTTGACCGCTATCCGATCGAGGGGGCCACGCCGGTCGAATGCGCGCCCGGCGATGTGGTGTTCTTCCACTACTTCACGCTCCACGGGTCGATGCCGAACCGGGCCGCGAAAACCCGGAAGACCGTGCTTTGCCAGCTTTACGCGGGCACCGACACGGTGGAGCCCGGCAACACTCATCCCGACGAGCGCATGGTACTCCGGGGCTGGAACCATGGGCTCTCGCGCAAAGCGGCCGGCGAGGCCGCCTGAAACCAGCAACCCCGCCGCCAAGAGCGGGGTGCGACAACAAAAGGGGAGGGGAGATGGGACAGATCCCAGCATCCTATCTGATGAACCGGCTGGTGACGCTCTCTCTCACCGTGTTCATCGCGGCCACGCTCATCTGGATCATCCCCCGGCTCTCGCCGGTGGACCCCGCCGACATCATGCTCGGCCGCATGGCAGCCGGAGCCGGGTCGGTGGCGAACTCCGAGGAAATCCTCGCCCAGCTCCGGGCCAATTTCGGGCTCGATGACCCGCTGATCCTGCAATACCTCAAATACCTCTGGAACACGCTGACATTCAATTTCGGGCTCTCGACGGCCTCGTTCCCCACGCCCGTCTCCTCGCTCATCGCCGCCGCTCTTCCGTGGACGCTCGGGCTGATGATCCTGTCGCTCGTCATCACCTTCGTCATCGGCAACCTCCTCGGCGCTCTGATGGTCTGGGAGCGCTCGCCGAAGCTCGTGAAGGTCGCCATCCCGGCGGCGATGGTCTTCACGTCCATTCCGCCGATCCTTTCCGGCCTCCTCCTGATGTGGATTTTCTCGGCCAAACTCAGATGGTTCCCGCTCACCGGCGCCTACGGGCTCACGGTGGAGCCCGGCTGGTCCTGGGATTTCGTCCAGTCGGTACTCTACCACGGGTTTTTGCCCGCGATGTCGATCGTCATCGTCACCTTCGGGTTCTGGGCGCTCGGCATGCGGGGGCTGATGATCACCGTCCAGGGGGAGGATTACACCAAGCTCGCCGAGGCCAAGGGGCTGAAACCGCGCTACATTCTCTACAAATACATGATCCGCAATGCGATCCTGCCGCAGATCACCGCGTTTGCGCTGAAGATCGGACTTCTGGTCGCGGGCCAGGTCCTCGTCGAACGGATCTTCGCCTATAACGGGATGGGCAAGCTTCTCTACGACGCGATCCTCGATCAGGATTTCCCGGTCATCCAGGGGGTGAGTTTCGTCATCATCCTGATGACCGCGCTGGCGGTGTTTGTCGTCGATCTCGTCTATCCGCTGATCGACCCACGTATCCGGCACGAAAGGGTTTCGGCATGACGGCGTCCATCGAGCCCACCCCGACCGCCGCAGAGGCCCGCAAGACGGCGCGCCAGATGCGCCGCTTCGACAACCCCTGGCTCAACCCCAAGCTCTTCTGGGGCGCGGGGCTGCTCCTCGGGATCGTCGCCTTAGGCATCCTCGGGCGCATCTTCTGGGACCCGGACCTCGTCTTTACGGGCTCGGCGATGCTGAAACTCCCGCCCGTCGGGTTCGAGAACCTGCGCGGCCAGGCGGGCACGCTCGCCAACCCCCTTGGGACCGATGGCGGCGGGCGCGATGTGCTGGCGCTCCTTATCATCGGCGCGCCGAATTCGCTCTTCGTGGGTGTCCTCGCCTCCCTGATCGGCATGGGGCTCGGCATCTTCCTCGGCTTCACCGCTGGATTCGTCGGCGGGCGCACCGACGACGTGATCCGGGTCCTGTCGGATGTGATGATCACCATCCCGCCATTGCTCATCCTCGTCGTCTTCCAGTCGGCCTTCGGCGATGTCAGCCTGACGATGATGGCGTTCCTGATCGCCGGCTTCGTCTGGCAGTCGCCAACACGGTTGATCCGCGCGCAGGTCCTGTCGATGCGGGAGTCCGGCTATGTGCAGATGGCGCGGCTCTCGGGGGCCTCGACCTTCCACATCATGTTCCGCGAGATGCTGCCCAATCTCGTGCCCTATCTCTTCGGGTCCTTCATCGCAAACGTCACGACTTCCATCGTGACGGCGGTGGGCCTTGAGGTTCTGGGCCTCGGGCCCCAGCGCATCCCCACCCTGGGCCGGACGATCTACGAGGCGATCAACGCCGGCGCCCTCATCCAAAACCTCTGGTGGTGGTGGGGCATCCCGACGGCCCTCCTGGCGGTGATGTTCATCGGGCTTCTCCTGATCAATCTGGGGCTAGACGAAGTGTCGAACCCGCGCCTGAGGAAGCTGTCATGACGGGGCGGCAAGAAACACCCGCCCCGGACCTGATCCGGGGCCCCGACCCTTGCGCTGCAACGCTGACCATCGAGGTCCCTCCGGATCAGGTCCGGGGCAGGCAGGGTCGGGCCCGGGACGGGTATCCTGCTGGAGTGATGTCATGACCTCACCCGTCCTCACCCTCAAAGACCTCTCCATCGATTTCCCCACTCCGACCGGCCTCGTCCACGCGGTCCGCGACGTGTCGCTGACCATCCAGAGCGGTCGCCGGGTGGGTTTCATCGGCGAAAGCGGCTCGGGCAAGACCACCACCGCACTCGCGATCATGCGGATGCTCGCCGAGCCGGGCCGGGTGGCGGGCGGTAGCATCGCACTGGGGCGGGACCAGACCGACGTCCTCTCCCTCGACGAAGAAGCCATGCGCAAGACCCGCCTTTCGCGGGTAAGCTACATCCCCCAAGGCGCGATGAACTCGCTCAACCCGGTGATGCGGATCGAAAACCAGCTCTGGGACGGGATCGTCGCCCATGAGGGCAAGACCGACCCGGGCGAACTTAAACGCCGCTCCGATGCAGCACTCGCAAGCGTCGGGCTGCCCGCCCATACGGGCCGCCTCTACCCCCACGAGCTTTCGGGCGGGATGAAACAGCGGGTCTGCATCGCGCTCGGGGTGATCCTCACCCCCGAACTCATCATCGCCGACGAGCCCACCTCGGCGCTCGACGTCGTCACCCAGCGCCATGTGATGCAGACGCTCACCAAGGTCCAGGCGGAGATCGGGTCGGGCCTCATTCTCATCGGGCATGACATGGGGCTGATGGCGCAATCGGTCGACGAGCTTGCGGTCCTGAAAGACGGCGAACTCGTCGAGCACGGCCTCACCCGCCAGATCATCGAGAGCCCGGAGCATCCCTACACCCAAGAACTGATCCATTCAGTGCCACTGGTGGGCGGCGAGAGCTTTCTCAGCCCCGCCATCGGCGCCCCGTCGAGCCAGAAAAGCTCGGCCGAACCCCTGCTGGAGTTCCGCGAGGTCTCCAAGGTCTACGGCGCCAACACCGCCCTTCACCCGATGAGCTTCGCGCTCGATGGAACCGTGCCGCAGATCATCTCCATCGTCGGCCAGTCCGGGTCTGGGAAGTCGACGATGGGCTCGCTGATGCTCGGCTTCAACGCGCCCACCTCGGGCGAGGTCCTCTTCGAAGGCAAGGACGTCTCCCGGCTCTCGCCCGCCGAGCGCCTCCATTTCCGCAAGGACGTCCAGGCGGTGTTCCAGGACCCCTACGCCTGTTTCAACCCGTTCTACCGGGTGAACCATGCGCTGAAGTTCCCCTACGAGCGTTTCGGCCTCTCGAAAGGCGCGGCCGACACCCAGCGGGCGATGGAGGACGCCTGCGTGGCGGTCGGGCTCGACCCCGACCTCATCCTCGGCCGCTACCCCCACCAGCTTTCCGGCGGCCAGCGTCAACGGCTGATCGTGGCCCGGGCGCTGATGCTGCAACCGAAGCTCCTCATTGCCGACGAGCCGGTCTCGATGGTCGATGCGAGCCTCCGCGCGACGATCCTTAAGAACATCTACGACCTGAAAGACCGCTACGGCATCTCGATCCTCTACATCACCCACGACCTCGCCACGGCCTACCACGTCTCGGACTATGTGATCGTTCTCTACCACGGATCCGTCGCCGAGGCCGGGCCGCCGAAGGAGGTCATCGGCGCCCCCCGGCACCCCTATACCCAGCTTCTCATCGACTCGATCCCCTGGCCGGACATGAACCGCAGTTGGGGCACCTCGCGGTCAGCCGATGACGACGTGCTGGCTCTGAAGAAGATGGCCGAGGAGCGGAAAACCATCTTCCGCGGCGAGGTGGACGGCTTCACCCTTCGGTCTTTCGCCGCCTGACCGGGGAGCCGTTTGCGAGCCGATGAGCCACCGCCTGAGGTATACCGCCGACAAGATCGGCAAGCGGATCGCGCTCATTCGCCCCTTCGTGCACCGGCGGCGGAAACCGATCACGCCGTTCCGGTTCCACGCGCTGAAACAGACGATGGACCCAGCCCCCATCACCGGGCCGACGACCCGCTGGCCGGAGATCAAATGGTCGAGCTATTGGGGCGGGCCGGATATCGACTTCGTGCTCCGCTCGTCCTTCCTGGTCCCGCGCGGCTGGAAAGGCCCGCTCGCCCTTCATCTGCCGATGGGCGTCGCGGGGGACATTTTCACCCACCCAGAAGCGCTTCTTTACATCGACGGCGCGCCCGTCGCCTCGGCTGACCGGTACCACCACACCATCGAGATCGACGCCCGCTTCGCCGACCGCAGCCGCCACGAGATCGCGCTTCATGGCTGGACGGGGCTCTCGGGCTGGCCGCCGGACCCCGAAGACAAGTCGAAGCTCTTCATGCGCGAATGCGCGATCGTCGAGCTCGACGAAACCCTCGAAGCCTTCGTCTCCAAAGCCGAAGCCGCCCTCGACGTGGCGCGCTATTTGGGCGACGCGCGGCCCGAGAAACACCGCATCCTCAACGCGCTCGACCGCGCGTTCCTGGCCCTCGACACCCGCGATCCCATCGGCGCCGCGCTCCATGCCTCCGTGCCCGCCGCGCTCGGCATTCTCGACGCCGGGCTCGCCGAAGCGGGGCCGCCCATGGAGGTCGATCTTGCGGGCATCGGCCATGCTCACATGGACATCGCCTATCTCTGGCCTGTCGATCAGATCCGGCTGAAGAATACGCGGACCTACTCCAACGTGCTGCGGCTGATGGAGAAACACCCCGAGTTCCATTTCTCCCATTCCCAGCCCCAGCTTTACCAGTACACCGAGGAAGACACGCCGGACCTTTTCGACGCGATCCGGAAGCGGGTCGCCGAAGGCCGCTGGGAGGTCATGGGCGGCGCCTGGGTGGAGATGGACGCCAACATCCCCTCTGCCGAAAGCCTCGTCCGCCAGCTCGTTCTCGGCCGGCGCTATTACCGCGAGAAATTCGGGGAGGCCGAAACGCCGGTCCTGTGGCTGCCCGACACGTTCGGCTTCCCCGCCACCCTGCCGCAACTGATGAAACTCGCCGGCGTCCGCTGGTTCGTCACCAACAAGATGAGCTGGAACCAGTACAATCCGATGCCGTCGTCGACCACCTGGTGGGAGGGGATCGACGGCTCCCGGGTGCTCGCCCATTTCCTCACCACCCCGCGCGAGGTCCAGCACCTGCCGTTCCCGACGAACTACAAATCCGACCTCACGGCTCCGGAGGTCTTCGGCACCTGGGAGAAATCGACCGAGAAGGAAACCGTCTTCGACCTGCCGATCTGTTTCGGCTACGGCGACGGCGGCGGCGGGCCGACGGACGCGCTTATCCGCAAGGCCAAGGCGCTGAAGTCCCATCCCGGCGCGCCGCGGCTTCGCATGACCACAGTGCGGGATTTCTTCGAGGGGCTCGAAGAGGTTGCCGGCCGTCTGCCGGTCTGGACCGACGAGCTTTACATGGAGGGCCACCGCGGGGTGCTCACCTCGCAAGCCTGGATCAAGCGGGCCAACCGGCGCGCCGAGGCGCTTTTGCACCATGTGGAGTTTCTCGCCGCCAAGGCGGTCGCGGCGGGCAATCCGGTGACGGCCGACCTCACCCGCGCCTGGGAACTTCTCTGCCTCAACCAATTCCACGACATCCTCACCGGCACCTCGGTTCCAGAGGTCTATCTCGATGCCCGGGCGGACTACGAAGAGATCGAGGCCACCGCCCGGACCGTCGAGGATGCGGCGCTCACCGCGCTCGCGCCGAGCCTGCCGGCAGAGGCCGAGCTTCTCGTCGTCAACGACATCCCCCACGGCCGCAATGTCATGGTCCGCGCCCCCGACGACGGCCTCGGTTTCCGCGACCTCGACACCGGCGCCGACCTTCCCTGCCAGAAGACCGCGCGCGGTATGCTGGTCGAGGTCCCGGGGGCCGCCCCGTACTCCCTGCGCGCCCTCGGCCGCACCGCGGCGCCGGCGGGGGCCGAGACGGGGCTCCGCGCGGTGCTCGACGGGGCCGGGGCGGTGCTGGAAAACCCGCTCCTGCGGCTCCGGCTCGACCGATCCGGGCGGGTCGTTTCCTTGCAGGATCTCGCCGCCGACCGCGAGGTCATCACCGGGGACGCGCCGGGGAACCAGCTTCAGCTCTTCGAAGACCGTCCGATCTCCTGGGACGCCTGGGATATCGACGCCTTCTTCGAGGACCGCCGCGAGGACATCGACAACCCGGTCCGCTTCGAGCTCATCGAGCAGGGCCCGCTCCGGGCCACGGTGCTGGTCGAACACCTTTTCCGCCGCTCCCGGGTGCGCCAGCGGATCCAGCTCTGGCACAACTCGCGCCGCATCGACTTTGCCACCGAACTCGACTGGCACGAGAGCCATTTCCTTTTGAAGGCCGCCTTTCCGGTGGCCGTGCGCAGCCGCAAGGCGACCTACGACATCCAGTGGGGTACGGTCGAGCGACCGACCCACCGCCGCACGTCCTGGGATTACGCGATGTTCGAGGTGCCGGGCCACAAATGGTGCGATCTCTCGGAGGCGGGCTATGGCGTGGCGCTGCTCAATGACTGCAAATACGGCTATGACGTGCGCGACAGCGTCATGCGCCTGACGCTCGTGAAATGCGCCACCATGCCCGACCCCGGGGCGGATAACGGGCGGCATGTCTTCACCTACAGCCTTTACCCCCATACCGGCGGCTGGACGAACGGCGTGCGCGCCGCGGCCGCGGACCTCAACAGCCGGGTCTACGCCAAGCCGGTCGCGGCGACCGGCCGGGCAGGGAAGGGGGAACCACTCGTCACGGTCTCCCGCCAGAACGTGATCGTCGAAACGGTGAAACCGGCCGATGATGGCGAGGGCGTGGTCTTCCGGCTTTACGAGGCGGAGGGACGCCGCGGCGAGGCCACGCTGACCTTCGACCGCGATGTCGCCCGGGCGACGCTCACGGACCTTCTTGAGGACCCGCTCGCGGCGCTTCCTCTCGTCTCCGACCGCGCGCTCCGCGTGGCGCTCGGCCCCCACGAGATCAAGACGCTCCGCGTGGCGTTCGCGCCCTGAGGCGTGTCCGGATCCCTGCCGGAGCCACGTCCCGGGGCCCGACCCGGGACCGCGACGTCTCTGCCGCACGAGGCGCGCGGAGCCTCGGTCAGGCCCCGGTCACGTCCGTCCCGCGCTCAGGCCGGAAGGTTCATCCTTCTCACTTGCACGGCGGCCGGTCGGGGGTCTTCCGTGCCTTGGCGGAACACGGGCGTCGTTCGACTTGCCCCGGCCCGGCCTGGCTTGACCCTAGGCCCCGGACCACGTCCGGGGCGCGCACATCGCAAAGCGCAGCGGCGTGGCCCATGATCCGGCGGAAACGTCCGTTCCGGGCCGGTTGCCGACGATCCGGGCCCCCCCGTGCCCGTCCTGCTCACCGCCCGTCCTCGACCGCGATCACCATCCCGTCGAAGGCCGGCGTCACATTGGCCGGGGTCTCCGCCTCGACCTCGGCATAGTCGAGATCGATATGCATGTTCGTCAGCACCGCCCGCCTCGGCGCGGCCCGTTCGATCCATTCGAGGGTGCGGTCGAGATGGGCGTGGGTCGGATGCGGCGTTCTGCGCAGCGCATCGACGATCCAGCAATCGAGCCCGGCCAGCGCAGGCCAGGTGGCATCGGGGATCGTTGCGACATCCGGCAGGTACGCCACGTCGCCGACCCGGAACCCCAGCGCATCGATCGACCCGTGCCCGACCCTGAACGGGGTCAGGGTCACATCCCCGCCGGCACCCGAGATCGCCACGTCCCCGGCAATCGTGTGCATATCGAGGATCGGCGGGTAGGGCGAGCCTTCGGGCTGGACGAAGGCATAGCCGAAACTGCCGTAGAGACGTTCCTGCGTCGGCCCGTCGGCCCAGACCCTGAGGCGGGACTTCATGTTGAAGACGACCATCCGAAGGTCGTCGATCCCATGCACATGATCGGCATGGGAATGGGTGTAAACGACCCCGTCGAGCGTCCCGACCCCGGCATCGAGAAGCTGTTGCCTGAGATCGGGGGAGGTGTCGATCAGCACTCTGGTGGTGCCCCCCGGGCCTTCTTGTTCGATCAGCAGCGAGCACCGCTTGCGGACGTTCTTGGGGTTGTCGGGGTCGCAGGCGCCCCAAAGCCCGCCGAGCCTCGGCACCCCGCCGGACGAGCCGCAGCCCAGGATCGTGAACCGGCGCTTCGCCATCAGGCGGCGGCCGATTGCCAGGCGGCGGCCTTGGCGAAGAGCCGGTCGAAATTCGCCTCGGTCGCGGCCGCGAAGTCCTCAAAGCTCAGCCCGAACAGCTCCGCTCCGACCCTGGCGGTATGGGCGACGAAAGCCGGCTCGTTGCGTTTCCCCCGATGGGGCGGAGGGGCCAGATAGGGGCTGTCGGTCTCGACGAGTACCCGGTCGAGCGGGGCGGCGGCGAAGATCTCGCGCAACTCCCGGGATTTTGGGAAGGCGGCGATGCCCGACATCGACAGGTAAAATCCCAGATCGAGGGCGGCTTCCGCAAGCGCCCGGCCGGACGAAAAGCAGTGCATGACACATGAGTACGCCCCGGCCCGGTGCTCCTCTGACAGGATGCGGGCCATGTCCTCGTCGGCATCCCGGGCATGGACGATGAGCGGCAATCGCGTCCGCCGCGCCGCCTCGATATGCAGCCGAAGGCTCTCCTGCTGGGCCGCCTTGGTTTCGGCCGTGTAGTGATAGTCGAGCCCGGTTTCGCCGATCCCGACGAATTTCGGATGCGCCGAGAGGGCAACGAGGTCGTCGGCCGCGGCCATCGGCTCGTCGGCGACGCTCATCGGGTGGGTTCCGGCGGCATAGAACACCGCCGGTTCGGCCTCGGCCAGCGCCCGGACGGTCGGCTCGGTGCGGAGCCGGGTGCAGATCGTCACCATGCGGTGCACCCCGGCCGCCTTCGCGCGGGTCACGGTCTCCGCGAGCTTCCCGTCGAAATCGGGGAAGTCGAGATGGCAGTGGCTGTCGGTGAGCGGTGTCGCTGGTGTCATGGCTGCCGGTCAGGGCCGGGCCACGCGCCCCGCCGTTTCGTTGATCTTGAAGAGGATATCGAGGATGACACCGGAAGGGTCAAGGTTGACCCCGAGGGCGTGGGCGGCGCGGGCGGTAACGGTTTGGGCAAGCTCGGCCCAGGCCCGGGCAGCCGCCGGCCCCGGGGCGAGGCGCGCGAAGGTTTCGGCTTCGGCGGGGCTCACGGGCGTCGTTCCAGCCGCGCCGGTGCCGGCACGGGCGAGGCGCGCGAGCGCCGTCTCGATCAGGGCGAAGACCATGTCGCGTTTGGCTTCGGCCCCCCGGGCAGAGGCGGCATTGGCAAAGGCCAGCGCTGCGCTCCGGTCGAGGTTCGGGCATCCTGCGAGAAGCGCGATGAGGGTCGCGTAGAGCCCGAGCCCGTCGCCTTCGATGAGCCCCACCGCCCGTCCCACCGAACCCCCGGCAAGCGCCGTGATCGCCGCCGCCCCGTCGGGGCTCTCGATTCCCAGCCCCGCGAGCGCCGCGCCGAGGTCCTCGGGCGGCAACGGGTCGAACCGAAGCGGACGGCAGCGCGAGCGGATCGTCGGAAGAAGGCCGGCCGGGTTGTGGCAGATCACCAGAAACACGGTCTTGGGCGGCGGCTCTTCGAGGAGCTTCAGCACCGCGTTGGAGGCGGCGGGGTTCATCTCGTCGGCGGCATCGATCAGGATCACCCGCCGCCCGCCGTCGGGCGCCGACAGGCCGAGGAAATCCCGCAGCTTGCGAATCTCGTCGACCGTGATCTGGGTCCTGAGCCGCTTGGCGCGGTCGTCCCAGGCCCGCCGGACCAGGGCAAGGCGCGGCTCGGAAAGCGCCTCGACACGCGCGGCGACCTGGGGGTCGGCATCGGCGCCGAGCAGGCGGCGCGCGAAAGTCCAGGCGAAGGTCGCCTTGCCGACACCCTTCGGCCCGCTCAGGAGCCAGGCATGGGGCATCGCTCCGGCCATCGCGGCATCGACCTCCGCCACTGCCCGAGCGTGGCCGACGACCCTGCCGGCCATCCTCGGATGGGGCGCGCCGTCGATGCGGTCGGGCTCCGGGCGGTCCTCGCCGTCGCTCATCCCGGAAGGCCCATGGCCAGACGCCGGACCTCCGCCGCGACCTCGGCCTCCGCCCGGTTGCCGTCGACGAGGCGGCACCGGTCGGGATGGTTGCCGGCAAGCGCGCGAAACCCGTCCCTGAGCCGGTGCTGGAACGCCGCACCCATATCCTCGAACCGGTCTTCGCCCGACCGCCGCGCCAGACCGCGCGCGAGGGCCAGTTCGGGGTCCATGTCGATGACGATTGTGAGGTCCGGTTCGCAGCCGATCATCATCTCGTGGAGCCGGTCGACCAGCGCTCTGAGCTCGCCCCGGGCCGCGCCCTGATAGACCCGCGTGCTGTCGGCGAACCGGTCGGAGACGACGGTCTTACCCGCCTCGAGCGCCGGTTCTATCGTGACTTCCAGATGGTCGCGCCGGGCAGCGGTGAAAAGCAGGATCTCGGTCTCCGGCGACCACCGGTCGGGCGCCCCCTCGACCAGTAGCCGGCGAATGAGCTCGGCCCCGGGCGAGCCGCCCGGCTCGCGGGTGAGGTGCACCGCCCGGCCCTCGGCCGCGAGGGCCTCGGCCAGAAGCCGCGCCTGGGTGGATTTTCCAGACCCGTCGATCCCCTCGAAGGTAATGAAGCGGCCTCGGCTCATCCCCCGATGGCGGTGGCCTGGCCGAGGGCCGACCGCCAGAGGATCGTCACCGCCGAGCGGAGCCGCGGAACGAACCCGCCGCGCACCACGTCCCTGTCGGCGACGAGCGGAAGCCGCTTTTCGGGAAGGTCTTCGACATCGATCACAAGCTCGGCCACCGTGTCGCCGGCCGCGATCGGCGCATCGAGAGGCCCGCGATACTCGACCCGGGCGTTCACCGCGTCGCGGTTGGCCGCCGGAACCAGAAGCGTGATGTCCTCGGGTGCCACAAGCCCGATGGTCTGGTGATCGCCCATCCAAACGGCGGCCTCGGCAATCACGTCGCCTTCCTCGGCGACCGTGTTCTCGACGAATTGCCGGAAACCCCAGTTGACGATGGAGCGCGACTCCTGCGACCGATCGGCCATGCTGTCGAGGCCGGTCACGACGAAAACGAGGCGGCGGTTGCCCTGCCGGGCCGAGCCCACAAGGCCGTAACCCGCCGCCTGCGTATGACCCGTCTTGAGGCCGTCGGCGCCGATATCCATGCCGAGAACGGGGTTGCGGTTGAACCGGTTGGCGGGGCTGCGCTCCTTGTAGTCGAATTCCTGCTGGGCGAAGTAGCCGTAGTATTCGGGGAAATCCTCGATCAGGCGGACGGCCAGCGTGGCAAGGTCTTTCGTGCTCATCCGCTGGTTCGGGTCCGGCCAGCCCGAGGCGTTGGTGAAGGTGGAGTTGGTGAGCCCGATCTCGGGGGCCCGCTGGTTCATCAGCCGGGCAAAGGCGTCCTCGGTGCCCGAGAGCCCTTCGGCGACGACGACCGTGGCGTCGTTGCCCGACGACACGATGATGCCCTGGATCAGTTCCTCAACCGTCGGCCGGTCGAGTTCGTTGAGAAACATCGTCGAGCCGCCCATGTTCTTGGCGCGCGTCGAGACGGCGAATTCCTCGTCGAGCGTCACCCGGCTGTCGCGCAGCGCCTCGAACAGCATGTAGAGCGTCATCAGCTTCGACATCGACGCCGGCGGCAGGGGGTCCTCGGCATTCTTTTCGAAAAGCACCGTACCTGTTGTCACGTCGTAGAGATAGGCCGCCTTGGCCCGGGTCTCGAAGGCCGCATGGGCCGCCGGGGCGGCGAGGGCGAGGGCGATGACGAGAAGGGGTCTGAGGAAAGCCGCCATGGGCGAACGCTCCGGTCAGTTGGTGACGAAATAGGCGTCGGTGAAGCCGAGCGACTTCACGCTCGCGAGCACCTCGGCCCGTTCGGCGGCAGAGGTTGCCGGCCCGACGATGACGCGCCAGAAGACCTTGCCTTGGCTTTCCTGCCTCAGGATCGTCGGGACGATCCCGGCATTCCGCAGGCTCGCGCCCGTGTTGTTGGCATTGGCCTCGACGCTGAAGATGCCGATCTGGATGAAGGGCCTTTCGAGCGACGACGGGGCGGCTGCCGCCACGGGCGCGCTTGCAGCCGGCTGAATGGCCGGCCCGGTGCCTTCCGCCTCGTCGATGGCGGCGGCCGCGGCGGCCAGCGGATCGTCGTCGAGCGCCGCGGTTTCGATCGGTTCGGCCTCCGGCAAGGCGGCCGCGACCGGCGCTTCGACGACCTCGCGGCGCAGCGCAGTCACGGTCAGCGGCACCGGCTGTCCCGCCAGAAGGCCGAGTTCCGTCGCCGCATCCGAGGAAACCTGAATCCGGGGCCCCGGGTTCTCGCGCTCGCGCCGGAACAGCGCTCCGATTACGGACTGGCCGTTGGCCTCGTTGACGATGATGACCCGTTCGGGATCGGTCACATCGGGATGGGCGACCCAGACGCCGCCAAGGGAGGGCCGGCCGTCCCAGAGACCGGTTTCGCTGGTCTGGAAGACCTCGGGCGCTTCGACGTCGCGTTCCTCGCCGCCGCCCGCCGCGAGGTTTTGCCGACCGGTGTCCTCCGTCCCCGACGCTCCGAAGCCCGGAAACTCGAACCCGCCCTCGCAGCCCGCCAATGCCAGTATCGCGATGGCCGGAACCGCCACTCCGAGAATACGCCCGCTCGTTCTTGCCATTTCGCCTCTCCGCCCGCGCCGTGTGCTGCGGCCCTTGGTGGACCGTCTCCCGGCGTTTGATGCCCGATATTCCGGCCTGTTCGCGCCGGTCGCGCGCAGTCTAGCCATCTGGCTCTTTCAAGGGAAGCCTTTCGGCACCATCGCCGGCAGGAACGGGCCGAGGCGCTCTGGCCAAAGCCGGTGCCGGCGGGTATCGGGAGAAGGCTGCGGAGGAGTGGCAGAGTGGTCGAATGCACCGGTCTTGAAAACTAATGTAGGAAGGGTGGCAGAGTGGTCGAATGCACCGGTCTTGAAAACCGGCGATGTGCAAGCATCCGTGGGTTCGAATCCCACCCCTTCCGCCAATAACAACAGCCACTTACCGTTAGTTCGTACCTCCCGCCGCCACCCTGCTACAAGCTTGCTACATGCTGGCTGTTCAGGGTGGCGGGGGCTGGTGCGGTAGCGCGACTTGTAGCGGATTTGTAGCACCGTCACGAAAAGCGCCCCGGACGCATGTCCCGAGGCGCTTACCGTTGCGAGCGACAAGGAGAATGATCGCTGACGGCTGGCTCCGTTTGTTTTTCGTCCAACGGTTGCCTATGGGACGCGCGGCTGGCTAGACCGCGTGCCGTAGCGAAGCCAACTCCTAACGCTACGGCTTGTTCGGTCGACGTGACCCCTCGGGAGGGGTCTTGCACTTGGCGCACATCCTGACGCTGACCACATCGTCAGACCAGAACGGTGCCATGCACCTCATGCAAACGCGCCAGCCGACTCGGCGGATGACGCGCGGCGGGTTGTGGTCATGGTCAAGCACGGCCTCACGCCGCATCCCTTCATCCCACTCCCATTGTTCGGGTTCCTCGAACCCTTGGTAGTTGAGCTTCGGTTTGCTGGGGTCGCGCGTAGGGGCTGCATTGCGCTTCGCGCGGCTACCCCCTTGAGCCGGTGCGGCCTGCCGCTGTGCCGGGGCTGGTGCAGCGGTGCGCCCCTCGCGCCATCGCACTAACCATTCGGGGTCAGTCAAGCCACACCCGATCGCGCGCCCATCGCTGTAGACAGGCGAGCACGCCACCGTTGCCGTTCTCACCGAACATGTCGATGCGGTCGAGGTTGTTCGACTCGACTGAAGCCCGAAACTCGGCTTCAAACTCAGGCGTCCCTAGCCGCGCAATGGGATGGTTGTCGCGTGCATCCTTGACCTGTCTGGCCTGACGGAGGAGGTGCCGGGCACTTGGCATGTGGTCAATCCTCGCCCTTCAAAACGCGCAATGCCGCACCGAGGCGCAGCGCAGCGGCGAGGTTGGCGTCTGCACGGGCTTGCCGCCCCTCTGCCTCAGCCAGCCGGTTTGCATCCATCGTGGCGCGCTCGTCTTGCGTCAGCTTGTCCTTCGGGATGCTAATGCTCGACTCGTTGAGGAAAGCGCGCCCTTGGTGCCAAGTGACGGGCTGGTCGTCATCGGGCATCTGTGTCGGTCGCGATGCGCGGCCAGTGAATGGTAGTTCGGATGTGTCGCGTCTCACTGCAACCTCCTGTGCTTGATGGGCTCCCAGTCCGCCAGTGATGTGAGCACCTCGAAAGCCTCGCGCC
This sequence comes from Paracoccaceae bacterium, assembly GCA_030066905.1. GTDB lineage: Bacteria > Pseudomonadota > Alphaproteobacteria > Rhodobacterales > Rhodobacteraceae > JASJAR01. The sequence goes on along the minus strand of JASJAR010000009.1, from coordinate 8,931 downwards.
GCACCTCGGGGTCAGCACTTGCGAAAGCCAGTTCACTCATGTCGCAATACAGATGCGTATAGTGGAGCCATTCCTCAGACTCGCAGGAGCGGACCACGATGGGCCCTTGCATGTAGTCGGCCATGCTCAGCGCCCAGTCGATGGCTTGTTGGTGCTGCTCGATTGGCTGGACGCAGAGCAGGTAACCCCGTCCAGCGACGAAGTTGATGTATGTGGCCACAACCGTATCGGTTGGCAGCGGTCGGTCGAGGTAGACGCGGTTGCGTTGGGTCTCGATGAACATTAGCGGCGCACCTCCCTGTCGCGCTTCAGCGCTTCCAGCTCTTGAGCCAGTTCCTCGGTCAACCGCGCCTCGTTCAGCGTGCCGATGGAGGCAATGATCGTTTGCCCCACGTCCGGGGGCACCTGACCGGCAGCGACACCCGCAAGCACGGCCTCGATCTGCTCCGTCATCGGTGCCTTGGGGTCAAAGTCAAACTCGACGGGCTGCGACTTGCTGCGGAGGTTCGGCGCGATCCGATTGAGGACGTGACCACATGCCGCCATGTCGCCTGCCTTCGCTGCATCCAGCACGACGCGCACCACGTCCAGACCTTCCTCTGCCAAAGCGCGGGCGATCTTGTCGCTCTTGCTCAGCGATCCCTTGGGACGACCGGCAGGGTTGCCGCTGACACCTTTGGGCCAGCGACCACCGGGCGGGGCAGGGTCGGGCACGAAACCCTCCATCCAGCTTGGTTTGATTACGTCCGTCATAGGCACCTGCATCAACAGTTTCGGTTCAGGGGTCAGGCGGAGGTAGCCTTGTCAGCCGCCACCTGCGCTTTGCGAACCTCATTCGCCTTTGCGCTGCTGCCGCCCACGGCATCCTCCATTGCCTTGAAGATTTTGGTTGCGTCCCTGTCCAGCATTGCCTGTGCCTGTTGCAGGACGTGCAGGCGCTTCGCCAGATCGGGGCGTTGCTGCTGGTTCCAACGCTTGAGGTAGGTCTTCTGCAAGTCGGGTGTCAGGCCACTGAGGTATGCGGGACCGCCCAGAACAGCCGCCACGGTAGCGTGGTCACCGCCTTCAATCGCGTCGTTGACGAACTTGTGCAGCTTGTCGGTCGTCAGTGCCTTTGCGTGGGAACGAATCTCAGCCGCAACGCTACCCGATGCCTTTTCCTCAATTGGTTCAGCCAGCGCCCCCTCAAGGAATGCGATCTGCTTTTTGACCGTGGCGCTGGTGCTGTCGAAAGTGCGCGCCGCGTGCTCCAACTTCTTCTGCGCGAAGCCGTCCAGCTGGAGCAAGCGAGCATCTGCCGTCTTGGAGGTGTCGGCCTCGACTTTCTCGCGCGCGTTCCACACGGAGCGGATGCCCTCGTATGCGGTGCTGAAGGCCGTCTCGACTTGACCGAGCACGGCTTTCGTATCCTCGCCGTAACCGTCGATCTTGCTAACAACCCCCGGATGCAGCGCCGGGGTGATGCGGGTGTCCACCGGAGTGTCGTCTGTGATGCTCATTGTCGTCCCTCGATGCCTGCTAAGGCGTGAAATGTGCGACAAGGATACCTGCTTCACCAATAGTTCCACAACGATTACATACACTTAGATACGAACCCACATCGGTCTACTAAACTTATGCCGCTTGTCAGTCCGGTTTTTCGTTGCGCTTCATCCGAGACCTGTCGTGCAACTGGTCGTTCAACTTTTGATGGAGTGACGACTATGACGACGATGACCACATACACCCGCCGTGAGAATGCGCGCCGTGCTGGGGTAGCTGCGGGCGTGCCCCGCGAGCGGATCAAGATCACCGTCCACAAGAGCGACGGCGAGGTGCGCTTTGGATGGAAGGAAGTAGACCCCGGCACCGGCGACAAGCGGCGACCCCAGCGGCGAGGCGGTGCAACCGCCACTACTACGGCGAGCGCCCCTGGCACCCGCCCCACGCGCCAGCACAGCGAGGGCAGCCCCCGCAAGCGGCCTCGGGCTGGCGGCAAGTGCGCGGTGGTGTGGGACTACCTTGATGCGAACCCAATGACCACGGGCAAGGCGCTGCGCGAGGTGGCGTTGGCGAGGGGTTGGAACGTGAACAACGCGGTGTGCGAATTATACGCATGGCGCAAGTTTCACGGACTGACACGCAAGCAGAACTGACGATTGACTACGTAAGGCGGAGAAAGGCATTACGCGATCTTTGCCATCTTTACCTTACACACGCCGCACACTCCTAAAAAAGAGAGTGATTTTCTTCCCTGTATGGCGCGCGCAAGGTAACGTTGGCAAAGATGGTGCTAGGGTCAGTTCCTTCTTTGCCAACTTTGCACGCGGTCACCTTGCTTCCCCGATAGCGTCCTTCACCGCTGCCCTGCGCGCCCGCCACTGCTCGCCCTCACGAGCGAAAATTGAAAACACCGACTGATGCACCGCATACTCGCGTGGCCAGCCGCCATACGGAGAGCGGGCGGTAGGTTCCAGCCAGTCTGCGTCTTCCAATAGCTGCACCGCCTCCCGTCGCAACATATCAGGTGCTTTGCGAAACTCAGCGCACATTGCCGACATGTCAGCCCTGCCGATTGTGGTCATAGGGGTTTCGGCAGCAACAATTGACCTTGCCAACGAACGGGCCAGGTCGAATGCTGGCGCGGTGCTCAGGATGCTTGAATAGAGAGTGTATGCGTGACGCCGAACCTTGCGCATGTAGCGGATCGCGTAGGCCACGGCACCAACCCCCACCTGCGGAGCAAGTTCGCCCTCAGCGGTCGCGGTGAATACGTGGAAGACCAGCGCTGCTTCAGCAAGCATTCCGGGATGCTTGCCAAGGTGAGCCGCATAAGCGGGTGCAAACTCTTCAGTCGCTATCACGAGCTGTCGTAGCGCGCGCACTTCTTCATCGAACATGGCGCGTGCGTCGGAACTGAACTGGATGAATGTGTCGAAGCCCTGCGCCGTCGCGCCATAGGCCCATTCGAGCCATTGCCCCCATGTGGTCATCGCGGCAGAAGCATCCCCCGTTGCGTCCAAGTCGGGGGCACCGAGGATGCAAGGTACAAAGCGCTGAATGAGGCCGTCCTCGGGCAGATGCTTCAACTGCTTGGCGAGACCATCGGGGGTGCAGGCGGCAAGCACCGAGACGCCCCAGTTCGGCACGAACACCGAACCACGTTCCACCCGGTCAATCTGATGGGGGCCGCCGTCCCGTAGCTGCAACCAGTCACCCCGGTTCTTCACCGCGTCGCCTCGGTCGCCGCTGTCGATGCTGCCGACCCATGATGCAAATTCCTCCGTCAGCATCAACAACCCTCGCGGGTTGCCCTGCAACCGTTCAGAGAGAGCAGGGACGGTCGTGTCACTGGTGTAGAGGGCAGGAGCAGGGTCTTTGTCCTGTCGGGGCTTGCCCTCGTTTGCCGACCGCCAACGCTCATGCAGAATACCGTGCATCAGTTTGACGTGGGCGGACGCGGCACGGATGGCAGGTGACTTGCCTGCGCTCGGCCCTCCACAGAGGAATGACCACTGGCGGGCTGAAACGTGCCAGTTCGACTCGTGTCTCACCGTCAGTTTGTATCGGTCGTCAATGACCGATGCCGCTGCCGTAACGCTCGCAACAATCACGCCGCTTTGGTCAAAGCCCGTCGCCGAGGCAAAGGCTTTTGCAAATTGCCCAATAGGAGGCGACACGTCATCAAAGTCGAACGGCGGAGGAGCGACCTTGCGCAGCACGTCCCTTGGCTTACGAAACTCGAACGCGACGCTTTGGCCTGTCTGTTTGCGAAGCTCCATCCGTTCCTGCGCTTCGCGCGCGCGGGCAATGTTCTCCGTGATCGAAGCCCACTCATCGTCTGACTTGGGTTGTTCCCAGAAGAACCCTTGTCGATCGAATGCTTCACGTTGCTGTTCCGGCGCGAAGGAATAGGTCTCATTTGGAGGAACCCTAACCATGCTGCGCCTCCATCGTATCGAGGTGCAATTCCTCGTCGCTGCCATCGGCAGCATTCGTTACCATCGTCATGTCCCGACTATCCTCTCAGGCGGCGGGGTGGTGATGCGCCCTGCCGCTTTTCTTGAGCGCGGCTACGAATAGGCTGGAAGTGGCCCGTCCACCGACGCCGCACATGGCGGCATCGGTCTGGAAACAGGCAGTTCCTGCCAAGCACCCACGCTAGTTTCATTGTTTAGTGCCGCCTCAGGCTGACAGTGCTTCGCTGGTGCTGCTTCGTGCGCTCGCCACCAGCCACGCGAGCAGGTCGCGTTCGGCATACCGAACGACGCGGGTGCGAGGCGGGTTGAAGAAGCGGGGTCCACCGCCGCGCAAGCGGTAGCCCTCAAGCGTGCTGGGGTGGACGCCAAGAAGGGCAGCGGCTTCGCGCGCGTCCAGCGGGCGGCGCTTGGGTTCATATCCGAACAGCTCGCAGAGCTGGTCGAAGGTCATGTCGTTGTGGTCCATTGCGGTGACTCCGGCGACAAGTGTTGGCTTGCGCTGTGGTCACCAGCACCAGATCAAGCCGAATGCCGATCTGGCAGTGTCCGATGCCCCGGGGGACTGGCTACCCTTGCTTCACCGGCTCGCGGAGACAGTATTCTTCGCGTGCCCTGTCTCCGGCACGGCGTACAACATAGTAGCGGCGTATACGCCAGCACAAGCCCTTATTTCACCGAAGTTATTGTGGGGGCTTGCCCGCATTTGGGGAATCCGCATCCGATGGCGGTGTTACACTAGGGTCGTCTTTGCACAGTGTATTGAAGAACGTGTGCAACTGTTCCTTGCCACTTTCCGTCGACATAGCCGCGATACCTAAGAATATTTCAGCCTCACAAGAAAAGCGAACTTGCACGCCGAAGCTTTCCGAAAAGGCAATTGCGCGGGCTTCGTCTTCGGTGATCGGAGAAAGGATGTTCGTGTAGATGCCTTCGATCTGCCGCGCACACCGATCCGAAATGTCAATGCGTATTTCCTCACCGTTGACCACAATTTCAACGAGTCCGAAACTTGTTAGTTCGTCTTCTCGTCCTTGAGACTCGATCACAGCCCAGAACAGGAAACCTGTTCCTCGTGCGTAGCAAAGCATGACCTTATGGTGCCCGAACAGGGAGTCACGCTCACCACGAACATACATGATATGGTTGCGCGCTTGGACAGTCCATTCCGCTTCCGTTTGCCCGTCGGTGATAACCCCAAGCTGTCGAAGCTGTTCCTCGCCAACCTTATCAATTTCGGTGCTTGCGGTAGCTGACGACAGCTCAAGGAAGCCAGCCGAGATCCCCATGTCGTGAACGTAGCTGGCTATTCTCGCCGATAGCGCTTGTGAGCGACCTACATCGTTTGGAGAAGGGTCTTTGAAAGAGAATTGGTGGACACCAAAGACGGAGTCTTTTGGGAAATAGCGGAGTCGTCCGCCGAGGTAGACGAGTGTGGCGGCGCTGGCGCAGGTGCCCACAGCATGTTTCCGAGGAAGGATAGCGAACGATTCTTGCTCGTGGTCCAAAGTGTATGGACCGATTGATGTTGAGAACCAATGGTCGCGAATTAGGCGTCCGATGCCAATTGCTGCTTCAACGTCTCCACCTATCGAGTCGATATATACGGTCAAGCGTGGCGGCGGAGTCGTTCTGATTAGAAACTCGCGAAACTTGGCGTCGTCGCCAGCCTCAATTTTCCCAATTGCGTTGATGCAGAAGAAGCCGCCGAATAGCTTCTCCATTTCGGTTTGGGGTTCAGTAAAGTAAAACTCCACAATTGCATCTCTTCGCTGGAACTACTGCCAGGCAATAACGCCGTGCCGTGGCGGCATTAGCATCGCTACGCACGCATCGCCACCACGTTTGCGCCGCTCGCTTTCGCTGCCTCAGCCTCAATCCAATCTGCGATGCGCTGGGCCTCGGGGTAGAGGTAAGCAAGTCGTTCGGTCTCAAGGTAGTGGCGCGCGGTGACGGTTTTCGGCAGGTGCCCGGTCAACAGTTCGATTTTGTAAAAGTCCATGCCGCACTGGCCGACGCCGATGTTGATGGTGGTGCGGCGCAGGTCGTGGTTCGTCACCTTGGTCCCCGCCACCTTGCTCACCTTCTTCAACAGTTCGCGCGGACTGACGATGTGACCTGACTTGCTCCATGTGGTGAACACCCAGGGCGAACCCTCAAAGCGCTCACGGGTCTTGAGTAGGTCCACCAGTTGCGTGGAGCAGGGGAACCAGAAGGGGTTGCGGTTTTTCGGGTCGGGCAGGTGCCACCAGCACGCGGCAGGGTCGTCTTCGATGTTGACCTGTTCCCAGCGCAGGCTTGCAGCTTCGTTCAGGCGGCACCCGGTCAGCAGGAGGAACATGACAAGGTCAATCCCGGCAAGGCTGTCGCGGGTATATGCCTCGGCACGCCACTCTTTTAGCGCTGACCACACCGCGCCGACACGGTTGTCAGGGATGCGGCCGGTGCGCGGCTTCAACTCCACCCAATCGTCCCGCAGTGCGTCAACCGGATTGCTGGCGATGATTGGGCTACCGTCGGCACGGCGATACTGGCGGCTTGCATAGTTCAGCAATGCCTTGAGGATGGAAAGCGACTGGTTCGCCTGCCCCGGCGACCCCTGCTTCCGGTCGCCGCGCAACCCCTTCGTCATAAGCTTGCGGTAAAGCTGGCGGCACCCATCCTCGGTGATGGACAGGATAGGCTTGTGCTCCCAGTGGGCGAGGGTTGTGGTCACATGCCGCTCGATCTGCGCCGCGCTGCTCTCCTTCAGCTTGCCGACCCTGCCCATGTAGCTGTCGGCCACCTGACGAAGCGTCACCTTCATCGCCTCATCCTGTTTGCGCTCGTCGCGGGGGTCGATCCCCTCGCGCATCCGTTGAAGCACGCGCCGCGCCTTGTCGCGTGCCTCCGCTTCGGTCATCTCTCCGATGGGACCGAGGGTGAGGTTGACCTGCCGCCCTCGAACCCGTCCGTGAGCGACATAGACGCGCTTGCCAGTCGGGTATTGCTTGGACGGGGCTGACACCCTCAATCCGTATCCCTTGACGGCTCGGTCGTACCCGCCATCCCAATGCAGTTCGTAGCTTTCAGAGGGTGCTTTCACCTCCCTCACGAAGGTCTGTGTAATCTTCGCCATGTCGTTCCCGTCCTCTCACTTGTAGCGTATTTGTAGCAGGCAGCTACGGGTTAGGGCAGGTTACGACAGGCCTCTACTTCGTTCAAGCCACTGATTCGTAAGGGTTTTTAAGGGTTGTGCTGGTTTCTGCTGGCTTCTGCTGGGACGGTGGCATAAGTCTTGAAAACCGGCGTGCGTGAAAGCGTACCGTGGGTTCGAATCCCACCTCCTCCGCCACTTCACACATTTGCATGTGGTTTCCTCCTAACACATTGAACGGCATGGTGGTTTTTGGGGTTCGAAACCCTGTTTTCCGGCTGTAGGCGAGGCGCTCGGAAAACGCCAGTTTGAGGACGGTTCGCTTGTCTTCGATGCGGGGTGAGGTCCAGAGATTCCAAGGGCTTGCGAGAAAGCGCATCGCGAGTTCGAACATTTGCTCGAAGCTGCGTTTGGGACCGGGCTTTTGGGCCAGCTTTTCCTCGATCAGAAGCTTTTCGCGTTCGAGCTTTTCGACCTTGCGCTCAAAGGCCCGCTGTACCGTGAGCGATGAGCATTCGACGATTTGGTCAAGCTTCTCGTCGATTTGCGTTTCCAATCGTGCCAATTCGCGCCGCAGGCTGTCTTGGACCTTCTTGGCTTTGCCGAGCTGTAGGTCCCACGCCTTTTTGAACATCGCGCGCGCCAGTTCGGTGAGTTTTGGCGCGGGCGTGATGGACTTCAAGACATCTTCAAACTGCCCCTCAAGGACATCGCGGCGGATGGATTTGCGGTAGCTCTCGCACTCCTTGTTGAAGCACATGTAGTACGGGTGCTTCTTGCCAGTCTTGCTTTTCGACCAGCAGGACGTCAGCGGCTTCTCGCAATCAGCGCAGGTCACGAAGCCGCGCAGCGGAAAGTCGGTGTCGATGTTTTTGCGGGCCGGGACGCGGGCCCCTTCGCTGATCCGCTCTTGCACCCGCTGATAGGTTTGAAGGCCCACCAAGCCCTCGTGCTGCCCTTTGATCATGCGGATGCCCCAATTGGGAATATCGATGTAGCCCGCGTAGATGGGGCGCGTCAGGAGGCGGACGACCTCTTCATAGCGCACCTCGCCGCGTTTGTTCTTTGGAAAGTCCGGTTCCCTTTCGAGATAGCGCTTCACCTCGGCTTGCGTCTCAAACCGACCACAGGCGAAGCCCTCAAGTGCCGTTTGGATGATCGTCGCCATGGGCTCGTGGCGGGCCATTACTTTCCCTTGGCCGGGGCGTTTTTCGAAGGCGAAGCCGGGCGGCGGCGGGAAGCACCAAAAGCCGTTCTTGGCCCGGGCCTCCATCCGGTTGCGCGTTTGCTCGCCATTGTGCTGCCGCTGGTGTTGGCTGACCGAAGCGAGGAGGTTTTCGATCAGGATCGAATGGGCATCCTCCCCAAACTGGACCGAGGGGCTTTCCAGCTTGCCGCCCACCGCTTTGAGTGCCCGGCGCAACGCCCAGTGGCTTTCAATGTCCCGCGAGAAGCGGCTGATATCGTCGATGATGACCGCAACGGGATGTTCCTGTGCTTCGACATAGGCGAGCAAGCGATTGAATGACGGACGGTGCAGCTTGCCGCCTGACACCGCTTTGTCTGGGAAGGTCTCAAGAACGGTGTAACCAAGGCGCTTTGCATGTTCGCGGCAGCGGGTTTCTTGGCTGTCGAGGCCGTGGCCCTCTTTGACCTGCCGTTTCGAAGAGACGCGGCAATAGATCACCGCCTCTTTCACATCGGGTTGGGTTTTACATTCGGTACTCATACGCGGGCCTCACAATGTCAACGCCGGTTCAAAAGTGCCCCGTTTGGCCGTTTGAAACGGGACCCACCTAGGCGATTAGCAGGCTGGGACGCGCGGAGACCTCAAATATC
>JASJAR010000055.1 GCA_030066905.1 Paracoccaceae bacterium | reverse complement strand
CGGACGCCCGCCTTCATGCCGGTGGGCACGGCTGCGACCGTGAAGGCGATGCTGCCCGAAAGCGTCGCGGCGACGGGGGCGGACGTGCTTCTGGGCAATACCTATCACCTGATGCTGCGGCCAGGGGCGGAGCGGGTGGCCGGGCTCGGGGGGCTTCACCGGTTCATGAACTGGTCGGGGCCGATCCTCACCGACTCGGGCGGTTTCCAGGTCATGAGCCTCGCCGCGCTCCGAAAGCTCACCGAAGAGGGGGTGCGGTTTCGGTCCCATATCGACGGCTCAGAGCACATGCTGAGCCCGGAACGGTCGATGGAGATCCAGGGGCTTCTGGGCTCCGACATCGTCATGGCCTTCGACGAATGCCCGGCTCTGCCCGCAGACCGCGACCGGATCGCCGAGAGCATGGCGCTCTCGATGCGCTGGGCGGCCCGGTCGAAGGCGGCGTTCGGCGAGCCGGGGGGGCGGGCGCTGTTCGGCATCCAGCAGGGCGGGCTCGAGGAAGACCTTCGCGCCGAAAGCGCCGCCGCGCTCACCGAGATCGGCTTTCACGGCTATGCCGTCGGCGGGCTCGCGGTCGGCGAGGGCCAGGAGGCGATGTTTGCCTGTCTCGACCACGCGCCGGGCCGGCTGCCTGCCGACAAGCCGCGCTACCTCATGGGCGTGGGCAAGCCCGACGACATCGTCGGCGCGGTCAAGCGCGGCATCGACATGATGGATTGCGTTCTGCCCTCGCGCTCGGGGCGCACGGGGCAGGCCTGGACCCGGCGCGGCCAGGTCAACTTGCGCAACGCGCGCCACGCCGACGACCCCCGGCCGCTTGACGAGGACTGCACCTGTCCGGCCTGCCGGGGCTATTCGCGGGCTTATCTCCACCATGTCGTGCGGTCGGGCGAGATGATCGCGGGCATGCTCCTGACCTGGCACAACCTGCATTACTATCAGGAGCTCATGGCCGAGATGCGCGCGGCCATCGCGGCGGGGAGGTTCGCGGCTTGGGAAACGGCGTTCCACGCCAGCCGCGCGGAGGGCGACATTGCGCCATTGTGAGCAATTCGGCCCCGGTCTTCGTTCTTCGAAGGAGCAATTGCCCGACCTCGTCGTTGGATGACCGCCGCTCAGGCCGGCAGAACCTGGCGGCCGTGGATCGAACTATCGCGTCGGCCGAACGCGTGGTTCCTAAGGCTGGCAAAGTAGTCGCCGGGGTCGTTGTTAAGCCAAAGGCGAATGCGCCGGAGGAGCGGGACGTCGAGGTACGAAACCTCGACCTCAACCTGTGTCCGCGTGCCAATAGCTGTCAGACGAAAGCTCTGGCGATCGGGCACGCCTGGTCCACCGGCGAGGGGCGCGGTTCGGAATGTCACCGCGCCCGGCGGGTCGATGGTTTCCACCCAGTAGGCTTCTGGCGATTGCGCGAGGTGGCTGCGCTTCGGCTGATAGAGCACGTAAGACGCGTCGGAGCCCTCCGGTGGGTCCATGAACGCGGCTCCGGGGGCAAAATAGGTGCCCGCGTTCTCCGGCAGCGGAACGATGAGGCTCCAGACCTCTTGAACCGGGTAGGGTGCGAGAAATGTAGTGCGTTGCGGGCGGGTATCGCGCCGTCCCAGGCCGGCGAGCAACTGACCGGTCGATACCCTGTCTAGAACGAGGATTATTGCGAACAACGCAACCATCTCCGTCCACGCCGGAATGCCCAGTTCGGCCCGAAACACTGCATAGGGCAAGGTCAGGATAAGGGACATTGCGACGAGTTCGACAACCGGCAGCGACCCCGGGGCGACGGCGGCAAGAAGGGCGACGAGCGCCGTGACAACGATGGCCGCGGCGATCAGCGCGCCGAGTGCCAGAAAAACCGCCGGCGTTGGTTCACCATCGAGCGAGCGTTCGGCCGCACCGGTAGCAAAGCTCAACACAACGAACACGAAAGTCAGCCCGATACCGACAACCATCCGTCGCCAGGCCCGTCCGATCCGGCCGAGCATCAGGCGGCCGCCTTCACCCGGCGGCGGACCCAGCCGAGAATGGTGGGGTCCTTGCGGTCCTCCAAGGTGCGTTTCATCGACACCGAAGCCTGCCCGCCGAGGTCGTCGAACCAGAAGGTCAGGGCGTTGGCGGGCGTCGTGGCGTTGACCGTCTCGACCACGCTGACGGCGGTGCCGTTGCCCAGCGGGCGAAGGTCGATCGACCAGTGGCCCGCGTTGAGCGCGCGGTTCTTCTCGGAGACGTCGGCGTCGAAATCGTAGGCGAAGGCGCGCCCGGCCTCGTTGCGCGTCACCGAGACCCGTTGCTCGATGAATTGCGGCCCGCCCGCACGGGTGCGCAGCAGATGGGTGAACGCCGGGTCCTCGACCGCGCGAAACTCATGGAGTGTCCCCGAATAATAGTCCCCTGGACGGTTCTCGGCCGGAACCAGGCGCCGCCAGGCGAGGTCCGGCGCGGCGCGGGTCTTGAACTGCGACCGGCCGGTCCAGGAGAGGCGCACCGGCGTTCGTTCCCACCAGGCCCCGTAGACGCCGTGGTGCAGCAACGTAAAGCCGATGGCGAGGGCGAGAAAGCCCCAGGTCGTGTCGAAGAGATAGCTCGCCGCGCCGGCGACCCCGGCCGTTTCGGCGACCCTGAGGGCGAAGAACGACACCGAGGCGATTTCGAATACATGACGATAGGCCGGAAAGAGCGGGATCAGGAGGGCCGCGATCGCGCCGCAAATCATGGCGAAGACAGCCGCCATCCCGATCACGTAGATCGGAAATTCCCACATTCCGAACCGGCCGAAATCGAGGAGCCCGGCGAGGAAGAAGAACAGCATTCCGAAACCGATGCGGCGGCGCTGGAGATAGATCGCTGTGAACATTCGATCGTCCGTCTTGACGGGCTTTCCTCGCCAGGAAATCGGGCGATAGTATGGCTTCGGGCGCCGCCTGACAGGCGGACGAGCCGGTGGCTGCGGGGCCGCCAGGGCCGAACTGCGCCTCCGGAGGCAATGGGCCGGGCATTCGAGGTACAGCTTTGCCGCCTCGCGGAGGTCTGGGCGTTTTCGCACCGGCCCGTGCCACTCCGCGCTTGCCTCACCCTGGCGGGACAGGCATGGTCTGCGACAAGCCGAACAGGTCAATGGTTGAAGGGGTCCCGCGAGACCCCACATATTGAGGCCAACGAGGAGACGAAAGAGGTTGCCGCGCCGCGGGGCCGCTATCGTCTGCCAGCGATAAGGAACAGGTATGTCACAGCAAAATATGCTTTCCTTCCCGGTGCTGCCGCTGCGCGATATCGTGGTCTTCCCCCACATGATCGTGCCGCTCTTTGTGGGCCGGGAAAAGTCCGTGCGCGCGCTTGAAGAGGTGATGCAGGACGACAAGCAGATTCTTTTGTCTTCCCAGATCGACCCATCGGTCGATAACCCCGACACCGACGGCATCTACCAGATGGGCGTACTGGCCAACGTGCTTCAGCTTCTGAAGCTGCCCGACGGGACCGTGAAGGTGCTCGTCGAGGGCAAGGCGCGGGTGAAGATCAACGAATATCTCGACAACGACGTTTTCTTCGAGGCGAACGCGGAAATCCTCGCCGAGGAACTCGGCGATCTGGCCGTGATCGAAGCGCTCGTGCGCTCGGTGGGCGAGGAGTTCGAGCGCTACGCCAAGATCAAGAAGAACATCCCCGAAGAGGCGCTCGCAGCGGTCTCGGAGACCCGCGAGCCCGAAAAGCTCGCTGACCTCGTGGCGGGCCATCTCGGCGTCGAGGTGGACCAGAAGCAGGAGCTTCTAGAAACCCTCTCGGTCGCCGAGCGGCTCGAAAAGGTCTATGGCCTGATGCAGGGCGAAATGTCGGTGCTCCAGGTCGAAAAGAAGATCAAGACCCGGGTGAAGAGCCAGATGGAGCGCACCCAGCGGGAATACTATCTCAACGAGCAGATGAAGGCGATCCAGCGCGAGTTGGGCGACGGCGAGGACGGCTCGAACGAGGTCCTCGAGCTCGAGGAGAAGATCGAGGAGACGAAGTTCTCCAAGGAGGCGCGCGAGAAGGCGGAAGCCGAGCTGAAGAAGCTGAAGTCGATGTCGCCGATGTCGGCCGAGGCCACGGTGGTGCGGAACTACCTCGACTGGATGCTGTCGATCCCCTGGGGCACAAAATCCCGGGTGAAGAAGGACCTCGGCCGCGCCGAGAATGTCCTCGACGACGACCATTACGGGCTTGAGAAGGTCAAGGAGCGGATCGTCGAATATCTCGCGGTCCAGCAGCGCTCGAAGAAGCTCAAGGGGCCGATCCTCTGCCTCGTGGGCCCTCCCGGCGTGGGCAAGACGAGCCTCGGGAAATCGGTGGCCAAGGCCACGGGGCGCGAGTTCATCCGCATCTCATTGGGCGGGGTGCGCGACGAGAGCGAGATCCGCGGCCACCGGCGGACTTACATTGGGTCGATGCCGGGCAAGATCATCCAGGCGATGAAGAAGGCCAAGACCACGAACCCGCTGATCCTTCTCGATGAGATCGACAAGATGGGCCAGGACTTCCGGGGCGACCCGGCCTCGGCGATGCTCGAAGTGCTCGACCCCGAGCAGAACTCGACCTTCGTCGATCACTATCTGGAGGTGGAATACGACCTCTCGAACGTGATGTTCCTGACCACGGCGAATTCCTACAACATGCCGGGACCCCTCTTGGACCGGATGGAGATCATCCCGCTGGCGGGCTACACCGAGGACGAAAAGGCCGAGATCGCCAAGCAGCACCTCATCGCCAAGCAGGTCAAGAACCATGGGCTGAAGGCGTCGGAGTTCGAACTGACGGACGAGGCACTCCAGGAGATCATCCGCACCTATACCCGCGAGGCGGGGGTGCGGAACCTCGAACGCGAGATCGCCAAGCTTGCGCGGAAGGCGGTGACGAAGCTCGTCCGAAAGGAAGTCGACAAGGTGGTCGTCACGCCCGACCAGCTCGAGGAGTTCCTCGGGGTGAAGAAGTACCGCTATGGTCTGGCCGAGAAGGAAGATGCCATCGGCGTCGTCACCGGGCTCGCCTGGACCTCCGTGGGCGGCGACCTTCTTTCCATCGAAGCCCTGCGGCTGCCGGGCAAGGGCCGGATGAAGACCACCGGCAAGCTCGGCGACGTCATGAAGGAGAGCATCGACGCCGCGTCGAGCTATGTCCGCTCCATCGCGCCCCAGATCGGCGTGAAACCGACGCAGTTCGACCGGATGGACATCCATGTCCACGTGCCCGAAGGCGCGACGCCGAAGGACGGGCCGTCGGCGGGTCTCGCGATGGTGACCTCCATCGTGTCGGTGCTGACGGGCATACCGGTGCGCAAGGACATCGCCATGACCGGCGAGGTGACGCTTCGGGGCAATGCGCTGGCCATCGGCGGGCTCAAGGAGAAACTTCTCGCGGCTCTGAGGGGCGGCATCAAGACGGTGCTGATCCCCGAGGAGAACGAAAAGGACCTCTCCGAGATCCCCGACAATGTGAAGGCCGGGCTGACGATCATACCTGTCGGCCATGTCTCGGACGTGCTGAAGCATGCGCTTGTCCGCGCACCCGAGCCCATCGAATGGGACGAGGCAGCGGAAGAAGCCGCCGCTCTCGAAGCGGCGAAGGCCAGCGGCGGTCCGCAGGCCACCGCGCACTGACGACCTGAAAGAGAAGAAGGGGCGCCCCCACGACGCCCCTTCCCGGGTCCCCACCCCTCGCGCGCCAATGGCGCGGTCGGTCATTCACACCGGCGGTCCGGTCCGGCGTAGTCCCCGCCGATACCTTGGCTGGGAGGCGGCAACCGTGGCAACGGCCGATGCCACCGCTGGCGCTTCGCGGGTGACAATTGTGGCATGTCGGTTACTCTGCTCCGAAACGGAGGGCAGAGATGGCAACCACACGGGCAGCGAACACGAAGAAGACGACATCGCGAACCGCGCCGCCGCCGGCCGAGGCGACGACGCCGGCGACCCTGCGGAAGCGCGAACTGATCGAGCGCGTGACGGCCGAGACCGGGTTGAAATGGCGGGACGTCAAGGCGATTGCGGACGCGGTCCTGTCGGTCATGGGCCAGGCGGTCGGCGAGGGGCAGACGCTGGCGCTCGAGCCGCTGGGCAAGCTGCGCGTGGCGCGGACCGCCGAGAACGGCGCGGCGCGCGTGCTGACCTGCAAGCTCCGTCAGAAGCCCTTGGTCGCGGCCGGCGAGTGAGGCTCAGCCCATCGCGCTTGCAGGCCCGGGCGAGGGGCGCTATGTCAGCGCTTCGTGGGTGATTAGCTCAGTGGTAGAGCGCTTCGTTCACATCGAAGATGTCGGCAGTTCGAATCTGTCATCACCCACCATTTCTTCGCTCGCCCCGCCATGTCCGACCGGGTCGGCACCATGCTGCGCAGCCGGATTTCATAGAATACAATGACATACGCGGAGCTCTTCATACTCCGTCACGGCGAGACCGAGTGGAACCGCGCCGGCCGGATGCAGGGCGGCCTCGATTCGCCCCTAACCGCGCTTGGCCGCGAACAGGCCGTCCGTCAGCGCGACCTGGTGGCAGGGCTCGAACTGCCGAGCGACATGCCCGTCCATGTCAGCCCCCAGGGCCGGGCGCGCGCCACGGCCGAGATCGTGCTGGGCGACCGCATTGCCGGGGCGCGGTTCGACGACCGGCTGCGGGAAATCCACCTCGGCGACTGGGACGGGCTGACGCGCGCCGAGATCGACCGAAGAGCACCCGGACTGGATGATTGCGGCATGATCGGCTGGATGGACCTCGCACCCGGCGGCGAGGGGCTGGCCGGGCTCGAAGCCCGCGTCGCTGATTGGCTGGCCGGTCTCGATGGCCCGGCCATCACCGTGACCCATGGGACCACCAGCCGGATGATCCGTCGGCTCGTGCTCGGGCTCGACCTTGATGGGATGGAAGAACTGCCAGGCGGCCAGGGGATCATCTATCATCTGAGGGCCGGGGAGCACCGGCGGATCGGCTGAGACCGCCCGCCGGGCGTCGCCCGCGCCCGGTCAGGCCCGGCGTGTCGAGATGCCGAACACCGAATAGAGCGGGCAGGTGCCGACGAGCCCGGTGACGAGCGGGACGAGGCCGATGAGCCCCCAGAGCGTTTGCGGTCCGACAAAGACGAACGAGAGAAGTACCAGACCGACGATCACGCGCAGCGCGCGGTCGAGCTTGCCTTCGTTGCGGGTCATGGGTGGAGCCCTCCATTGCTGAACATGGGGCAATTCTTGCAGATCGCGCCGTACCTGTCAGTGACGTTGTCACGCGGTGTCTGCGGCAATCCGTTCCAGCCCGGCGCGGTCGAGGATGTCCATGTCCTAAACCGAGCCCGGCGCGGGATGGAGGGAACCGCCGCGGCGATTGCCGCCATGACAGGCGCCTTCGACGGTCATCCCGTGACGGGCGACACGCCGGTTCCGGGCTTGAGCCGGAACCTCG
>JASJAR010000054.1 GCA_030066905.1 Paracoccaceae bacterium | reverse complement strand
GGCAACCCCGGTTACCCCTCTGCGTTCCCTTTCCGCCGCGCCCGCTCTAAGGGAAGCCATGAGCCAACGGTCCGACAACGCGCAGGGCGCGCTCCTCATGGTGGGAAGCCAGGTCGCTTTCACAGTGAACGACGCCTTCATGAAGGCGCTGTCGGACGAGGTGCCGTTCTTTCAGGCGATGTTCATCCGGGGCGTGGCGGTGGTGGCGGTGATGGCGCTGCTCGCCGCGGCAATGGGCCAGCTCCGCTTTCGCGTCGCCCCGGAGGACCGCTGGCGGCTCCTGGTGCGCACAGCCGCCGAGGCTGCTGCGGCGTATTTCTTCATCTCCGCGCTTTTCAACATGCCCATCGCCAACGCCATCGCCATCCTTCAGGTCCTGCCGCTTGCCGTGGCACTGGCGGCCTGGCTCGTTTTCGGCGAGCCCCTCGGCTGGCGCCGGCTCCTGGCGATCGCGGTGGGCTTTGTCGGCGTCATGCTGATCGTCCGCCCCGGCTTTGAGGGGTTCACGATCTGGTCGCTCTACGCCCTCGGCGCGGTCCTGGCCGTGACCGTGCGCGATCTTGCCACCCGGGCGATGACCTCGTCGCTGCCGTCGCTCACCGTGGCCTTCGCCGGGAGCCTCGGCGTGATGGTCTTCGCCGGCTTCGGGGCGGCCGCCACCGAATGGGCCCCGATGACGGGGCACGCCGCCGGTCAGATGGCCGGCGCGGTCGTGGCGATCGTGTTGGCCTACCTGCTTTCGGTCGCGGTCATGAGGGTCGGCGAGATCGGCTTCGTGGCTCCGTTCCGCTATGCTTCGCTCGTGGCGGCCCTCTTCCTGGGGCTCGCGGTTTTCGGTGAATGGCCCGACGGGCTGACGTTGATCGGCAGTGTCATCGTGGTGGCGACGGGGCTCTACATGCTCTGGCGCGAGCGGGTCCTGGCGACGGCCCGCCGGAGGGTCTGACCGGCCGCCGAGGTCCTGTTGACACCCCGTTGGCGACTCACTATACCGCGCCCACTCGGGCGGACGGAGACGTGCCGTTGCGCCTGTCATAAGATCAATGTGGTCAAGATCCGGGCCGTCCGCCCCGATCCTCTGGAGACCCGCCGCGTGTTCCCGGATCGACAGGGAACGTCGCGGGCTTTTGTTGTTTCGCCGAACACGCGGGACGCCGATGTCGAATTGGGGCCGAGCCCCGCACGAAAAGAGCTTGAGGGTAAGGTCCGAATGCCAACGATTCAACAGCTGATCCGGAAGCCCCGGCAGCCCAAGGTGAAGCGCTCGAAGTCGCTGCATCTCGAAAGCTGCCCGCAGAAGCGTGGGGTCTGTACGCGCGTTTATACAACGACGCCGAAGAAGCCGAACTCGGCCATGCGGAAGGTCGCCAAGGTGCGCCTGACGAACGGGTTCGAGGTGATCAGCTACATTCCCGGCGAAAGCCACAACCTTCAGGAGCACTCGGTGGTCCTGATCCGTGGCGGCCGGGTGAAAGACCTGCCGGGCGTGCGCTACCACATCCTACGCGGTGTGCTCGACACCCAAGGGGTGAAGGACCGCAAGCAGCGCCGGTCGAAATACGGCGCCAAGCGGCCGAAGTAAGGGAAAGAGAGATGTCGCGACGTCACGCAGCGGAAAAACGCGAAGTCCTCCCCGACGCCAAATTCGGCGACGTGGTGCTGACAAAATTCATGAACAACCTCATGGTCGATGGCAAGAAATCCGTCGCCGAACGGATCGTCTACAACGCCTTCGACCGGGTCGAGGGCAAGCTCAAGAAAGCGCCGGTGGAGGTCTTCCACGAAGCCCTCGACAACATCAAACCGAGCGTCGAGGTTCGCTCCCGCCGGGTCGGCGGCGCCACCTATCAGGTCCCCGTCGAAGTCCGCCCCGAACGCCGCGAGGCGCTGGCCATCCGCTGGCTCATCACCGCCGCAAGGGGCCGCAACGAGAACACCATGGAAGAACGCCTCGCCGGCGAGCTTGTCGACGCCGTTCAAGGCCGCGGCACCGCCGTGAAGAAGCGCGAAGACACCCACAAGATGGCCGACGCCAACAAGGCGTTCAGCCATTACCGATGGTAAACCCACACCCTTGAGGACCTGAGCAATGGCCCGCGATTATCCGCTCGAACGCTACCGCAATTTCGGCATCATGGCCCATATCGATGCCGGCAAGACGACGACGACCGAGCGCATCCTTTACTACACCGGCAAGTCCCACAAAATCGGCGAAGTCCATGACGGCGCCGCGACGATGGACTGGATGGAGCAGGAGCAGGAGCGCGGGATCACCATCACGTCCGCCGCAACCACGACCTTCTGGGAACGCACGATCGACGGGCAGGAAGCCCAGACCGAGAAGCACCGCTTCAACATCATCGACACGCCGGGCCACGTCGACTTCACCATCGAGGTGGAGCGTTCGCTCGCCGTCCTCGACGGCGCGGTCGCGGTGCTTGACGCCAATGCCGGTGTCGAGCCTCAGACCGAAACCGTTTGGCGCCAGGCCGACCGCTACAACGTCCCCCGGATCGTTTTCGTCAACAAGATGGACAAGATCGGGGCAGACTTCTTCAACTGCGTTCGCATGATCGAGGACCGCACGGGGGCCACGCCCGCGCCGATCCAGCTTCCCATCGGCGCCGAGGACAAGCTCGAAGGCATCATCGACCTTGTCACGATGGAAGAGTGGACCTGGAAGGGCGAGGACCTCGGAGCGACCTGGACCCGCCAGGACATTCGCGCCGATATGAAAGAGCTTGCCGACGAGTGGCGCAACAAGCTCGTCGAGCTTGCCGTCGAAATGGATGACGACGCGATGGAGGCCTACCTCGAAGGCGAGGAGCCCTCCGAGGACAAGCTCCGCGAGCTCATCCGCCAGGGCACGCTCTCGATGACCTTCGTGCCGGTGCTCGCGGGCTCGGCGTTCAAGAACAAGGGCGTCCAGCCGATGCTGAACGCGGTGATCGACTATCTGCCGAGCCCCCTCGATGTGCCGGCCTATATGGGCTTCAAACCCGGCGACGAGTCCGAGACCCGCGACATCGCGCGTTCTGCGGACGACACGCAGCCGTTCTCGGGCCTCGCCTTCAAGATCATGAACGACCCCTTCGTCGGCTCGCTCACCTTCACGCGCATTTATTCGGGCGTGATGAAGAAGGGCGACAGCCTGATGAACACGACGAAGGGCAAGCGCGAGCGCATCGGTCGGATGATGATGATGCATTCGAACAACCGTGAAGAGATCGAAGAAGCCTTCGCGGGCGACATCATCGCGCTGGCGGGTCTCAAAGACACCACCACCGGCGACACGCTGTCGGATGCGCAAGACCAGGTCGTGCTCGAAACCATGACCTTCCCCGATCCGGTGATCGAAATCGCGGTGGAGCCGAAAACCAAGGCCGACCAGGAGAAAATGGGCGCGGGGCTCGCCCGGCTTGCCGCCGAGGACCCGTCCTTCCGGGTCGAGACCGACCTTGAATCCGGTCAGACGATCATGAAGGGGATGGGGGAACTCCACCTCGACATTCTCGTCGACCGTCTGAAGCGCGAGTTCAAGGTCGAGGCCAATATCGGCGCGCCGCAGGTGGCCTACCGCGAGACGATCAGCCGCGAGGCCGAGCACACCTACACCCACAAGAAGCAGTCGGGTGGCTCGGGCCAGTTCGCCGAGGTGAAGATGATCATCACGCCGACCGAAGCTGGCGAGGGCTTCTCCTTCGAGAGCCGGATCGTCGGTGGGGCCGTGCCGAAAGAATACATCCCCGGTGTCGAAAAGGGCGTGAAGTCGGTGATGGATTCGGGGCCGCTCGCGGGCTTTCCGGTGATCGACTTCAAAGTGGCGCTGATCGACGGCAAGTTCCACGACGTAGACTCCAGCGTTCTGGCGTTCGAGATCGCGGCCCGTGCCTGGATGCGCGAAGCGATGAAGAAGGCCGGCGCCAAGCTTCTGGAGCCGATCATGAAGGTCGAGGTGGTGACGCCCGAGGAGTATACCGGCAACATCATCGGCGACCTGACGTCCCGTCGCGGCCAGGTGCAGGGCCAGGAGACCCGCGGCAACGCGATCGTTATCAACGCCTTCGTGCCGCTGGCGAACATGTTCGGCTACATCAACAACCTGCGCTCCATGTCTTCGGGCCGCGCACAGTTCACGATGCAGTTCGACCATTACGAACCGGTGCCGCAGAACATCTCAGAAGAGATCCAAGCGAGGTATGCATGATGGAACGGCGCACATTCATCGCTCTTTCGGGCGTTTCACTCTTGGCGGCTTGCGCGGCGGCAGAGCCGCTGGTGAGCCCCGAGGTCGCGCGGGGGATCGCGATCCAGGATATCCGGGTCGAGGCCTCGCAGTTTGCGGGCGTCACCGGGCGGCCGATCGAGGTGACGACTGAGGAGGTCATCTCCGATGTCGATGCGACGCTCCAGTGGAAGCTCGCGTCACGGACGACCGGCAGCCGCCCGGCGCGGCTCGAAGTGTCGATTGCCTCGTTCGATCTTCGGTCGCGGGGGGAAGCATTTGTGCCAGGGGCACCCAACAGCACCCTGCGCGCTATGGTCCGGGTGACGGACATGGAGACCGGAGAAGTCATCGTGGCGCCGACGGAAGTGACCGGCACGGGCAGCGGGCTCCGCATCCCCGGGCCCCTGGGGGCGGTCACCGCCGCGACCACCCGGCCCGTCGACGAAGATTACGAGGCGACGATTGTGAGCTTCGCCGAAAGCGTTGAAGAGCGTCTTTACCCGGACGTTTGAGAACAAAGAGAGCATAACCGCGGTGGGCAAATTGCCCACCCTACACCAGCCCGTAGGGTGGGCGATCCGCCCACCATCGCGAAGATAAGGAGGCCATCATGGCAAAGGAAAAGTTTGAGCGTACGAAGCCGCATGTGAACATTGGCACGATTGGTCATGTTGACCACGGCAAGACGACGCTGACGGCGGCGATTACGAAGTATTTTGGTGACTTCAAGGCCTATGACCAGATCGACGGCGCGCCCGAGGAGAAGGCGCGTGGGATCACGATCTCGACGGCGCATGTGGAGTATGAGACCGACAACCGCCACTATGCGCATGTGGACTGCCCCGGCCATGCTGACTACGTCAAGAACATGATCACCGGTGCCGCGCAGATGGACGGCGCGATCCTGGTGGTGAACGCCGCGGACGGCCCGATGCCGCAGACGCGCGAGCACATTCTGCTGGGCCGCCAGGTTGGCATCCCGAAGATGGTTGTGTTCCTCAACAAGGTCGACCAGGTCGATGACGAAGAGCTTCTGGAGCTGGTGGAGATGGAAGTGCGCGAGCTCCTGAGCTCCTACGACTATCCCGGCGACGACATTCCGATCATCGCCGGCTCGGCGCTGGCGGCGATGGAAGGCAACAACCCGGAGATCGGCGAAGAGAAGATCCGTGAGCTGATGCAGGCGGTGGACGATTACATCGACACGCCCGAGCGCGCGGTGGACCAGCCGTTCCTGATGCCGATCGAGGACGTGTTCTCGATCTCGGGCCGCGGCACGGTTGTGACCGGCCGGGTGGAGCGTGGCGTGATCAATGTGGGTGACGAGATCGAGATCGTCGGCATCCGCGACACCACCAAGACGACCTGCACGGGCGTGGAAATGTTCCGCAAGCTCCTGGATCGCGGTGAAGCGGGCGACAATATCGGCGCGTTGCTGCGGGGTGTGGACCGGGACGGCGTTGAGCGCGGCCAGGTGCTCTGCAAGCCGGGCTCGGTGACGCCGCACACCAAGTTCGAGGCCGAAGCCTATATCCTGACCAAGGAAGAGGGCGGGCGCCACACGCCGTTCTTCGCCAACTACCGCCCGCAGTTTTACTTCCGCACGACGGATGTGACCGGGACGGTGACGCTGGCGGAAGGCACCGAGATGGTGATGCCGGGCGACAACGTGTCGTTTGGCGTTGAGCTGATCGCGCCGATCGCGATGGAACAGGGGCTGCGCTTTGCCATCCGCGAAGGCGGCCGCACCGTCGGCGCGGGCGTCGTCTCGAAGATCGTGGAGTAAGGCGGCTCTGCCACCCGGTGGGCGGCAGCCGCGCTGCGAGAGCGGCGAACGCCCACACCAAGACAACAGGGGATAAGCCCCGAAAAAAGACCGCCGCCTCGTACGCCGAGGCGGCGGTTTTCGTATTGCCCACCTGTGCGTCTTTGGCGCGGAGGTTATGTCGGCGTGATGCAGGTCAGAAACACTTGCCGGACAGCGCGCTCCTGGCCGTTCTCGTCTGTGCGCGTTCCGTCATTGCCGCGCTTTCGCACATAGGCCTGGCCACTGACGTTGCTCCGTTCGGCGTATTTGGCACAATGCTTGGACGTCCGGCTGATCACCGCGTTTTCCGTGACCTCATCGGGCGCGTAAACGACTTCCACAGTCGACATGAACCCGAAGGACTCCAGCGGGAAGGCCAGGTAGATCCCGGTGCGATCCGCGGGATCCGGATAGATCGCCGCGATCCGAGCGTCGCGCCGCTCCTGAGCGGCTTGAGGGTCGGCCGTCCCGCAAGCGGACACAAGACCGGCCAGCGCAAATATGGCGAGTAACTTACACTTCATTTCAATCTCCAATTGTGGTCTGTGCATTGGCTTTCAGCAATGCACGTCGGCGTCAAGAGATGACTCAGCGGAACGCTCTGCGGCGTAGAATTTGCCCTGATCGGAACCGATCTGTCGTTCCCCGCCCGGATCCGCGTCGGAGCCTTGCAACGCCAAACCAAGGCCGCTCTTTCGGGAGCGCCCTTTTCATTTTCCCTCTCAGATGCGAAGCCGAACGGGACACATCTTGCGAAAGCCGCCCATGCCCTTCCCGCCGCCCGACACTGCAAACCCGGTCACCTTGCCAGACGGGCAGGTCTTTGCCGGGACGGTCTTTCTGAACGCCGTTCTGGACGAGCCCGGCCTGACCATCGGTGACTATACCTATTACAGTGATGACGAGATGCCGCCGCCCGAGCTGATGCGGCGTAGGCTCTTTCCGTATCTCTATGGCGACCAAAGGATCGAGATCGGCAAATTCTGTTCGCTGGCCATGGGCGTCAGCTTTGTCACTGACAGTGCCAACCACCGCTATGACGGGATTTCCGCCTATCCTTTCGCGATTTTCGAAGGGATGGACCCGAACCGCCCGTCAATGCCGCAGTCTCCGGCGCGTCCGACGCGGGTTGGCCATGATTGCTGGCTTGGCCGCAACGCGATGCTGCTGCCCGGCGCGGCCCTTGGAAACGGGGTG
>JASJAR010000053.1 GCA_030066905.1 Paracoccaceae bacterium | reverse complement strand
CGGGGCCGGATAACACGGCGTTCCCTCCGCCCCGGCCCCGATCGCACCTAAGACCCCGGCAACTAACCAGCCCGGACACTAACTGAGTGCAGTGTCGCTCGGCCAGACAATGGCCCGCCGCGGCGCCGACGAGCTTCAGTAACGATCACTGTTAACCATGAGGAAGATCTAATGAGGACCCTAGTAAGCCACCGCCCGAGCCCTGTCACCACGCGCGCCAAACCCCGCGTTCTTCTCACCGGCCCAAAGGGCACCGAGACGGACAAGCTCATCGAGGCGCTCCTTGGACGCTCCGAAGCCACCGTCCGGATCTTGCGCGACACTGGCCTACCGATCTGGTTCGTCAATGCCGACGTCGAACCGATGCGTCAGGACTACCACGGTGAGGTTCACACAATCGACGATCCGGAACATCTCGACGTTGCCAGAACGCGGTTCTTCATCGTCGGGTGCAAGACCGCGATACTTGAACACATCGACCTTCTCTATTTCCCGAGCGGCTATGATGTCAGTTTTGTTTCGGAGGCTTGGGAGGTCTTGGTCGACTACGCCGATTCCATTCTCTGGTGCACCGAGTTCGCGCGGCCGTGGCGCCAGAACGAACAACTGGTCTGGCGCGACATTCCGCAGCGCTTGAAGAAGACGTCGGCCGTTCTGCTCACCCATCACGCCGCGCTGCCGAACCGGGAGACCGTCATGTCGAGCACCGCCATTCTGCGGCGACGCGCGGGTAATGAGTTCCTCTCGTTTCTTGCCGCTTCGATACAACAGCCGTCCGACATCACCGCCGTGCGCGACTATCTGATTGCGCTGTCCGGCGGTTGGGACGGCGCAATCGACGACGAGGACAAGAACCAGCCTGGACAGCGCACCTCAGCGGGCCGGGTGTCGCGCTCTGCCTCGCGTCCTCGGCCGTTGCGCAAATCTAAGGCTCCTGCCGCACACCGATCGGTGCGACCCGGTCTCAAACGGGTGGCATGGTCGCCGTCTAGGACGGCGGGACAGGATTCGCACAAAGCGGCGAACTCCAACTCGCAGTCGGTCACAAGGCGATACCAGCCGCCAATCATCGAGGATCGAGGCGATTTCGCCGCGGATCAACGGGCATGCGTTTCATCCGAAGAAGTAGCCGTGCCAAGACAGCCGAGCCGATATGTCGGCCGGATGGTCTTGCCGCAGGCAGCGCCGTTGACGATCGCTCCGGGCGTTTTGACCAAGGGCGACGAACGCATGTTGCGGGTGCAAGCCATCCTGACGCGCATGACCGAAACCCCGGCCGTCCCCCATATCGCCAACACAAACTTGGCTGTCGCAGCCCGGGACGAGGACGACTGCCCACTGGCCGGCGTTTGCCGCCATTCTCGGGATGCGTGACGACCAGTAGGTGGGCGCGCCGCGGCATCGGCATGTCGTCGCGCGCCACCCCAACCTCTCCAATTGCTCAACCCGCTGTCATGGCATTCCGGGCGCACAGTAAGCGCCAATCCCCATCCCAGACTTGGTCGTAATGGGCCTGGCGTGATTCAAAGCCGACAGGCCAAGAAGACTTCCGGATGCTCCGCCGTTCGAGACACGGCCTGGCAACGAGCTTCGCGGTCGGGGGACTATCGACGCCCGTCACCGCCGATGTCGTCCGGCCGGCCGCCTTGGGGGGAGGAGGGATCCCATGAACCAGCGCCAAGCCTCTCCCGGAAAGCCAAGATACTGTCTTCCGCGCCATGGCCCCGGCTGGGTGGGGAAAGCCCGGCTGCCCGTCGCCCACCTAAGACCATTTGCCTTTCGCTGCCTGAGCGCTGCAGCCTCCGCCGATACGGTCATCGCCCAATGATGATCCTGCCGCGCCCCCCGCTCCTGGCGGCTGAGCCGCTCCGAAAAGCTGTGCTACCTGATTGTCCCAGATCGCGGATTGTCCCGCAATCGAGCGCTGAACAAGACCGATACGGCGCGGAAGCCCGTTCGAAGGTCGGGCAAAAAAGCTGACGGCTCAGCAAGAAACGCAGCTGGCCATCGCTGAAATCTCAGCGGCCGCGGTGCCACGGAAGAGAACGACAAACGTCCGGTTCGAGACCAGCAGAGGGCCTCAAACCCGTTGCGAAGGCCTCCACCTCGCCTGGTGCGAGCGAAGGCCCTGATGAGGCTCGGTATTGGTCTCTCGGACCGGCTGTTCGGCTCTGTGGTATGCGGACGATTTTACGGCAGGGCCGCTCGACCGCGGCCCAGGTGTTCGGCGCTACCGCAGCGTGTCCAGCTCGACCTCCAGAACGTCGGTCCGGCCACTTCGCCACACCAGAAAGGTTGCCGATTGCCGGCCCCTTTGCCGCAACTCCGAGAGGATACGGTCGAGATCGCTCAGGCGGTCGATGCGGCGCCCGCTCACCTGCTCGCCGCGAAGGAGGTCGCCGGCGCGCAGCGGTCCGGTATCCGGTGCCTCGGCGATCTCAAGGCGCCAGACGTCGCCATCGGCCACCTGTGCGATGTGATGAGACCCCACCGTCGCGGTCCGACGCGCCGTCACAGCGACCTCCGCGGTGCCGGTCACATCGAAGAGCGGGCTTCTCACCGAGATCGGGACGATGGGTCTGGCAGGATCGGCGGCGTCCAGGTAGCGCGCGGCGACTGCCGTTGCATCGCCCTCGGGCCGTTCGCCACCGACAGCGGTCAGAACGGTACCGGCAGGATAGGGGCTTGAGCCACCGCCGGCGAAGGTCGTCAGGCCGCCGGTATCCGCGCCGCCTTCCACCAACTCGAAGGGGAACGACACCGCCCATTCGCCGTCCATCACCACCGCCTGGCCGGTCTGTGGATCGGCTGCAACATTGACGGTAAGGCTCGACGGCACGTCAAGGCGAGTGGTTGGCGACCCGGCCTGTTCCACCGGCGCGGCGCTCGCAGGGGCAGTTGCTCCGGTTTGCTCGGACGTGTCTGGTGAGAGTGCCGTGGCCGCAGCGATCATGGCAGGGCTGACGCGCACGCGGTTGGTGTCGCCGGGGCCCGCGCCCGTGGATGTTGCCGGGGTTTCTCCAGCAGATTCCGCAACGTCCTCCTTTGCGGGTACCGACGCCTCGCCCAGTGACGGTTGCGAGACAATCGGTGCGTCGTCTCCCGCAAAGTCGCCAAAGGTCGCATAGGTGATGCCCCCACCAGCGGCCACCAGAACGGTTGCTGCCAGAAGCGCAAGGCGTCGGCCTCCAATTCCCGAAGACCTTTGTGACGAAACCGGAGGTGGCAGCGTATCGGACTGCCTGTTGGTGGGGTCGGACGGCCGCGATTGCTTGCCGGCCGTCTGGGACTCTTCGGCATCCGTCCGTGTTCTGGGACGAACCCTTTGCGGCTGTACTGCCGCTTCGGTTCCACGAGGCCCATCGGAAGGCGCGGTCGCGGCCTCCGCCTGCTTGGGCCTCGCGGCAGCACCTGAAGCAGCGGTGCTGGGTTCGTTGTCCTGCAGATCCGACTGGAAAGCTGCATCTGTTTCTTCCCGAGCCTCTGGGTCGGACGCGTCCGCGGTGGACGGTGTCAGCAGGAGAAGTCTCGGCTTTGCCCGGCCGGGGCTCAGCGCCGCCGCCCATTCGTCGGTTCCCGAGAAGCGATCCTTGCCAAACACGGCGAGAGCCCGGTCCACGGCCGCCAGGAAGCTCTCAGAATAGTTGGGAAAACGGCCGGCAAGCGGCCGGTAGGGATCTTCGGTCTTGTGACCGAGTGCCAGCATCCGCGTGTAAGCGTCCACCGGCGGCGCGCCGGTGATCGCGTGGTAAAGCGTGGCGCCGAGCGAATATAGGTCGCTTTCCGGCCCCTGAGGGCTTCCGGGGATGTAGAACTCCTGCGGCGAGTACCCGTCCTTGACGGCGCGCAACTGGTCGCTCAACAGGCGGGTGACGCTACGGGCCACCTCGCTGCGCGCCGCACCGAAGTCGACCAGGATCGGCGCGCCATCGGTATCGACAATGACGTTGTCGGGGGCAACGTCGCGGTGCAGGATACCCTTCTGATGCACATGGCCGAGCGCGTCGATCATCCGTTCGGCAATGTCGACCACGAGCTCGCTCGGCAGCACACCGTCCCGATCTTCAATCAATTGCGCGAGATCGCGGCCCTTGATGTATTCGAGCGCCATATAGGCCGTCCCGTTCTCCTCGAAGAAATGGTGAACGGTAACGACGTTGGGATGTTTGAGGCTCGCAAGCTGACGCGCTTCGTTCATGAAGACCTTGACGAGCTTGCCGAAATCCTCCTGCTGCGAGCGGGTATGGACCCGGACCGCTTCCGATGCCCGATGGCAGATGTTCGACGGAAAGCACTCCTTCAGCACCACCCGGCGTCCCATACGGTCTTCGGCCAGATAGGTGAGCCCGAACCCGCCACCGCCGATGTGGTCAACGATCCGATATCCGTCGCTTTGCAGCCGGGTGCCCTTGGGAAGGAAGGCGCCGAAATCCCGGTCGTCTTCTGCTGCTTGCATCCTCGTTACTCCACTTCGCGGGAAACCGGTCAGGCTACTGATCGTCAAGTGTGCGCATGACGTCGAAGATACTGGCACTGTTTTCCGGTTCGGCCGGAGCGGTGCCTGCCAGGACCTCCGCCACGATGTCCGCCTTCTCCCAACGCGGTACGTCGAAGTCGAAGGAGAATTGATGCCATTTCTCGTGGTGCCCCGGTTCGTGGCGGAGCACTTCGAGATGGGCATCGAGTTCGCGAATAAAGTCGGCCAGCCGGCGCCGGTCGTCGCGCCCTATGTTTGGCCCTTCTTCGAAGGCCAGTACGACGTCGACGGCGATGGAATTCGTCAGCTTGTCCGATACCAGTCCGGGGTAATCCTCCCCGGTGAATTCCGCGGGCTCGTAGATTTCGGCCAGTTCTTCGGTCAGCGGCACTTCTAAAAGCCGCAGACCCGTCGCGGGGTCTATGCTGCGCAGATGATCGTTGGGTTTGCCGTAGAGCAGGAACACCGCGTCGAGCTCCCCGCGTTTGAGCGCTTCCATCGCGTCGAGCATCGAGAGCTTCACCGCACGTGGGCTGATGCCGAGCGTACGCATCACCAGGGTTGAGGTGAGTGCGGTGCCGCTGCCATCGACGCCGATCGAGACGGTGCGCCCAGAGAGATCGTAGATCGAATTGTAAGGCGCGTCCTCGCGCACGATGAGATGCAGCTCCGACGTGAACATCCTCGCGATGTACTTGATGTCGTCTAGCCGGGCGTCATTGGGGTTGCGCGCCTTCTCGGCGATCAGGACATCGGAGTTCATCATCGCCAGATCGGCAAAGCGGAACCTCAGAAGGTCGTGCAGATTCTGCGTCGACCCCTTGGTCAGGTACTGGACGATCCTGAGGTTCGAGCGGTCGTCGAGATTGCGGGCAATCTCGTCGCCCATGCGAACTTTGCTGCTGACCGAGGTGTCGGCCATGATGCCGATCCTGCCGGCATTGGCATCGCGAACCGCACTGCTTTGGGCCGATGCTGGCCCCGCAAGACTCAGGCTGGCGGCGAGGCCGAGCACTGCGGCTCGACCGAAGTTTCTGGCAACATCAATCATGACGCGGTCCTTTGGGAGGGTGTGGGTGCGGTCGAAGGCAAATCATTGAAGTCGGTCGAGGGCTTGGCGGACATAGGCAAACTGCGTCCAGCCCTCGATCTCGGCTGTGAGGTCAAGCTCGCGCCATTTCGGGTGCCGGGGCGGTTGGCCGAGGCGCGGTGCCGTGGCGAGGAAGGCGTCGGTAAACCGGACAAGGTTGCGGTAGCGCGCGCTCGTCGGCGGGAACCGGTTGTAGACGGCGAGGATCGTCGGCACCGAGATCGTTTCGACGAACTTATCCTCGACGAGGCCGGGGTAGGTGTCGGCCGTGATCTCGGCGGGGCTGTAGACGCCCTCGAAGGCGGGGTTGAACTCGATATTGGCAAGGCGCAGCCTGTCTTCCTCGACGATCTGTTGCAGGACCGGCGAGGGGGCCGGGCCGACGTAGAAGACGGCCTCGACTTCGCCCCGCTTCAGTGCTTCGAGCCCTTCGGAGGTCGACAGAAAAACCGCGCGCGTCTGAAGTCCCAGCATCCGCAGGACGAGACGGGCTGTGAGCGAGACATCGGCATCGGGCGCGCCGACGCTGATGGTGCGGCCATTGAGGTCCTGCACCGAGTTGATGTCGCTGTCGCGGCCGACAACGAGGTGAAGCTCGGAATCAAATGCTTTGGCCACATAGGCAAGCCGCCTCAGGGCGGGGTGGTTTGGGTCCGAGATCTGGAGGTTGACCATCTCGTCGGCATTCACGAAGCCCAGGTCCACGCCGCGAAGGTAGAGAAGGTCCTCCACCGTCTGGCGCGAGCCCTTGCCAAGCATGATCCGGACATTCGTGCCGGACCATCCGTCCATGGCTTCGCCAAGCTCCTCGCCGAGGGAGGTCACCGAACTGCCGAACTCGCCGGCCATGATCCCGATCGACGGGAGGTCTTCCTGCGCCCGGGCGCCGGACGATGCGGCAACGATCGTGGCCAGACCGGCGGCGAGAAGCGTTTTGAAACGGGGCAACATCATATACTCCTTAGGATTTGTTGCCGAAGGGCAGCCGGGCGAGATAGCCCAACGGATCGCGGCCGTCGTAGAGCACGCCGTCGATGAAGGCATCGGTCGGGGCGCGGTAGCCGTCGGTGTCGAAGGGCACCTCGAACTCCGTGAGATGACCCTCGGCGACGAGAACGCGCGCGGCTTCGAGGTAGATGTCGGGGCGATAAGTCGATCGCGCGGTCTCGTGATACCAGTCGGCAGACTTCGCCTCGGGCAACTGGCCCCAACGGCGCATCTGGGTGAGGTACCAGATCGCGTCCGAATAGTAGGGATAGGTGGCGAAACCGAAAAAGAACGTGTTGAACTCGGGGATGATGCGCTTGTCGCCGGGCTCGTATTCGAATGTGCCGGTCATCGAGTTGATGATCACATTGTAATCGGCGCCGACATATTCGCTGCGGGCCAGAAGATGGGCCGCCTCGGGGCGATTGAACGTGCCGCCGTCGTCGAGCCACTTCGCGGCGCGCACCATGGCTTTGACGATGGCGATGGTGGTGTTGGGATTGGTGGCGTAGAACTCTTCGGTGATCCCGAAGACCTTTTCGGGGTTGTTCTCCCAGATGTCGAAATCGGCAACCATCGGAACGCCGACGCCCAGAAACAGTGCTTCCTGGTTCCAGG
>JASJAR010000011.1 GCA_030066905.1 Paracoccaceae bacterium | reverse complement strand
CCGCTGCGCGCAAGGCGTGGTGGAAGACGGCGATCTGGCCGAGTGGCTGCGGGAGCGGATGGAATGAAGCACTCCCGGCATTCTAGAGCCGCCGCGCCCCGGACCTGATCCGGGGCCTCTCGAGCAGGCTTGCAATTAGGTCCCGGATCAAGTCCGGGACGGGAGGGTGAGAGGACCGCGATGCGCGTTGCACGGACAGGCGCTCGCCCGGCGCCTTCGGCTTCAGTCCGGGCACGAAACCACAAGACAAACCAAGGGCCGCTGCAATCCTGCCGGGGTGGCGCAGAAACCTTCAAACGACACGTTTTATCCCCGCAAAGGTAGCCCGGCGCTCAATCGGGAAGCCCCGCCGTCCGAAACCGCCGCCCCGGTGGGGCGGGACGGCGGTGGCCCGGCGCCTTAGGCTTGCTTCCGGGCCAGTCGCCTGAGCCACAAGCGGTTACCTATTGGGGGGCCATGTCTTGTACGACTTTGGGAATAGATCGATGTCCTTGGTTAGTTCCCTAAACTTCTCTGCCGGCCATCCAGCCCTGTGCTCTCCATCCGAACATTTGAATGCAAACACATCTGCAACTTGCACCATCTCGCAAACTCGCGAGTCAACAAAATGAACACTATCTATGAATTTCGGGAGTTCACGGCCAAATGCCCAAGGCGTACCTTTCTTTCTGTAATCAGAGAACGATTTCCAGAGACTATTTCTCGTGGCCCGGTCCAAGTCGCCAATCATCATGCCGACTTTTGCACCACCCAACGTGTTATGCGATCGCTCGCAAAAGTGCATGAACGCATGCTCAAGCGCAGATTCGTGATTGTAGAGCCGGTCCACAATTATTCTTACTTGAATAAGGCGGATTTCTTCGGGCGCTAGAAGTGAAAGAATATCAGCCAAAAGCCCTAGTCTGGCTTCGATATTCTTTCCTTTGAAGTCGCCTTTCGCATGGTAAATGTGCTGCGCATGGACTTCGGTACCTTCTGGCACCCCAAGTTCAGCGAAACGCCGAGAGACTATTTCCCGAAATTGCTCGGCCAATCTGCACAACCCAACCTGATCGACCGAAAAGCCCGCGATCAAATAGTCTGGGAATGACTTTGGATTTGGTTTGACCTCGTCGAAATAGACGAACCTAGTGCTCAATTCTTTCTAAATGTCCCACTAATTCACTGATCCAAGAAGCTCCGCAACTTCCTGCTCCGCGACGGATGCTTCAGCTTCCTGAGCGCCTTCGCCTCGATCTGCCGGATCCGCTCCCGCGTCACGGAAAACTGCTGGCCCACTTCCTCGAGCGTATGGTCGGTGTTCATCCCGATCCCGAAGCGCATCCGCAAGACCCGCTCTTCCCGCGGCGTCAGGGAGGCCAGCACCCGGGTCGTCGTCTCCTTGAGGTTCTCCTGAATGGCCGAATCCAGCGGCAGAACCGCGTTCTTGTCCTCGATGAAGTCGCCGAGCTGGCTGTCTTCCTCGTCGCCGATGGGGGTTTCGAGCGAGATCGGCTCCTTGGCGATCTTCATCACCTTGCGAACCTTCTCAAGCGGCATCTGCAGCTTCTCGGCCAGTTCCTCAGGTGTCGGCTCGCGGCCGATTTCATGCAGCATCTGGCGACCCGTGCGCACGAGCTTATTGATCGTCTCGATCATATGCACCGGAATCCGGATCGTGCGCGCCTGGTCGGCAATCGACCGGGTGATGGCCTGGCGGATCCACCAGGTCGCGTAGGTCGAAAACTTGTAGCCCCGGCGGTATTCGAACTTATCGACCGCCTTCATCAGGCCGATATTGCCTTCCTGAATGAGGTCGAGGAATTGCAGGCCCCGGTTGGTGTATTTCTTGGCAATGGAGATCACGAGCCGGAGGTTGGCCTCGACCATTTCCTTCTTCGCCTGCCGCGCTTCCTTTTCGCCCTTTTGCACCTGCGCCACGATCCGGCGGAATTCGCCGATGTCGACGCCGACATATTGTCCCACCTGCGCCATCTCCGAACGCAGGTCTTCCACCTTGCCCGTCGAGCGCTCGATGAACGCCTGCCAGCCGCGCCCCGACTTTTCCGACATCCGGTCGAGCCAGGTCGGGTCGAGCTCATAGCCGCGGTATTCCTCGACGAATTCGCGCCGGTTGATCCGCGCCTGGTCGGCGAGCTTCACCATCGAACTGTCGATCGACATGATCCGGCGGTTGATGCCGTAAAGCTGGTCGATCAGCGCCTCGATCCGGTTGTTGTGGAGGTGAAGCTCATTCACCAGTTCCACGATCTCCGAGCGCAGCGCCTGATAGGTGCTTTCCTCCTTCGCCGAGAAACTGTCGTCCTCGTTCAGGGTCGCCGACATCCGCATGTCCTGCATCTCGGCGAGCTTGGCGTAATCGTTGGCCACCCGGTCGAGGGTTTCGAGAACGCGCGGCTTCAGAGCGGCCTCCATGGCCGCGAGGCTCATATTGGCCTGATCGTCGTCGTCGTCGTCCTCTTCCTTGGCAATCGGGTTGCCATCGGCATCGAGTTCGGGCTCGTCCGCCTTCTCGGCCTTGGTCTCGGCAGCACCCGAAGTATCGACGACCGGCTCGTCCTCCTCGCCGTCTTCCCCCATCGAGCGGCCGAAGGTCGCCTCGAGGTCGATGACGTCGCGCAACAGAATGTCTTCGCTCAGGAGTTCGTCGCGCCAGATGGTGATCGCCTGGAATGTGAGCGGGCTCTCGCAGAGCCCCGCAATCATCGTGTTCCGGCCCGCTTCGATGCGCTTGGCGATGGCGATCTCGCCCTCGCGGGAAAGAAGTTCCACCGAGCCCATTTCCCGCAGGTACATCCGGACGGGATCGTCGGTGCGGTCGAGCTTCTCCGTCTCGGTCTGGGCGACGGCGACCTCGCGGGAGGTCGAGGTCTCCACAACCTCGCCGCCCTTCTTCTCGCTGCCCTCGTCGTCGTCGGCCTCCTCGTCCTCGATGACGTTGATGCCCATTTCCGAGAGCATCGACATCACGTCTTCGATCTGTTCCGACGAGACCTGGTCGGGGGGCAGGACGTCGTTCAATTGATCGTAGGTGATGTAGCCTTTCTCGCGGGCCTCGGCGATCATCTTCTTGACCGCCGCCTGGCTCATGTCGAGCATCACATCGCCGTCCTGATCGTCGGCCTTGCGGTCTTCGTTGGTGTCCTTCGCGGCCATCCGGCCCTCCTCGACGTCGTTGCGGGCGATTCGGCCCCCGCGAATCACTCGGCGTTTCAGCACGAATCATTTAGCCCGAATTACCGATTCGCAACCCGAACGCCCCGTTTTCACCGTTTCTGCGGCAAGGCGGACATGGGGTCACTCGCCCGCCGTGCCGTCGATCCCGATCTCCTTGAGGAGCGCCTCGAAGGCGCTCTTCTCGTCGCGTCTGAGCCGGGCGCCATTGGCACCGGTGTCGTACTCGGCCCGGTCTGCCGAGGCGGCCCGCCCCGCCCGATCCATCGCCTCGGCCGCCTGGGTCACGCGCCAGGTGAGGTTCTCATCGGCGGTATCGTCGAAGTCGCGCACCGCGTCCTCGATCTCCGCCCGGGCCCCGCGGCGGGCCGTGAGCTTGGCGAATTCTTCGGCAAGGCAGAGCCGGGCCGCCTCCCCATCGCGCGAGCGCACACCGGGCTGTATGGCGACATGGCGCGTGGCCAGAAGCTTTTCAAGGGGGGCTGCACCGGTCATTTCTGCAATCTTTTCCGGGGGTGCGCCGCCGGAGCGCAACAGAGCCGCCCGCACCGCCTCGGCCTCGGGGGTGGAGACCTCCATGCGTTCGAGTTCGGGCTCGAACTCGGCCACCAGGGCGCTGTGGCGGACGAGGACGGCGAGGATCACCGCCTCGCGCAACAGATCCTCGCTCTCGGCCCCCAGCGCGAGCGCCGACGCCCGGGTGCTTGCCGCCGGCCGTGCGGGCGGGGCCGACCTGCCCCAGCCCTTGCCCGGCTGCGCCCTCGGCGGCGGCGCGAAAAGCTCCGCCCGAAGGCGTTTGATCTCGGCGCCGTAATGGTCCCGGACCGAACGGTCCGCGATCCGGCCGAGGGCGCGACGAAGCGATGCGTCGAGTGCCGCGCGCCGTTCGGGGCTGTCGAGCACCCGGCCTTCGGTTTCGCGCTGCCAGAGGAGCGACAGAAGGGGGCGTGCCTCGGTCACCAGCCGCTCCATCGCCCCGGCCCCCTTGGCGCGGAGAAGATCGTCGGGGTCCTGACCCTCGGGCAGCAGCACGAACCGGAGCGTCTTGTCGGGCGCCAGAAGCGGCAACGCCAGATCGATGAGCCGCATCGCCGCCCGGAGCCCCGCCTGATCGCCGTCGAGCGCGACGACGGGCTCCGGCGCGATCCTCCAGAGGAGCCCCAATTGATCTTCGGTGATCGCCGTGCCCAAGGGGGCGACGGCCGCCTCGAACCCCGCCTCGGCCAGCGCGATCACGTCCATGTAGCCTTCCGCCACGATCAGCGGCTGCCCTTTCCCCGCCGCCTCCCGCGCGGGCCCGTGGTTGTAAAGCGACCGCCCCTTGTCGAAGAGCTCGGTTTCGGGAGAATTGAGGTATTTCGCCCGGGCGTTCGGGTCCATCGCCCGGCCGCCAAGGCCGATCGCCCGGCCCCGCGCATCGCGGATCGGGAAGACGATCCGGCCGCGGAACCTGTCATAGGGGTCGCCGCCGCCGTCGGGCTTCGCGGCAAGCCCCGCATCGACGATGAGGTCCTCGGCCACACCCTTGTCTCTGAGATGCCGGTAAAGGCCCTGCCGGGCGTCTGGGGCAAAGCCGACCTCCCAGCGGTCGAGCGCGGCCTCCGCAAGCCCCCGTCCGGCGAGGTAATCCCGCGCCGCACCCGCCGTTCCGGTCTTGAGCTGCAAGCGGTAGTGCCGCACCGCCTGCTCCATCACCTCGGCCAATTGGGTCCGCCGGTCGGCCTTCTCCTTCGCCTTGGGGTCGCGCGCCGGCATCGCCATCCCCGCTTCGCCTGCAAGGATTTCGACCGCCTCCATGAAGCCCACATTCTCGGTTTCCTTCACAAAGGAGATCGCATCGCCCTTCGCATGGCAGCCGAAGCAGTAGTAAAACCCCTTGCGGTCATCGACATGGAACGAGGCGGTCTTTTCCTGGTGGAAGGGACAGGGCGCCCAGAGATCGCCCTTGGCCTGGTTCGACTTCCGCTGGTCCCAGATCACCTTGCGGCCCACAACCTGACCGATGGAGAGGCGGGCGCGCAATTCGTCGAGGAAACCGGGCGGGAGACTCATTTTTGAAGTATCGAGCCCAGCGCCGCCGATTCCAAGGGGCTCCGTTTTGCGCCCCCACCCGGGCCGTGGTGCTGCCGAACCCGTCTCTCATTGGCCCGAAAATATCCTCGGGGGGCGCGCGGCACGCGCGCGGGGGCAGACAGCCCCCTCCCCGGTCAGCCGATCCGCGCCCGACCGGCGACAAAGCCCATCGCGCGCCGAAGCTCGTGGACGAAGCTTTCGGCCATCGACCGGAATACCATCACCTCGAAGGCGTTCTCGCCGACGGGCGTGATCTGCGCGGTCATGTGCCCCAGCAGCGTCCGCGCGGTCTGCCCGGCCCCGAAACCGGCGGGGCGGAGGTCGAGCGGGGTGAGCCTGGCCAGCACGGCGCTGGCGTCGGCGCCCTCGACCCGCGCAACGGCCCAGCCGTCCGACTGATCGACGATCGCCGCACCAGGCAGATCTTCCACCGCCGCGCCGAGCACGAGGGCCGCGCCGGGGCCGCACCAGAGCGCCCGCGCCGAACGCCCGGTCGCCACGGTTCCCGGGGCCGGCAACGCCGCCCCGGTAGCCTTTTCGAGGGCCGCCGACACTGCCTCGTCCTGCCCGTGAAGCGGCCGGACAAAGGTGATCGGCCCCGGGTCGACGGCGCTTACGCGCACCGCGCCCTCTTCGAGCGGCAAAACCCCGTCGAACGGGCCCTTTGCGATCAGCCTAGCCACGCATCCGCTCCCCGCCGGGATCGAAGGCCACGGGGCCGGTCACTTCGCAAAGCGTCCGGTGGCCCCTCAGCCCGTCCTCGGCCACGATCCGTTCGCCATGCCGGGCGCGGCCGTTTCTGAGAAACCCCAGGGCCAGCACGGTGCCGAGGGTCGGCGAATAGCAGTTCGAGGTGACATAGCCCTGGTCGTTTTCGCGGATCGGAGCCGCCCCCTCCGCGAAGAGATGGGCGCCGGCATTGATCGCCTTTGCCGCCCCGACCGGCCGGAGCCCTATAAGTTCCTCGCGGTCTTCGGTGAGCCCCGGCCGGGTTGCCGCCGCGCGGCCGATGAAGTCCTTCTTCGTCGACATCATCCCCTGCATCCCGATATCGAAGGCGGTGACCCGGCCATGGATCTCGGCATGGGTGATGAAGCCTTTCTCGATCCGCATCACGTTGAGCGCCTCCATCCCGTAGGCCCCGCCGCCCAGCGCCTCGGCCTGGGAGACGAGCAGGCGGAAGAGGCTCTCGCCGTAGCGGGCCGGGACCGCGATCTCGAAGCCCAACTCGCCGCAAAACGAAATCCGGAACACACGTCCCGGCACGCCGCAGATCACGGCGGGCGTACAGCCCATGAAGGCAAGCTCGGGCATCTCATCGACCGCCGTCGCCATCAGCCGCCCCGCCTCCGGCCCGGCCACGGCAAACTGCGCCCAGTGTTCGGTGACCGAGGTCAGGGCCACGTCGAGCTCGGGCCGGAGCGCCTGGGCGGCGAATTCCATATGGGCCATCACCTGGCCCGCCGCCGCGGTGGTGGTGGTCACGAGATACCGGTCCTCGGCAAGCCGTGCGGCGGTGCCGTCGTCCATCACATGGCCGTCCTCGCGGAGCATCAGCCCATAGCGCACCCGGCCGACCGCGAGCTTCGACATCGTGCCTGTGTAGAGAAAATCGAGGAACGCCCCGGCATCGGGTCCCACCACCTCGATCTTGCCGAGCGTCGAGACGTCGCAGACCCCGACTTGGCCGCGCACCATCTTCACTTCCCGGTCGCAGGCATCGCGCCAGGTGCGCTCACCCGCGCGCGGGAAGTAGGAAGGACGAAACCAGAGCCCCGCCTCGATCATCGGTGCGCCCATCGCCCGCGAAGCGGCATCGCTCACGGTGCGCCGCTCCGGGGCGAAACCGGCCCCCGACGCCCCCGCCCCCATCGCCGAGATCGAGACGGGGACGTAGGGCGGCCGGAAGGTCGTCGTCCCGGTCTGAGGGATCGTGCGGCCGGTGGCCTCGGCGAGCACCGCCAGCGCATTGACGTTCGACCCCTTGCCCTGATCGGTCGCCATCCCCTGGGTGGTGTAGCGTTTCATGTGCTCGACCGAGCGGAAATTCTCCCGCGCGGCGAGCTTGACGTCCTTCACCGTGACGTCGTTCTGAAGGTCGAGCCAGGCGCGGCCCCGGCCCGGGACCTGCCAGAGCGGCGTTACGCGGTAGCCGCCGGCCTCCGCCTCGGGCGCCGGCACGTCGGGCGCCGTCAGGCCCAGCCCATCGAGCGCCTCTCCCGCCGCCCTTACCCCATCGGCCAGGCATCCGCCCGTATCGAACACCCCCGCCGCCGCACCGGCGGGCCTGA
This sequence comes from Paracoccaceae bacterium, assembly GCA_030066905.1. Lineage (GTDB taxonomy): Bacteria > Pseudomonadota > Alphaproteobacteria > Rhodobacterales > Rhodobacteraceae > JASJAR01. Next base: position 102,941 of record JASJAR010000011.1, on the reverse strand, counting down.
GCCCCGGCACCGCACCTTCGGGCGCGACGAAGGCGGCGATTTCCTCGCGCCAGACCGGGCGGCCGCCATGGTGGCAGGCAAGATGCACCGCCGGGTCCCAGCCCCCCGAGACGGCGAGGCAATCGACATTGAGCTGGCGCGGCGCCCCGGCCCCGTCAAGATGGATCGCCGTCAGCCCCATCCGTCCCCAGGTGCCCGTCACCCTCGCCCCGGCATAGGTCGGAATGCCCTCGGGGCCCTCCACACCAGGTCGGGCGTCGATCAGCCCCAGCACCCGGACACCCGCTTCGGCAAGGTCGCGCGCCGTGCGGTGGGCATCGTCGTTATTGCCGAAGACGGCGACGCGCTTCCCGGCCGCCACCCCATAGCGGTGAAGGTAGGTGCGTACGGCGCCGGCCTGCATCACGCCGGGCCGGTCGTTGCCGGGAAACGCAATGCCCCGTTCCAGCGCGCCCGTGGCCAGCACCGCTTGTTTCGCCGCGATCCGCCAGAAGCATTCCCGGGGGGCCCCCCTGGCCTCGCGGACATGGCGCGCGACCCGTTCGAGCGCCCCGAAGGTCCCCTGGTCGTAGGCCCCTGTCACCGTCGTGCGCTCCATCAGCCGCACATTGGGCATCGCGGCCAGTTCGCCCAGCACCGACCCGACCCACTGGACCCCGGGCAGACCGCCCACCTCCTCGGCCTCCGACAAAAGCCGCCCGCCCGCGCGCGCCTCCTCCTCGGCGAGGATCACATCCGCCCCCGCCCGGGCGGCGGCGAGGGCCGCCATCAGACCGGTGGGCCCCGCCCCGATCACCAGAAGATCGCAATGGGCGAAGGCCTTTTCGTTTTCGTCCCGCGCCGTCTCGCCCGACAGCGCGCCAAGGCCCGCCGCCCGGCGAATGATCGGCTCGTAAAGCGCCTCCCAGGCGCGCTTCGGCCACATGAAGGTCTTGTAGTAAAACCCAGCCGATAGAAACGGCGAGAGAAGATCGTTGACCTCCATCGCGTCGTAGCGCAGCGACGGCCAGGCGTTCTGGCTGCGGGTCTCAAGCCCGTCGAAAATCTCTTCCATGGTCGCGCGGGCATTGGGCCGCTGCCCCGCCCCCGACCCGATGGTCAAAAGCGCATTCGGCTCCGCACTGGACGCCGTCACCACCCCCCGCGGGCGGTGGTACTTGAACGACCGGCCCATGAGGCGCACCCCCGAGGCCAGAAGTGCCGAAGCCACCGTGTCGCCGCGAAACCCGTGGTAATCGGTCCCGTCGAAGGAAAACCGCACCGGTCGGTCCCGGTCGACGAGCCCTCGCCCCTCAAGCCTCACCGCCGCGCCTCCGCCACCGGGCGGCTGCCCGCCACCTCATGGGTGAGGGTGTCGCGGGTGACTTCGATCCAGGCGCCGCAGGCGTCGTGATACCAAAGCTCCCGGGTCTCCCCGGCCGGATTGTCGCGATTGTGCAGGTAGTCGTCCCAGTCCGGCCCCCATTCGGTCGAGGCGGGCCGCGAAAGTCCAACCGCGTCCCCCCGATAGGTGAACTCGCGCCGGTCGCGGGTACCGCAGAACGGGCAGGTCAGGCGCACGCAGAGGCCCCTTCATCTTGGCGAAAATACCGCGGGGGAGTCGCCGAAGGCGACGGGGGCAGCGCCCCCCTTTCCCTAATGGAGATTATGCTGCGCACCGGTGCCCTCCTCGTCCATCAGACCCCGCCCCGTGGCGAACCGGTCGAGCCGGAACTTCGTGGCCGCCTCATGGGGCCGGTCGGTGGCGATCAGATGCGCCAGAGCATCCCCCGAGGCCGGCACCGCCTTGAACCCGCCATAGCACCAGCCGCAATTGAGATAGAGCCCCTCCGTCGCGGTCTTGTCGATGATCGGGCTGCCGTCGGGGGTCATGTCCATGATCCCGCCCCAGGACCGCAGGACCCGCGCCTCGCCGATCATCGGCATCAGACTCATCGCCGCCTCCATCACATGCTCGGCCATCGGCAGGTTCCCGCGGGCCGCATAGGAGGCGTAGAAATCGAGGTCGCCGCCGAAGACGAGCCCGCCCTTGTCGGATTGGGAAATATAGAAATGCCCCATCCCGAAGCTGATCACATTATCGATGACCGGCTTCAGTCCCTCGCTGACGAAGGCCTGGAGCACATGGCTCTCGATCGGCAGGCGCATTCCGGCCATCGCCGCGACCTGGCTCGACCGCCCGGCCACCACGATGGCCACCTTCTTGGCCCGAATGCCCCCCCGCGACGTCTGCACACCGCGCACGACCCCGCCCTCGATGTCGATGCCGGTGACCTCGCAGCGCTGGATGAGGTCCACCCCGCGCCGGTCTGCGCCCCGCGCATAGCCCCAGGCGACCGCATCGTGCCGCGCCGTACCGCCTCGACGCTGGAGCAGCCCGCCATAGACCGGGAACCGGTGATTGTCGAAATCGAGAAATGGCAAGAGCCGCTCGACACCCTTCCGGTCGAGAAGCTCCGCATCGTCGCCCTGGGCGAGGATTGCGTTGCCCCGCCGCGCCAGCGCGTCGCGCTGCCCGTCGGAATGACACAGACCGATGATCCCCCGCTGGGAGACCATCGCGTTGTAATTGAGCTCCTGTTCGAGGCCCTCCCAGAGCTTCAGCGAGTGGCTGTAGAACTCCTGATTTCCAGGCAAAAAGTAGTTCGCCCGCACAATCGTGGTGTTGCGGCCCACGTTGCCGCCGCCGAGATAGCCCTTTTCGAGCACCGCGACATTGGTGATGCCATGGGTCTTGGCGAGGTAATAGGCCGTCGAGAGACCATGCCCGCCGCCGCCGATGATGACGACATCGTATTCCGGCTTCGGTTCGGGGTCGCGCCAGACCGGCGCCCAGCCCCGCTGCCCGCGCAAGCCCTCGGCTAAGACCCTGAACCCTGAATACCGCATCCGACCCCGGTGTTTTCGCGACAAAACCAACTCGGTCCGGCGAGGGCAAGTCCGGTTCGCGACGGTTGAGGTCGGTTTCGGGCCAGGGACGCGGTGGGGCGGCGGTCGAGCTTGGCCTGGAGGGGACATTCATACTGCACGCCCCAAATCAATGCCCCCCGCGTCCCGGGCTTGACCCGGGACCTCGATAGGGCTGGCACTCCGGTGGATCGGGGCCCCGGATCAGGTCCGGGGCGTGTTTCGCCAAGGGCTGCCGGAGCAAGACCCAAACGGCCGCTTCAGGCCAAGTTCGACCGGCACCCCGCCACCCTCAGAGCCCCTTCGCGCGGTAGGACGCCGCCACCCGGTCGATGGCCACCAGATACGCCGCCGTCCTGAGATCGCTCACATCGTCCCGGGCCCGCCAGACCTCGGCCATGGCCTGATAGGCGATGCGCATCGTGTCATCGAGCCCCGAACGGACGAGTTCGAGTTCGCCTGCGCCTTTAAGGTACTTCTCCTTGAAATGCGGGCTCAGGGTCCAGCCGAGCTCTTTGTCCTTCGACAGCCGCTCAAGCTCCATCACGATCAGCAGATGCCGCGCCTCCTCCTGGCGGCGGCCCATCCGGCCGAAGCGGATATGGGAGAGGTTCTTGACCCATTCGAAGTAGCTCACCGTGACCCCGCCGGCATTGGCGTACATGTCCGGGATGATCACGGTGCCCTTCTTTCGCAAGACCTCGTCGGCCCCCGCCGTCACCGGCCCGTTGGCGGCCTCGATGATGAGAGGGGCCTTTACCCTGTCGGCATTGCCGAGGTGGATCACCCCTTCGAGGGCGGCCGGAATGAGAATGTCGCATTCGTGCTCGAGCACCTTCGCCCCGTCGGCGACATGGGTCGCCTCGGGGTAATCGGCCACGCCCCCATGGGCGGCGATCCACTTCCGCACCGCCTCGACGTCAAGCCCCCCATCGTCGACGATGGCCCCGTCGCGCTCGATGACGCCGACGATCTTCGCCCCATCCTCCCCGGCAAGAAACTTCGCGGCGTGATAGCCGACATTGCCGAGCCCCTGGACGACGACGCGCTTGCCGTCGAGCGTGCCCGACAGGCCCGCCGCGGCGACATCGCCGGGATGGCGGAAGAACTCCTGGAGCGCGTATTGCACGCCCCGGCCCGTGGCCTCGACCCGGCCCTGGATGCCGCCGGCATGGGGCGGCTTGCCGGTCACGCAGGCATTGGCGTTGATATCGGTGGTGTTCATCCGGTGATATTGGTCGGCGATCCAGGCCATCTCGCGCTCGCCGGTGCCCATATCCGGGGCCGGCACGTTCTGGGAGGGGTGGATGAGGTCGCGCTTGGCAAGTTCGTAGGCGAAGCGCCGGGTGATCTGTTCGAGCTCGTGCTCCTCCCATTCGCGGGGGTCGATGCAAAGCCCGCCCTTCGAGCCGCCGAAGGGCGCTTCGACGAGGGCGCATTTGTAGGTCATCAGCGCCGCGAGCGCCTCGACCTCGTTCTGGTTGACGCTCATCGCGTAGCGGATGCCGCCCTTGACGGGCTCCATGTGCTCCGAATGCACCGACCGGTATCCGGTGAAAGTGTGGATCGCCCCGCGAAGCCGCACCCCGAAGCGCACAGTATAGGTCGCGTTGCAGACCCGGATCTTCTCCTCAAGGCCGGGGCTGAGGTCCATGAGCGCCACCGCGCGGTTGAACATGATGTCCACGCTTTCGCGGAAACTCGGCTCCTTGAGCCGCGACTGGTCGGTCATGGCGACCTCCTCCCTATGGTCCGAATCAGCCTCTTTTGGGCCGTTCGAGACCAGCCTAACCCCGCCTCCGCCCGGTCCAAACGGCGATTTGTGTCCGACCGCCTCCCCACAATTTCCAATCCGTTAACGGGATTGCACGACGCTCCGGCAACAGAACCGCCCCCGGCGCCCCGTTGTCCCCGCTCAGGCGCCAACGCCGCGTCCGTTGCGACGCGCCGCCATTTTTTTGCCATTTCTTCTGCGCAGTCTGCCACGCGATGCGGCCCGAAGTCTGCTCGGCCGCGATTCTAGCTGATGTCTGAGAGGGTACTTGCATGGCCAGAAGGACCGACAGCCTGCCAACGCTTCGCAACTCGACGCGGATTTTTGCGCGCGACGAGGAGGGATCGTTCGTCATCTTTTCGCTGTTCATCTTCACCTTGATGGTTCTCATCGGTGGGATCGCGATCGACGTGATGCGGTTCGAGAACCTGCGCACGACGATGCAGAACACCGTGGACCGGGCCGTGCTCGCCGCCGCCGACCGCGACCAGACCGTTCCGGCCCAGGCCGTCGTCGACGACTACCTCGTCAAGGCGGGGATGCCGCCGGGCACCTACACCGTCGATGTCCAGGAGACCAGGGCCGGCGACGTGGTCACGAGCCGCCGGGTCACCGTGAGCGCGGAAACGGAACTTCGCACCTACTTCATGCACATGATGGGCACGCCGACGCTCGCCACCCCGGCCAACTCGACCGCCGAGGAAGGCATCAACCGGCTCGAAATCTCGCTCGTGCTCGACGTGTCGGGCTCGATGGGTGCCAACAACAAGCTCGAAAACCTCAAGGACGCCGCGCAGGACTTCGTGATCGACGTGCTGACCGATGTCGACCCCGGTCAGGTGTCGATCAACGTCGTGCCCTATTCGGCCCAGGTGAATGCCGGCACGATGCTGCTCGACCAGTTTGCCCACACCAATGACCACGACAATTCCCATTGCGTCCATTTCAGCGGCTCGGACTTCAACACGACCGTGATGGACCCGACCGACACGCTGCAACAGGCCGGCCATTTCGACCCCTGGACGAGCTACCGCCGCGGCACCGTCGAGAAGATGCAGAACGACGGCCGCAGCCCGTCCTGGGTGTGCCGGACCGAATCCGATTTCCAGATCACCCCATGGGCGAACAGCATCACCGCGATCAACAACCAGATCGAAGGCTTCACCGCCGGCGGCAACACCTCGATCGATGTGGCGATGAAATGGGGCACGGCCCTGCTCGACCCCTCGACCCGTCCGGTCTTCAACAACCTTTTGGCCAGCGGCGATCTGTCGGCCGACTTCGACCCGGGGCGGCCCTACGACCACGACCCCGATGACGACGTGCTGAAATTCGTCGTCGTGATGACGGACGGGATCAACACGACACAATACTACCTGCGCGACTCCTACCGCTCGGGCCTTTCGGGCATCTGGAAGGACCCCGATACCGGGCGCTATTCGATGCCGAACGAGGAGATCAACGACCGCGACAACGACGGCGACTGGAACGAGGAATGGTGGTATGCCCGGAACTACGGGTTCAACCACGGCCGGCACTGGATCGACGACGTTTACGACAGCGGCACCGAGAACGCCTATGAGCTGACTTGGCCGCAGGTCTGGGCGGAAATGTCGATGTCGCACCGCGCGTATTCGCACTTCTACCAGCAATACTACAACGCCAACCACTACTACGATAACTTCTATCGCGGCAGTTCCGCGCCGCGCCGCTCGATCGGGTCCGGGACGAAAAACAACCGTCTCGACGCGATCTGCGACGCCGCGAAGGACCAGGACATCATCGTGTTCTCGGTGGGGTTCGAGGTGACCGACAGCTCTGCGGCGATCATGCAGAACTGCGCGTCCTCGGCGAACCACTTCTACCGCGTGGAAGGGCTCGACATCTCCTACGCCTTTGAATCCATCGCCAACCAGATCAACCAGTTGAAGCTGACCCAATGAAGACGCTCCGCCGCATTCTCAATCGCTTCCGACGCCGCGAAGACGGCGCGGCCACGGTCGAGTTCGTGATCCTGTTCATGCCGTTCATGCTGCTTCTGGTGTCGACCTACGAGATCGGCATGGCCAATGTGCGGCATGTGATGCTCGAACGGGGCACCGACCTCGCGGTGCGCCAGATCCGGCTCAACACGGGGGCGGCGCCCACCAAGGAGCAGATCCGCACGATGGTCTGCAACGCGGCCGGCATCATCCCCGATTGCGTCAACGTCCTCGAGGTCGAGCTGCAATCGGTGGACAAGGCGACCTGGTCGATGCCGCCGCGCGAGGCGAAATGCGTGGACCGGACCGAGCCGATCCAGCCGGTGGTGAAATACGAAAACGGCCTTCAGAACGAGATGATGATGATCCGCTTCTGCGCGGTCGTCGACCCGATGTTCCCGTCCTTCGGCCTCGGCTACACGATGCCGAAGGACGAAAGTGGCGGCTATCGGCTGGTGTCGGTGACCGCGTTTGTGAACGAACCTACGTAAGGAGGGTTCCAGAATGAAAATCGCTCTTCATTATCTGAAGCGGGCCTGCGCGAGCTACGCGCGCCGCACCGAGGGCGGTCTCTCGGTCGAAGCGATCCTGATGTTCCCGATGCTCGCCTGGGCCTATATGGGGATGTACTTCTTCTTCGATGCCTACCGGCAGCAGAACATCAACCTCAAGGCCGCCTACACGGTCTCGGACATGCTGTCGCGCGAGGTCGATGTGATCTACTGGAAGGACATCGAGGGGCTGAACCGGGTGCTCGATTTCCTTACCGCCTCGGCCAACCCGACCCAGATCCGCGTCTCGGTCGTCTATTTCGACGCCGATACGGACCGGCACATGCTGGTCTGGTCGCGCGGCACCCGTGGCAAGCTCGACCTGACCCAGAACCAGATCAACGACTCTTACAGCGACCAGATCCCGATCATGGCCGACAGCGACACCGCGATCCTCGTCGAGACCTGGGCCTATTACGAGCCGACGGTGAATATCGGCCTGTCGGACGTCACCTTCGACAACATGATCGTCACCAGCCCGCGCTTCGCCCCGCAGCTCTGCTACGAAGTCTGCGGCGAGCTCGGCAGCGGCAGCGCCCATGACGACAACACCGACGACGGCGCCAACGAGGAACCGACCTCGACCTGATCGACGGACCGCCGACCCTACCTTTCGAAACGCCCGCCACGTCCTGGCGGGCGTTTTCGTTTCGGCAGGCCGGACAATCCACCGGCGCGCACGAGACTGTTCTTAGTAAACTGATTTATAAAAGAAAATTTCTTGCTTTCGCCTCAATTCTGCTAAAACGCCGGTGCAGAAGGGTCTGACGCCTGAGTTGAGGCGTTCGGTCCCGGGTGTTGGGGCCGGTGTGTAACGAGTTGCCAGGAGTAAGGCGCATGTCCCTTTCCGTCTCGGAATCCCGTTCGCGGTCGCAGCTTCGCATGTCGACCGCCTTGCAGTGTTTTCGCCGTGACGAAGACGGCTCCTTCGTCATCTTCTCGCTCTTCATCTTCACGCTGATGATCCTGATCGGCGGGATCGCGATTGACGTGATGCGATTCGAGAACCTGCGCACCACGATGCAGAACACCGTCGACCGGGCCGTGCTCGCCGCCGCCGATCTCGACCAGAAGGTGCCCGCCGAGACCGTCGTCGCCGATTATCTCAACAAGGCCGGCATGGAGGGGCTCCCCTATTCGGTCGATGTCGTCGAAAGCAAGGTGGGCGACACGGTGATCGGCCGGAAGGTGTCGGTCTCCTCCGAGGTCGAGATGAAGACCTACTTCATGCACATGATGGGCACGCCGACCCTGAGCGTACCCGCCAGCACCAGCGCCAGCGAGGCAATCAACGACATCGAGGTATCGCTCGTGCTCGACGTGTCGGGCTCGATGGGCTGGGGCAGCAAGCTCTCCGAGATGCAGGATGCCGCGAGCGACTTCGTCGACGAGATCATGCTCAACACCGAGGAAGGCCGGGTGGCCGTTTCGCTCGTGCCCTATTCGACCCAGGTGAATGCGGGCGAGGTGCTCGCAAGCGAGTTCAACCTCACCGACGAGCACACCTACTCTCATTGCGTGGACTTCACTACGGCCGATTTCAACACGCCGGCGTTTTCCCCGACGGTCGAGGTCCAGCGGACGGCGCATTTCGACCCCTGGCGCAGCTACAAGCGCGGTGAGCCGCGCGACTGGGTCTGCCGCACCGAGGATCACTTCGAGATCCTGCCCTGGTCGGCCAAGCCCCAGGACATCAAGGACCAGATCGACGACTTCGTCGCCTCCGGCAACACGTCCATCGATGTGGCCACGAAATGGGGTGCGGCCCTGCTCGATCCCTCGACCGCGCCGGTCCTGTCGAACCTGATCGCGTCCGGCGATGTCGAGGCGAGCCTCGCCGGCCGTCCCTCGGCCTATTCGAACCCCGACGTGCTGAAGTTCATGGTCATCATGACCGACGGGATCAACACGACCCAGTACGGCATGACGCCCGAATACAGCTCCGGCCCCTCCGGCATCTGGCGCGACCCCGACACCGGGCGCTACACGATGGAAGACCGGGAAATCGGCAACGAGGACGGCGACAGCAACCCCAACGAGCCCTACTGGTACGCCGGCGGCTGGCGGAAGAGCTATGGCGAGTACTGGCTCGACCGGATCTACGACCGCGACGAGGACGGCGACTGGGCCGAAGACGACGACAAGAACGCCTACGAAATGGACTGGACGGAGGTCTTTGCCCGGATGTCGGTCAACGACTGGGCCTATTCGATGCATTACGAGCGCTACAGCCGCGCGCATCATTACCATGAGGCCCGCGATGCCACGCGCAAGAACGTCAACGCCGCAACCAAGGACAAGCGGCTGAACGACATCTGCACCGCCGCGAAGAATTCCGGCATCGTGATCTTCGCCATCGGCTTCGAGGTCACCGACCATTCCGCCGGCGTGATGCAGAAATGCGCCTCGACCGCCAACCACTTCTACCGGGTGGAAGGTCTCGACATCGCCTATGCGTTCGAATCGATCGCGAACCAGATCAATCAGCTGAAACTCACCCAGTAGACGAGGTTCGCTAGGCTGCACGAGGGGCAGCCGCATTCCGGGGGGGCCGCTATTGCCGACGGCCTCCCCGGGTGTTTTTCAGGGTCCAGATCCTGGGGCGGGAGGCGCCTGGGTTGAAGCGGTTCGGAAGGATTGGCCCGGCGCGGGACAAGGGCGAAGGCCGCCGCGCCGTTTCGGATGTGGGCTTGATGCCCAAAGGTTGTCGTGCGGTTCGATCGATATTGATCCCGACGCTAATCCCGCTTCAGCGTGCCTGCGCGGTCCGCGAGGGCAAGTTCGAGGATTTCCGCCATCGCCTTGGCCTCGAAACCCGAGACCGAGCCGCCGACGCCCAGCCGCCGGCCGAACCGCCACCAGACGCCGGGCGCCCAGCCGGCCTTCATCGGCCTGTCGAGCTTCACCAGAAACCCGCTCGACGGTTTGAACGCGAAGACCCCCCGGTCGATGGCGACGATGTTGTCCATCGGCGCAAGCTCGCGGCCCCGTTCGTCGAAAAGCCCGTCGCGGGTGAGGAGAATGTCGGTTTCGGTCGCCTTCTGCACCGCCCAGGCGCCCCAGAGCCCGGCCCCGCCGAAGAGCACGAGTACCGCGCGCCACCCTGCGCCCATGCCCTGGGAGGCGGCGAGCCATAACAGGATCCCGCCAAGGAGCGTCAGCGAGACGACCGCGATGATCCGCCTTGCACCGCGCACCCGCAATCGTGCCAGAAGGTCCGCCATGGCGCGGGCATAGCCCGGGTGCCGGCCGCTGCACAATCGCGAAGTCGGCCCCGGGCGGGTGTCAGGCCCCGACAAGGCGGGAGACGAACCGCCAGGCGATGCGGGCGCGGCGGTCTTCGGGGAGACGGGCGTCGCCGGCCACCTCGTCGAGCAGAGCCAGAATGGCGCGGGCGGCCACCCGGCGGTCGGGCAGCTTGACCGCGCCGGCCTGTTCGCCGGCGGCAAGGATCTCCTCGAGCCGGGTCTCCAGCGCCGCGCGGCTGTCTGTTCCGAGCGCATCGGAGACCAGCGCGATGAGCGACGCGCCTCCGCCGGAGCCCATGTGCCAGCGGGTATAGGCATCGACAAAGCCTTCCAGCCGCGGCAGCGGTTCGCCCCCGGCGGCGGTGCCGAGCGCGCGGTCCCGCGCCTCGACCGCATCCTTCAGAAGCTCGGCGGCAAGGCTTTCCTTGTCGGGAAAGTACCGGTAGAGCGCCCCGGCCCGCAGCCCCACGGCCGCGCCGATCCCCCGCATCGTCACCGCGTCATATCCGGCTTCGGCAAAGAGGCGGGCGGCCGCAGTCTGGATGCGCGGTTTCGTGGTCTCGCCTGAACTGCCTTTGGTGCGCCCCATGCCGGTAAGACTTTACTGAACCTGCGTTCACGTCAAGCCGCCCCTTTGCCCGCCCCCCCGCTCCGGCTAGGCTCGGCGCCGAAAGGACACCTGCCCATGCGCGCGCTCCCCGGCATCGGTCTGGCTCTGGCACTTGCGGCCTGCGCCAGTTTCCCCGAAATCGACGCGGCCAACCGCAATGCGGGGCCGGCCGGTCCGCCGCCGCCCTTGCTGCCGTTCGCCGAACTCGAAGCGGCCACGGCGGGAACGTCGCCCGATGCCTCGCCGGCAGAGGACCTCGAGGGCCGGGCCGCGGCGCTCCAGGCCCGCGCCGCGATACTCCGCCAGTCGGGCGACATCGACGCCCTTCGCGCCCGGCTCGCGCGCCTTCCCTGATTGTTGCCGCGCCCCCGCCCCTGCGCTAAGGGCTCGGCACGTTTGCAAGGAGCGCCCATGTCCCTCGACACTCCCCTCCGCCTCGGCGTCGCCGGTCTCGGCACCGTCGGCGCCGGCGTCCTGAAGATCGTCCGACGGCACGGCGATCTTCTGGCGGCACGCGCCGGACGTCCGGTCGAGGTGGTCGCGGTGTCCGCGCGGAGCCGCGGCAAGGACCGTGGCGTCCCCATCGACGCCTTTGCCTGGGAGGACGACCCCGTCGCACTCGCCCGGCGCGACGACATCGACGTCTTCGTCGAACTGATGGGCGGGACGGACGGGCCGGCGAAAGCCGCAACCGAGGCCGCCATCGCCGCCGGCAAGGACGTCGTGACCGCCAACAAGGCGATGCTCGCGATCCACGGACAGGCGCTGGCCGAGGCGGCCGAGGCCGGTGGCCGGGTTCTGAGGTTCGAGGCCGGGGTCGCGGGCGGGATCCCGGTGGTCAAGGCGCTCACCGAGGGGCTTGCCGGCAACGAGATCAGCCGCGTCATGGGGGTGATGAACGGCACCTGCAACTACATCCTGACGCGGATGGAGAGCGGGCATCTCAACTACCAGGAGGTGTTCTCGGAGGCGGAAAAGCTCGGCTATCTCGAAGCCGACCCGACGCTGGATGTGGGCGGCATCGACGCGGCGCACAAACTCACGCTGCTCGCCAGCATCGCCTTCGGCACCCGGATCGACTTTTCCGCCGTCGTGATCGAAGGGATCGAGCGGATCACGATCGAAGACATCGAGCAGGCCGCCGATATGGGCTACCGCATCAAGCTTCTCGGCGTCGCGGAGATGACCGGTCGGGGGCTCGAAACCCGGATGACCCCCTGTCTCGTGCCGATGACCTCGCCCCTGGGGCAATTGGAGAACGCCACCAATATGGTGGTGCTCGAAGGCGATGCGGTGGGCCAGGTCGTCCTGCGCGGGGCGGGGGCCGGCGAGGGTCCGACGGCGAGCGCGGTGATGTCTGACATCGTCGACATCGCCCGGGGGACCCGGGTGGCGACCTTCGGCCGGCCCGCCGCCGCGCTCGTCGCCGCGAAGGCCGCCCGGACGACCACCCCAGCCCCCTATTACCTCCGGCTCGAACTGAAGGACCGGCCGGGCGCGCTCGCGAAGGTCGCCGCCGTCCTCGGCGAGGCGGGCATCTCCATCGACCGGATGCGCCAGTACGGCCACGAAGACACCGCCGCCCCGGTGCTCATCGTCACCCACAGGACGGGTCGCGACGCGGTGGATGCCGCCCTTGCGGCTTTGCCCGCCACGGCCGTCGTCCTCGCCGAACCGGTGGCGATCCGGATCGAGAACGTCTGAGCGGGGGGCCAGCGCGGGACAGCGTCGGTTCGAGCCATCGGTCGGGCTTGGCAGGAAGCGAATTCTTCGCCTTGCGCCGACGGGGCTCGGCAACACACACCCCGGGCCTGACCCGGGGCCCAGATCGGATGGAGCGCGGCGGTCCTCGGGGTCCCGGGCCAAGCCCGGGACGGGCTTTTCGCGGACCGGAACGGTCCCGCTCATCGCTTCGCCGTCGATCCCGATCCAACGCCGGGTGCCGACCCGTTTCGCGTCAGACCACCGGCAGCGCCCTAACCGCCGATCCGCCGGTCGGCCTGGGTCAAGAGCGCCCCCAGCACATCGTCGATCACGCCGAACTGGTCGCCGCCGCGGCCCTCGTGTTGCGTCTTGAGATCCGCCAGATAGGCGGTCGCACTGTCGAGCCGCTGGGCGAGAAGCTGCGCGGTGCGCAACAGCAGGACCGGCCGTTCCGCAAGAAACCGGCCCGGTTCCTCGACACGGTAGACGGTGACGTCGGTGGCCGCGCGCACGGTCGCCGAATAGGGCCGGCCAAGAAGCGCCGACATCTCACCGATGAGCGAGCCCGGCGCGCTGACGGTCAGAAGGGCCATCCCGCCGCGCACGACCTCCACCGCGCCCTCGATCAGGACGTACATCGCCTCGGCCGGTTCGCTTTCCGCCACCAGCCGGTCGCGCGGCTGAAACGCCTCGACGGGCAGCCCGTGGCATTCGTCGAGAATGGCTTCCATCGTCGCTGCCCCGCTGTCGCCTGCCCTCTGCGGCAAGCTTGCCAAAGGCGGCCCGGGCAGGCAAGCCGAAGCGCTTGCACGGGGGGCCGGGAGGCATTAAATCGAGCCCGTTCGAAAGGCACCCAATGGAAAACGTCGTCCTCGTCATCCACCTCCTCCTCGCCCTCGCCCTGATCGGCGTGGTGCTCCTGCAACGCTCCGAAGGCGGCGGTCTGGGGCTTGGCGGCGGCGGCGGTGGCGGCGGCGGCCTCGTCTCCTCGCGCGGCGCGGCGACGGCGCTCGGCAAGATCACCTGGGCGCTTGCCGTGGCCTTCATCGCCACCTCCCTGACGCTCACCATCATCGCCGCCCAGAATGCGGCGGATTCCTCGGTGCTCGACCGGCTTGGCGCGGGAGTGTCTGAGGAAGACCGGGGCGCCGACCCGCTCCTGCCGCCGGCGGGCGCGCTCCTGCCGCCACCGGCCGAAGACGGCGGGGCGGGGACGGGCGTGCCCCTTCCGCGGGCCGAATAACCACTAGACCTTGGGCTGAGCCCCTCTGTCGCGCAAGATATGGCGCGGCCGCTGTTGCGGCCCGGGCCCCATTCGCGGTAAGCTGGACTCCCGTGAGGGCGCGAGATTCGTCGTTAAGAACGCGCCGGCAGAGCAGAGATCGCGGGAGTTCAGGCCACATGGCGCGTTACGTTTTCATCACCGGCGGTGTGGTCTCTTCGCTCGGCAAGGGGCTGGCCTCCGCCGCCCTCGGCGCGCTCCTTCAGGCCCGGGGCTACACCGTGAGGCTCCGAAAGCTCGATCCCTATCTCAATGTCGACCCCGGCACGATGTCGCCTTTCGAGCACGGCGAGGTCTTCGTCACCGACGACGGCGCCGAGACCGACCTCGATCTCGGCCATTACGAACGCTTCACCGGCGTTCACGCCCGCGGCACCGACAGCGTGTCGTCGGGGCGCATCTACTCCACCGTCCTCGAAAAGGAGCGCCGGGGCGACTACCTCGGCAAGACCATCCAGGTCATCCCCCACGTCACCAACGAAATCAAAGACTTCATCCGCATAGGCGACGATGAGGTCGATTTCATGCTTTGCGAGATCGGCGGCACGGTGGGCGACATCGAGGGCCTCCCGTTCTTCGAAGCGATCCGCCAGTTCGGCCAGGACCGGCCCCGGGGCGAGGTCATCTTCATGCACCTCACGCTTCTGCCGTGGATCGCCGCTTCCGGCGAACTCAAGACGAAGCCCACCCAACACTCGGTCAAGGAGTTGCGCTCCATCGGCATCGCGCCCGACATCCTCGTCTGCCGGTCCGAAAAACCCATCCCCCAGAAAGAACGCGAGAAACTCGCCCTGTTCTGCAATGTCCGCCCCGACAGCGTGATCGCCGCTTACGATCTCAAATCGATCTACGAAGCCCCCATGGCCTACCACCAGGAGGGGCTCGACCAGGCGGTGCTCGACGCTTTCGGCATCACCCCTGCCCCGAAACCCAACCTCGCGGTCTGGGAAGACGTGGTCGACCGGCTCCACAACGCCGAAGGCGAGGTCCGCGTCGCCATCGTCGGCAAATACACTGAGCTCGAAGACGCCTACAAATCCATCGCCGAGGCGCTCACCCATGGCGGCATGGCCAACCGCACCCGGGTGCGCGCCGAATGGATCGACGCGGAGATCTTCGAACGCGAAGACCCAGCCCCCCATCTCGAACCCTTCCACGCGATCCTCGTCCCCGGCGGCTTCGGCGAGCGCGGCACCGAGGGCAAGATCAAGGCGGCACAATTCGCCCGGGAGCGGAAAGTGCCCTACCTCGGCATCTGCCTCGGCATGCAAATGGCGGTGATCGAGGCGGCCCGCAACCTCGCGGGCCTGAAGACCGCGGGGTCCGAGGAATTCGACCACGAAGCGGGCAAGAAGCGCTTCGAGCCGGTGGTCTATCACCTCAAGGAATGGGTCCAGGGCAACCACACCGCGAAGCGCCGCGTCGACGACGATAAGGGCGGCACCATGCGCCTCGGCGCCTACACCGCGAACCTGTCCCACGGCTCGAAAGTGGCCGAGGTCTACGGGCGCGAGGTGATCGAAGAGCGCCACCGGCACCGGTATGAGGTGGACGTGAAGTACCGCGAGAAGCTCGAAGAGGAGGGGCTTTGCTTTTCAGGCATGAGCCCCGACGGGCGCCTGCCGGAGATCGTCGAGGTGAAGGACCATCCGTGGTTCATCGGGGTGCAGTTTCACCCCGAGCTGAAGTCGAAGCCGTTTGCGCCGCATCCGCTCTTTGCGGATTTTGTGCGGGCGGCGGTTGAGGCGTCGCGGTTGGTTTGAAATACCTTCGCATAGGCAATTCGGACAAGGAGAAGCAAGCGTAGGGTGGGCAATTTGCCCACCATCCGCCCTCGCCGCCATACCGACGATGGGCACAATATCCACCCTACCTGAACTCCCCGTCCCGGGCTCGACCCGAGTCCTCGCGCGATGGGGCGCGCCGCCGATTGAGGCCCCGGATCAGGTCCGGGGCGGCCCCTCCTCCGGAACGATCCTAGCAAGAGTTCCCACCCACTATCGCGCAATGCCCGCCAACCCCCGTAGGGTGGGCAGTCTGCCCACCATCCACCGTCAAAAACCGGGCCCGACCGGTGGGCAAATTGCCCACCCTACCCCGTCCCGGGCTCGACCCGGGACCTCGATCACTGTCGCGCAACATCCCCGTGAGGTCCTGGGCCTGACCCGGAACGCGCGTCCCATCACCCCACACCGTCCGAACGGACCCCGCCCCAACACAACCCCAACGCGAAAACACACCGTTTCCCCGCGCCGCCCCGCCCCCGCAAAACCGCCCCACCCTGTCCCCATTCCCGCCGCACCTCCCGGCCATTCACCTCCCGTTAACCAGTTCCAAGACCAAAGTTAGGACCAGTACCCATGAGTGACGTACTCGACATCGCCCGCGCCCGGCGCGAGGCGCTCAAAACCGAAATCACCCATCTCGACGCCTTCATCCGCATGGGCGAGAAGCTCGCGCGCGGAGGCCAGCCGGTGAACATCCCCGCCGCAATCGCCTCCGACGAGGCAAAGGCCGCCGACCCCGCGAAAGCCTGACGGCGCCGGCTCCCGGGGGGCGATCCCGCCCGGCGGCCCTGTCGCCCCCCCGCTTCTGCACAGCGAGCGGGCGGGCGTGCCATAGGTTGGGCAGACGCGTTGCCATACGTTTTGCAGACACTTTGCCATACGTTTTGCAGACAGCCCTTTCAGGCCCAGGCCCCCCGGCCTATATCGCTCCCCATGTTTGGCGATCTCATCCGCGCGCTGACGGCTCCCGAGCCCGAGCGCCTGCCCGAACCCGATGCCCGTCTCGCCCTCGCCGCCCTTCTCGTGCGGATCGCGAAATCCGATGGCGACTATGCCGATGCCGAACGGGGCATGATCGACAACATCCTGAAAACCAACCACAATCTCTCGCCCTTCGAGGCGGCGAAGCTCCGTTCCGAGGCCGAGGCGCTGGAGGCGGAAGCCCCCGACACGGTGCGCTTCACCCGCGCCATCAAGGCCGGGGTGGCCTACGACGACCGCGCCCAGGTCATTGAATCGCTTTGGAAAGTCGTCCTCGCCGACGGGGTGCGCGACCACGAGGAAGACGCGCTTCTCCGTCTCGTCGCCCCGATGCTCGGGATCAACGACCGCGATTCCGCCCTTGCCCGCCAACGGGTTGAAAACAAAGCGTGATCGCCGCCCTCCCGATGTACGACTGGCCCGAGGAGCGGGCCGCGACCGACGCCCTCTGGGCCCGTCTCTCCGCCGCTCTGCGTGCGGCCGGTTTCGATACGCCGGCCGAGCTTACCCGGTCGGACGACCTCGACGCGCTCTGGCGCCACCCCGGTCTTCTTCTCGGGCAGACCTGCGGCCTCCCCTATTCCCTTGATCTTCATGAGAAAACCCGTCTCATCGGCACACCCGACCCGGGCCTTCCGGGGGTCCCGCCGGGGCACTACCGAAGCGTTCTGGTCGCCCGGGAGAGCGACCGGCGCAGCGCGGGCGACCTCCTGTCGGCGTGCATCGCCGTCAACGCCCCCGACAGCCAGTCGGGCTGGGGGGCGCTCGCACGATGGGCCGAAACGCAACGGCTCGAAATCCGTGGTAGGATCACGCTCACCGGCGCCCATCTTCACTCCGCCGAAGCCGTCGCCCAAAACGCGGCCGACATCGCCGCCCTCGACGCCACGTCCTGGGCGCTTCTCCGGCGCCACCGCCCCGCCGTCGCGGCCGGGCTGCGCGAGGTCGCCCGCACCGCGCCCACCCCGGCGCCGCCGTTCATCTGCGCCCGCCGCTTCGACCCGGGTGCCATCGCCGAGGCCATCGACGCCGCCCTCGGCCCCGGCGCGCTCGTCCGGTTTGGGCCCCAAGACTACCTTGCGGTCCCCCGCATGCCCTTTCCTGAGGCATCTCCGCATTGACGCGGCGTCACGGCGCAGAATCGCGTTGCAAATCACGGCAATCCACGCCTAACTCCCCTATCCGGGGAAATCACCTGCTGCCACGTGACCGACACCGCACCCGTCATCGAGATCTCGGGTCTCCATAAGTCCTACGGCGCGCTCGAAGTGCTGAAGGGGGTCGACCTGACCGCACCGCGCGGCCACGTGGTGGCGCTGATCGGGTCCTCGGGCTCTGGAAAATCGACGCTTCTGCGCTGCGCGAACCTCCTCGAAGACAGCCAGGAGGGCGAGATCCGTTTCGAGGGCGAACCCATCGCCTGGCGCGGCGCGGGGCCGGCCCGCCAGCCTGCCGACCGCGCCCAGGTCACCCGCATCCGCACCAACCTTTCGATGGTGTTCCAGCAGTTCAACCTCTGGGCCCATATGACGATCCTCGAAAACGTCATGGAGGCGCCGGTGACGGTGCTCAGACGCGACCGCGCCGAGGTCGAGACGGCCGCGCGGGGCTATCTCGACAAGGTCGGCATCGGCGACAAGGCGGGCGTCTACCCCGCCCAGCTTTCGGGCGGCCAGCAACAGCGCGCCGCCATCGCCAGGGCGCTCGCGATGGAACCCCGGGCGCTCCTTTTCGACGAGCCCACCTCGGCCCTCGACCCCGAGCTCGAACAGGAGGTGATCCGGGTCATCAAGGCGCTCGCCGAGGAGGGCCGGACGATGGTCATCGTCACCCACGACATGAGCCTTGCCCGCGACGTCTCCGACCACGTCATCTTTCTGCACCAGGGGCGGATCGAGGAGGAGGGCCCACCCGAAGCCCTTTTCGACCGCCCCAGCTCCACCCGGCTTCGGCAGTTTCTTTCTGCCACGGCCGCATGAACCTCATCCAAGGGAGAAAACCATGAATAAACTGATCCTTACCGCCGCAGCGCTCGCGCTCGTCGCGGGGCCGAGCCTGGCGCAAGACGTCGTCCGCATGGGCACCGAAGGCGCCTATCCGCCGTGGAACCTAATCAACGACGACGGCGAGATCGACGGGTTCGAGCGCGAGCTCGGCGACGAGCTTTGCTTGCGCGCAGACCTCACCTGCGAATGGGTGAAGAACGACTGGGATTCGATCATCCCGAACCTCGTGTCGGGCAATTACGACGTCATCATCGCCGGCATGTCGATCACCGACGAGCGCGACGAGGTCATCGACTTCACGCAAGCCTACACCCCGCCCGACCCGTCGCTCTACATGGCGCTGTCGGACGGCGTCGACCTCATGGGCGGCGTGATCGCGGCCCAAACGGGCACGATCCAGGCCGGCTATGTGGCCGAAAGCGGGGCCACCCTGGTCGAATTCGCCACGCCCGATGAGACCGTGGCGGCGGTGAAGAACGGCGAGGTCGATGCGGTCCTGGCCGACAGCTCCTTCATCCAGACCGCCATCGACGCCGACCCGGCCTTCATGGTCGTCGGAGACCCGGTCTCCCTCGGCGGCGGTGTTGGCATGGGCATCCGCGAAAGCGACGGTGAACTTAAAGCCAAGTTCGACGCGGCCATCACCTCGATGAAGGAAGACGGCTCGCTCAACGAGCTGATCGAGAAATGGGAGGTCTCCACCACCTGGTGAGACCGGTCGGGGCCGGGCACCGACCCGGCCCCTTCATCTTGGCAAAAATACCGAAAATCCCGGAGCTTGCCCCCGGGTGCACGATCTGAAGGGATGCGCCGATATTCAGCTTCTGCGAAGACCCCTCGACGCTTGAGACCGCCCGCTGGTTCGCCTGTTACCTGACGAACGGCAAGCATCTGACGGCCTATCTCTCCTTCGGCACGGTGATGCTCCTTCTGGCGATCACAGCCCCTACAGCCCTCGCTTTCGGCTTTGCCGGCGCCAGTGCGGCGCGCTCGCGGATCGCCCCCTTGCGCTGGCTCGGCCAGGGCTACACGGCCATCGTGCGGGGCGTGCCCGACATCGTCTTCTTTCTCTTCTTCGTCATCGCCCTCGACCAGGCCTTCGAATGGCTCCGCCACCAGGTGCTCTGCCCCGATTGGGAGGAGCCGGTGCGCCAGGGCAACGACTTCGTCGTTTGCGCCGCCGCCAAGCTGCCGCTCTCGACCGCGCCGCAATGGGTCCATGAGGGCTACGGCTTCCTTCTCGCCGTCCTGACCTTCGCCATCGTCTTCGGCGCCTTCGCCGCCAATGTGCTCATCGGGGCGATGCGCGCGGTGCCCCGGGCCCAGATGGAGACGGCGGAAGCCTACGGGATGTCCCCCCGCCAGGCCTTCTGGCGCATCCTTGTCCCGCAGATGTGGACCTATGCGCTCCCGGGGCTCTCGAACCTCTGGATGATCCTCATCAAGGCCACGCCCTTGCTGTTTCTGCTCGGGGTCGAAGACATCGTCTATTGGGCCCGCGAGCTTGGCGGCACCAAGGGGCCGATGTTCGACTACCCCCACCCCGATTGGCGGCTGTGGTATTTCCTGGCCCTGCTCGTCTTCTATCTGGGGCTCACCAAGGTCTCGGAGGTTGTGCTGGGGCGGCTGACGACACGGCTCTCCCACGGCCAGGCGACAGCGGCCGGCGAAGCCCAGCGCAAGGCGGCGATGGCATGACCTGCTGGGAGGTCCTCGCCGATTACGGCCTGCGCTCCATCGGCATCGGCGAGCGGCTTCTGCCGCGATCCGATTTCACCCTATGCCAGCAATTCGTGCTGATCGGCTCGGGCATGATCTGGAACGTCTATTTCGGCGTCTTTGCGATGCTGGGCGGGTTTTTCGCCGCCACCGCCGTGGCGCTGGCGCGGCTTTCGGGCACGAAGCTCCTGCGCAAGCCAGCCGAATGGTTCATCTTCCTCTTCCGGGGCTCACCGCTCTTCATCCAGTTCTTCTTCGCCTATGAAGCCTTCGTCCTGCTGCCCCGGGGCGGCATCGACATCAACCTCGGCTTCACGATCATCACCGCCGAAACCGGCTGGCTCACCCGCGCCTGGGCCGGGGCGCTGATCGTTCTCTTCCTCAACACCACCGCTTATTCTGCGGAGATTTTCTATGGCGCGCTCCGCTCGATCCCGAAAGGCGATCTCGAAGCGGCGGATGCCTACGGGTTCACCGGCTGGGCGAAGTTCCGCAAGATCACCTGGCCGACCATGCTCAGGCTCGCCTGGCCCGCCTACACCAACGAAGCGATCTTTCTCTTTCACGCCACGACGCTCGTGTACTTCTCAGGCTTCCCCGCCTGGCAGCAGCGGGGCGACGCGCTCTATTACGCCAATTACTTCGCCGACAAGACGTTCAACCCCTTCGTCCCCTACCCGATCGTGGCGGGTTATTTCATCCTCCTCACCCTCCTTTTGATCTTCGCCTTCGGGCGGGTGAACAAACGCCTCAACCGCCACCTGCCGGACGAGACGCGAACCCGCGTCCGCTACCGCCCGCTCTTGGCGCGATGAGCCTTCCAGAGAGCACCAAGGCGCTCCGGATCGCGGTGGCCGACCTCAACGGGCAGGCGCGGGGCAAGCGGATGCCCGTCGCCTTTGCGGAAAAGCTCATGACCGACGGCGCGCGGATGCCGCTTTCGGTGCTCAACGTCGACATCTGGGGCGACGACATCGAAGCCTCGCCCCTCGTCTTCCAGACCGGCGACCGCGACGGGGTGCTCAGACCCACCGAGCGCGGCTTCGTCCCCGTCCCCTGGCTCGCGACGCCGACGGCCCTTCTGCCGATGTGGATGTTCACCGAAGAGGGCGCGCCCTTCGCAGGCGACCCTCGCCATGCGCTGGCGGCCGTTCTCGACCGCTATGCCGCGCGGGGCTGGCGGCCCCTGGTCGCCACCGAGCTTGAGTTTTACCTCATCGACGACAGCGGCGAAGAACTGAAACCGCCCCCCTCGCCCCGCTCCGGCAAGCGCCGCTTGGGCGGCGAAATCCTCTCCTTGCGCGCACTCGACGCGTTCGACGGGTTCTTCTCCGAGCTCTACGAGGCGGCGACGGCGATGGACATCCCCGCCGAGACCGCGATCTCTGAAAGCGGGATGGGCCAGTTCGAGATCAACCTCGTCCATGGGGAGGCGATGAAGGCCGCCGACGACGCCTGGCTCTTCAAGCTTCTGACCCACGGGATGGCCCGCAAGCACGGGTTTGCCGCGAGCTTTATGGCCAAGCCCTATCCCGACCATGCCGGCAACGGGATGCATATGCATTTCTCGGTGCTCGACGAGGCGGGCCACAACGTCTTCGACGACGGCACGCCCGAGGGTTCGGTGCATCTCAGACAAGCCGTCGCCGGCTGCCTCGACGCGATGGCCCCCTCGACTCTGGTCTTCGCACCCCACGGGCCGAGCTACGACCGGCTCGTCCCCGGCGCCCATGCCCCAACGGGGCTCTCCTGGGCCTATGAGAACCGCACGGCGGCCTTGCGCATCCCCGCCGGCCCCCCGAAGGCGCGGCGGATCGAGCACCGGGTCGCGGGCGGCGACATCAACCCTTATCTGATGCTCGCCGTCGTCCTCGGGGCGGCGCTGGATGGGATCGAGCGGCAGGCCGAGCCCCCCGCCCCCATCACCGGGAACGCCTATGAGGCGGACCTCCCCCGCATCCCCGCCGATTGGGCCGGCGCCATCGCGGCCTTCCGGGGCAGCGAGACCATCGCCCGGCTCCTGCCCCGTCAACTCATTCGTAACTTCGTTCTGACCAAGGAACAGGAGCTGGAGGCCGATGCCGATCTGACCCCGGCCGAACGGGTCGACCTCTATCTCGACACGGTCTGAGCCCGCTTGCCGGAGCGGCGCGAGGGGCGTATCTGAGTTGCAACGAGGCGAGGCACCCTCATGCGGATCGGCATTCTACTGGCAGGCCATTTCCTTCGGGCCGAAACGGGCGGCAACCCCGACCACGACGCGCTGTTCCGGGGGCTTCTCGCGGGGCACGGGTTTACCTTCCGCACCTGGGCGGTCGTCGATATGGACTTCCCCGAAAGCCCCGAAGAGGCCGACGGCTGGATCATCACCGGCTCGAAACACGGGGTCTATGACGACCTGGCGTTCATCGCGAAGCTCGAGGACTTCATCCGCGCCGCCTTTGCCGCAAACCGGCCCATGGTCGGCATCTGTTTCGGCCACCAGATCATCGCCCAGGCCATGGGCGGGACGGTCGTGAAGTTCCCCGGCGGCTGGGGCGCGGGGCATTCGATCTACGATTTCCACGGCGAGACGGTGCCGCTCGTCGCCTGGCACCAGGATCAGGTCGTCGAGCCGCCAGACACGGCCGAGGTCATCGCCACCTCCACATTCTGCGAATATGCCGCGCTTCTCTACGGGGCCAATGCCCTGACCATCCAGGCGCACCCGGAATACGGGCGCGGCGAGCTCTCGGCCCTCATCGACATTCGCGGACCGACGATGGACCCTGATGTCGTCTCCCGCGCCTCGGCGAACATCGACGCGCCCATCGGCAGCGCCGAGGTCGGCGACAAAATCGCAGCGTTCTTCAAGGTGGCCCATGGATAGCGCGGGCTGGCTGCATCAGTTGCCCCCGGCGGCAGCGGCCTATCTCGACGGCACCCGCCTCGACGAGGTCGAATGCGTGATCGCCGACATCTCGGGCATCGCCCGCGGCAAGGCCATGCCCGCCTCGAAATTCGCCCAGCAGACCCAGTTCTACCTGCCGAACTCGATCTTCTTTCAGACGATCACCGGCGGCTGGGCGGCGATCCCCGGCCAGGGCTACACCGAGCCCGACATGATCCTCCGCCCCGATCTTTCGACGGCCACCGCCGCGCCGTGGACCGCCGATGCCACCCTCCAGATCATCCACGACGCGACCGATGCGGACGGCAAGCCCGTGGGGCTGTCGCCGCGCAACGTGCTGAAGCGGGTGGTGCGGCACTACCAGGAACAGGGCTGGACGCCGGTGGTGGCCCCGGAGATGGAGTTTTACCTCGTCGCCCGCAATGTCGACCCGACCCAGCCCATCGAGGCGATGATGGGCCGCTCGGGCCGCCCGGCAGCAGCACGCCAGAGCTACTCCCTCTCGGCGGTCGACGAGTTCGGCCCCGTGATCGACGACATCTACGATTTCGCCGAAGCGCAAGGCTTCGAGATCGACGGGATCACCCAGGAAGGCGGCGCGGGGCAACTCGAGATCAACCTCCGCCACGGCGATCCGGTGGTGCTCGCCGATGAGATTTTCTTCTTCAAGCGGCTCATCCGGGAAGCGGCACTCCGGCACGATTGCTTTGCCACTTTCATGGCGAAACCCATCGCCGGCGAACCGGGCTCGGCGATGCATATCCACCATTCGGTGATCGAGACGGCGACGGGGCGAAACCTCTTTTCGGGGCCCGACGGCACCCCGAGCCCGCATTTTTACCGCTTCATCGGGGGCTTGCAGGCGCATCTGCCGGCGGCCACACCGCTTTTTGCGCCCTACGTCAATTCCTACCGCCGCTACGTGAAGGACCATGCCGCCCCGGTGAACCTCGAATGGGGGGCCGACAATCGCACCACCGCGATCAGGGTGCCGATCTCGGATGCGCAATCGCGGCGGGTGGAAAACCGCGTGCCGGGAATGGATTGCAACCCCTATCTCGGCATCGCAGCGTCGCTGGCGGCGGGCTATCTTGGGATGATCGAGGACCGAAAGCCGAGCCCCGAATTCAAGGGCGATGCCTATGCCAGCGAACAGGCGATCCCCCGGGGGCTTTTTGCGGGGCTTGAGAATTTCGCCGGGGCCCACAAGCTTCGGATGATCCTCGGGGAGGAGTTCTCGAAGGTCTACGAGCTTGTGAAGGCGGAGGAATACGAGGAATTCCTGCAAGTGATCTCGCCCTGGGAGCGCGAGCATCTGCTTTTGAACGTATGACCCCGCTCCACGCCAACGGCGCCCGGGCGGGAAGCTGGTACGAGGCGACGTCGGAGGCGCCCGGCCCCTATCCGCCGCTTGCGGGCGAGGCGACGGCGGATGTGGCCATCGTCGGGGCGGGCTTCACCGGGCTC
Organism: Paracoccaceae bacterium; assembly: GCA_030066905.1. Taxonomy (GTDB): domain Bacteria; phylum Pseudomonadota; class Alphaproteobacteria; order Rhodobacterales; family Rhodobacteraceae; genus JASJAR01. The sequence goes on along the minus strand of JASJAR010000011.1, from coordinate 78,033 downwards.
GCGGCGGCCCTCGCACTTGCCGAGGCCGGGGTCGATGTCGCGGTGCTCGAAGCGCACCGGGTGGGGTTCGGCGCGTCGGGGCGGAACGGCGGCCAGGTCGCCTCTGGTCAGCGGCACGACCAGATTTCCCTTGAAGCCGAATATGGGGCCGCCAATGCCCGGGCGCTCTGGGACCTCGGGGAGGCGGCGAAGGCGGAGGTGCGCCGGCTGATCGCCGCCCATGCCCCGGACGCCGGTTGGCGGGACGGTATCGCCTATGTGGCCCGGCGCGAGAAAGGTGTCGCGCCGCTCCAGACCCTCGCAGACCACATGCCTCGCACCTATGGCTATGGGGGCATCGAGGCGCTCGACCGGCAGGCAGCGCGAGCGCTTGTGGGCTCCGAGGTCGTCGAGGGGGGCATCGTCGATTGGGGCTCGGGGCATATCCACCCGTTGCGCTTCGCCTACGGCCTTGCCCGGGCGGCGGTGGCGGCGGGCGCGCGGATTTACGAAGGGACCGAGGTGACAGGTCGGGCGGGGACCATTCTTCGCGCGAAGAATGGGGCGCTCCATGCGCAACGCTTGCTCCTGGCCACCAACGGTTACATTGGCGCACTGGAGCCCAGCGTGGCCGCCCGGGTCTTGCCGATCAACTCCTTCGTGGCCGTGACCGAACCGCTTCCGGAGCGGCCGTTCGAGCAGGACATCGCCGTGGCAGACGACCGGTTCGTCGTCAGTTACTGGCGCATGGTCGAGGGCAACCGGCTTCTCTTCGGCGGCGGCGAGAGCTACGGGCTGCGGTTCCCGGCCGAGATCGGGGCCAAGGTGCGCCGACCGCTGGCAGAGCTCTATCCCGCCCTCAAGGACGTCGCCTTCGACTACGCTTGGGGCGGCACGCTGGGGATCACATGGTCGCGCCACCCGATGTTCGCTCGTGTCGACGAGGGTGTGTGGTCGGCGGGCGGCTATTCCGGCCAAGGCGTGGCGCTCGCCACCCTCGGCGGACGGATCGCGGCCGAGGCAATCATCGGGGAAACAGCCCGATTCGACGTCATGGCCGGCCTTTCGACCCCAACCGTGCGCGGCGGCCCCCTCGTCCGGCGCGCCCTCGTCCCCCTGGCGATGCGGTTTTACGCCATGCGCGACCGATTGGGGGTCTGAGACCGCGACGCGCTAGGATTGCCGGCACGTCTATGCTACGCAGAAGCCGAAAAGCAAATTCAGGAAACCTGAAGATGGCGAAGCCGAGCAACCCCCATCATTCCGAACCGATCCCCGCCGCCGCCCGTGCCGAGGTCGAACGGCTCCTCGAAACCGGCGATCTCTTCCGCTACACGGCGGCCGAGGACGCGCCGGTGACGCTTCTGGAACGGGAATTCGCCGAGATGATGGGGGCGAAATACGCCCTCGCCGTGGCCTCCTGCTCGGCGGCCCTCTTTTTGTCGCTGAAAGCGCTCGATCTGCCCCGCGGGGCGCGCGTGCTGATCCCCGCCTTCACCTTCGCCGCCGTGCCCTCTTCCATCGTCCATGCCGATTGCGTGCCGGTCCTCGTCGAATGCGGTGATACCTACCGGATCGATCTGGAGGACTTCGAGGCCAAGCTCGACGGTGCGGATGCGGTGATGATCTCCCATATGCGGGGCCATACCTCGGATATGGATGCCATCATGGCGCTGGCGGAGGCCCACGGGTTGCCTGTCATCGAGGATGCGGCCCATTCCCTCGGCACGACCTGGGGCGGGCGGAATATCGGAACGCTGGGGCATGTGGGCTGTTTTTCGTTCCAGTCCTACAAGCTTCTCAATGCCGGCGAGGGCGGGGTCCTGATCACCGACGACGCCGATCTCATCGCGCGGGCGGTGATCATGTCGGGGGCCTACGAGCACAATTGGAAAAAGCACCCGGTGCTCGCCGAGCCCTTCGCGCGCTGGCAGAACAAGCTGCCGCTTTACAATACGCGCCTGTCGAACCTCTCGGCGGCCCTGGTGCGCGCGCAGTTGCCCGAGGTCGCCCGCCGGGTGCGCGACGGGCGGCGCAACCACGATCATGTGGCGGCATGTCTCAACGCCTCGCCCTGGCTCTCGGTGCCCGACCCGCTGGCCAAGGAAGTCCGGGCCCCCGATTCGATCCAGTTCAATCTCGTCGGTCTCTCCGATGCCGAGGTCGCGGGGTTCGTCGACGAAGCCAGGGACCGCGGCGTCGCGGTGCAGGTCTTCGGGGCGAGCGCGGACAATGCGCGGGCCTTCTGGAACTGGCAGTTCCTCGGCGAGACGCCCGATCTGCCGAAGACCAGAGCGATGCTGATGCGCGCCTGCGACGTGCGGCTTCCGGCTCGGCTCAGCGTCGAGGAATGCACGCTTGTGGCCGATGCGTTGACGTCGGCCGCCGACGCGGTCGCGGCGCGGCGGCGGGCCGTGGCGTAAGGGGGCTGTCTGCCCCCCGGGGCTTGGCGCCCCTCCCCCCGAGGATATTTTCGGGCCAATGAGAGCCCCTTTCTGGCGATTCAAAGCACCTTCAGATCGCCCGCGAGCCATGGCATCCGTTCGGTGGCGGGCCCGACGATGAGTTCTTCGAGCAGCCCGCGCAGTTCGCCCGCCACCCGGGCCGGGAGGTCCTGAAAGACCCCGGCCCGGGCGGAGAGCTGGATCGTGCGGCTGAGCGGCGCGAACGGCAGCGGGTGGACCTCGGCTCGGTCGCGGAACCGGCCCGCGCGGAGGTAGCCGAGCGGCGTGAGGATCGTCCAGCCCGCCCCTTCGGCCACCATCGCCATGATCGCGTGGTAGCTGTCGAGCTCGAACCTGTGCTCGACCGCCACCCCCTCCCGGGCGAGGTGGGCGGCGATCTGGCGGCCCATGAGGTGGCGTTCGGTATACTGCACGAAGGGCATCGAGCGCATCACATCGCCCACCTCGCCCACGCCCGTCGGCACGGCCGCGATGAAGGGCTCGCTCAGAAGCGGGTGGACCTCGGCCCAGTCGGGCCGCGCCCCGCCGAGATCGGCCGCGACCACCATGTCGAGCGCCCGGGCTTCGAGCTTCGCCATCAGCCGGTGGGAGGCGCCGGTCTCGAGAAGAAACCGGGTGTGGCGCAACTCGCCGGCCATGTCGGCCAGGAGGCGCGGTGTGACATCGGCGTCGAAATCCTCGATCATGCCGAGATTGACCCGGGTGAGACGCGAAAGATCCGCCATCGCAAGCTCGGCGCGCGCCTCTGCGGCCTCGTTCAGGATCGCCCGCGCCCGGCGCAGAAAGAGCGCCCCGGCCGGCGTCAGTGCAAGCGGTCGAGCGGAGCGGTCGAGAAGCTCCGCCCCGAGCGCGGCTTCGAGATTGGTGATCTGCTGGCTCACGGCGGATGGGCTTGCGCCGAGCCGCTTGGCGGCGGCCGAGATCGACTGCTCCTCGGCGGCGGCGAGGAAGACCTCGATGCCCCAAAGCGTCACCTTGCCTGGTGTGTCGACCATGGTTTCTCCTCGCGAGAACGCTAGGCGGCACGGCGCGGGCACGCAACCTGCGCGCCCGCCGCGAGGGTCGGGCATTGCGTAGGCCGGCCGACCGGCTGGCCGGCCAATCGGCGGGGCGCACGGGCATTTCGACGGTCGGGGTCGCAGCGTCGATTGCGGCGTTCCAAACCGGACGGTAGGAGTTTCAACTGAAGAAGGCCTTGCAAGAAAGGTGAGCCCGATGCCCGACGACGCGCCGAATTCCTGGGAAGCCCGCGCGGCGGCCCATTCGCTTTACGGCTTCACCGACCTTCCGACCATCGACCGACGCGGCACGGTGGTGCTCACCCACGGGGAGGGCCCCTACGTCTTCGACGTCCACGGCCGGCGCTATCTCGACGCGAATTCGGGGCTTTGGAACATGGTGGCGGGGTTCGATCATCCCGGCCTCGCCGCCGCCGCCAAGGCGCAGTACGACCGGTTTCCGGGCTATCACGCGTTTTTCGGGCGGATGGCCGACACGACCGTGATGCTGTCGGAAAAGCTCATCGAGGCCGCGCCCTTCGAGAGGGGCCGGGTGTTCTACACCAATTCGGGGTCCGAGGCGAACGACACGCTTGTGAAGATGCTGTGGTTTCTGGGCGCCCAGGAAGGGCACCCGGAGCGGCGGAAGATCCTCACGCGGATCAACGGCTATCACGGGGTGACGGTGGTTGCGGCCTCGATGACCGGCAAACCCTATAACAGCCTCTTTGGGCTGCCGCTCGAGGGGTTTCTCCACCTCACCTGTCCGCATTACTGGCGCGAAGGGGCCGAGGGGGAGAGCGAGGCGGCCTTTACCGCACGCCTTGCCGCCGAACTCGACGAAGTGATCGCCCGGGAGGGGGCGGAGACCATCGCCGCCTTCGTCGCCGAGCCGGTGATGGGAGCCGGCGGGGTCATCCCGCCACCGGAGGGGTATTTCCAGGCCATTCAATCGACCCTCGAAAAACACGGCATTCCGCTTGTCGCCGACGAGGTGATCTGCGGCTTCGGCAGGACGGGGGAAGCCTGGGGATGCCAGACCTACGGCTTCGTGCCGGACGCGGTCGTGGCCTCGAAGGCGCTCACCGCGGGGCTCTTTCCGATGGGGGCCGTCATCCTCGGCCCCGATCTCGCCGACCGGCTTCAGGCCGCCTCCGAGGCGGTCGAGGAGTTCCCCCACGGGTTCACCGCGTCCGGCCATCCTGTGGGGTCGGCGATTGCCTTGAAGGCGATCGAGGTCATCCTCGACGGCGCGGGCGACGCCCCGCCGCTTCTCGACAATGTCCGCAGGCTTACCCCGCGCTTCGAGGCGGGGATGGCCGAGCTTGCGCGCCTGCCGAATATCGGCGAGGCGCGGGGCAAGGGGCTGATGGGGGCGCTGGAGGCCGTGGCCGACAAGGCGACGAAAACGCCCTTTCCAAGCGAGCTCTCGGTCTCCGAACGCATCGCCAATACCTGCACCGATCACGGGCTGATCTGCCGGCCTCTGGGTCAGTCCATTGTTCTGTGTCCGCCCTTCGTGATGACCGACGCCCAGATGGACGAAATGTTCGAAAAGCTCGGCGCGGCTCTCGAGCAGGTCTTCGCCGAGGTGGCCTGAGCCGGGTTACTTCTTCATCTTCTGAAGCTGTTCCTGCATCGCAGCGAGCTGGGACCGGATTTCCTCGAGCTCGCTCGTCTCGCCGGCCCCCGCCTCGCTGCCCTCCTCCTCGGCGGCCGGGCCGGACCAGTTGGCCATGCCCCCCGTCATCGCCTTCAGCCAGGCGGCCTGCTGGGCCTGGATCGCGTCGAACCCCGGCACCCCGGACATCGGGTTGGCCATGCGTTCGACCATCTTCGACTGGCCCTCGCGGAGCATCTCGAAACTCATCGCCAGAAACTGCGGCACCACCGAATGGGCCTGGGTGGTGTAGGAGCGAACCAGATCGGTCAGCACATCGATCGGCAGGACATTCTCGCCCCGGCTCTCGTGCTCGGCGATGATTTGCAGAAGGTATTGCCGGGTCAGATCGTCGCCGGTCTTGAGGTCGATGATCTGCACTTCGCGCCCGTCGCGGATGAAGGAGGCGATGTCCTCGAGCGTGACGTAGTCGGAGGTCTCGGTGTTGTAGAGCCTGCGGCTGGCGTAGCGCTTGATGAGAAGCGGATCAGAGGATTGAGCCAAGGCGCCCTCCCTGCGGCGGTGCAGAAAACCTTAAGCGCCGGAAACCGCTTTGAAAAGCCGTGGTTTTTGGCAGGTGCAAGAAAAAATGGCGGGCCCGAGGGCCCGCCAGTCGAATTCATCCCGGCAGGGAGGTGTCCGGAGATGAAAGAACCTCTGTGTTACTTCGCAGCCGCGGTGGCTTTTTTCGCGGCAGCGGTCACGTCAGCGGTCGCCTTCTTCACGGCGGCGGTCGCGTCTTCCGACATGTCCTTGCCGGCGGCGAGCATCAGTTCGACGGTTTCCATCTGCACCTTCTTGGCAACCTCGGCGAAGGCAGCCATCGATTCGGACGACATCTCGGCCTGGGCCGATGCGAAATCGGTCATCGCCTTGGTGTAGTCTGTGACGTCGTCTTTCGCGTTCGTCACGACGCCGAGCTTGCCGATGGTGTCCTTCGTCCACTTCGCGGAAATCTCGGTCGATTTCTCAGCGGCTTCCAGAGCGACTTTCGACAGTTTGTCGGCGAAGGCGGCCTGGGTTTTGAAGGCGTCCTGCATGGCGGTCATGTCGACCGGGAATGCGCCCATCATGTCTTTCATCATCTTGGTGTAGTCTTGGGTTTTCGCAGCCATTTGCTTTCTCCTTGGTTTCGACGAAAGCGGCTTCGGGCCGCTGTCTTTCCTAGGCATATATGGATGCTGCACCGCAGCATTGCAAGTGGTTTTTCTGCACTGCGGCAAAAATTTCAGGCCGCGCGGTCGTGGGGGTTTTCGGTTACGTAAGTGCCCGGCGCGGGCGCCAGAACAGGGTGGCTGGCGTCGCCGGGCTGGCGGGCGGCCACCTTCTTGCCGGATCGTTTCGCAAGCCACGCCCCCCAGCGGGGCCACCATGAGCCGTCGTGAAACTCCGCCTCGGCGCGCCATTCGGCAGGGTTCGATGGCCAGGCCTCGTTGGTGTAGTGACCGTACTTCATCTTCGACGGCGGGTTCACGATGCCCGCGATATGCCCCGATTGGGAAAGGATGAACGTCTTCGACCGCGCCCCCATCTGGCGGATCCCGGCATAGCTCGCACCCCACGCCGCGATATGGTCGGTCTCGCAGGCGATGGCGCAGAGCGGGACCTTTACGTCCTTGATCTGCAACCGCTCGCCGAGGAGCGGAAAGCCCGAGGTGGCGAACTCGTCGCGCTGGCAGAGGCCGCGGAGATACTCCATCGCCATCGAGGCGGGAAGGTTCGTCGAGTCCCCGTTCCAGTAGAGCAGGTCGAAAGCGGGGGGCGCCTCGCCCATCATGTAAGACCGGATCGCGGGCTGGTAGATCAGGTCGTTCGAGCGCAGGAACGAGAACGTCCGCGACATGAAGAAACTGTCGAGAATGCCCTTCTCATCGGTTTCCCGCTCGATCCCGTCGACGAAATCGTCGTTGAGAAAGACCCCGACCTCGCCCTGATCGGAGAAGTCGGTCAGCGTCGTAAAGAAGGTCGCCGAGTTCACCGACTTGTCGCGGCGCTTTTCCATCAGCGCCAGGGTCAGCGAAAGGGTCGTTCCGGCAATGCAATAGCCCACCGCGTTGACCTTGGGCTCGCCGGTGATCGCCTTGATTTCCTCGATGGCGCGCAGGTAGCCCTTTTCGACGTAATCCCCCATCCCCACCGCGCGGTAGGACGGATCGGGGTTGCGCCAGCTCACCACGAAAAGCGTGAAGCCCTGCTCGACGATCCAGCGGATCAGGCTGTTCTTCGGCTTGAGGTCGAGAATGTAGAACTTGTTGATCCAGGGCGGAAAGATCACCAGCGGGATCTTGTGGACCTGATCGGTCAGCGGCGCGTACTGGATGAGCTCGAAAAGCTCGTTGCGATAGACGACCGCGCCTTCGGTGGTCGCGAGGTTCTCGCCGACGACGAAGGCGTCCTTGTCGGCCAGCGTGACCTGAATGTCGCCCTGATTGGCCTCGACGTCGCGGACGAGGTTCTCAAGCCCGTCGACGAGGCTTTGCCCATCGGTTTCCACCGCCCGGGCCAGCGCCTCGGGATTGGTGCCGAGAAAATTCGTCGGGCTGAACATGTCGATGATCTGGCGGCTGAAATACTCCACCCGCTTTTTGTCCTTGGGCTCGAGCCCCTCGAGGTCCTCGACCGCCGCCGAGACCGCCTCGGCAGAGAACAGGTATTGCTGCTTGAGGTAGTTGAAGAACGGATGGGTGTCCCACAATTCGCCTGAAAACCGCCTGTCGTGGGGTCCGGTGTCGGGGGGCGGTTTCAGCTTGCCGTGAGCCAGTTGCTGCTGGGCCTCGACGTAGTGCTTTAGCGCCTTGCCCCAATATGTCACCTGATGCTCGAGAATCTTCGACGGATGCGCCATCAGTTCGGCCATGTAGGCGGCGGCCGCCTTCATGAAGAGGTCCTGGCTCGGACCCTGGAGCGAGGCGGGAACCGCGCGCTTGTTGGCCACAGCCGCCACCAGCCGCTGCGACAGATCCTCGATTTTGGCGAGATTGGCGTTCAGTTTTTCGAGGTTTGCACCGGTGTCGACGGGATCGGTTGTCATATCGGCGCTTTCCTTCTACTTTGCACATGCAGCATGTTCGTGCTGCCCTAGTGTAACGTCGCCAGGTTCGGGGGGCAAAGCGACGATCTATCCGGCCGCTTGCCTTTTGGGAGTCACTTCATGCGGTACATGGCGACATACGATCTCATGGAGACGATCCGGAACACCAACCAGTGGTTGGGGGCGACCGCGCTGGCCATGGGGTCCTATCCCGCAACCGGCCTTTATCCCTTCCCTGCCTTCCAGATGCTGGCGGCCTGGGGCGAGGTGACCGAGCGGGCCTTTGCGCGGATGGTCGTCAAGCCGGGCTGGGGGATCGACACGATCGTCGGGGCCGACGGTCGCGACCATGTGGTCACAATCGAGACCGAAATCGCGCGGCCCTTCGGCGACCTCATCCGCTTCAACGTGGCCGGGCGCGGCGAGAAGCGCCGCCGAATCCTCCTGATCGCGCCGATGTCGGGACACTACGCCACGCTCCTGCGCTCCACCGTCCAGAGCCTTCTGCCCGACGCCGATGTCTGGGTGACCGACTGGCACAACGCGCGCGACATCCCCGTCTCCCGCGGCAAGTTCGATATCGAGGATTACACCGAGTACCTCGTCGATTTCATGCGCCATATGGGCCCCAACACCAACGTCATCGCGATTTGCCAGCCGGCCCCCCTGGCGCTTGCCGCCGCTGCCTATCTCGCCGCCGAGGCCCCCAAGGCCCAGCCGCGCACGCTGACGCTGATCGGCGGGCCCATCGACCCCGACGCCAACCCCACGGACGTGACCGATTTCGGCCGCCGCATGACCATGGGGCAACTCGAGGAACTGGTGATCCAGCGGGTCGGCTTCAAATATGCCGGTGCGGGTCGGATGGTCTATCCGGGCCTTCTCCAGCTTGCTTCGTTCATGTCGATGAATGCCGATAAGCACACCACGGCCTTTGCCGATCAGGTCTTCGCCGTCGCCAAGGGCGAGGCCCACGACTTCGACAAGCACAACCGGTTTTACGACGAATACCTCGCGGTGATGGACATGACGGCGGAGTTCTACCTCTCCACCGTCGAGCGCATCTTCAAGGGCCGCGAGATCGCCGAGAACGCCTTCACCGTGGGCGGCGTGCCGGTGGATATCTCGAAGATCACCTCTGTGGCGGTGAAGGTCGTCGAGGGCGAGAAGGACGACATTTCGGCGCCGGGTCAGTGCCTTGCAGCCCTCGACCTTCTGACCGGGCTTCCGGCCGACAAGAAGGCCGCCCATCTCGAGCCGGGTGCGGGGCATTACGGGATCTTCGCCGGCAAGTCCTGGCGCAACAACATCCGCCCGCTCGTTCTCAACTTCATCGACCAGAACACGCCCCGGGCGCAGCGCGCTCAGAAGACGGCATAGGCGCTTCCTCGTTCCTACATGCCCGGCGCTCCGGTTGCGTCCGCCCGGTATTGAGAGCGATCGCGGCAGGATGTTTTCTGGCCTGAAGCGGGCGTTCGTTTGTCCGCTCCTCCGGTCACATTGCCCTCCACGTCCCGGGCTTGACCCGGGACCTCGACAGGCTCGGTACTCCGGTGGATCGAGGCCCCGGATCAGGTCCGGGGCGTGTTTCGCCAAGGGCTACCGGAGCAAGAAGACCCAAACGCCCGCTCAAGGCCAATAACGACCCACGTCCCGGACCTGATCCAGGGTCGCGACCCCAAGAAGCGCAAAGCGCGTCGAGGTCCCGGGTCAAGCCCGGGACGGGTGTTCGTGCGATGGAAGCCGGGCGACGATCCTCCGCTCAACTCCAAAACCGATCGCGGGCGCGCCTCGAACCAACGCCGCCTAGCTCAACAGCAGCCGGTCGTGGAGCCAGCGGTCCAGCGCGGCAGTGGTCTCCTCGGGCTTTTCGAGCGTCGGCAGGTGGCCCGCATCCTCGATGATCTCAAGCGTCGCATTCGGGATGATCGAGGCCATGAACTCGTGCCGCGAGACCGGGCAAACGGTGTCGTGGCTTCCCACCAGTACCAGAACCGGGCAATCGGCCGTCCGCAGCGTCTCCTGCTGGTCGGGCCGGCGCATCAAGGCGCGGGACTGGGTGACGAACAGGTCCGGACCGAGCGATTTCGCCATCTCCATGACCACGTTCAGAACCTCGATCCGCTTCGGCCCGGGGGCCAGATAGCGCGGCTTCATCTCGTCGCGCATCACGTCTTCGAGCCGACCGGCCTTCACCAGCGCGATCTGGGGCTCGCGGGCGGCGGCGACCTCGGGCGTTTCCGCCATCGGGTTGGTGTCGAGGAGGGCCAGCCGGGTCACCATATCGGGTGCCTGACGCAGCACCTCCATCGCGACGATCCCACCCATCGAGAGCCCGGCAAGCGCGAAATGCGGCGGGGCGTTGGCGATCACGCTCGCGGCGATGTCCTCGACGGTCTCGCCCGTCATCGGCGCCACCTGCACCGCACGGGTGCCGGAAAACGCCGCGATCTGCGGCGCGAAGAGCCGTGCGTCGCACATCATCCCCGGCAGGAAGAGGAGCGGCTCGGGCATTCTCAGATCGCCGAGGCCCGGCGGGCGCCCTCGGAGAGCGTGGCGAGCTTGGCCCAGGCGATTTCGGGGTCGACCGCGCCGAAGCCGGCGAAGGTGCCAAAGCCGCAATCGGAGCCTGCAACGACGCGCTCGGCACCGAAGATCGCAACGAACCGGCCGAGCCGTTCGGCCACAAGGTCGGGATGTTCGACGAAGTTCGTCGTGGTATCGACGACGCCGGGCACCAGCACCTTGTCGCCCGGCACCTCGTCCTTACGGTCCCGGAACACCGTCCATTCATGGGCGTGGCGCGGGTTCGAGGTCTCGAAAAGCACGTAGTTCGCCTTCGCCTTCATCAGGGTCGGCATGACCTTCCCCATATCGATGTCGCAGACATGGGGGCCCTCGTAATTGCCCCAGCAGATATGGACCCTGACCTTGGCGGGGTCGATGCCTGCGAGCGCGTGGTTCAGCGCCTCGACATGCATCTCGGCGACCTTCACGAACTCTTCGTCCGAAAGATCGGTGAAGAGCATGTGTCGCGAAAGCGCGAGATCGGGGCAGTCGAGTTGCAGATCGAGCCCGGCATTGACGATGGTGCGGTATTCCTCGCGCATCGCATCGGCGAGAGCGGCGAGGTAGGCCTCGCGGCTGGGGTAGAAATCGTTCTGCAAGAACAGCGAGATCACCCCGGGCGAGGCGGCGTTCATGAAGCCGCGTCGGGCGCCGTGGGCGGCCATCGCCGCCTTGAGGTTGTCGATGTCCTTTTGCAACTCGCCCTGCCCCTTCGACTTGACCTCGCCGACGCACATCGGGCGGGCGTATTTCGGTGTGCCGCCGTCATTGGCGAGCCGTTCGAGAAACGAAGGGAACATCTTGAGGTCCGCCGGCGCATTGCGCGGGCTGTCGCCGTCAAAGCCGGTGTAGCGGTCTTTCACATAGGTCGCGTAGCTGATCTTCGAGGTCTCACCGTCGGAGACGATATCGATCCCGGCATCGACCTGACGACGCACCGTCTCTTCGACCGCGCGCGTCATCGCCGCATCGAACTCGCCCTGATCGAAGGGCTCGCCCCGCTCCCGGGCGAAGATGAAGTCCACCACCTCCTGGCTGCGCGGCAGGCTTCCCACATGGGTTGCAGCGATCTTCGACATGCCCGCTCTCCTGTCCCGTTTCTTCTTTCTTTCCAGTCCCATGCCACGGGGACCGCCAGCCCCACAAGCGGTCAGCCGCTGTGCATCAGAATCTGAGTCCAAACCGCCACTTCGTCATAGAGCGTCCACTCCCGCCGCAGCCCCCAGGGACCGAATTCGGCATGGGTGATGCCCATCACATGCACCTTCGCCCCGCTCGGGGGTCCGAACGGACCCGGGCCCCCATGCTCGCCGGTGAGCGACCAGCGGATCGCCGCGCGCGGCGGCATGTCGGCATCGTCGCGCCCAATCACGTGGTGAATGTCGAAGGCCGCATCGGGGAAGGCCGACCGCAGGGGCAGCCAGTGGCGGTCGGCCCCGCCTGGGCCCCGCGCGTCGACGCCGCCTGGATAGTGGAGCTCCGCGGCACGGTCGTAGCACTCTGGAATCGCAGCGAAATCCCCGGCCATGATCCGGCTCAGGAGGTCCGCGAGCCGGGCGCCTTCGGGGTGGTGGTTGCCGCGCCCGCCATAGGGGCCGGCGACGTCGTTTTCCGGCGTCAGCGGTGCGCCGGCCTTGCCGGCCTCGACGAGGCGCCGCGCCCAGGTTTCGGGGTCGGATCCGATCTGGCGCACCACCGCGCCGTTGTCGCGCACGAGCCATTCGTCGCTGATCTGGCCGTCTTTGGCGTAGCAATCGGCAATGCCGCGATAGGCCAGCCGCGTGCCCGTCGGCGGGCCGAAGGGGCCGTCGCCGAGATGGGTCGCCGTAGAATAGAGCCGATGGGACGACAGCATCCCCGTCTCGACATCGCCCGACCAGATCACGTCCTCGCCGAGAAGCTGGCGGTCGGGCAGGGCGTTGAGCGTATGAATCGTCGTCGTCGTCATCGCCGCCTCGCCCACCGACACGCCGGCCGGCGTGCGCACCACGCAATCGCGGTGGTAGTACTCCTTCATCTTCGGAGCGAGGCCCCGGTCCTCCCAGATCTCCTTGGTGATCCCGAGGATGTAGTCGGGGAAATCCTTCCAGCGGTTGTCGCCTGCCTTCATGCCTTGACCTCTGCACTTGTGGAGCCGCGCCGGACGAGCGGGCCATCGATTTCGATTCTGCGGGGAGCGGCGGAGGGCGTCTCGATCCGCTCCAACAGGAGTTCGACCGTCGCGCGCACCATCCGGTCGGCGGGCTGGCGCACGGTGGTGAGGTCGTAAGCCGGCCAGGCGGCCATGGCGACGTCGTCGTAGCCCACGACGGCGACATCCTGGGGCACCCGGAGACCGAGTTCGAACCGCAACGTGTCCATCACGGAAAAGGCCATCACGTCGTTGCCGACGAAGATCGCATCCGGTTTGATCTCCGCCATCAGCCAGCGCGCGGCCTCGGCGGCCCTTTCCCAGCGGTATTCCCCGTCGACGATCTCCAGAAGCGGCACACCCGCCGCCTTAAGCCCTTCGGCGAAGCCCGCTGCGCGGTCCCGGCCGGTCATCGACCCGGCCCAGCCCGAGATATGGGCGATGCGCTTATGGCCGGCGGCGACGAAATGCGCGGCGACCTTCCGGCCGCCGGCGCGATTGGCGGAGGTGACCTGCGCGAGGCCCGCATCCTCCTGGCCCCGGTTGAAGAGCACCACCGGCTTCCCAGCGGCCCGGCAGCGCCGGGCCAGCTCGTCGGACATCGACACGCTTGCGGCGACAATGCCGTCGACCTGGTAGTCGAGGATTTCCTGGATTACCTCGTCGAGATCCTCGCCCTCGCGGCTCATGAACACCAGCACATGGTAGCCCTCGGCCTGGAGCGCCCGGCTGAGGCGTTCGAGCGCTTCGGGGTAGAACTGGTTATCGAGATAAGCCACCACGAGCCCGATGATCCGCGACCGCCCCGTGATCAGCGAACGCGCCAGCACGTTCGGGCGGTAGCCCAGCGCCTCGGCCGAGGCCCTGACCCTGGCCTCCATCTTCTTCGACACGGAAGCACCCGGCGTGAAGACGCGGCTCACAGCCGATTGCGACACGCCGGCATGTTCGGCCACGTCCTGGCTGGTCACCCGGCGGACGCTCATCCCGCCGTCCACCCCCCGTCGATCAGGATCGAGGTACCGGTCACCATCGCCGAAGCGTCCGAGGCCAGAAACACCACCGCCCCCATCACATCCTCGACCTCGCCGATCCGGGGCAGTTTGATCTTCGCGTCGATCCAGGCCCGCTTTTCGGGGTCGGCGAAGGTCGAGGCGGTAAGCGGGGTGCGGATGAAGGTCGGAGAGATCGTGTTGACGCGGATGTTTTCGCCGCCCCATTCGATCGCCATCGACTTCGTCATCCCCTCGACGGCGTGTTTGGTGGCGGCATAGACGGCCCGGTCGATGCCGCCCACGTGGCCCATCTGGGACGAGATCTGGATGATCGACCCGCCACGGCCGACCATCTGCCGGGCGGCGGCCTGGGCAAGGAAATAGGCCGCCTTGACGTTGAGGGCGAGAACGGCGTCGTAATCCTCCTCATCGGTCTGAAGCGCGGGTCCGTGGCGGGCCGTGCCGGCCGAATTGCACAAGATATCGAATGGACCCTCGTCGCGCATCACGGTTTCGACCGCGCTGAGGTCGGTGACGTCCATCGCGATGGCGTTGACCTTCGCCCCGCGCGCGGCGAGCGCATCGGCCGCCTCCTCCAGCGCGTCGGCGCTGCGTGCGGCCATCACCACCTCCGCGCCGGCCTCCGCGAGGGCCACCGCGCAGCCAAGCCCGATGCCGCGAGAGGCTCCGGTCACCAGCGCGCGCCTGCCTTCCAGCCGGAGCGACGGCGTTTTGGGTAGCTCCATCTCCTCCCCCGCGGCATTTTGCATACCTCTGCAAAAACCCTACGGCGCCCGTCGCGAGCTTGTCGAGCGGGGAGTTGGCCGAGCCGGTGGCGTTTGAGTATTTTTGGAACAAAGAAGGCCCGCGCGGCGGCTGGGCGTCGCGATTGGTCAACGGGGTCTGGCGGTCATGATCCTGCTGACATGAGCTGGCTTTTGGCCGGCGGCGGTTGGAATCGAACGACACACGCCCCGGACCCGATCCGGCGGCCAGACGCACCGGAGCGCAAAGCCCGTCGAGGTCCCGGGTCGAGCCCGGGACGCGGTCTTGCTCGGCCCGAGGCGGGCGAATGACCGTCCCGTCCACGCCCAAGAGCCGGTGCGACCGACACCAATCCTGACCTAGCGCAGCGCCCGGGCCCGTTTCATCACATCAACGCCGAGCTGGTCGTAGACGTCGAGCAGGTCGACGAGCACCCAGTTCTCGCGGATCAGCCCCGCCTCGACGCGCCAGAAATCGAGGCTCCGAAGGGTGATCTCCTGCCCCGCCCCGGCGATCCCCAGCCAGTCGCCGCCCGAAAGCGTGGCCGCCATGCCAGGCCAGGCGGTGAACCCGACGTAATTGCCTTGCGCAAAGAGATGACCCTTGTCCATCAGGGCCCGCCGGTTCGGCATCGAGGCCAGGAACGGCGCCTGGTGGTGGGCGCGGAAACCGGCGATGCCCCGGGCGGTGCCGATCCCCGACGGTCCGTACCAGCTCAACGCCGGGTGCCAGTAGCGGTCGAGCTCCATCGCCGCGACGCCCTCGCGGTTCCGGCCGAGGGCGGTCAGCATGTCCGAGACGAGCTTCAGCGCGGCGCGGCCCGAGCCCCGCACCCGGAGCCCGTCCTGGGTCGCGGGGCCCGGCACGTGCCATTCCCGCCCGAGGTTCGGCCCCATCGGCCAGACGCCGGCCTGAAGCATCAGTTCGGGAACATCCCAGAGCGACTGAACCTCGGTGGCGACCCCGCCCTCGATCCGGAAGAATTCGTGGTAGCGCAGGCTCGCCATCCGCCGGGTCGGCGGGATGCCGCGCCAGGCCTTCTGGAACGTGCCGCAGAAATACCCCCCCGCCCCGAGCCAGGTCGCGCCGCCGGCGTCCTTGCCCTCGATCCGGATGGTGTCGCGCCGTTCCAGATCGGGGAAGGCTCGGGCAAGCTCCTCGACGGCGCCGACCCAGGCCCCGGGGCCGGTGCCGCCGCCCAAGGGATGGGCCAGGCGCACCGGGGCCGAGGCTCCGATCAGATCGGCGGCGGCCGGGGCGGTCTCACCGATGCCGACGCAATGAGCGAGGCGTTCGAGGCGGTCCTTCATGTCCAGTGCGGAAGGTCGCCGCCGGGAAGGGCCGCGCGGGCCCGCAGCGCGGCCTCGGGGGCGCGGTCGGTCGCGGCGGCAAAGGCCTGAACCCAGCCGTCGTCCATCAGCACGAAGTCGAGCACCGCCGCGAGCAGTTCGGGATCGTCCGCCCGCGCCCGAAGCTCGAATGAGCTCAGCCCCGCAGAGCCCAGAAAAACCTGCAACAAATCCTCCTCGCCCGCGAGCCAGCCCAGCGCCTCTATCGCCAATGTCTCCGCCTCGTCAATGCCCATGATCCGCCTGTTTTCCGCCGCAATCCAGCAACGCATTCTTAACCTATATCCACGAGAACTGAACCAAGAGCAGCGAATTTTACAAGAATCGAGGACAGGCAGATGAGCGCCCGCATCCTGATCGCAGACGACCTGCCCACGGGGCGCATCCAATGGCGCGTTCGGCTCGCGGCGGCGCATTACCATGTGAACCTCCTCGACGACCCCGCCGCCTTGCCGGCGGCAGCCAGCCGCGAGCGGCCCGACCTCATCGTCCTCGTGCACCGCGGCCTGCCGGACGCCTTGAAGATTTGCGACGCGCTCCGGGGGCAGGTCGAAAGCGCGGAGATCCCGATCATCCTCGCCGGCCCGGACGCGGGGCCGGAAGCGCGGCTCGCCGCGCTCGCCGCCGGGGCCGCCGACCTTTTGGAGACGCCGTTCTCCGACAGCGTCTGCCTCGCCCGTATCCGCAGCCTGCTGCGCGCCCGGGACGCCCGTGCGGAGCTTCTGCGCCGCCAGTCGACTGCACAGGAATTCGGGTTCTGCGATGCCGGGGCGATGTTTCAGCGGCGCGGTCGGGTCGCGCTCGTCGCCCGGTCCCGGACGCTGGCGACCGACTGGCGCGACACATTGGTCGGCACCTTGCAGGACCGCATCGAAGTGCTCGGCGAACACGCCGCCCTCTCGACTGCCGACCATCAGACCTCGGCGGATGTCTATGTCATCGACATCGGCGCCGACCGCACCGAGGAGGGCCTCCAGCTTCTGGCCGATCTCAGAGCCCGGGCCGAAACCCGCCGGGCCTCGGTGATCACGGTTCTCCAGCCCGGCGACGCGGCGAGCGCGGCCCGGGCGCTCGACCTCGGCGCGAGCGACCTCATTCCGGGAGATTTCGAACCGGCCGAACTGGCGCTCCGGGTGAAGGCGCAGATCAAGCGCAAGCTCGAGGCCGACGCGCTGACGCTGGCGGTCGAGGACGGGATGCGCCTTGCTGCGACCGACAGCCTGACCGGGCTTTACAACCGCCGCTATGCGATGAGCCATGCCACGCGGATCCTCCGCGAGGCGGCTGCCGCAGACCGCCCCGTGGCGGTTCTCATCGGCGATCTCGACCATTTCAAACGGGTCAACGACACCTATGGGCACGGCGCGGGCGACACCGTCCTTGTCGAAATCGCCCAGAGGCTGCGCGCCAACCTGCGGGGGGCGGATGTGCTGGCCCGCCTCGGCGGCGAGGAGTTCCTGATCGTGATGCCCGAGACCGACGCCGGGCAGGCCGGCCCCGTGGCAAGCCGCATCTGCCGGTTCGTCGCCGAACGGCCGGTGGTGGTCGATGAGGGCAGAAAGAGCGTCGGCGTCACAATGAGCCTCGGCGTGGCCGCGACCGACCCGGCCGCGCCGGTGCCCGAAACGCTCGAGGCCCTCATCGAGCGGGCCGACAAGGCGCTCTATGCGGCCAAGGCGGCCGGACGCAACCAGATCACCGTTGCCGAGGCCGCCTGACATCGGCTTCGAGACGGTCGGCATAGGCACGCCGCTCGGTCACAGTCATCTCCTCGATCCGGTCGAGAACGAGCCGTTCTCCAAGTCGCTGGCGCGCCTCCCCCGCCGCCCGCTGGTCGGCGACGATCCGTTCCAGCGCGGCGCGGTCGAGCTCTTCTGCGCGAAGCGCGGCGAGAAGCTGCGCAAAGCTCTCGCGCATGTCGCGGCGGCGGTCGCGCAAACCGTCGCGCTCGCGGAAGAGCTCTCGCAGGAGCGCCCGGCGGTCTTCGGATGGCAGGGCCCGGACGAAGGGGGTCACGCCGATGTCGCGCGCGGCATCCCGCGCCGCCCCCGGCCCGGCGCCCGACAACAGGGCCCCGCCGATCATTCCGGCGACCAGCAGGTTGAGGCCCAGCGAGCCCAGGAGCAAAAGCCGCATCCAGAGCGGGCTTCGCCGGGCGGCGGCGGGGGGCAGGCTCGGCGGGGTTTCAGCCATCGCCGAACTCGAGCCCGTATCCCGGCATGAAGCCCGAATAATCCTCGCCGCCCGACAGCGTGCCGAAGGCGAGATCGCCGACCGCCGTCGGCTGGGCGACGCCGATCCAGACGCCGGCGACCGTCGCCGTGGCAAGACCCGTCAGCGCCGGCCAGCCACCCAGAAGCGCGATCGCCGAGCCGAGGCGCCCGCGCCTGGCCGGCGCGACCGCCGCGGGCGCGGGCTGGTGGGCCAGCGCGTCTTCCAGCAGCCGCGCCTTCAGGGCGCTGTCCGGCCTCGCTTTGTGGGCCCGCGCGTCATCGAAAAAGGCCTCAAGGCCGTCATCCCGGTCCCGGTTTTCAATCATCGTCCAACCCCAGTTCGTCCCGTCTTGGCAGAAGCAGGGAGGCCAGTTTGCGCTTGCCCCGTGCCGTCAAGCTTTCCACCGCCTCTACGCCTATGTCCATAATCTCGGCAATCTCGGGGTTCGACAGCCCCTCGATATGCCTTAGCACCACCGCTTCGCGTTGCCGCTCCGGCAAGACCTGGAGCGCCGCCTCCAGAGCCGCCGCCCGTTCTGCGCCGGCCATCGCGGCCACGGCACCCGGCGCGGGGTCGGGCGGATCGCGGGCGGCCTCCAGCGGCACCTGACGGCCCGCCTTCCGGTGCCGGTCGGTGCAGAGGTTGGCGGTGACCCGGTAAAGCCAGGTCGTGACCTTTGCCTCGCCCTGGCGCCAGTCCGGCGCCAGCCGCCAGAGCCGGATCAGGGCTTCCTGGGTCACGTCCTCGGCCTCCGCCCGGTCGCCGAGAAGCCGCACGGCATGGGCCAGCACCCGCGGCGCCAACCTGTCGGTCAGCGTCCGCGCAGCCCGGGCATCGCCGTTGGCATAGGCGACCAAGAGCGCCTCGTCGGTGACCTCGTCCATGTTCCGGTCTGCTGGCTGTCGGTGCGACCTTGCCCGAGCCCTCGGGGCCCGGCAATCGGGGGCGGCGGACCGCCCCCCCGGTACGCCGCATCAGCGGAACCGGTGCGGGCCGGGTCCCTGGCGCTCGCGGATCGCGCTCCGGGCCGTCTCGAATTCCTCGGCGCTCAGCCCGTCATCGCCGTCGGCGTCGAACCGTTCGATCAGCCGCGCCATCATCCGCGACCCGCCGCGGGCGCGCAGTTCGAACACGTCACGCGACAGGGTTCCGTCGCCGTCCGCATCGAGCGCGGCAAAGCGCTCGGCAGCACGGGCATCGGCCTCCGCCACCGCGCGCGCCCGGAATTCCACCTCCGTCACGGCGCCATCGCCATCGGCATCGAGCTCGCCGAACCGGGCATCGCTCGCCGCTTCGAGATCGGCGACGCTGAGGACACCGTCTGCGGTCCGGTCGAGGGTTTCGAAATCCATGCCGCGTAAGGTGCGGTCGCCCCCCGCGCCCTGGGCTGCGGCAGCCCCGGCGAGCCCACCGGCCAGGGCAAGCGCTGTCAGCGCGGTGATCGTCGTCTTCTTCATGTCGTCCTCATCGGGTTTGCCACCGACGCCAATGCGGGTGGTCTGGAACCTTAACGCCCGAGCGCGCCGGTTCCGTCGCGGCACCGGCAACATAGCCCGATCTTTGCGACATCGCGCCGCAAGGACATTCCGTCAACTGGGGCGCGGAACGCAGCCGGCGTAGACAGGCCCCAGCTCAGGACGGGACGATGCTGGACGCCGACATTCCACAGGAAACTGAAGCCGCGCCGCGGCCGCTCGGGCCGGCCCTCGTTCGCGGCTGGCGCCGCCGCTGCCCCAATTGCGGCAAGGGCCCGATGATGCGCGGCTACCTTGTGGTGCGCAAATCCTGCCCGATCTGTGCCGAAACGCTCGACCGCCACCGTGCCGATGACGGGCCGGCCTATCTGACCATCCTCGTTGTCGGCAAGCTCCTCGCTCCGCTGATGCTCTGGGGCTATACGGCCTTCCGCCCCGACCCGATGGTGCTCGCCACGGTGTTCGTCGTCGGCGGTGTGGCGATGGCGCTCTATCTTCTGCCGCGGTTCAAAGGCGCGGTCGTCGCGTTCCAATGGGCCAAACGGATGTATGGTTTCACCGACGCCTGAGCCGGGGGCCGGCATTCGCGACGCGGCGACCCTCATTCTCGTCCGCAACCCTGCGCGCAACCCCGCGATCCTCATGGGCCGGCGCCGGCGCGGCGCGGTGTTCATGCCCGGCAAGGTCGTCTTCCCTGGCGGGGCGGTGGACCCCGGCGACGGCGCTGTGCCGTTGACGGGCGACCTGTCCCCGGAGTGCCGCGCGCGTCTGGCGGCGAAGGGTGGGGCACCGAACCGGTTCGTCGCCGCCGCCATACGCGAGCTCTGGGAGGAGGCCGGGCTGGCCTGGGCGGCCCCGGGCCGGTTCGCCGCCCCCTCCCGCGACTGGGACGGGCTGGCCCGCCGGGGCCTTGCGCCCAAGGCCACCGGGCTTGCCTATATCTACCGCGCGATCACGCCGCCCGGCCGGCCCCGACGCTTTGACGCGCGGTTCTTCCTTGCAGATGCCGCCGGGCTTGCCACCGATGCGGACGATTTCGCGGCCGCTTCGGGCGAACTGGCCGACCTTCGCTGGGTTGCCCTGCCGGAAATCGACGGTCTCGACATCGCCCCGGTCACCCGCACCGTGCTCGGCTTTGTGCTACCACGGCTTCCAGATCTCGGACCGCCCCCTGAGGTCCCGCTGCGCGGCTAGCCGGGACGGTTCATCAGCGGATGGGGAACCGGGTCCTTCCGGTCGAAGAGGTAGCGCCGGATCACCGCACCGTAGCCGCGATAGACGTAGTGGTCGTTCATCGCGAGAAACCGTTCGCGCCGGGACCGGTAGAGCGCAGGCAGCCGGTACCAGGGGACCTCGGGATGCGCGTGGTGGACGACATGGAGATTGTTGTTGAGAAAGAGCCAGGCCAGCGGCCCGCAATCCTCGACGATCGCGGTGCGCGCCCGCACCGCGTCATGGGCGCGGTGCTCGAGGAAGGTGCGGATCTTGATCAGCCCGAGCCCCAGATAGACCGCCGCGACATAGGCCCAGAGGGGCATCGGGCCGGCCGCCACCGCCGCCATGACGAGACCCACCGAAGGGAGGTGCCAGAGCCAGCTTGACAGCACCCGGTGGTCGCCCGACCGGTGAGCGCGAACCTCGTTCAGCAGATACCCGATCTGGCCGACGAGTGGGCCGATGGCGATGCGCCCGATCAGCGTGTTATTGAAGAGCAGCACCGACCGGACCCACCGGGGCAGCACGGCCCAACGCAGCGGATCGAGATAGTTCGACTCGGGGTCGTCATAGGGGTCGGTCAGGTCTGAATCCCGGTGATGGGCGAGATGGGTGTCGCGGAACCGGCCGAAGGGAATGACGAGGGTCAGGGCGGGAAACGCAAGCACCGCATTCGCCCGCGGGTTGGCGAAGGGATGGCCATGGACGACTTCATGCTGGAGGGACGAAAACAGAGCGATGGCGAGCGCGGCCAAAGCGACGGCGGCTGCGAGCGAGACCTCCGGCAGGGTGAAAACGGCGAGGGCCCAGGAGCCGTAGCACAGCACGAACATCGCAAACGTTGGCCATTCGACCGCCAGCCGCGTTCGGGCGGGTTTCATGTTTTCTCCGCAATCTGTTGTCCCCAAACAAAAGCTCGCAAACTTCCGCCGATCTGAGTATTCGGGAATTGAGGAACGTTTCTTCAACAACGGTGTTTTTTATCACCAAATGTGTGAATAATGGACAAGCGTAATCGAGCGCGACTGTTCCGGGCCCGGCTCGCAGAGGCGATGCGGGCCGGCGACGTCAACCAATCCGCACTCGCCCGGGCCGTCGGGGTCGACCGGTCGACGGTGTCCCAGCTTCTGGCGCCGGGCACCCGGCTGCCAAACGCCCAGGTGGTGGCCGAATGCGCCGCCGCCCTCGGCGTCTCGGGCGACTGGCTTCTGGGGCTGTCGGACCTGCCCGAACAGGTAAGCGAATTGCTGGCGGGCCAGGTGCTGGTGACGAAGGCCACGCGCGCCCCGTCCGACGAGCAGATCTTCGCCTGGCACCGAGAAGCGGCGGGCTACAAGATCCGCCATGTCCCCGCCCAGCTTGCCGACATGCTGAAGACGCCGGAACTCTTGCGCTGGGAATACGCGCCCTATCTTGCGCGCACCACCGAACAGGCGGTCGGGGCCTCCGAAGACCGGCTCGACTGGATACGGCAGACCCGCAGCGATTACGAGGTCGCCATGCCGCTCTTCGAGCTCCACTCGCTCGCCTTCGGCACCGGCTATTACAACGGATTGCCGAAAGGCATCCGCGCCCGGCAGTTTGCCCATATGCTGGCACTCTACGACCAGCTCTTTCCCGCCCTTCGCGTCAGTGTCTTCGATGCGCGACGCCTGCACTCGGCGCCGATCACCGTGTTCGGGCCGCTGATCGCGGTGGTCTATCTCGGCCAGCACTTCCTGGCGTTCCGCGACACCGACCGGGTCGGCCTGCTCACGCGGCACTTCGATACGCTGGTGCGCGAGGCTTACATTTCCGACCGGGCGTTTCCGGAGCATCTGGAGAAGCTCGCCGGGCAAGCGGGGCTCGATCTGTCGCATGGCGGGGGAGCGAGCGCCGGGTGAGGCGCGCTGTTGGGCTTTTTGGCCTTAAGCAGGCGTTTGGGTCTTGCTCCGGTAGCCCTTGGCGAAACACGCCCCGGACTTGATCCGGGGCCTCGATCCACCGGAGTGCCAAGCCTATCGAGGTCCCGGGGCAAGCCCGCGACGGGTATTCGTTTTGTTGCTTTGGCGCTGACCCCAACGTCCGCTTCAGGCCAATAGCGACACACGCCCCGGAGGCGAACTGTCCATCCGGGTCCCGGACCGAGCCCGGGACGGGATTGGGACGGGCGGATGCCGCTCACGGGCATGGGCTCGGTTTCCGACCCGGCCCACGATCAGCCCCACCTCAATAGGGCATCGGGTGGGCTCTATGGGCCGCCGTGATCTCGCCGAGCACCTCCTCGCTCAGCCGCACTCCGGCGGCACCGAGCGCCCGGTCGAGCTGCTCCATCGTCGTCGCCCCGAAGATCGGGATCGTCTGAAACGGCCGCGATCGGCAGAAGGCGAGGGCCAGATGCACCGGGTCGAGCCCGTGGCGGTTCGCGATATCGAGATAGGCGTCGACCGCCTGGAAGGTGCGCGGGTTCACCCGTCCCCCGACGCCCGAGTTGATCGCCGCCCGCGAGCCCTCGGGCACCGCGCCGTTCTGGTACTTGCCGGTGAGAAACCCGCAGGCGAGCGGCGAGAAGGCCAGAAGCGTGACGTCCTCGTTGACGCTTAGTTCGGCCAGATCGGTGTCGAAGAGCCGGCACATCAGCGAATATTCGTTCTGGATCGCCTCCATCCGCGGCAGCCCTTCGGCCTCGGCCACCGCCAGCCACTGCGCCGTCCCCCACGCGCTTTCGTTCGAGAGCCCCACATGGCGCACCTTGCCGGCCTTCACCGCGGCATCGAGTGCTCTGAGCACCTCGTGGATGTGATCGAGCGTGGCCGCCTTCGACTGGCCCGACGGGTCGTAGCTCCAGTTCTGGCGGAACATGTAAGAGCCCCGGTCGGGCCAGTGGAGCTGGTAGAGGTCGATGTAATCGGTCTGGAGCCGCTTCAGCGAGGCATCGATGCATTGCGGGATCGATGTTCCGTCGAACCCCGCGCCGCCCCGCACGTTCATGTTGCCACGGCCGGTGATCTTCGTGGCGATCACCCAGTCTTTCCGCCGTCCGGTCCTGGCGTTCCACGTCCCGATCAGCTCCTCGGTCCGGCCCGTCGTCTCGGCCCGCATCGGCGTCGTCGGGTACATCTCGGCGGTGTCCATGAAATTGCACCCCGCCTCCAGCGACCGGTCGATCTGCGCGTGCGCCTCGGCCTCGTCGTTCTGGCTGCCCCAGGTCATCGTCCCGAGGCATAGCTCGCTCACCTTGAGCCCCGTGCGGCCAAGTTCGACCATCTCCATGATATCACTCCTGTTCGCGTCCGCGAGAGGCATAGCCGATGGGCGCCCGGCGGCAAGGGGGCCTGGGCGACCTCCGGCTTCACCCCGCCTGCCTTAGGCGCTATGGAGCCGGCTAAACCACACCGGACGCACCCATGGCCCGCATCCTCATCACCTCCGCGCTGCCCTACATCAACGGCATCAAGCACCTCGGCAATCTGGTGGGCTCTCAGCTCCCCGCCGACCTTTACGCCCGCTACATGCGGGCGCGCGGCCACGAGGTGCTCTTTCTCTGCGCCACCGACGAGCACGGGACGCCGGCCGAGCTCGCCGCCGCCAAGGCCGGGGAGCCCGTGGCGGAGTATTGCGCGCGGATGTGGGGCGTCCAGAAGGACCTCGCCGACGGGTTCGGATTGTCGTTCGACCATTACGGTCGCTCGTCGAGCCCCGAAAACCACGCCCTCACCCAGCATTTCGCGGGCAAGCTCTTCGAGGCGGGGCTGATCGACGAGGTCTCCGAGAAACAGGTCTATTCCAACGCCGACGGCCGGTTCCTTCCCGACCGCTATATCGAGGGCACCTGCCCTAATTGCGGCTACGAACGTGCCCGCGGCGACCAATGCGAGAACTGCACCAAGCAGCTCGACCCGACCGACCTGATCGACCCCCGCTCGGCGATCTCCGGCTCGACCGATCTCGAAGTGCGCGAGACGAAGCATCTCTACCTCAGACAATCCCAACTCAAGCAACGGCTTTCGGAATGGATATCGAGCAAGGAACCGACCGGGCACGGCTACTTCGATGACGCAAGCGAACAAGGCAATGAAACCCCGCCGGCGCCTCCGCCCTTACCGCCGTGGCCGATCCTCACCACCTCCATCGCCAGGAAGTGGCTCAACGACGGCGACGGGCTGCAAGACCGCGGCATCACCCGCGATCTTGACTGGGGCGTGCCCGTCAGACGCGGCAAAGAAGACTGGCCGGGGATGGAGGACAAGGTCTTCTACGTCTGGTTCGATGCGCCGATCGAGTACATCGCCTGCGCGGCGGAATGGGCCCGGGGACGTCCGGATTCTGAATGGGAACGCTGGTGGCGCACGGACAAGGGCGCGTCGGATGTCCGGTATGTCCAATTCATGGGCAAGGACAACGTGCCGTTCCATACGCTCTCCTTCCCGGCGACGATCATCGGCTCGCGGGAGCCGTGGAAGCTCGTCGACTACATCAAGTCGTTCAACTACCTCAACTACGACGGCGGCCAGTTCTCCACGTCCCAGGGCCGGGGCATCTTCATGGATGCCGCGCTTGAGATCCTTCCCGCGGACTACTGGCGCTGGTGGCTTCTGTCCCACGCGCCCGAAAACTCCGACAGCGAGTTCACCTGGGAGAATTTCCAGGCCTCGGTGAACAAGGACCTTGCCGACGTGCTCGGGAACTTCGTCTCCAGGGTGACGAAGTTCTGCCTGTCGAAATTCGGCGAGGCGGTTCCGGCGGGCGGGGATTGGGGCGCCGAGGAAGAGGCCCTGATAGCCCGGCTTCAGAAGGGCCTTGCCGCCTATGAGGCGCAGTTGGATGCCATGGAGGTCCGCAAATCAGCCACCGAGTTGCGTGCGCTCTGGGTCGCGGGCAACGAATACCTACAGGCCGCCGCGCCCTGGTCGGTCTTCAAGGAAGACCCCGACCGGGCCGCAGCGCAGATCCGTCTCGCGCTGAACCTCATCCGTGTCTACGCGGTGCTGTCGGCCCCGTTCATCCCCGATGCCGCGGCGAAGATGCTCGCGGCGATGAACACGCTCGACACCGACTGGCCGGGCGACATGCGCGCCGCCCTCACCGCCCTGCCCGCCGGGCACGGGTTTTCGGTGCCGGATGTGCTTTTTCAGAAGATCACCGACGATGAGCGCGAGGCCTGGCAGACCCGCTTCTCCGGAGGCTGAACGCGGCCGCAAAGAACGGCCCGCCCCGTGCCCGATCCGGGGCCTAGATCAGATCGAGCGCATCGTTGATCGAGGTCCCGGGTCAAGCCCGGGACGGGGTTGTCGTCGGCCAACGCACGATCCGGCCGGAGCCGCATGCCCGATCATGGCTCGTAAAGCTCCGATTCCGCCGCCAGATACCCGTTCCAGGCGAACCAATAGGCGATATGGCCCGCGACCCTGGGCAGGCTCCGCCCGTCGGCGGCCACCAGCGCATCCTCCCGCGCCTCCCATCTTGCACCGTCGGACGAGACCAGCGCCGCCCCCGCGCCTTCGAAGGCGAGGTCGCCCCGCTCATAGGCCCGCACCGTCCGCGTCGCGGCGTCGCCGATGAGTACCATCGGCGTGTCGAGCATCCCGTCATTCAGAACCCGCCCGCCCTCGAAGGCCTCCAGCGGCCAGGCCTTCGCGCCGCCGAATTGCCGGACGCCGAACACATAGGATTTCTGCGCGAACCGGCTTTCGTCCACCTCCGTTGGGAACATCAGATCGGGCGAAGCGAAGTAGCGGGCATAGACCACCCCCGAGCCATAGTCCCTGTCATGGCCCGTGTTGAGCGACAGGACCGTTGTGCCGGGATTCGCCGCGACCCAGTTCTCCCAGGTGTCGATCACCACCGGGCGCTGCCGCAATTCGATGCCGCTGCCATAGAGCGGGCCCACGACGGGCCTGCCGGTGAACTGGTTCCAGAGGCTATGGGTCTCGCGGTCGAACATCAGTTTGTTCGACCGGTAGAGAAACCCCGATGAGCCGAAAATGAACGGTTGTTCGCGGCCCATGTCGGTCTCGAAGAGAATGCCAGACCCGCACAGCGTGCAATAGGCGAGCGCCACGGGCACGCCACCGATCACATCGTTGAACATCTCGTGCCAGCCCATCACCCGCAGGGGGTAGGCGCGGATGTCTCCGTCGATCTCGACGCCGAAGGCGAGGTCGTCGCCGGCGAGATAATCTGCCTCTTCTGCTGCGATCATCTCGGGGCCGTCGAGGGAGGGAATGCCGTCCTTGCGCACCCCGCCCCAGGTGATTTCTTCGAGCCGGATGCCCATCCGATCGCGGTCGAGGTATTCGGGCCGCAGGAACACCTCGAAATTGGGGTCGATCCAGAGCATCACCTGGCGCTTGAACGCCATGAAGCTTTCATGGGGCACGAGGTCGGCCTGCTGCTCCTGCCAGAGCATCCAATCGAACCAGCCCCAGGTGTTGTCGAGCCCAGTGAGGTCGCGGGCGACCTGGGCGACGTATTCCGACGGCGCACGGGTGAACCGCATCGCCACGATCAGCGAAGGGACATGGGTGATGTCCCCGGTTTCGCGGAAGAAACGCAGCGCCGCCTCGAAGTCGGCGGCGGGGCCGGTGACGAGGCTCGCGAGCATCCGGTCGAGCCGTTCGGCGTCGGTTTCCGCCCAGGCCGCACCGGGAGCGAAGGGCAAAAAGGCGGTCGAAGCGGCAAAGGCGCGGCGGGTGAGCATGGGGCGGTCCTCCTTCGGGGCCACCCTGACAGGGCGGCCGGTCACGGCGAACTGACATCTCTGCGAGCCTTGCGTGCGATTGGCCGTCGCCGCATCCTGAGGCATGGCGAAACGACCGCTGGAGAACCGCGAAGAAGTGGAGGTGCGCAGCCGTGCCGAACTCCGGGCCTGGCTCGGGGCCAATCACCGACGCACCGCGGGCGTCTGGCTCGTCCACCACAAGAAAGCCTCGCCGCATTACCTGCCGATGGGCGAGATCGTCGAGGAATGCCTCGCCTGGGGCTGGGTCGACAGCCTCGTGCGCGGCAAGGACGCGTTGCGCGCGATGCACTGGATCGCGCCGCGCAAGCCGGGCTCGAACTGGAGCCGCGTGAACAAGGAGGCCATCGCCCGGCTCGACGCCGCAGGCGCGCTCGCACCGCCCGGGCGCGCGGCGGTCGAGGCGGCAAAGGCCGACGGCTCCTGGGAGCGGCTGGACGCCGTCGAGCGCCTCGACGTGCCGCCCGATCTTGCCGACGCGCTGGCCGCGAACGGCTGCCGCAGCGTCTGGGATGGGTTTGCCCGGTCCGCCCGGCGCGGCATCCTCGAATGGATCCTCAACGCCAAGCGCCCCGAAACCCGTGCAAAGCGCATCGCCGAGACGGCGGCCATGGCGAAGGACGGGAAGCCCGCGAACCAATGGCGCTGACGCTATTGCATAGCAGGGCCGCGGAGGGGCCCAGTTGGAGCATGAAACGCCTCCGCCCGCATCATCCCGTCCCCCTCGC
This sequence comes from Paracoccaceae bacterium, assembly GCA_030066905.1. Classification (GTDB taxonomy): domain Bacteria; phylum Pseudomonadota; class Alphaproteobacteria; order Rhodobacterales; family Rhodobacteraceae; genus JASJAR01. Next base: position 49,742 of record JASJAR010000011.1, on the reverse strand, counting down.
CGTCACCATCTTCGCGGTGTTCCTCGGCGCCTGCGCGACGCTTTCAGAAGACGCCTGCCGGTCCGGGGACTGGTTCTCGATCGGGGCGGCGGACGGGGCCAAGGGCCGGCTGCCGGGCTTTCTGTCGAACCATGCCGAGGCCTGTGCGGAGTACGGCATCACTCCCGACCGCGCCGAATGGGAGGCCGGCCGGCAACAGGGGCTGAGAACCTACTGCACCCCCGCGACGGTTTATGCCGAGGCCACCCGCGGACGGCAATTGTCGCCGGTCTGCCCGGCCGAGGACCTCGACCTTCTGACCCGTGCCCATGAGACCGGCCGGCAATACTGGCGCATCGAACAGCGCATCGACCGGCTGAAGGGCGATCTGAGAGACATCCGCCGCGCCGTTCACGATCTCGATGCCGAGGATGCCAGCCTGCGCGGCCGGCTGTTTCTCGAAGAGCTGCGCATCAAGAACCGGATCAGGATGCTCGAGGCCGAGCAGCGCCGCTACGACCGGCCACCCTCGGCCTGAGCCCTGCCGAGAAACCCGGCATCGGCGCCGCCGAGCCCCTGGATGGCGGCGGCGGCCACGCGGTCCGGTGGCTGGGTGCCGTCGACCTCGATGACCGCGCAACCCCGGTGCCGCCAAAGCGCGGCCGCCCGCGCGATCTGCGCCGCAACCCGCTCCATCTGCCGGAGGATGTCGCCCTCGCTCCGGCCCGGCCACATGTGATTGAGGCCCCGGCGGCGGGTGCTGGCTCTGGCAAGCGCCTCATCGACAGGCAGCGCAAGGTAGACGAGCGCGAAGTCGCCCGGAAGGGCAGCGACGAACCGGTCGAATTCCTCCGGCGGCCGCTCCAGTAGATGGGCGGCCCCGCGGTGAACGAACCCCTCGTCGACGACGAGGAGCCCCGGGCCCGGCCCGCCGTCGGTCGCGAAGTAATACTGCGCCATCAGTTCGAGATTCCAAAGAACCGTCGGAAGCTCTTCGTCGCGGCCATGCGACAGGGTCTCGAAAACCTCCGCATGTTTCTGGCGAAAGCTGAACGCCCCGAACATGCTCGCCCGCTCGGGGCGGTTGCGGATGAACCGGACCTCCCGCCGCTTGGCCTGCATCCGCCGGAACGCGACGTCGCGCAGGCCCGCCGCCTGACCGCCGGCGGCCAGAACCTGCCGCTCGATTTCCGCCGAGATCGTCGTCTTCCCGGCCCCGGGAAGACCGATCACCTCAACGATCATAGGTCGGTTTTTTCGCAGAGGATATGGTAGACCTCGCCAACCTCCGGTGCGGACTTCACCAGCCGGCGCTCCAGCACCCTGAACCCGAAGCCCGCCAAAAGCGCGTCCACCGAGGCGCGGCTCAGCGCCCCGCCCATCACGTCGTCCGGCCCGATCTCGATCTCGCCGTCGGGGTTCTCGCCGAGTTGCAGGATCGCGTAGCGCGAGGTGACCCGCGCCATTTCGGCCAGGATCGCCTTGGCCTGGGAGAAGGTCACGATATCGCGCAGGAACCTCGTGCTGACAACGAGATCGAAGCCCGCGTCGTCGAACGGCAGTTCGGCTGCATCCCCGGTCACACAGGTGCATTCGTCAAAGAGCGGACCGAGGGCTTCGCGTGCGGCGTCGAACATGTCCTGGGAGACGTCGAGCCCGGTGATCGTGTAGCCGAACTCCTTGTAATAGGGCACGAAGCGCCCTGTTCCGAAGGGGATGTCCACCACCGACAGGCCGCGCGGCAGCCCGAAAAGGAGGCTCTTCATCTCCTCCTGCTCGACATGCCACCAATCCTGCTTCTTGCGGCGGGTTTCGTAGTTGCGGGCCCTGGCCTTGTAGAAGGTGTCGCCCTTGGGCCCGGTCTGCTTGACCTGGCTGGCGTTTGCGGCAGGCATCGCTGGTCCCTCCTTCGCGCCGGGCACCGCCATGAGTTTCAGGGCGGTGGGGTGAAACCCGGCATTGGTTTCGCCGAATTCGAGGAAAACGGCCTTCAGCCCATAGGCCTCCAAGGTCCTCAGCGTCTCGAAGGCGGCGTGCTGCTGATGGAAATGCTCGGCATCCTCGCGCAGCCCCCTCGGAGGCGGGTTGAACCCCACGACAACGCTTTGGCGTGCGATCCGGCAGAACTCCCCGACGATCCCGGGCCACTCGGCCGGCGGCGCATAGGCTTCGAGCGCCTGATAGCAGCAGACCACGTCGTAGGATTTGTCCCGATAGGGATAAGGCCGGGCGCCGGCGTCGAAGAGATCGACATCGAGCCCGGTCGCCTCGATGATCGGCTGATAGACCCAGCCGCGATTGGTCTCGGCGCGCGGGTTGTCGTGGGTCTCGGCCAGCATCGCATCGAGCCAGTCCTTCCGCGCGGGGCTCTTGGCGTAATCGTCGGGCCAGCCGTCCCAGTCGGTTCCCCGGACCCGGTGGCCCGCAGCGCGCCAGATTTCGAGCATCGCCCCATGGGCGGTGGAAAACTCAAGGATGTCGAGCGGGTCGCCGCCGGCCAGGGTTTCTGGCAGGTGATGCAGGGCGCGGACCCAGGCCCGCTCGATGTTCTCTTTTCGGATCAGGTACTTGTCGGCGATCCGGGTGATTAGCTCCACTGGGTAGCCACCGAGCTTGTAATGCGACAGAAGCGCTTCGGGAGGCGGAGGGCTCCACGACAGGGCTCTTTTGTAATCTCCTCGGCGCATCCGACCCGGGTTTTGGTTCACTGCTCGCGTTTTGTTCCAGTGTCTAGGCCGCCTTGCGCCGACAAGGCAATCGTTAATCCGATCGGTCGCGCCGTGCGGCGGCCGCCGGCGCCGTCCCGCGCCGCTCGGGGGGCGATCGGCGATGCGACGACACTCGGAAGGCGAGGACCGGCCCGGCATCGGCGCCCCGGCCTCAAGCAGCGCGAAGCGCGGCAGGCCGAAAGACGTGGTGCGGGCGGCGGGACTTGAACCCGCACGGGGTTTCCCCCTCCGGATTTTAAGTCCGGTATGTCTACCATTCCATCACGCCCGCACGACCCCATGGGTAGGCCGCCTCGGGGGGGCGGGGCAAGCGGTCAGAGGTCCTCGCCGGGCGTCTCGATCAGGAGATGGCGCTCCGACAGCCAGGGGTTGAGCGCAAGCGCGTCGCGAAGGGCGCGTTGCCCGGCCTCGACGCGGCCGAGCCCCATCAGCGTCAGCGCCCTGCCCGAAAGCGCGCCGATATGGGTCGGGCGACGTACCAGGGCCAGGTCGAGGTCTTCGAGCGCCTGGCCGTAATCGCCCCTCAGATAGGCGGAGAAGGCGCGCTGGTTGTAGCCTTCGGCGTAATCCGGACAATAGGCGATGAGTGCAGTGAAGGCCGCCTCGGCCCCGGCATGATCGGCAACCCTGAGCCGCGCGATCCCGTCGTCGAGCAGGGATTGCGCTTCGGCATCAGGCGCCTGAAGCCAGAGCGTCCAGAGTTCTGCGTTGAGTGCCCGGGCGGCCATCTCGTTCTCCGCCTCGCGCAGTTCGAGGATGAGGCGGGCGGAGGGTTCCTCGATCTCGGGGCCCGGCGGGCAGGCCGCCTGAGCGAGGGCGGGCATCAGCAGTGCGGCGAGAACGGCGGAGACATGGCTGGCCATTGCTCAAAGAGTGCAGCGGCCGGCGCCGGCGTCAAGAAAACTCCGGTCACGTCCCCGCGTGCGCGCTTGACCTGCGGCCCCACGCGGTCCACCTCAAGCGCGATGTTTCCGATCCGCGACCACAATCCGTCGAACCGCACGCCCTATGTCACCTGGGCACTGATCGCGGCCAACGTGTTGGTGTTTCTCAGTTATCTTCCGATGTTCTCCGATCCCCGGGCGCTGAACGCCGTCTACATGACCTGGGGGCTCGTGCCCGCGCAACTCACCGAAGCGCCGATCACGATCCTGACTTCGATGTTCCTGCACGGAGGGATCATGCATCTGATCGGCAACATGCTCTTTCTCTGGGTCTTCGGCGACAACCTCGAAGACGAGATGGGCCATGGGCCGTTTCTGCTGTTCTACATCGCCGGCGGCGTCGGGGCGGCGCTCGCGCAGGTGGCCGCCGATCCCTTCAGTTTCGTCCCTATGGTCGGTGCATCGGGCGCCGTGGCCGCCGTGATGGGCGGCTATATCCTGCTCTTTCCCAGGGCACGGGTCGATATCCTGGTGATCCTGATCGTCATCATCCGGATCATCCCGCTGCCGGCGGGGATCGTTCTGGGCCTCTGGTTCGCATTGCAGCTTTTCTCGGGCAGCGTGACCGACACCGCCGGGGGCGGCGTCGCCTACTGGGCCCATGCGGGCGGGTTTCTCGCCGGCCTCGCGATGACCGTCCCGCTCTGGCTGCGGCTCGGCGGTCCCGGCTTCTGGCGCCGCACCGACGGGCACCCGCCGCACCCCGAGGCGCGGTACCGGATGGTCCGAAGCTCGGTGCCCAGGGCGGGGCGGCGGCGTTAGGCGGCGAAGACCCCTTCCCCGGGCGTGACCCCCGACCTCGATCGGTGGAGCGTTCCAGCGGATCGGGGCCCCCGGATCACATCCGGGGCGTGTTTCGTGATGATTTTGGAGCGCGCGCCAAAAGCCCCCTCAAGACAAAGACCTACGCTTCGGTTCAACACCGGCCATCCGCGTCTCCAACGCCTTCTGCCGCCGGCCCGGGATGTCCCGGGGGCGGTCTTGGGCTGCCGTTCTGGCGGGGAAGTGTCGGTCGGGTCCCATGAAGCAGTGGATCCACTGTCACCGGGTACCGCCCCGGTCCGGTTTTTGCCGGGCCCGACGCGGCCCGAGGGCCGTCTGGCGATGCGCATCGCGGGGTGAGGTATCGCCCCAAAAGGTTGACGGAGGCTTGGGGCACCGTGCGGTGGGGGCGGCGACGACTGGCAGGAAGACCCGCCCCAGGCGCGACCCTGCCTGGCCCGGACGCGATCCGGGGGACCCCGACGAGCGGTGCGCCTCGGTTCGCCAGACCCCGGGTCGGGCCCCGGGGCGGGTGTCGCGGGAGACGACCGTCGGCGCGCTCATCGAAGCCGGGCGCGATGCCCGGCCTTCGGTCCGAACCGGCGGGTGCAGGCGAGGCCTTAACCGTGCGCCGGAAGCGGGCTCGTCTCCACCGGCGCGCCGAGGGCATCCGACAGATGGGCGACGTCGCTGGCCGAGGCGCCGGCAAGGAGCAATCCGAGACCGGCAGCCGCGACGGCGGAACCCGCCCAGACCGACAGCTTTTGTTTACCTCTGGGGCGCCGGACGGGCGAAACGGGGGGAATGGGGGCAGCTTTGGCAGACATGAGACCAAGCTGCCCCGCGATTCGGGCAGAACTGTGGCCGACCGGCGGGTGTCTCAATTTGAGCGGATTATCCGCGAGAAGGCGTTGAAGACGTCGGCGTTGGCCGCGATCACGCCCCCGGTCGCCAGCGCGTCCCCGCCCGGCGCGACAGCCTCGACGAGCCCGCCGGCCTCGCGCACGATGAGCACGCCCGCCGCCTTGTCCCAGGGCATCAGGCGGCGCTCCCAGAACCCGTCGTACCGGCCGGCCGCCACATAGGCGAGATCGAGAGCCGCCGCCCCCCAGCGGCGCACGCCGGCCACCTGGGGCATCAGGCGGGCGAGATCCTGAAGCGTCTCGGGAAGGTCGGGCTTGCCCGCGAAGGGGATGCCGGTGGCGAAGATCGTCTCGATCATCCGCGACCGGTCCGACACCCTGAGGCGCTGGTTGTTCATCCAGGCCCCCTGCCCCTTCTCGGCGACGAACATCTCGTCCTTCGCGGGGTCGTAGATCACCCCCGCGACGATCTCGCCCTTGTGCTCGAGCGCGATGGAGACTGCCCAATGGGGCAGGCCGTGGAGGTAGTTCGTGGTCCCGTCGAGCGGATCGACGATCCAGCGCCGGGTCGGGTCCTTGCCGGCGACCCCCTCGCTCTCCTCGCCGAGCCAGCCGTAATTCGGCCGGGCCTCCATGAGGGCCTCGCGGATCACATCCTCGGCGCGGATATCGGCGCGGGAAACGAAGTCGCCGGCGGATTTCGAGGTGACCTGGAGGTTCTCGACCTCGCGGAAATCCTTCACAAGCCCGCGCGCGGCCTTCTGGGCGGCCTTGATCATCACGTTGAGATTTGCCGAACCCTGCATCGCGCCGCTCCTTGCCCCTGGGGCGCTCGCATAATCCGCCGCCGCCGCGAAGCCAAGGGGCGGCGGCACTCCCGCGACCCGCTGGGAGCCGAACCTTCGTCCGAAGGATCAGGGTTCGACCATTCGTGCGAAAGACCGTTGCCTCCGGCGGCGGTACTTTGGCCAAGATGAAGACGCCTTGTCAGGCGGTGACGGGGTCGCCCCGCTGGAGGCGGACGGGGATGCGGTGGGCGAGCCGCAAAAGATGGGCCATGTAGGGGCGTGTGGTGTCCTCGGCGCGGGTCGCGGCGTAAAGCCGGCGGGTGACGCCCTTGGCGGTGAGCGGGCGGGTGACGTAGTCCGACGAGGTGCGCACTTCGCGCACCACCCAATCGGGCAGCACCGCCACACCTCGGTTGGACGCCACCAGTAGGAGGATTACCGCCGTCAGTTCGACCTGGCGGATCGCTGCGGGTTCGACCCTGACGGGGCTCAGAAGTTCGGTGAAGACATCGAGCCGGGCGCGGTCGACGGGGTAGGTGATGAGGGTCTCGCCGCGGAAGTCCTCGGCTTCGACAAAGGGTTTCTGCGCCAGGGGGTGGGCCGAGGCCGCGACGAAGACCGGCTCGTAATCGAAAAGGGCGGTGAAATCGACGCCGGGCAGGGTTTCGGGGTCCGACGAGATCACCACATCGACATCCTCGCGCTGGAGCGCGGGGAGGGCGTCGAAGGCGAGACCGGGGCGGATGTCGACATCGACGTCCGGCCAGGCCTTGCGGAACGCCTCGAGCACCGGAAAGAGCCATTCGAAACAGGCATGGCATTCGATCGCGATGTGCAGCCGCCCCGACTTGCCGTCGCGAAGCCCCCGGAACTCGTCCTCGACGGCGGCGACCTCGGGGAGGATGCGCTCGGCCGCACGCAGGAGCCGCTGGCCCGCCGCCGACAGCCGCAGGGGCTTGGTGCGGCGGACGAAAAGCTCGACGCCGGCCTGGTCTTCGAGCCCCTTGATCTGATGGCTGAGCGCCGACTGGGTGATGTTCAGGACCTCGGCGGCGCGGGCAAGGCCGCCGGCGTCATGGATCGCCTTGATGGTGCGGAGGTGGCGGAATTCGATATGCATGTGAGGTGGTTTTGAGGAAGATGTTGAGGATTATGAATTTGTCTCATAGACGCCTCTGTGTGACAAGGCCGAAACCGTGCCCGGAGCCCTCGCCCATGTCCCGTCCCTCGATCTCCTTCGAATTCTTTCCGCCGAAATCTCTCGAAGCCTCGTTCCGGCTTTGGGACACGATGCGGGTGCTCGCCCCCCTCGGCCCCGACTTCGTGTCGGTGACCTACGGCGCCGGCGGCACGACCCGCGATCTCACCCATGAGGCGGTCGAGACGATCCGCAAGTCCTGGGGCGTGCGGGTCGCAGCCCATCTGACCTGCGTCGATGCCTCGCGGGAAGAGACGCTGGCGGTGGCCGGGCGCTACCGCGCGGCGGGCGTGACCGACATCGTCGCCCTGCGCGGCGACCCGCCCGGCGGCACGGCGGGCTTCACTGCCCATCCCGACGGCTTCGCCTCCTCGGTCGAGCTTGTCGAGGCCCTGGCGTCGCAGGGGTTCGCGACCCATGTCGGCGCCTATCCCGACCCTCACCCCGACGCCACCGGGCCGGGGGCGGATATCGACTGGCTCAAACGCAAGGTGGAGGCGGGGGCGGCCTCGGCCATCACCCAATTCTTCTTCGAGGCCGACACGTTCTTTCGGTTCCGCGATGCCTGCGTGGCGGCGGGCATCGAGGTGCCGATCATCCCGGGCATCCTGCCGATCCAGAGCTGGGCCGGGGTTCGCGGCTTTGCCGAGCGCTGCGGCGCGCGGGTGCCCGAAAAGCTCGCCCGCGACTTCGAGACGGCAGTGCGGGACGGGCGCGAAGCGCTCTTTGCCATCGCCCATGCGACCGCCCTTTGCGACAGGCTGATCGAGGGCGGCGCGCCGCATCTGCACTTCTACACGCTCAACCGCCCCGAAATGACCCGCGACGTCGTCCGCGCGCTCGGGCTCGCGGCCGAGGCTCGGCTCGAAGACGTCGCCTGACGCGCCACGCTCAGGGGGGCGCGGCACGGGCCGGGGCGAGGCCTTTTGCCAGCGGGTGCGCCACAGCGCTGGGATGCACCCGTTCGGACCGGTCCCGCCCGGGCTTGCGGCGCTTTCGCAGGACAAAGAGGCGGCCCCAGCGGCGGTTCATGCCTGAAGACGGCGCATTGGGATGGACCGGGAACCGCCGCTGCCAGCTCTCGGGCAGGGAGAGGCCCCTCGCTTCCGCCTTCGCCAGCATCCAGACGAGCGGAATGTTGGAGAGCCGGCGGGCGGGCAGATAGCCGGCAAGCTGCCCGCCGATATCGCCATGGGCGCCGCGGAACCAGACCTGCTCGATCCGGCCCTGATGGTCGTCCGGCGTCTCCCACAAGACGGGGCTGAAGGCCTCGCGGGTCTCGTCGAGGGCAAGCGCGTGATAGCCGTGGAGGACACATGGCCCGAGCGCGTGGTTGTGAAAGGCATGGGCCGGTTCGGTCAGCCGCCAGAGCACCGGCAGCCGCAGGCCCAGTGCCTTGACCGTGTCCCACACCCCGACCATCTCGATGGGCACGTTGAGATGGCAATAGCTTCGGGCGAACTCAGCCGCCGCCGGGCTGTCCGGCGTAAGCTGGTAGTGCCGGTAGGCGGCCTCGATCATCCGCTCGGTGGCATGGTCGTGGCGCAAGAGCCCGACACGGTCGATCACGCCGGCGAGAGACCGCACCGCATAGGCGCCCCGGGAGTAGCCGAACAGAAAGATCCGGTCTCCCGCCCGGTAGCGCGAGGCGAGCACCCCATAGGCGCGCCGGATCGTGCGATTGATGCCGGTGCCGCGGACCACGTCCATCGTGTGCACCCAGTCCGGCCATTGCACGCCGGCCTCGTAATAGAGCGTGAGCGCCCCCTTCGCGGCCATCTCGGAAAGGAGCTTGTAGGCCAGGCCCGCATTCGTCTCGTCGCCGTCCTCGAGGAGCGACATGGTGCCGTCGAGAATGACGACATGGTCCGTTGCGCCCCGGCGCGGGGCCGCGGCCGACCGCTCGGATCGCCAGAACCGCCCGACAAGGCGGGCTATGGGGTTACTCGGCGGCAACCGCCGCCTGCGCCTCCCGGATCGCCCGCCAGACCCGGTGGGGGGTGAAGGGCATCTGGATGTCGGTCGCGCCCAACGGGGCGAGCGCGTCGTGGACCGCGTTCGAGACCGCCGCCAGCGCGCCGACCGTGCCCGCCTCGCCGCAGCCTTTCATACCCATCGGGTTGGCCGTCGATGGCACGGGCTCGGAGGTGAACCCGATCATCGGCAGGTCCTCGGCGCGCGGCATCGCGTAATCCATGAAGCTCGCGGTCAGAAGCTGGCCCGCATCGTCGAACACAACCTGTTCGGTGATCGCCTGGCCGATCCCCTGCGCCACCCCGCCATGGACCTGACCTTCGGCCAGCATCGGGTTGATGAGATTGCCGAAATCGTCGACGACCGTATAGCGGTCGACCGCCACCACACCGGTCGCGGGGTCGATCACGACCTCGGCGATATGGGCCCCGTTCGGGAACGACCGCCCGTCGATCCTTGCGCGCTTTTTGAAGCTCAGAAGGTCCTCGCGGCCCGCCTCCCGGGCCATCTCGGCCACTTCGAGCATCGTCGGTGTGGCGTTCGAACCCTCGATCCGGAAGGTCTCGTCGTCAAAGCTCACCGCCTCGGGGTCGACACCCAACTTCTCGGCGAGAAAGGCCGAGAAATCCCCGATGATCGCGGCCACCGCCACGAGGGTGACATTGGTCTGCACCGTCACCGAGCGCGACCCGCCCGTGCCGCCGCCGCGGGGAATGAGGTCGCTGTCGCCCTGGACGACGCTGATCTTCTCGAAGGGGATGCCGGTCTGGTCGGAGAGAAAGCTCGCGAACACCGTCTCGTGCCCCTGCCCGTTCGACTGGGTGCCCACGAAAATCGACGCGGTGCCGTCTTCGTTGAAGGCGACCTCGACGCTCTCGGCCATGCTCCCGAGGATCGATTCGATGTAGTAACAAAGCCCGAGGCCCCGGACCTTGCCCTCGCCCTCGGTTGCCGTGAGGCGGGCCGCGAAGCCGGCGACATCCGCTTCCGCCTCCCCGCGCGCCAGAACTTTGTGAAAATCGCCGACGTCGTAGACCATTCCCGTCGCCGAGGTGTAGGGGAACTTGTCGGCGGGGATGAAGTTCTTGCGCCGGAGTTCGAACGGGTCGACCCCGAGAGCCCGCGCGGCATTGTCCATCGAGCGCTCGAGCACGAAGATCGCCTCGGGCCGCCCCGCGCCGCGATAGGCATCGACCTGGGTCGTGTTGGTGTAAACGCAGGTGACGTCGAGCCAGGTGGTCTGGACGTCGTAGGTGCCCATCAGCACCTTGGCGAAGAGGTCGGTCTGAATCCACTGGCCGTATTCGGAATTGTAGGCGCCGAGGTTCGAGACGGTCTCGACCGCATAGGCGGTGATCCTGTGGGTCTCGTCGAAGGCGAGCCGGGTGACCGAGACGAGGTCGCGGCCGGCATTGTCGGTGAGCATCCCCTCGGTGCGTTCGGACATCCAGCGCACCGGCCGGCCGAGTTTCCGCGCGGCGGCGGCAATGACGTAGTGCTCGGGGTAGGTCTGGCCCTTCATCCCGAACCCGCCGCCGACATCGGGGTTGGTGATGCGGACCGCCTCGCGGTCGAGCCCGAGATGGCGGGCGAGCTTCGACTTCAGCTCCCAAACCCCCTGCCCGTTGACCGACAGATGAAGGCGCGCCCCGTCCCATTCGGCCCAGGCGCCCCGGGGCTCGATGGCGTTGACGATCACCCGGTTGTCCTCAATGCGGGTTTCGACGATGTGGGCCGCTTCGGCCATCGCCGCTTCGACCGCCGCCTTGTCGCCCTTGTGCCAGCGCAGCGCGACATTGTCGGGGGCAGCGTCGTGGATCGCTTCGCCGCCGGGTTCGAGAGCCAGATGGGGCGGGAGGTCCTCGTAATCGATCTCCACGAGTTCTGCGGCATCGCGGCCGGCCTGCCGGCTTTCGGCAAGGACCACAGCAACCGGCTCGCCGACGAACCTGAGCTTTGCGTGCGCGAGGATCGGGCGCGGCACATCCGCCCCGGTGCCGCCGCCCGGCAGATCGAGAAGATCGGCCTCCATGTCGAGCACGACGCCGTCGGCGCGAAGCTCCTCCGCCGTCAGCACCGCGAGCACGCCGTCGGCTCCGCGCGCCGCCTCGACATCGACCCCTCTCAGCACCCCGTGGGCCACGGGCGAGCGGACGAAAACGGCATGGGCGGCGCCGACGGGTGCCGTGTCGTCGATGTAGCGCCCCTGCCCGGTGACGAAACGCCGGTCTTCGACGCGCTTGACCGGCTGGGACCGTCCGAACTTTTCCACCTGATACCTCCGGGGCTTGGCTGCCGGGGCGAAGACTAATCGCGCGGCCCCGTCTGTCCAGCGCCAAACGCGAAAGGCGCCTTCATCTTGGCCGAAGTACCGCGGGGGAGTCCGGCCCCAGGAATGGGGCCGGGCGGGGGCAGCGCCCCCTTGGGCCCTCAGCGGGTGCGTGCAACGGTCACGAGGTCCACATCGCCGTAGCCGTTGAACCGGGTCAGCGTGGCGGAGGAATAGGCGCCCATCCCCTGGAAGAGGACGACGTCGCCCTCCGCCATGTCGCCCGGCAGGGGGACCTCGCCCGGCAGCCGGTCAAGGCTGTCGCAGGTCGGCCCGAAGACGACTCTGGGGCGCACGTCGCCGGTCCTGGCGGTGCCCTCGGCGGAGTAGACGTCGAGCCGGTCCACCGTGCCGAGGATCACCGTTTCGGCCAGGCCGCCATAGATGCCGTCGTTGAGAAAAACCTCCCGGCCGTCGCGGATCGCCTTGACGCCGGCGCCGAGCGCGAATGCGTCGGCGACCAGCGCACGGCCCGGCTCGCAGACGAGATCGGGGGGGCTCTTGCCGAAATGGGCGGCCACCGCCCCGGCAATGGCGTCGAACACCGCTTCGAGATCGGGGGCCGCGCCGCGCCGGTGGGCGGCGAATCCGCCGCCGACATTGAGGCGCGCAAGGCGGACGCCGGCGGCGCGGGCGATGGCGGCGGCTTCGGCGATGTAGCGCACCCAGGCGGCCCCGTCCTCGCATTGGGTGCCGGGGTGGAACGTCATCGCCGGGGTAAAGCCGCGCTGGGCAACCTCGCGCAGAAGGGCCGCGCAGGTTTCGGGGTCGGCCCCGAACTTCGCGCCGAAATCGTAGGCCGCGCCTGGCACGGCGAGTTTCAGGCGCACCGAGACCTCGAGGGTGCCGGGGGCGAAGACGGCCGCGAGCTTGGCGAGTTCGGAGAAGCTGTCGACGGAGGCCGAGGCGACGCCCATCACCCGGGCGGTCTCGATCTCGCGGGCGGAGCGGACGGGGTTGTTGTAGTGCAGCACCGCCTCGGGCAGCACCGACCGGACCCGCCGCATCTCATGGACGCTGGCGACGTCGAAGGCGGTGATACCGGCCTGAACGAGGTTTTCGATCACCGGCAGCGCATCGTTGGCTTTGACCGCATAGGTGACGAGCCCTGGAAACCCGGTGCGGAACCGCCGTGCGGTGGCCTGGAGGGCCTCGGGCGAGAAGTAGAGGCAGGGCCGGTCCGGCACGGCGGCGCGGATATGGTCGGCAGGCGTCGTCCAGACGGCGGGAAGGCGGCTCATCGCGGAAATCCAAATCAGACCGGCATCGCAGTCAGTCTCGCCGGAACGCCCCGCGATTTCGTTTGTCAGGCCGCCGGTTTCAACGGTAATCTTCGGCAAAACGACGGAATGGCCGGTCAAATGGACGACCACGATGCCGAAATTCTGCGGCTGCTGGCGGGCAATGCCCGGATGCCCGTCGCGACACTGGCGAAGAGGCTCGGGCTGGCCCGGTCGACCGTGCAGGCGCGCCTCGAGCGGCTGGAAGTGACCGGCGTGATCGCAGGTTACACGCTGCGGCTCGGCGAGGCGGCGCGCGCGCGGCGCATCCGGGCGACGGTCCTTCTCCAGGTCGAGCCGCGGGCAACGCCGCAGGTTCTCGCCCGTCTGAAAGCGCTGCCGGAGGTCGAGGAGGCCGCAACGACGACCGGACGGGTCGATCTCATTCTCGAACTCGCCGCCCCGAGCACCGAGGCGCTCGACGCCGCGCTCGACCGGATCGGCGGGATCCCGGGCGTGACCGACACCGAAAGCCTGATCCGGCTCTCGGCGAAAATCGACCGGGGGCTCTGACCGGCCGCCCGGATTGGGGCTCCGCCCCGGCGCTTGCGCGCCTCCCCGCGGTATTTTTGCCAAGATGAAGGGCCTGCCGGCTTTTCCTTGGAGGGCGAACCGGCTAGATCGGCCAGCGATCAGCAGGACTGTAAAACATGGCGCTTGAGAAGACCTTCGATGCGGCCGAGGCCGAACCGCGGATTTATGCCGCCTGGGACAAGGCCGGCGCCTTTGCAGCCGGTGCGAATGCGCGGCCAGGCGCGGAGAGTTTCTCCATCGTGATCCCGCCGCCGAACGTCACCGGCGCCCTTCATATGGGCCATGCGTTCAACAACACGCTTCAGGACATTCTCGTCCGCTGGCACCGGATGCGGGGGTTCGACACGCTCTGGCAGCCAGGCACCGACCATGCCGGGATCGCCACGCAGATGGTGGTCGAGCGGGAACTCGCAAAGACCAACCGGCGGCGGACCGATTTCTCCCGCGAGGAGTTCGTCGGGCTCGTCTGGGAGCAGAAGAAGAAGTCGCGCGGCAATATCCGGGGGCAACTCGAACGTCTGGGCGCCTCCTGCGACTGGGCCCGCGAGGCCTTTACCATGGCCGGTGCGCCCGGGGACCCTGGCGATACGCCGGGGGGGCAGGATTTCCACGACGCCGTCATCCGCGTCTTTCTCGATATGTATGAGAAGGGCCTCATCTACCGCGGCAAGCGGCTGGTGAACTGGGACCCGCATTTCGAGACCGCGATCTCCGACCTCGAAGTCGAGAACACCGAGATCGACGGCCAGATGTGGCATTTCAAGTACCCGCTCGAAGGCGGTGAGACCTATGCCTACGTCGAGAAGGACGAAGAGGGGAACGTCGTGCTCGAAGAGGAGCGCGACTATATCTCCATCGCCACCACCCGCCCCGAAACCATGCTCGGCGACGGCGCTGTGGCGGTTCATCCCTCGGATGAGCGTTACGCCCCAATTGTCGGGAAACTCTGCGAGATACCGGTAGGCCCGAAGGAACATCGCCGCCTGATCCCGATCATCACCGACCCCTACCCCGACCCCGATTTCGGCTCTGGCGCGGTGAAGATCACCGGGGCGCACGATTTCAACGACTACGAGGTCGCGAAACGCGGCAACATCCCGATGTACCGGCTGATGGACACCGCCGGGCGCATGCGCGACGATGGCGCGCCCTATGCCGAGGCCGCCGAGATCGCCATGGCCGTCGCGAAGGGGGAGCGGAGGCTGACCGAGGCCGAGATCGACACGATTAACCTCGTCCCCGACGATCTCAGGGGCCGCGACCGGTTCGAGGCGCGAAAGCACGTCGTCGCCCAGATTTCCGACGACGGGCTGGCGGTGATGGTCCCCAACCCCGCGCTTGAGACCGACCCCGACAACGAGGCCGGGCGGCCCGAGACCATTCCCCTCGTCGAGGACAAGAAGATCATGGCGCCCTACGGCGACCGCTCGAAGGTGATCATCGAGCCGATGCTGACGGACCAGTGGTTCGTCGAGACCGAGGCCATCGTGGGGCCGGCGCTTGAGGCGGTGCGCAGCGGGAAGACGCGCATCCTCCCAGAGCAGCACGAGAAGGTCTATTTCCACTGGCTCGAAAACATCGAGCCCTGGTGCATCTCGCGCCAGCTCTGGTGGGGCCACCAGATCCCAGTCTGGTACGGGCTCGACCTCGACCCGGGCCAGTTCAGGGACGACGAGGGCGACGGGGCGCTCGACGAGGTGGAACTGATGCGGCTTCTCGGCGAGGGCCTCGTCAGATGCGGCGAGACCCACCATGCCGGCGAGAGTTTCGACGATGTCGCCCGCGCCTTCGAAGGCGACGAGGCGCCGCTGCCGACGCCCTTGAACCACGCCCGCCTGATCGAGGTCGCCGACCGGGCGGCGGCGATCCATGCCTTCGCCGAGGGGCTCGCGGCCTACAATGTTTCCCAGGACCCCACCAAGCTCGTCTACCCGCTCTGGCGCGACCCGGATGTGCTCGACACCTGGTTTTCCTCCGGCCTCTGGCCCATCGGCACGCTAGGCTGGCCCGGAGACACCGATGACCTGAAGCGCTACTTCCCAACCTCAGTGCTCGTCACCGGCTTCGACATCATCTTCTTCTGGGTCGCCCGGATGATGATGATGCAATACGCCGTGGTCGGCGAGAAACCTTTCTCGGACGTCTATGTCCATGCGCTGGTGCGCGACGAGAAGGGCAAGAAGATGTCGAAGAGCCTCGGCAACGTCCTCGACCCCTTGGACCTGGTAGACGAGTTCGGTGCCGATGCGGTGCGGTTTACCCTCACCTCGATGGCGGCGATGGGGCGGGACTTGAAGCTCAGCACCCAACGGATTGCGGGGTATCGGAATTTCACCACCAAGCTCTGGAACGCGGCGCGCTTTGCGGAGATGAACCGGGTCTTCGGTGCGGCGCGTTGGCAGCCCGGTACGGCGATCGACGCGACCGCGAACAGGTGGATCGTCGGCGAGGTTGCGCGGACGCGCGAGGCCGTCGACGAGGCGCTTGGCGCCTACCGGTTCAACGATGCCGCCGCCACGCTCTATGCCTTCACTTACACCTATTGCGACTGGTATCTGGAATTCTCCAAACCGCTCTTCGACACAGAGGCCGCCGGCGAAACCCGGGCGGTGATGGCCTGGGCGCTCGATCAGCTTCTGATCCTGCTCCACCCGATCATGCCGTTTATCACCGAAGAGCTCTGGGGGCTTTCGGCCGAGCGCGAGAAGATGCTCATCCATGCCGATTGGCCGGACTTTGGCGCTGAACTCGTCGACGAGGCGGCGGTGGCCGAAATGCGCTGGGTGCGCGACCTCATCGAAAAGGTGCGGAGCGTGCGCGGCGAGATGAACGTGCCGAAATCGCTCAAGGCTCCGCTTTTGAAGCTCTCGCTCGATGCTTCTGGGGAGACGGCCTGGGCGCGCAACGAGGCGATCATCCTCAAGGACCGGGAGGCGGGCATCGAGGGGCTGACGGCGGCCGAGGAAGCCCCCAGGGGCGCGGCCACCATCGCCGTCGAGGGCGGGACCTTCGCGCTGCCACTGGCGGGGCTGATCGACGTTGCCGCCGAACGGGCACGGCTCGAAAAGACCCTCGGCAAGCTCGACAAGGAGATGGGCGGGCTGAAGGGTCGGCTGTCGAACCCGAAATTCATCGAAAGCGCGCCTGGGGACGTGGTGGAGGAGACCCGCGACCTCGTCACCCAGAAGGAGGCCGAGGCCGCACGGCTGCAAGCGGCCCTCGCCCGCCTCGCCGAGGTCGACTGACCCGTTGAGCGACGACCGGTTCACGCCCCTTGCCGCCCGGCTGCCGGCGACCGTGCCCTTCGTCGGCCCCGAAGCGGCCGAGCGCGCCATGGGCCGCCCCTTCGCCGCCCGGATCGGGGCCAACGAGAGCGTCTTCGGCCCCTCTCCGGACGCGGTGCGGGCGATGATGGCTGCGGCCGGCGAGGTCTGGAAATACGCCGATCCCGAGGCCCATGACCTCCGCACCGCCCTCGCCGCCCATCACCGCATCCCGCCCGAGAGCATCGCCATCGATGCCGGCATCGACACGCTTCTCGGGCTGACGGTGCGGCTTTTCGTGGCCCCCGGCGAGACGGTGGTCACGACCCAGGGGACCTATCCGACGCTGAACTACCATGTGGCGGGCTACGGCGGGCGGCTGGCGGAGGTGCCTTACCGGAACGACCGTACCGACCTCGACGGGCTGGTTGGCCGGGCCCAATCCGACCGGGCGAAGCTTCTCTACCTCGCCAATCCCGACAATCCGATGGGCGGCTGGCACGAGGCGGGCGAGATCATGACCGCCCTAGACGCCCTTCCCGACCATTGCCTGATGGTACTCGACGAGGCCTATGGTGAGTTCGCGCCACCCGGCACCCTGCCGCCGCTCGACGCAGAAGACCGGCGCCTTCTTAGATTACGCACCTTTTCAAAGGCTTACGGGATGGCCGGCGCCCGGGTCGGCTATGCCAACGGACACCCCGAAATCGTCGCGGGCTTCGACAAGGTGCGGAACCATTTCGGCATGAACCGCGCCGCTCTGGCCGGCGCCGTGGCGGCGCTCGGGGACCAAAGCTGGCTCGATGGCGTTGTCGTCTCCACCGCCGCCGCGCGCGACCGGATCGCCGAAATCGCCTCCGCCAACGGGCTCGCCGCCCAGCCCTCGGCCACCCAATTTCGTCACCGTCGATTGCGGCAGGGACGCGGGTTTTGCGACGGCCCTGCGCGATGCGCTCGTGTCCCGCGGCATCTTCGTGCGGATGCCCTTCGCACCGCCAGGGAACCGGGCGATCCGCATCGGGGCGGGCACGGTCGACGACCTCGATCTTTTCGCCGAAACCCTGCCCGCCGCCCTCGATGACGCCGAGGAAACCCTTCGTTAACCGAACTGGCGCATGGTCCCCTCCAATCGACCGGAGCCGCCCCATGCCGATATCTGGCGCCACCATCGTAGCGATGCTCGCCCTTTTCTGGGGGCTCGTGCTGATCTGGGTCCATGCGGGGCTTCTCGCCGTCATTGTGCTCGCAGCGAGCCTCGAGCTCGCGCTCGCGCTCGCCTTGAGGCTCCGCAAGATGCGGCAGGCCCGGGCGGTGGATATTCGCCAGCGCGACAGATCGTGACTGGCCATAGCCGGCGGGCACGTTATCATTCTCCGGGGGCGGTATGAGGAGTGAAGACGTGGTCGAGAATTACACGAACGCCTTCCTTTGGTCCTTCGGTGTGCTGGTTTTCATGGCGCTCTTCGGCATCTGGGTGGTGTGGGGCCTTCTCGGCGCGGCTTTGACGGGCGCCATTGCGGACCGGCTGATTACCAAGGATTTCCGTCGCAGGGGCCGGTAGCCACTGCTCATCGCGCGGTCCGCTCTGCTATGAGGTCGGGCCGGTGCAGGATGGGCAACGGTCAAGGCGGCGGGGGGCGATGTCGGCCTTTCACCGACACTTACTATTGTCCCGCGCCCCGGACGCGATCCGGGGCCCCGATCCGCTGGAGTGCTCTGTCAATCGAGGTCCCGGGTCAGGCCCGGGACGGGGGAGTTCTGTCGAGGTCCGACCGTCGTGCCCTCGTCGGCAGCACAGGACGGGCGCCCCCTACCCCGCGGCCCCGGCGATCGCCTCAGCCGCGGCATCCAGCGCCCCTCGCCCGTGGGGAATGCCGAGCCCGGTCAGGGCGGCCTCCACCGAGCCCAGCGCACCGAGGACCATCTGCGCATTGAGATGACCCATATGCCCGATCCGGAAATAGCCCATCGCGCTGGGGCTGCCGGGCTCCTCCATGCCAATCCCGAGCCCCAGGGTCAGTCCGGTATGGTCTTCCACCCAGCCCCTGATCTTCTGGGCATGGGGTTTGGGAATTCTGAGCGTCGTCACCGCCCGGCTCCGCGCCCCTTCGTCCTCGATGTTGAACTCCAGCGGCCCCGCCGCCCCCCATGCCTCGATTGCGGCCCAGATGGCGCGGGCCAGCGCGTCGTGCCGGGCCCAGATCGCTTCGAGGCCTTCCTCGGCAATCATGTCGAGCGCAGCCCGCAGCCCGTAGAGATGATGCGTCGGAGCGGTGCCGAAGAAGTAGAGATACATCTCCGCCGCATCGACCCGGGGCCGCCAGTCCCAGTAGCCGGTGACGCAATCGGCGCGGTCACGCGCGGCGTCGGCGCGGGTATTAAAGTAGACAAACGCCATCCCCGGCGGCGTCATCAGCCCCTTCTGGCAGCCTGCCACCGTCACATCCGCCCCCCAAGCGTCCATCTCGAACCGGTCGCAGGCGAGCGAGGCGATGCAATCGACCATCAGCAGGGCGGGATGTCCGGCGGCGTCGAGGGCGGCGCGGATCGCGGCGGTGTCCGAGAGGGCCGACGTCGCGGTATCGACATGGGTGAAGAGAACCGCCTTGATCGCATGGTCCGGATCGGCGGCGAGACGCTCGGCAAGCCGCGCCGGATCGGTCGGGGCGCGCAGGCCGAAATCGAGCACCTCCACCTCGGCGCCGAGCCGCGCGGCGCATTCGCCCCAGCCTTTCCCGAACCGGCCCGTCGCAAGCGTGAGCACCTTGTCGCCGCGCGACAGGACATTGGCCAGCGCAGCCTCCCAGGCGGCGTGGCCGTTCCCGATATACATCGCCACCTGGTGCTCGGTCCGGGCCACGGCCTTCAGGTCGCGCACGATCCCGGGCACCATCTCCCAAAGCTGCCCGGTATAGATATTCGGCGCCGCACGGTGCATCGCCCTCAGAACCGCGTCGGGCATCACCGACGGGCCGGGGATCGCCAGGTATTCACGACCGTTCGAGAGGGACATCGGGATCTTCCGTTCGAGGTTCCGGGACGAGGTAGGACCGCGCGCAGTCGAGGTCAATCGCCCGAGCGGTACCGCCTGGCCAGCCGCTCCGGCGGGACGCCGGCGAGGTAGCCGGCCATGGTGGCCGCGTTCGCGAAACTCCGCCGCACCCACCCCTCGCGCTCGTAGCGCACCGCGGAGGTGCGCGCGGTTCCCGGCAGCGCCCGCAGCCGCCCCTTGAGAGCGCGGGCGAGTGCGACGTCTTCCATCAGCGGCATTTGAGGCACCCCGCCGACGGCGTCGAGGAGCGCCCTGGAGACCAGGAGGCCCTGGTCGCCATAGGGCAGCCCGGCCAGTCGGGCGCGAAGGTTGCCCCAGGTCTCGACGATGCGCGGCGCGAACCCCGCCGCCCGGAAGGCGAGGGCAAAATACCCCGCCCGATCGGGAAAATCCTCGATGTGCCCGCGCGCCGCGGCGGCCCATCCGGGGGCGAGTTCGGTGTCGGCGTGGAGCAAAAGGAGCCAGGGCGCCCGGGAGGCCGCGACACCGCTGGCCAGTTGACCGCCCCTTGAGGCTGCCCCGTCGACGAACCTTGCGCCGAGCGCATCGGCCATGGCGCGGGTGCCGTCGGTCGAGCCGCCATCGGCGATGACAAGTTCCGCGATGAGCCCGGCATCGAGCCCTTCGCCGAGCGCGGCCGCCATTCCCGGCAGACCGGCCGCGGCGTTGAGGGTCGGCACGATAACGGAAAGCGGCGCGGGCAAGGTCTTCTCTCCTCCGGGGGGCCGCGCCTATATAGGCCGAAGGGTGTGAAAGGGACAGCGATGACGGGTGAGACGGCGCGCGACCGCAAGGTCATCAGGGTGACTGGAGCGGACCGGGAGGAGTTTCTTCAGAATCTCGTCACAAGCGACGTGGCCGGGCTCGCCTCGGGGCTCGTCTACACCGCGCTGCTGACGCCGCAGGGGAAGTACCTTGCGGACTTCTTTCTTGCGCCTGATCGCGACGGCATTCTCATCGACGTGAAGGCCTCGATTGCCGGTGACCTCATTCGGCGGCTTTCGATGTACAAGCTACGTGCCAAGGTCTCCCTCGACCCGACCGACATCACGGTGAGCCGCGGCCTCGGTGCCCCGCCCCACGGTGCCTTCGCCGACCCCCGCCATCCGGCCCTCGGCTGGCGGTTTTATGGGGCGCCGGGCAGCGGCGAGATCGCTGACTGGGACAGCATCCGCGTGGCCCATCTCATCCCCGAAACCGGCATCGAGCTCATTCCGGGCGACACCTACATCCTAGAAGCGGGCTTTGAGCGTCTGGCCGGCGTCGACTTCCGCAAGGGCTGCTATGTCGGGCAGGAGGTGACGGCACGGATGAAGCACAAGACCGAGCTCAAGAAGGGGCTTGCGCGGGTGGCGGTGTCGGGGAAGGCGGGCGCCGGCGACGAGATCACGGCGGACGGCAAAGCGGCCGGGGTGCTCCATACCCGGGCCGGGGACGAAGCCATCGCCTATCTGCGTTTCGACCGGGCCGGCGGCGAGATGGCGGCAGGCGAGGCGAAGCTGCGGCGGATCTGACCAGTGCCGGCCGGCGCGGCGGTTGCAAAGCGCGCCGGGCTTGACCGGGGAGTGCCGGTAGCGAAAGTACGCCGCTCCGCGGGAGGCACTCAGGCCCGTTCGGCGTATTCCATGGTTTCGGTGTTGACGACCACCGCCTCGCCCTCGCCGACAAAGGGCGGGATCGTAATCCGGACCCCGTTGTCGAGAACCGCCGGTTTGAAGCTGTTGGCCGCCGTCTGACCCTTCACGACCGGCTCGGTCTCGGCCACCGTGCAGGTCACCTTCTGAGGCAATGTCGCGTTGAGCGCCTCGCTTTCGTAGAACTCGACCTGGATCGTCATCCCGTCTTGCAAGAACGGACGGCGGTCGCCAAGGATGTCGGCGGGCAGTTCGATCTGTTCGTAGGTCTCGGCATCCATGAAAACGAGCATGCCGTCGCTTTCGTAGAGAAACTGCTGATCCTTCTGCTCCAGACGGACGCGCTCGACCTTGTCGGCGGACCGGAAACGCTCGTTCAGTTTCGAGCCGGTGCGGAGGTTTTTAAGCTCCACCTGGGCAAACGCGCCGCCTTTGCCGGGCTTGACGTGATCGACCTTCACCGCCGCCCAGAGCCCGTCATTGTGCTCGAGCACGTTGCCGGGACGGATTTCGTTCCCGTTGATCTTGACCATCAGCGTTTACCGTCTCGAGATGTTGATGAATTCTTGACAGACCCTATATCTACCGGGTCAACTCCTGACAAGACAGGGATTCGGGGGAAAAACGAGCAAGGTGATATGCGCCTGATGCATAGCAGGCATAACCAATAAGCAGATCAGAATCGCACAAAACCTGTCACAAAGTGCGACACGCCGCGTAGCAAAACGTCAAAAAGAGAAAAAGGACGACGAATGAGCGATTTCGTTGATGGCACCGCTTTCAATCATGAGCAGGGCAACCGCGCGCGGAAGCTCTTTGCCGCTGTGGTGCTTGCAGCGCTCGACGACGCCATCGCAGACGACAAGAAATATGGTAACGGCCCCGAGCAGATCGCCCGCTGGGCGCGGTCGCGGGATGGCCGTGAAGTGTTGACCTGTGCGGGGATCGACCCGAACGAACGGGTCGTGAAGGGCATGATGGAATTCGTGGGCAAGGGTGTGCGGACCTCCGTGGCCCTGTCGCGCGAGGAAAGCGAGCGTCGTCAGGCTGCCGAGCTGGCACAGCAGGCCGAAGCCGCCTGAGCCAACGCGAGATGTTGACGAAAGCGCGTCCTTCGGGGCGCGTTTTTGTTTCGGGCGGCGCAAGCGTCAGAAGAAAATCCGCCAGATGCCCGAGGCCATGGCTTCCATCGAGACCAAAAGTGCCGTTCCGATCCGCGCCGCCCAGGTCCGGAAACGGCGCCAGATCAGCACCGCAAGGGCCAGGACGGCCACCAGCACGAGACTTTCGACGATACGGGCATAGGCCCGGCCGTCCCAGTAGGAGACGGGGCTTTCGAAGCGCCAATCGGTGAGCGGCCAGAAGTGCATCCGGGCGTCGTGGGTGTGAAGCGGAAAGTCGAAGGCGAGATGGAGAAACGCGGCTCCTGTGAAGGCAACGGCCGGCGCCGAGCGCGACCGGATGGCCAGACCGAGGGCGAGGCCCCAGAGCACGAAGGAATTGTCGACGGCGAAGACCTGTTGCCAGGCATCCGAGTAGTAGAGGTCGCGGAACACAATCTCGGGTGGGATGCCCAAGCCCCAGATCGAAACCGCCGTCATCAGGTAGAGCGACAGATCAGGCGCGAAGGACCCGGCCAGGGCGGCGAGCAATGTCCTGGGAAGATGCGGCCGACCGAAGGCCGCGGCACCGAAGATCAGATGGGCCGGGGTGTTCATCGCCCCAGCCCGCCGGGTGGCTAGTCGAGGTCGCGGGCGGCAAAAGCCCGTTGAATCTCGGCGCGAACCAGCTTCCGAACATTCCGCGTGATCCGCTCGCCGAGCCCGCCCTGGAGCTCCTCGCGAACGATTTCGGCGACGAGATCGCGAAGTCCGGCCTCATCGAGGAGGGCCGGTTCGTCGTCGTCGGCCGGATGGTCCGGCGCCGGTTCGGGAAGCTGATCGCGGTGGCGGAAGGTCGCAACCGACGGCGCGCCGGGCGGTGCCGGTTCGTCGTCGGTCTCTGCCGGACCGCCGTCTTCCTCCGACACAGTTGCCGGGTCGGACGCGGCGGTTTCGGTTTCGCCGGGAACCGCGAAAACCAGATCCTCGTCATTGGTCTCGGCCGAACGGTCCGCCGGTTCCGCCCGACGCACCCCCCGGTTCAACGGCAGGACGACCGCATTGGGCGCGTGCTGGGCCTGATCCTCGCTGCCGTCGGGCTCCCATTCGGCCGGTTCGCTGCCGACGGCTGCCTCGAGATCGGCGATCCGCTCTTCAAGCGTCGGGAACTCCCGTTCGGCCAGCGGTTCGGGCGCGGGTCGATCCGGCTCGGCCTCGGCTTCCGGGACCCGCAACGCCGGTGTCAGGAGCAGCTTTCCGGCTTCCGATTCGGCCTGATTTCCGGCCTCTGACGCCACAATCCGGCGTACTGAGGACAGCACATCGTCATAGCCCTGTCGGGACTTGTCGTCGCCCATAGCAGCAGTCTCGTTCTGTCGCCCCTCTAAGAATGCTACTGGCGGGCGGCCGTGGAAACAACCGCTCTCAGACCTACTCTTCGCGACCGATGGCGCGCAGGACACGGTCGAGGCGCTGGCCTTCGGGGCTGACGCGCACGGTGGGCGCGGACCTGACCGTGTTGTAATAGGCCTCGGGGTCGAAAACGGGCACCGACAGACCGAGATTGTCGACGGTCAAAAGCCCCATCGCATCGAGCAGCGAGTAGACGGCGAGAACGCGGTCGTTCTCGGCGTTGATCCGGGCGGTCCGCGCATCGAGCAGTTCCTGCTCCTGGTCGAGCACGTCGAGGGTCGTGCGGGCCCCGAGCCGGAGTTCCTCGCGCAGGCCTTCGAGGGCGAGCTGCGCTGCGGCAACCTCGCGGTCCCTGGCTTCGAGCGTCGCCACGGCCACTGCGAGGTTCGCCCAGGCGTTGCCGACATTCTGCTCGACGGCGAGCACGGTCGACAAAAGCCCCGACCGGGTCGCGTCGCGTTGCGCCGCCACCTGGCGGATCGAGGAGGCCAGGGCTCCGCCCTGGTAGATCGGCCCCGACAGCGTGATGCCGATGGAGGCAGAGGAATCGCCGTCCTGGTCGATCGACGCCGAGCCGGTGCCGCGCAGCGAAGGATAAAGCGCCGTTTCGGCCCGGGCCACGCCGATTTCCGCGGCCGAGACGTTGAACTGGGCCTCGGTGATATCGGGATGGCGTTCGCGAGCGATGGCCTTGGCAGCGTCGAGGGTGGCAGGGATCGACGGCGTGCCGCGCGGGGCGGTCAGCGCCCCCGGAAACCGGCCCACGGCGGCGCGATACTCCTCGCGCGCCTGCACGAGCGCGCCCTGTTCGGCGGCAAGCCCGGCCCGGCCGGCGGCGAGTTGCGCTTCGGCGAGCGAAACGTCGGTCCGGGTGACTTCGCCCACCTCGAACCGGTCCTGCGAGGCTCTGAGTTCCTGGGTGATGAGGCGGACATTGGCCTCATTGAGGGCGACCAGCGCCTCGGCCTGGCGAACCCCCACGAAGGCCGCGACCGCGCGCAAGAGCACCTGCTGTTCCACCTCCACCAGTGCGGCACGGGTGGCCAGAACCGTTTGCTTGACCTGTTCGACGGCAAGCTGGGAACCGCCGAAATCGTAAAGCAGCAACTCCACCGACAGCGCGAGGCTGCCCGAGAAAGAGCCCGTCGGCGGTTCCGGGGTCACCTCCGAGGCGCTGGCCGAGTAGTTCACGATCGGGCGCAGCGCGGCCACCGCACCGGCCACGTCTTCGTCCGCCACGCGCAGTAGCGCCTGCTGCTGGGCAAGAAGGTCGCTGTTGAGATAGGCCGATGCGAGGGCATCGGTGAGGCTTTCCGCCGCTGCCGGCACGGCCGGAACAACGAGACCGAGCGCCAGGGCGATGGTCCGCAGAGATTGTGTCACGAAGTCCGGCCGCATCGAGGGCCTCCCTTTATCCAACTTCAGAGTGCGAAGGCGCGGCGCGCCTCGAAACTGGGTAACACCGGCGCACCGGCATTGAAGCCGTGCCGCCAGCTTATTGCGCCGCCGGATTTGAGCCCGATCCGGCAAACGCCGAGACGACCTTCCTGGAAGAGCGCGACGATGCGCCCGTCGTCCTTGAGCTGGTCTGCAATCGCATCGGGCAGCGTCTCGACCGCGCCCTGGAGGATGATCGCATCGTAAGGCCCGTGCATCGGGGCCCCTTCCGCCAGCGCTCCCTCGACAACCGCGACGTTCAGCGCTTCGGCTTCGGCAAGGGCCGCTTCGGCCTCGGAACGAAACGTCGCGTCATCCTCGACCGCGACCACGGCCTCCGCGAGATGGGACAGGATCGCCGCCGAGTAGCCAAAGCCGGTGCCGATATCGAGCACCAGCTCGTGGGGCTCGACGTCGAGCAGTTCGATCATCTTCGCCAGCGTCCGGGGGTCGAGCACGACACGCCCCTCGCCGATCTCGATGTTCTCGCCGGCATAGGCCGCGTCGCGGCGGCTCGCCGGCACAAAGAGCTCACGCGGCACTTTGAGGAAGGCGTCGATGACCGGAAATCGCGTGACATCCGAAGGCCTTATCTGCGTATCGACCATCGTTGTGCGCAGGGTCTGATAATCCGCCATCAACTAAACTCATCGGTTCAACCCCTGCAATCCTTGTCACAGAACCCGCAAGGGGGCAACTGCCGTTCGCTCTGTTTGCCGGGCGGTCGTGCAGGGTCGCAACGCCCCGGCGCAGTGCGGGAAACCGCTCTGTCGGACGGTGGCAGCGAGAGGCTGTCGGGCGACCCCGTTGCCACCGCGCCAGGCGGCAAAGAACCGCGCGTTCAAGCGGCCGGCCTGGCGCGCCAATGGTTGAAATTCTCTGAAGAACCTGCGAGAAAAGATGCCTGGTGGGGGTGTAATGATGTCTGACTTTGGTCGATTGAAGACGACGCTCGCGTATGCGCGGCTGGGGCTGGTTTCTCTTGCGGCAGCGGTTGCGCCGATTACGGGGGCCGCACAAGAGCTTTGCGGGACGGACCTGTTCGAGGGCGAGCCCGATGCGGCGGTCCTAATGGACAGGACGATCGAGTATCTCGATATCCTCAAGGAAAACGGTGTGGTCGCCTTTCAAGGCGACGAGGGGCGGATGTCGGTCGATGCCGCCCGCAAGGCGCTTGAGGACGGCGTCGGGAGCGCAAGTCTTCTGGCCTGCGTGGTGAACTCCAACTCCATCGAGTTCGCTGGCGAGGCCGGGAGCCAGATCATCGGGTGCGACCCGATCAGCGGACCGATGTTCTTCCAGTCCGGCGGCACCAGCCCCGGCCCGACGACGGGAAAGCTGTTCTGCACTCAGGAAGTGGTCACCATGGCGCAATATCTGGGGTCGGAAGCCTAAACCAAAGCGCCGTCGCAAAATACCGGATATGATCTCGGCGATTGTCCCTTTTCGTGATTGGTCGGTCGAAAGGCTCGAAACCTGTGTCGGCCATCTCAGCCGGCTGGCGCCGATCACCGAAATCCTGCTGATCGATTTCGGATCGGCGGAGCCGCTGGCCGCCCTGCCCGGATGCCGGATCGTGCGCGTCGAAGCCGACCGCTGGTGTCTGTCTGAGGCCAACAACATCGGCATCGCCGAGGCCAGAAACGACGTCGTCCTGAAAATCGACGCCGACGTGCAACTGCAGATCGGAGATGAGACGCTCGCAGGCCTTGCCGGGACGGTGGCCTCGGGCCGGGTGGCGTTCTATGTCCTGCAACCGACGGATTTTCAGTACGAGAACGGAAAACGGGTCCGCAATCGGCTGCGACCGACCTGGGGCGAGGGCTGCGCCAACCTGTTCAACCGGGCCGATGTCGTGGAAATCGGCGGTTTCGACACCCGGTACTTCGACTATGGCGGCGAAGACAACGACCTCTGCCAGCGGCTGCGTCGGTATGGCAAGACCGTCGACTATTATCTGTCCGACGACGTGCTGCACGAACGGCACCCGCCGTCGGATGCTCGTCTCAGGGGCCGGTTCACCGACAGTCACAAGAAGGCCCTTCTCGCGGATCGTTCGATCTTCCGTCCGCGCCCGTTCCGGTACTCCGACTACCGGGACCCGGGCGTATTCGGCCCGGCGATCACCGTCGCCATCGCAACCACCGACCGTCCGAACCGGGCCGAGCATCTGGCCCATTGCCTCAGCGGGTTGGCGGCGCAGACGGTTCAGGATTTCGAGGTGCGGATCTGCGACAACGGCTCGCCGAAAGCCGCTCGCCTCAAAGAATCGGCCCTGCGCAAGGCGTTTCCGACGCTCGATCTCCACGTTCATGAGCTGGACGAGCCGTCGATTCCGAAGGCCCGCAACCTCCTCACCGACCGCGCCCGGGGGTTCTATATCGCGGTCCATGACGACGACGATTTCTCGCTGCCGAGCCGGTTCGAGGAGCAGCTTGAATGCATGTCGGCGCAGGGCGGCGCCCACGGCTGCCATTCGAGCTGGATTGAGTTCGATGAGGACAACGGACGGCTCAGGTCGTATTTCGGGCAAGCCCGAGAAATCAATCATCTCCTCCGGCGGCCGGGTAAGGTCACCCTGCACAGTTCGGCGTTCTACCGCCGCGACGTCCTGAGGCGGATGCGGTACGACGAGAGTTTGACGCTCGGTACGGATTACGATCTTCACATCCGGATGCTTCTGGCCGGGATTGTCATACCGCATAGCGGCAAGTTCCACTGTCTGCGACGAGTGCACGGCGCCAGCGTGTCGAGCAACGGTACCGTGACCCAACGCGATGTGGCCGACCGAAGAAATGCCGCGTACAGGTATTTCCTCGGCGAGCCCTTTCTGGAGACCGTTCGGGCCGAGGAGGAGGAGGGTCTCTGGGTCACCGGATTTCCGAGCATGCGCGAGATGCTCTCGTACCTACCGCCCGCATTCGGCGCCTTTCGCATCGACCTCCACCTCGAGGCGGCGCTGGCACTGGGTTTCGACCCGATCTTCGGTGTCTCAAGCGGCAGTGGGGACTGGCAGTTCGAGGGGCTCCGTTTCGTACCGGACTTCCAAGGGTACGGCTACCACACCAAGCTCGTCATGCGTTCAAATCAGCCGCTCTCGGCAGGTGAATGCCTAGAAGAGCTGCCTGTCTTCAGTGAGTTGCGCGGAGTCGATGTGGTGTCGGAGACCGAAATCGAAAACCCTCCGACATTCCAAAGCCTCGATGCGCTCCATGTGGGCAAAGGGCATCGGCGTGTGATCTCGCGCCGCTATCGCGACATGGCCGAGGCGCTCGGGGCGCTGCCGGCTTCGCTTTTGGCCTTCGGGCTCGGCGAGATCAGGTTCTTCGCCGTGAACGCGCCGGAGATGGGCGTTCACGTATTGCTCGGGACTTTCGACAACCTCACCGACCTCGAATACGCCCTGAACGTCGCCAATGCCGGCTCTGCGGGAGATTTCATGGCGGTGTCGAACAACGGCAAGCGCGGGAGCTTCAATGGACCTTAGCTTCGACTACACGCGCCGGAGCCAGTTCTATGCGCTGCGGTTCGATGCGGGCGAATTCGAAAGCGTGCCCTTCATCCGCGAATTGCGGTTCTGGGGCGTGGATCGTGCGCCCTGCCCCGGCCTCGGCACGATGGCCGCGCTCCTTGCGCTGAAAGACCATCCCGTCACGGCCGTGACGCTGAACGGGGTTGCGATGAACCCGTCGGTCTGCACCGCGCTGTCGCGGCAGTTCGATGTCGAGATCCATACCTCCGCCTACGATGTCGATCACCGCCCCCTGCTCGGCGGCGACAAGATCGTGGCCCCTGCCCGCATTTCGCGCGCGGCGGGACAGCGCTGGCCCGTGGAGGGCACCGAGGTGCTGACATGGATCAGTCTCGATGACCTGCGCGGCCCATTCGGAGGCCTTGTCCGAACGAATGTGGATGCCTTCGATCTGACCGAGACCGAAAAGGACCTCATCGTGGCGCTGTGCTGCGCGGGCAAGGATGTGGGACATATCCTGCTGAAGGGCGCCGACCCCGCGCTGGCGCGCACGCTTCACAGGATCGGGCTCGAGCTCATCGAGGCGACCGATCCGGCCTGAGTGCGCACGGGGCCCTCCGCCTAACGGTTCCCGAGATTGCCGCTCCTGAGCTGCGATAGTACGTTGTTGCGAAGCCGCTCGGCCGCGCTCACCTGGGGCCGCCGCTGCGGTGGCGGGCTGAGCGAGACACCGGCGAGGTAGACTTCGAGGGTGCCCGGCGGCGGGTTGAAGTCGGATCCGGTGAAGTCGCGGGCGACCGCGCCGAGCTCCTCCGCGAGGCGTGCCGCGGCGGCTGCCGATGTGGCGTCGTAGTACCGGACCTGGTTTTGCGAGATCCGGTAGCCGACGCGGCTGACCGCGCGGACCGGCAGGTTGAGGCTCTCGGCGGTGCCACGGGCCTCGTCGACGACGCTTTGCTCGACGGATTCGGCTGCAAAGACCGAGACCGGCAGGGCGCTGGCACCGATGATGATCGCTTCGGGCGGCACGATGTCGGCGTTGGGGGGCGCACCGGTTTCCGGTGCCGGCGTGAGCGCGAGGGCCTCGATATCGGCCAGAAGCGTATCGCCCAGAGCGGCCAGGACGAGGTCGGCCCCGGCCTCTGCGGCCTCCGGCGGCGGTGCGGCAAGGGAAGCCGCCAGACCCTCCATATGGGCGGGTCGGGCCGGCTCGACCGCCGCCACAACGCTCCGCGCGGCCGGGCCCTGGATGTCGGGCAACCGCCGGGCCGTCGCTCCGACCCCGTCGAAGGGACCGCGCGCGGCGACGAATTGCAGATTGGTGATCTCGGTTTCAGCGGTTTCGACGGCCGGCGCCGCCAGCGTCGCGGTCCGATCCCCAATCGCCGGCGCCGCTGCCGGTTCGCCGGCGGCTTCGGCGAGGGCCAAGGGCGGGATCGCCGCGCCGAGGTCGGGCAGCCCATCGAGCGACGGCACGGCCAACGCGGCCAGATCGACCCGCGCGGCGGGCTCCCAGGCGGTCGCTGCCGGCAGCGTCGGTGCCTGAGTCTCCGCCGGCAGCCGGAGCCCGACAAGGACGCGGTCCGACGCGGCGGGCGCCTCCCCTGCGGGCAGCGTCTCAGTCGGAAGCGGCTGGGCAGCGTTCGTGGGCGCCTCAGCGCCGGGCAATGTGGCCGCACCCGGGGCCGGGGCATCGGCTTGCGGCAACGCGGCGAAGGGTTCGGAGGTCAGAGTGCTCCGGTTGAGAAGCGGGCTTGCGAGGACCATCAGGCCGATGGCCACGGCGATCCCGGCGCAGAACCCGCCGACGATGTAGGCAAATTGCCTCTGACCCGACCGCGCCGCCGCGTTGGCCGCGACGACCGCTGTGGCCTCGTCGACGCGGGGCTTTTCAGGCGGGATGTCCACCGCGACAGGCGCAGTTTCCGACAGGTCCAGCGGCCGCATCGGAGGACGCTCGGGTTTCGGCCGATCCCCGGCCTGGCCCGCCGCTGCCCGCTCTCGCAAAATCGCTTCCCGCTGGGCCCGCGCCTTCTTCAGACGCGCATCCCAGTTCATGTCCGCCAGCGCTCGCTGGATCTCCGGACGTTCTCCGTCCACCATTCACCCCCAACACAACAGCCGCAGAACGCGCGGCCGACCACTCTCGAGTCGTCTCGCTATTCTCGCATGGCGGCTTTCCCGAACGCAAACATCTTGGGTTTCGCCCGTCTGACAGTGGCGCCTATTCGCCGCGCGAGGTGTTTGTTGACGTTTGGCGGACAATCGACGGCTTTCGAGATGGCCGTTGAAGCGGTGGTGACGATGCCGGCTGAAGGATCGAGCCTGCGAGGTTCGAGATGAGCGAATCAGCGACAGGTTCCTGCCCCGCGGCAGGGCGGGCCGGGTCTGCCTGAGCAAGACGTCGCAGCAGCGGGCCAGACGGGTTTGGCGAGGGATGGGTTTTGGCGGGCTGCGCGTTTCGCTGAACGAGCGCGGCTTGCGGTCAGAACAGAAGCTGCAAGACGCCGTAGAGGACCCCGAGAACAACCGCGATTCCAAAGACTAAGAGCGGCGCCCACACCAACGCGGCCCAGCGCGGGATCGGCCCGTCATCGATTTCGCCGTCGCGGGTTTCGACAATGTCCTCGCCCGGGATGTCGTCGGTTCCCGCGCGCCGGGCGCGGTCCGCCGAAAGCTGCCGTATGTTAAGGTCCGTCGTCCCCATTTTGGTTGTCGTGCGCGTCGGGTGCGCAACGCCTCCAGTCGTCATATTGTTAGAGCTAAGCACAGATCGGGGCATTTTCGAGGCCGCTTGGACGACCGGCCCCGCTTGTCGTTGACATAACTCGTGACCAGAACAGCTTTGGCCCTGCGTCCGTCGGGAGGATTGCAGGGCCCTGTCGACACGGCGATTGTTCGGCCATAGCGGTTAACGTCGCGTTAAGAAACGCTGCCGAAACAGGTCCCGCGCGGGCGGTCTCAGGCGCTGTGGTAGCTGGTAACCGGGACGAACCCCGCCCGGGCCTCGCCGCCCAGGAGCACGACCGGGCCGGCGCAGAGCCAGGCATGGGCGGCCATACCATCGGCGCCTGTCGTTTCACCCCCGTCGCGCCCATTGATCTTGGCGCCGAGCACCAGGGTGTTGGGGACCCCGCGCCGGTTCAGCATCACCTTGCCGGCCATGCCCTGCATGAGGCAGGTGAAGCGCCCTCCGAACGTCCGGTTGACCGCTTCGATGGCCCATCGCACATCGCGCAGGAGCGCAATGTCGTCGTGAAGGGCCTCCGTTTCGAAGGCGCCGCCCTTTGCCTCGCCGAGGTCGCAGACATAGCTGCGGAAGGCCCTGAACCGGACGAGCCACCAGGCGCGAAGGAGCTCGCGCAGAGCCTCGACCGCAAGAAGTTGGCGCCTGCGTGGCTGTCGGAGAAGGGTCATTGCGCGCAAGGGTTGGCGTGTCCGTGGCAAGGGCTGGCTTTTAGCGGCGCATCTAATCGAAGAGCGCCGATCTTGAGAAGCGTTCATCGGCGGCTTGCGGGCCGCATCCCTCGCCTGCCCCGGGCGATATCCGGCCGCTGATCCGGTAGGCGAGGAGGCCGACCCATTCCTTCGCCCCGGTGTTGAGATCGTCGAGATGTCCGGCGAGGTTCCACGAGGCGCGTTCAAGGAAGCCGCCGCTCCGGAAGTCCACCGGCCAGGCAACGAGGTTCTCCCAGCCGGCGGTGCAGAAGGTCGCCATGGCGCGCGGCATGTGCCAGGCGCTGGTGACGAGGAGCACCGCGCCCGCATTGCCGTGTTCGACGAGGCCGAGCGTGTTGGCCGCGTTCTCGGCGGTGTTGCGCGATCTGTCCTCGATACGGAGCCGGGCGTCGTTGATACCGGCAGCCCGGAAGATGGTTTCGGCAACACCGGCCTCGCGGACCGGGCCGGGGATCAGCGCCCCGCTGCCCCCGGTGAAGATGAGCCTTGCGTCGGGGAACCTACGGGCGAGCGTTATGCCCGCAAGAAACCGTTCGCCGGCTTGGTTGAGTTGCGGCTGGCCCGTCAACGCCGTCAGGTCGGCGCTTTCGCCGCCGCCGAGGACGATGATGTTGGAGACCTCGCGCACCGGCGGGTCGGGCGGATGGCGGCGCTCGAGCGGGGCGAGGAGGAGATCGCCAAAGGGGAGGACGGCGATCAAGGCAAAGACGGCGAGGACCGAGGCGAGCGTCGTCCTTGCCACGACCGGTCGCCGACGGTGCAGGAGCAGGACCGCGAGGAGACCCAAAAGAAGCAGCGTTTCGGGGCGGATCAGAGCCCATACGACCTTCGATGCGACGAAGAAAACAGTCTCCACGGAGGGCACCGGGCTAGCGGCGGCCGAGGCCGCGCCGCGACAGCCCGAGCCCGAGAAGGCCGCCGGCAAAGGCGCCCACCGAATTGGCAATGAGATCAATCCGTTCCGGCGCCCGGTCGAAATACGGCTGCAACGTCTCGAGGGCGGCGCCGAAGACGATGGCCGCGAGCACGATGGCGGGCCACCGGCGCGGCCAGACGGTGGCCAGCGGCAGAACGAGGAGGGCAAAGGCCGCGGCGTGGAGATAGGGCCCGTCCCGGCGGATCGGGCCTTGCCCGAACTCCCGGGGAATCAGGCCCCCGATGACGATGGCGAGTCCCACAAGGGCGGATACCAGCAGTGCTATCGCGGCGGATCTGCGCATGGCTTGTGACCTAGGCGGGGAACACGCGAAAGTCGACCGGTGGCGCTTCCTCGGACCGTGCGCCGTCGCTCCAGAGGGGCCGGCCGGCGCAAGCATCTCGGAAACCCGCTCAGACGCGCTCGAGATCGCCCGGACGGATCGTCGTGCGCACGTCGCGCCCCATCATGTCGAGCAGCACATAGATCCGGTCGCGTTCCGGAACCGCCTCGACCCGGGCGATGAAATTGGCAAAGGGCCCCGCGGTGACGCGTACGTCGTCCCCCGGGCGGAAGGGGTCGGGGTCGCCGATATACTCGCCCGCCTCGGTGCTTGCCGCCTTCAGCACGGCGATCAGCGCGCGCGGCACCTCGGCCGGCCGCCCCGGTTCGAGGCAGACCGCCTTCGCGACACCGTAGGTGGAGTTGATCGTCCGCCAGGGCGGGGAGTCGGCGTGGCGTTCTATGAAGAGGTAGCCAGGGAAGAGCGGGCGCATCACGTTGATATGCCGGCCCGCCCGCCGAGTCGTTCGCGGCCGCTGAGGCATCAGCCATCCGATGCCCTGTCGCGCGAGGTTCGTCTGAGCCCGCTCAAGACCGCCGGGCCTTAGTTGCAGCGCATACCAGGCGCCGTTTTGCACGGGTACAGAGGATGCGCCCCCGTCGCGGGGCGCCATGTAACCACCGTCCATACCTTAACGTGCCCCGAAGCCGGTGATCATGACGGCGAAGGTGGCGGCGATCACGAAGAGGTCCATCCGCCCGCAGGACTTCCGGACATACAGCCGGTCGTAGCGCGCCTTCTTGCGCACTTCGCCCTCGTCGGCGGCATAGCCCATGCGGATCTGTGCGAGCCCGGTGATCCCCGGCTTCACGCGAAAACGGTCGAGGTAATAAGGGATCTCCTGCACAAAGTGCTCGGCATGGGCGGCGGCGTCCGGCCGCGGACCCACGAGGCTCATTTCGCCGGCCAAGACATTGAAGAAGTTCGGCAACTCGTCAATCCGCAGACGCCGCAGGATGCGGCCGAGCGGCGTGATGCGGTGCTCTTCGACCGGCTCGCCGTGGCGCCGGAGACCGGTCTCGCAAGGCGTCATGGTGCGGAACTTCCACATCCCGAAGGTCCTGCCGCCAAGGCCCATGCGGTCCTGACGGAAGAACAGCGGGCCTGGATTGAAGATCGGATTGAGGATCAGAAGCACGACCGCCAGAAGCCCGACGATCGGGAGGGCGACGAGCGCTGCAGTGACATCGATGACAGACTTAAACACCTTGAAGCGCCACGACCACCGGGCCATGGGAATGCGCTCAAAGTCACTTGCAACAGGCCGGCTTTCACCGACGTTGCCGGACGTTTCGTAAGCCACAAGTTACCCCTCGAAGTAATCGTTACCAACGCTTAAGTTAGTAATAACCAAGTTTGGCAACAACTCAACGGTGTGGCGCGAAGCGAGAACGAAACAACTCGGAATGCCCCGATTGGCCCCGAGCGGGCAGATTGCCGCCGGCAATCCTGCTCAATTTTTGAGCGAGCGCGGTCATCGTAGGCAACTTCGGTTTCTAGCTGTGCATGTACCCACAATTATCCACCAACTGACGCACAGTCGTGCCGAACCGCACCAGCGACCGATTCGCTGTAGAAACGTGCCGCTGGCCCACACCGATACCGCTTTAGTTGAATATGGCATCCCTGGAGAACTCGACCGGAGCCGGTACGAAATTGGTCAGCGTCGAGATCGCGTTGGAGACCTCCTCGTTGACGCTGTCCGAGATGTAGAGAATGTCGCCATCAGCCACCTCGAATGCATTGGCGGCGAAAAGCGATGTCGGTTGCGAGAAGTCGAACCGGAAGATGGTGGTGATCTCGGCACCCGGAATTTCGGACAAATCGGCGCCGAGCGAGCTGATGACGTCGCGCGGGGCGCGGCGGTAGAGAAACACGCCGCTGCGGTCTGCGCTGGGGCTCTGGATGCCGCCGGCCTGGGACAACGCTTCGGCCAGGGTGACGTTTTGCTCGTCGAAGCGGAGCGTCTGGTTGCCGGATTGACCAAGAACCGTGAACTTTCGGTCAGACCGCTCCAGCGCCAACACGTCCCCCGGCCGCGCGATGACGTTGTACCGCGGGCTTTCGAAGAGTTGCGCGAGTGTGACGGTGCGGGTGTCGCCACCCCGGCTGAGACGCACGACGAGGTCTTCGGTGCGCCCGCTGGGGCCGCCAGCGGCGGATATGACATCCACCAGCCGGGTGTTGACCTCAGTCAGCGGCACCCGTCCGGGGGCACCGACCTCGCCGACAATGTTCACCCGCGCGCTCTGCC
Source organism: Paracoccaceae bacterium (assembly GCA_030066905.1). Lineage (GTDB taxonomy): Bacteria > Pseudomonadota > Alphaproteobacteria > Rhodobacterales > Rhodobacteraceae > JASJAR01. The sequence continues at coordinate 14,019 of JASJAR010000011.1, read as the reverse complement.
GGTCGACAAGCTCGACGATCACCGAGGGTTCCACGAGGACTTCACCGAGGCGCGTTTCGAGGAAGTTCTCGAAGCTCTGGATCGTCCGACCGCTGGCAAGGACGCGCCCGACGGGGGGAACGTTGACGGTTCCGGCGCCGCGCACGGTCTGGGGTGGCAGCGTCGTCGAGGAAATCGGCGAGATCGAGGAACTTGAGAAGTCGAGAAAGCCCGTTGCGCTGGAACTGACGATACTGATCTGCAACGTGTCCCCGGTGCCGATCACCACTTCCTGCGGCTGGCTGTCGGGAAAAAAGCGCGGTGCGACATCGAGCGAGCGGGTCATCGTGGCGGCAACCGCTTCGTCGACATCGACGAGCACGTAAGGCGCCGGTTCCGAGCGCGACGCGACGGTCGCGTCCGATCCGCTTACGATTGCGGAGGTTCGTGGCCCCCCTCCCACGCATGCGGCGAGCGTGAGCATAGAAAAAACGATCAGCGGAAAACTTCGCACCAACACACCATCCCCCAGACTTGCCGCGGTTGAACCGTCGGACCATCGCGCCTTTTGGTGACGCGCGATTCATTTATTGTGCGAACTGGCCTGCCGGCGCAACCATGGCTTGTAGCTCCCCGGCGACATCGCCGAGCGGGAAACACTCCGTTCCTTGGCGGCGGCCAACCCGACATGCTAACGGGGACCGATGTTGCGACACAACGAATTGACGGCACCAAGCCCGCCCGGCACACGACCGGCAGTCGACCCGTCGTCGCGGGTCTATGCGATCGGCGACATTCACGGGCGCCATGATCTTATGATGGCGCTTCTCGAAAAGATCGTCGAAGACGCATCATGGTTTTCCGACGGACGCCGGGTGCGGATCGTCTTTCTGGGCGACTACATCGACCGCGGCGACCATGGGGCCCGCGTTGTCGAGGCGCTGGTTTCGCTGGCTGCCGAGAATGAGCAGGGTGTCAAGATCCTGCGGGGCAACCACGAAGACGCCTTGCTCGAATTCCTTGCCGCCCCGCTTGCAGGCCAGAACTGGCTGGAGTTCGGGGCGCGGCAGACGTTGGCGGATTACGGCGTCAAACTGCCCTCGCGGCAGCCCTCGGTGGACGAGATTTTCGATCTGCGCGCCGCGCTTCTCGAGGCGATGGGGCCTCATGTGGCGTTTCTTCAGTCGCTTCCCTGCCATACCAGCGACGGCGACGTGATCTTCACCCATGCAGGGATCGACCCCGGCGACGCCTCGGCGATGCGCAATGAAAAGGCGATGCTCTGGGGGCATCCCACCTCGGCGTCGGACACGCCGGTTCCCGGAAAGCTCATCGTGCACGGCCATTTCGACGATCCCACGCCGGTCGACCGTCGGGGCCGGGTCTGCGTCGACACCGGTGCCTATTATTCGGGCGTCCTGACGGCGGTGCGGCTCGACGCGGGCGTTTCGTTTCTCTCGGTCAGCAAGGTGTGACCGGCGTGCGGCAGGCCACGCTCATGCTGACGGCCTTCGCCTTTCTCGCTTTGGCTCTGGCGTCCATGACGCTTGTCATGCGGCAGGCGCCGGCCTTCAACCCCGAGCTTCGGGTCGACACCGTGCTGGGCGACTGGCGGGTTCCCGTCAGCCCCGCGCTCTATGATGCCGGCGAATACCGCTTTCAGGTCGGCTACGGCTTTCTCCGCGGCGACGATCTGGCGTTGATGACAGGCGAGACCGAGCTCCCCGCATTCCAGACGTTTCTCGAACGGGTGACACTCGCGGCCGGCCATTTCGAGCGGAGCCTCACCCTGCGCCCGGGCAAGGTCGATACCTGGACAGCACTTGCCTGGGCCCGATTTCTGGCCGGGGACGCCGCAGGCGCCGAGACCGCGTTGAGGGCGAGCTGGCGGCTCTCACCTCATAACTTCGGTGAGACCATCGACCGGTTGGGCCTCGTCGAAGCGCTCGACGGCGCGCGGCCGGCGGGCTGGAGGGACGATGGCGAAGCATTGGACGCTGTTGCGACGGACCTTGCTACGCTTCGTCATTACGATGCGCGCTACTTCGCGATATTGATGGAAGGCGTGCCGACCCTTCGCACCGATGCCGAGCGGGCCGGCCTTACTGAAGAACCCGGCTAACGCCGGGGCGCTCGACGTCAATCGTCGTGCAGCGCGGCCCAGGTCTGCTCCCACTCATACCCGGTCTTGTTATGCGCGGGGCTCGTCGGGTCGTCATCGTGATAGATCGCGCAATAGTAGCGGATGCGATGCTCGAGTGTGCGGTAGCGGTGCTTGAGATACTCATGGCGATGATCGTCCGGCCCGGTGCTCTCGTAGGCGACGAGCGTTTCGTTGAGCCGGTCGCGAAGATAGTCGCAAAGGCGTTTCTGCCAGTCACCCGTGGCCGTAGCCGGCCCAGCCAGCGCGAACATCAGAGCCCCAGAGACGGCGAGAACGGAAAGCGACTTCATGACACAAACACCTTTTCTATCGAGGATAGTCTACTTCCTGACGATTTCGTCCGCAACACTTCGCTTCTTTTTCCGTTCTCTGCTAACCAACAGGGGTCGAATGCTGTATTGCTCGTCGCCGGCCCCGGGTCATTGCCGTTTTTTCCGGCACCGGCTCGGTTTACCTGCGAGGGCTTTCGGGATTAGGTCGCCAAATCAGTCAGAGTTTCGGTTTTGCAAAGTGCCATGAAAGAGAACAAGCGGATCTCCGAGCTACCCGTCCAGCAGGTGCTCGCACCGGGCTATTTGCCCGAGGACGACGATGACATCAACATCGACATCCGCGCGCTTTTCGCACGGCTTTGGCGCGGCAAGTGGATCATCCTCATCTGCCTGATCTTCGGCGGCGTCTTCGGGTTTCTGACCTCAACCCAGTACGACCCGGTGTTCCGCGCCGGCGCGAAGGTCATGTTCGACCAGCCCGGCGGCGACATCATCGATCTCGGCGGGGCCGCGACGGTGCCGATTACGCAGGATGCCTTGCAGGACCAGATCGAAATCCTGCGCTCGACCAATCTCGTCGAGAAGGTGGTCGATGAGCTCAATCTCGACCGCAACCCGGAGTTCAACCCTCGCCTGCGACCAGTCGAGGAGACGCTCCTGGACCGGGTGCGCGATGCCGTCACCGTGCCGGAATGGGTGTGGGAGGGTCTGCGGGACTTCGGGCTCATCGAGCCCCCTGCCCCGCCGGGAGCCGCGCCCGACCCCGCCGAGATCGCCGATATCGAACGCCGGATCGTGGTGCAGAACGTGCTCGCCCGGCTGTCACTGCAACCGGTGCCCTCTTCTCGGGTGATCGAGATCGCGGTCGTCTCCGGCAACCCCCGCACGGCAGCGCTCGTCGCCAACACCTTCGCCGAGCAATACATCGTCGACAAGCTAGAGGCCAATCTCGAGGCGACGCGAGCGGCGTCGGACTGGCTTGGCGGACGAGTGGACGAACTGGCCGACCGGGTGCAGGTCGCCGAGGAGGCGGTGGAGACGGCCCGCGCCACGCTCTCGCTGGAAGCCGGCCAGAGCCTCGAGATCACGAACCAGCAGCTCCAATCGCTCAACGCGACGCTGTCGGTGGCCCGGAATGCCTCCCGAACCGCGGAGGCGCGCTACGAACGGCTCAAGGCGGCCGTCGAAGAGGAGACCGATTACGGCGCGATCCCCGAGTTTCGGGCTTCAAGCCAGATGAACCGCTTCCGTGACGAGGAATCCTCGCTCCTGTTGCGCCGCGCCTCGCTCGAACGCCAGGTCACCGCGCCGCACCCGATGCTCGACGATGTCGATACCCAGCTTGAGATCGTCCGAGAACGGATCGTCGCCGAGGCCTCCCGGATCGTCGAGGCCGCGCGGGTCGAATGGGATGCGCTGAAGGCCGAGGAGGCCGATATCGAGACGGATGTCCGTGAGCTCGAAAGCCTCGCCCTCGAACAGGCCCGCGACCAGGTCACCATCCGCCAGCTTGAACGGGAAGCCGATGCGAGCCGGGTGCTCTACCAGAACCTGCTGGCACGGCTTCAGGAGACGGCCGAACAGGAGAAGCTCGAAGAACCGGGGGCGCGGATTCTGACACCCGCCGAACCGCCGATATTCCCGCAGACCCAGCGTCAGAGCCGAACGATGGCGGTTTCGCTTATAGCCGGTGCACTGGCGGGCATCGGGCTGATCTTCCTTCTCGACAAGCTCAACAACACCTTCCGCTCCGCGCCGCATCTCGAGCAGATGACCGGCGAGACGGTGCTCGGCATCGTCCCCGCCGTCGGCCGGCGCCTGCGCCGCACGACGGTCCTCGAACGGTTCCGCGACAAGCCGAAATCGAGCCTTGCCGAGGCAGTGCGCAGCCTCCGAACGAGCATTCTGTTTTCCAATGTGGACGCTCCGCCAAAGGTCGTGATGTTCACCTCATCTGTGCCGCGGGAGGGCAAATCCACCACAGCGACACTCGTGGCCCTGACGAGCCGTCAGATGGGCAAGTCCGCGGTGATCGTCGATTGCGACCTCAGGCTTCCGGCCCTCGCCGAACTCCTCGGCGGGGACGACGACGAGCCGGGACTTCTCTCGGCCATCGAGGGCACCGCGACGCTGGAAGAAGCGATCCACCGCGACGGGGAATCGGGACTCCACGTTCTCATGACGAAGCCGACCGAGCCGCGCTCGACCGTCAATGCCGCAGATATCCTGTCCTCGAAACGCTTCGATGAGCTGATCGAGAAGCTGAAGGCGACCTACGACCTTGTGATCCTCGACACGCCCCCGGCCCTCGCGGTGGCCGATCCGCGGATTCTGTCGGCCCATGCCGATGTGGTGGTCTATGTCGTGCGCTGGGATCACACTCCGCGCGGCGCGGTCCTCGAAGGGCTGAAGGAGCTTCGCAAGATCAACGCGCCCATTGCCGGGGTCGTTCTGTCGATGATCAACGAAAAGAAGGCCGCGCGCTACGCCTATGAGGGCTACAGCAGCTATCGCGGCCGCTACCGGAATTACTACGTCGACTGATACACGGCGGGGGGCGCGCTGAGATGGTCGAATACGCCGTGCGCCGGTCGCCGCCCCTGTCCCTCGCGCAAGGGGCGATCGGGTGGGCGACACTCGCCGTAGTTCTCGTCCTAGTGGTGTTCTACGGCGGCAATGCCCCGGTCTATTGGACGCTGCTCGCCGTCCTCGTCATCCCGCTCTTTTCAGCCCAACTCCTGCTGGGACTGATCCGCGGCATGCCGACCCATGCTCCGAGGCTCGTCGCGCCGGCGCTGTTTTACTTCGCCGCTCTCGCCTGGGGATTGCTCCAGACCCTCGACATCCTGCCGTCCGCCTGGGGCCATCCCTTCTGGGGAAGCGTGCCCGGCGACACCGCGACCGTCTCGGCGACGCCAGCGGCAGGCCAGCATACAGTCCTTCGGTTTGCGACCTACGCGATGGTCTTCTGGATCGCCGCCCAGGCCGCGATCAATGCCACCCGCGCGCTCGCCTTTCTGAAAGGCTTTGCGATCTTTTCGCTCGGGCTTGCCGCCTTCGGGCTCTGGGCCGTCGTCTCCGGTGTGAATCCGGTCTTGGGCGAACAGGCGACGTCGAACGTCTCGGCCACCTTCATCAACAGAAATTCCTACGCCACCTATGCCGCTTTCGGGCTCGTGGCGAACCTCGGCGTCTATCTCCATCTCGTCCGGGCGCGCGGTGCCGAGGGCGATAGCCGCCACCGCGCGCTCCGGACCCTCATCGAGCGGTTCTTCTCGGGTGCCTGGGTCTTCGCGCTCGGCGCCGCGGTTTGCCTCTCCGCCCTCTTGCTGACGGCCAGCCGGGCCGGCGTCGCCGCCGGACTTGTGGGGCTCGTCGTGCTCGTCATCGTCTTCCGGCGCGACCGGCGACGCGCCAGTGCCGTCTGGCTGTCACTGCTCGTTCTCTTGGGCGCCTTCGCGACGGCGCTATCGGAGAACGTGTTCTCCCGGATCGTCGCGACCGACAGCGATCTTCGCTTCGTCGTCTACCGCGAGATGCTTGCAAATCTCGATGCGCGCCTCCTCCTCGGCCATGGTCTCGGAGCGTTCCAGGACACGTTCCGCCCGCTCGTGCCCCTGGAAGCCGCTGCCACCGACTGGACCCGGGCCCACAGTTCCTATCTTGAAAACCTTTGGGAACTCGGCCTCCCCGCGGCGCTCGCCTTCTATATCGCCCTCGCCTGGGTTGCGGCGGTGCTGCTCCGGGGAAGCCTCATCCGGCGCCGCAACCGGCTCTATCCGATTGTCGCGATGGTCTTCGTCGTCATCGGGGGGGCGCATTCGCTGGTGGATTTCAGCCTACAGATGCCGGCGGCGGCGGCGCTTTTCGCGTTCGTGCTGGGGATTGGCTGGGCCCATGCCTGGCCAAAGGGGGTGCGGGAGGGGTGAGGGCGGGGATTTGCTGGCCCAGTTCATGGGGCAGTCAGATAGTGGTTTGTTTAGGCGTGCGGCGATCGGGTCGTTGAGAATCCGCGCCGAAGTCGGGCAACTTGATTGCGGAATTACGAGCATGCAACAAAGTCGGCCGCGACCTCCATCTTCTCAGTCATCGTGACCCGCACTCCCGCAGGCTCGAGGTTATCCGGTCCTTTCTTGAGGGAGTTCGGGCGGCCCGCGCCCTTTGTAGCCGGCCGGTCAGGCCCTCACGTTCTCGGCGTGGTCGAGATACCACCGGTATGTTTCCTCGACCCCCTCCCTGAGCCCTATCCTCGCCACCCAGCCCATCGCCGCCAGTCGCGAGACATCCATGCGTTTGCGCATCGTCCCATCGGGCTTCGAGGGATCGGTGACGATCCTTCCTTTAAAGCCGGTAACTTGGGCCACCATCTCGGCGAGGTCTAGGATGCTGATGTCCTGACCGGTGCCGACGTTGATATGGCTCAGCATCGGCTCGGTATTGGCCTCGTAGACGTCGCGCGACAGGTCGAAGACGAAGAGCGAGGCCTCGGCCATGTCATCGACATGAAGGAATTTCCGTCGCGGCATGCCGCTGCCCCAGATTGCAACTTCCCCTGCCCCGGCCTGCGCCGCCTCGTGAAATCGTCGGATCAGCGCCGGCAGAACATGGCTGTTCTCGGGGTGAAAGTTGTCGCCGGGACCGTAGAGGTTCGTCGGCATCACGCTGCGATAGTCGGTGCCGTATTGACGATTGTAGCTTTCGCAGAGCTTGATCGCGGCGATCTTGGCGATGGCGTAGGGCTCGTTCGTGGCCTCGAGCGGCCCAGTCAGAAGCGCGTCCTCACGCATCGGCTGCGGGGCGTCCCTGGGGTAGATGCAGGAGGAACCGAGCTGCAGCAGGCGCTCTACGCCTGCGGCCCAGGCCTCATGGATCACGTTCGACGCAATCATCAGGTTTTCGCGAATGAACTCGGCAGGATAGGTGTTGTTGGCGTGGATCCCTCCCACCTTGGCGGCGGCAAGGATCACGACGTCGGGCCGCAGATCGTGAAGGAACCTCCTAACCGCCGCCTGGTCGGTGAGGTCGAGTTGATCGTGGCGCCGCGTGACGATCTCGGCGTCGGCGCGCGCCGCTTTGAGACGGCGCTCGATGGCCGAGCCGACCATGCCACGATGGCCTGCGAGAAAGATCTTCATCGTCGCCCCTTCACGTCTCGCTTGAGACCGGCAATTCGAGACCGTGTTCTTTCAGAAGTGCATGCCGGCGGGCGGCTTTGAGGTCTTCCTCGATCATTTCCGCACACATCTCGCGGGCGGTGATTTCCGGCTCCCACCCGAGTTTTTCGCGCGCATGGGTCGGATCGCCGAGAAGTGTCTCCACTTCCGCTGGCCGAAAATAGCGGGGGTCGATCCTCATGATCACGTCACCGGGCTTCACTGCGGGGGCGCGGTCGCTCGTCACAGCCTCGACGATGGCGTGCTCTTCGGTGCCTTTGCCTTCAAAACGGAGATGGATGCCGAGGTCTTCGGCGGCCCATGTAATGAATTGCCGGACCGAGTACTGCTGGCCCGTCGCGATGACGAAATCCTCTGCGGCGTCCTGCTGGAGCATCATCCATTGCATTCGGACGTAATCTTTCGCATGGCCCCAATCGCGGAGGGCGTCGATATTGCCCATGTAGAGGCACTCCTCGAGACCTTGCGCGATATTCGCGAGGCCGCGGGTTATCTTGCGCGTCACGAATGTCTCACCGCGTCGGGGGCTCTCGTGATTGAAGAGGATGCCATTGCAGGCATAGATCCCGTAGGCCTCGCGGTAGTTCACCGTGATCCAGTAGGCGTAGAGCTTTGCCACCGCGTAGGGCGAGCGCGGATGGAACGGCGTGCGTTCCGTCTGAGGCGTTTCCTGGACGAGGCCGTAGAGTTCCGATGTCGAGGCCTGGTAGAAGCGGGTTTTCGTCTCGAGCCCCAGAAATCGGATCGCCTCGAGCAAGCGAAGGGTGCCGATCCCATCGACATCGGCGGTATATTCCGGGGCCTCGAAGCTCACCGCGACATGGCTCTGGGCGCCGAGGTTATAGACCTCGTCGGGCTCGACCTCCCGCATGATCCGGGTGAGGTTCGAAGTGTCGGTGAGGTCACCGTAATGCAGCTTGAGGTGCGGATGGGGATCGTGGGGATCTTCGTAGATGTGGTCGATCCGCTGGGTGTTGAAGAGCGAGGCGCGGCGTTTGATGCCGTGGACCTCGTAGCCGTTCGCGAGGAGGAACTCCGCAAGGTAGGAGCCGTCCTGGCCGGTGACGCCGGTGACGAGTGCGCGTTTGGTCATCTCAACCCTTGGTTCGAATGTATGTCGCTCAGCGAAGGAATTGCGTAGCTTTGCGGGCGTTCTTTGACAGAAGCGTGGCCACACCGCCAACATTGTTCTTCCGAAGCGCGCGGTAGTCCTCGCGGCTCTTGAGAAGGATCCTTTCGAGGGAGCGGTTGCTTTCGCCCCCAACCCGCATCTTGACGAAGACCTGCGGCACGTAGACCGCCCGGAAACCAGGCTGGCTGAAATAGCGCAGGATCGCGTCGTAATCGGCGGCGATGCGGAAGCTGGTATCGTAGAGGCCGTGCTGCTCGATCACGCGCCGCCTGAGGAACAGAGCCGGATGCGGCGGCATCCATCCCCAGCGCAGGGCCTCGGGCCGGAACGCGCCCGAGCGCCAGTTGCGGACGACGCGGTCAGGGTTGTCTTTCGAGACGTAGTGGAGATCGCCGTAAACGGCGTCGACGCGGGGATCGTCGAACGCCCCGGCCACCCTTCTTAGGGCATGGGGATCGGCAAGGAAATCGTCGGAGTGCAGGACCCCGACCACATCGCCGGTGGCGCGCGATTTCCCCTTATTCAAGGCGTCATAGATGCCATCGTCGGGAGCGCTGTGAACGGCCGTGCGCGCATCTGAAAACCGCTTGACGATGTCGAGCGTGCCGTCGGTCGAGACCGCGTCCATGACGATGTGTTCGAGTTCCGTGTGGGTCTGCGCCTGAAGGCTCTCGATGGCTGACCGGATCGTGTCGGCTCGGTTACGGACGGCGGTGATGATTGAAATGCGCATGAAAACCCAAAGGGGCGGTATAGGAACCCGCGTCGCAACCTAGTGCGCTGGCGTCTCCAACCTCAATGCGCAAATGCGAACGGATTGCACTCTGGCGTGGAGCCTGTGGGTTGAGAACAGCGAAAGCGGTCGCCGGGCGAACCGGTCCTGTTGCGTGCCTACGAGTTCACGTTATCGGGCCTTTGCACAGACCCACGAACCGGGGGTGGGGGGGCAAAACGACGAAACTCGAAAACAACCCCTAGCACAGTAGGCTCGTTCTGCCGCTTCGCCCCTCAGATGGTGGATTCTCGTCGCCAATCTGACTATCTATCCCGCGGGACAGACGCGCGGTCCGCCATGGCCGACGAGATGAAAAGAACGATTGTGCCGGAGCATGCCGAGGCGCTGCGCGCGGCGCATGGCGTGCCCGGCTCCGAAGCGATGTCCAATGCGCTCGGCGTGAAGGACAACGTTCGCGTCTCCCATAGGATCAACGAAATCACGCAGCTTCTCTACCTGCCCGAGAGCTTCAGCGAGGATGAGATCACTGTCCGGCTCGCCCGGGCCATCGAGCTCTACGAAAGCCTCGCGCCGACGGACGGCGCGGAGGCGATGCTGGCGCAGCAGATGGTAGGCACGCATCACGCGGCGCTGGAATGCCTGCGCCGCGCGGCCCTGCCCAATCAGAGCTTTGAGGGCCGCGACATGGCATTGAGGCATGCAAGCAAGCTGATGTCGCTCTACGAGAAGCAGATGAGTGCCCTGAACAAGTCCCGAGGGAAGGGCCAGCAGAAGGTGACGGTGGAGCATGTCCATGTCGCTGCAGGCGGACAGGCCATCGTCGGCAATGTGGAGGCCGGCGCGCCGCCGACTCGTCGGTCGGGGCAAACGAAGGCGGTAGCGTCCACATCGCCGGCACTGGAGAACTCACCGGACGCGCCCGCTCCCTTCGCCGAACGGTCGCCGAACACGACACGAGGTCGTGGACGATGACAGGCGGACACGCGCGCAATACCGGGCCGATGCGCGCCAGCCCGCGCTGTGGCGCGAAAACGCGCAAGGGCACGCCCTGCCAGGCTCCGGCCGTCACCGGAAAACGTCGCTGTCGCATGCATGGCGGCGCCAAGGGGTCCGGTGCGCCGCTCGGCAATCGAAATGCATTCAAACATGGGCTGTATACGGCGGAAGCGCGCGCGTTCGACGCCTATGTGCGGCGCACTCTGAAACGCGGCCGGGAGGTGCTGGAGTAGGTTAGCCAGTAGCCGTCAGTGTCGGGCTCAGTCCGTGTGTGACCTAGGTGACGTGATGCGAATGCCCGGCCGGTCGTCCGGGCTGCCGATGAACTCAATGCCGGCGGCTTCGAGTACTACCTGCAACTCCTGAAGTGTATTCGCTCCGGTGGAGGGAACGCCATCTTCGGCCTCAATGCGCTTAATTGTACGGACGGAGACACCGGTTTTCTCGCTCAGTCCTAGGATCGACCACCGGAGCGCAAATCGAGCCACCCGAATTTGGTTTCCTGTAACCATTGACTATTCGATACTTGTCCTTATAGTGCCAAATATGGCCCATCCAATCGCATCTGAAGTCAGCTGGCGCTCCGAATTCCAACGCCTCGCTGGCGCCTACGCGCCGTCCACCATGCGCAGTTACCGCGCGGATGTCGAGGCGTTCGTGGCCTGGTGTGACGCGCGCGACCTCGTCCCATTCCCAACAGAGGTCGCAACGCTCTGTAATTTCCTCGAGGACCAGGGTCGGACCAGGGCGCCCTCGACCGTGCGCCGGCGCCTCTACGCGATCCGCAAGGTGCACCGCCTGCTGCGCCTGCCGGACCCCACGCGCGACGAAGACATCAACCTCTCGCTCCGGCGGGTGCGCCGCGGCAAGGCCATCCGCCCGAAACAGGCGAAGGGCCTGACCCGTAACTACCTCGACCTCTTCCTCGCGACACAGCCGGACACCGTCCTCGGTCTCCGTAATCGCGCCATGCTGTCGCTTGGCTACGAGCTTCTCTCGCGCCGTTCGGAACTGGTGGCGCTCCGGACTGACGACCTCGAGGAGCGCGCGGACGGCACGTTCCAAGTGCTGATCCGCAGGAGCAAGGCCGATCCGTTCGGGGCGGGGCGCATCGCCTTTACGTCGCCGCAAACGGCGGAGCTTGTTCGCGCGTGGCTCGAGCGCCGCGGGCCCGACATCGACTGGCTCTTCTGTCCCGTCTACCAGGACCGACCCGTCGACCGCGATCTCAGCACCACGACAGTCAAGAGGCTCGTGAAACATGCTGCGGAGTGTGCAGGGCTTGATCTAGACGACATCAGTGCCTTCAGCGGGCACTCGATGAGGGTCGGGGCCGCGCAGGATCTCTTGAGACGGGGCTTCGACACGGCCGCCATTATGCGCGCGGGAGGATGGAAGTCGGTGAATGTCCTAATGCGCTACCTCGAGCAGGCCGAGCACAACGTCTGGGCGTCGGCGCCAGGGCCTGGGTAGGGACAGGCGTTATCGGGCGCTTGAGTCCGCCGTATAACCCAAGAAAACAGACCGCGGAACAGGCCCGACAGCCTGCTTTTTTCAGATGTATCAGGCCAGTATCAGACGCGGGAACAGGGGGACGTCGCGACAAGGTGGGGGGATTGCGCGAAAATTCCGAAAAACAACCCCACACACAGTAGTAAACAACTGTCCAGCCAGCCCGAATTGTTGTGACGCAGTCGCCCGCTTACGCTATGTATTGTGCGACTGGCTCCGGAGGCGGTCATGGGTGACACGTCGAAAAAACAACCTGAACTGAAGCTCTCGAAAGCAGACGATGCCCCGCATAGGATCGCGGATCCGAAGATGGTTAACAAGGGGTTGGGGCTATCACCAGAGATCCGCCTGGGCAGCCGCATCGCGGAGCTTCAACGCCTTTTGTGGCTGCCTGAGGGTATGAGCGAGGAAGACAAGCATTTGCGCCTCGCCCGTGCCATCGAACTTTATGAGGGGCTTGAACCTCGTGATACGGGCGAAGCCATGCTGGCGCAGCAGATGGTGGGGACACATGAGGCCGCCATGGAGTGCCTGCGCCGCGCGATGCTGCCCAACCAAACCTTCGAGGGTCGCAATATGGCGCTCAAGCACGCGGCACAGCTCATGGCGCTTTATGAAAAACAGTTCAGGACCCTGCAGAAGTCGAAAGGCAAGGGGCAGCAGAAGGTGACCGTGGAGCATGTGCATGTAGAGGCCGGGGGGCAGGCCATCGTTGGAAATGTGGAGGCGGGATCTTCCAGTGTGGCCTCAAGGAACGCCTCCCCTGCCCCGGAGGCCTCGGATCCCGGGTCGGCATCTCAAGATCCGATCGCGGCTGCGGAGATTGAACAAGCTTCAGACCAGACAATTGATCTGTCCCAGAAGACGCGGGCAAAGACCCGGCGGCGCTGATGAGCGGATCTCATCAACGCAACACCCGGCCGATGCGAGAGAGCCCCCGCTGCGGCGCCAAGACAAGGCGCGGCACGCCCTGCCAGGCGCCCGCCGTCCACGGCAAGACACGCTGCCGCATGCATGGCGGCGCCAGAGGCTCTGGCGCGCCAAGGGGCAATCAGAACGCGCTGAAGCACGGGCTCTACACGGCGGAGAGCAAGGCTTTTGATGCGTTCGTAAGGGACACCCTGAAACGGGGGAAAGAGGCCCTGGAGTAGCTCGGAGGGGACATGAGCGGAACTGGTCTGACAACGTGACCCAATGTTTAATCTGGCTCAAGGATAGCTGCCTAGGCCCAGGGACGGCGCGCGAGCGGGATTGGGTTGCACCGCAACACGCCTGACGCCTGAGCGCCGGCGGATACCATTCGGCCACTCGCCAGACCGTGTGGGTCGCCGCCATGAATGCGCTAAACGCCTGCCATGAGCACATCCATCGCGCGCGTTATCTCATCAGCTTGGGCCGCTGCATTTCCGGTCCGGCGCAAACTCCTCCGGCGTACGGCTGCAATAAGACGCGTCGCGAGTATGTATCTGCGGCCGTCATGCTCGATCTCGGGATTGAGCTGCCGGACAGCGGGGTAGTCCGACAGAAGCGGGATCACGACGACAGACGGGTCTGGCGGCAGAAGGTCACTTTCGACGACGACCATCGAGACGCCGCTGTATTCCGCGACATCGTAGCGTGTCAGCTGTTCCGAGATGACCCCGCTGGCCCCGACATAATCTCAGCTAGGGGATGTCCGTTGCGCTCGTGCCAGCTTGCCTGCGCAGCAAATGCGTCGGCGTTCTCCTGAAGCCAACGTTGCTGGCGCGCCTCGGCGATCGCCTTGACAAGGGCCGCCTCGGCAACGGCCGAAACGTTGATGTCCAGCTCCTTCGCGCTGTCCAGCGCACCGGCGTCGAGCGTGACAGACGTCTTTCTCTTTGCACTGGTTTTCATACCAACATGCCCCCAAAACATACCGCATTTATATACCGCCGCCACACACGGCGTGATGTGCTACCCAACGCGCCCTCGGCCGTTGTCAGAGTTTCCGCCCTTCGATCAGGTGCACGGGCTGGTGTCGTGCGCTGATTTCATCAGCTCCGCCGGGACCTTGTGCCCGATGGCGCTGTGCG